>DASTWY010000014.1:0-146721 GCA_035765735.1 Baekduia sp. | reverse complement strand
GCCGCCGACGCCGGCGCGGCGGTCGCGCACCCGCTGCTGCACCCCCGGGTGCTGGCGGCGCTCGCCGCGCTGCCGCCCGAGCGCCGGTTCCGGGGCCGCACGGCGGCGATGGCGGCGCTCGCCGGCGACCTGCTGCCGGAGGCGGTCCTGCGGCGGGGGACGAAGGCGGGCTTCGGCGCGGTCTTCGCGGCGGACCACGCCCGTGCGCTGGCCACGCGCTGGGACGGTGCCGGAGTCGACGCCGCGCTCGTCGACCGGGAGCGGCTGCGGCGCGCGTGGCTCGCTCCCGCGCCCGATCCCCGCGCCCTGACGGCGCTGCAGAGCGCCTGGCTGGCGAAAGCCTGTCAGGCCGAGACGCGCTCGAGCAGCGCGCCGGCGGCGGCGTCCATCGACGACCACGTGCGGGGCCGCGACAGCTCCCACGCCGGCAGGCCCGCGTAGTCGAGCAGGGCGCCGGGGTCCGCCGGCGCCAGGCGGACGCCGCGGTGGCGCAGCAGGGCGTCGAGCCGTTCGCGCGGGGTCAGCGGCCGCAGCCGCATGGCGTCGCCCCACGCCAGCACCACGAAGCCCCTGAGCCGGAGGTCGTCGGCGACGGAGCCGACGCGGAGCCGCCACCGGTCGCGGGCGCCCGCGCTCCCGAGCGGCTCGGCGTGGGGGAAGCGCTCCGCCGCGCCGGTGCGCAGGTCGAGCGTCCGCGGGCCGGGCAGCGGACGCTCGCCGTCGAGGACCAGCATGTCGTCGCAGACGATCGGCACGCCCGCGACGGCCAGCTGGGCCAGGGTCGAGCTCTTGCCACCCTCGCGATCGGCGAGCAGCGCCCACGCGCCGCCGTCCACGGCGATGGCGCCGGCGTGGAAGGACTCGTGGCCGTGCCAGCGGGCGATGATCGCCGCCGCCGAGGCCAGGTACGGGTGCACGAGCGCCTCGGGGCGCACCGGCTGCGCCGTGCGCACCCGGATGCGGCCCGCCGCGCGGTCGATGTGGATGCGCGCGCCGCTCGGGACGCGCAGCTCGGCGTGCGCCGCGCTGAGGTGCTCGGTGAGCTCGCCGACGTCGCCGAGCTCGGAGCTCAGCGCGTACGCCGGGGCCCCCGCCGGCACGGGCACGAGCGCGGCGGACTGGGCCTCCAGGCCCGTCAGCCGCAGGCCGTAGGCGCCCAGCGCGGCCGTCGCCGCCCCCGCCGGTTCCGGACACTCGCCGGTCTGGGAAGCTGGTCGGTCGTTCAGTTGTGCATCCGGTGCGTCGGCCATACGTTGCCCCTCTATCCGAACCAGGGAGGTGCGCATGAGCTCCATCGAGGAGCGTTCGTCCTACGAGCCTCCGCGGCTCGAGGTCCTCGGCAAGGTCGAGGTCCTGACCCAGGTCACGGACAAGAAGTACGGCGAGGCCGACGGCTTCACCTTCATGGGGACGTCGATCACCAACGCCTCCTGACCCATCCGGTCGGAGGCCGGGGCGGCCGGTTTCGCGACACCTTCCGCGAGCCGGCCGCCACTCGCCGTGCGCGCGGTCACGCCCGCCGCGGCGCGGTCGCGCCGGTGGCCAGGCGCAGGAGGACGGGGACCATCACGACCCACCCGGCGAGCTCCAGGCCCTCCTTGAGCGCGACCTTCACCTGGTACTGCCAGCTCAGGGGCGACCATCCGAGCGCGTCGATCGCCGACGGCCCGACCACGTGGATCACCAGCGAGCTCATGAGCAGCCCGAGGCCGACGACGACGAGCCGCTGCTGGTCGGACCCGGCGCTGAGGACGAGCAGCGCGGCGGAGACCGCCAGCAGGATCGGGAGGTAGACGACGGGCCAGTGGGGGACGTGCTCGTGGATGCGGGTGACGTTGTCGACGAGCAGGAAGGCGAACAGCCAGGTCGCGGCGTGCCACGACCCGCGGCGCTCGCGGACGCCCCGCCACAGCGCCAGCGCTCCCGCGGCGGCGGCGGCGAGGAACGCGAGGGTCGACAGCGCGTGCGTGTAGCTGCGGCGCGACGCCGAGTCGAGGACCCGCACGTGAAGGTCGTGGACGTCGTAGTCCCAGAGCTGCGTCGCGGTGACGACCGCGACCACGCCAGCGGCCAGCGCGAGCGCGCCCACGACGCCCAGCGATCGCCCCTGGAGGGGCGGGCGTGCGGCGACGGCGGTTGGCCGCGGCCGGCTGTCGGTGGTGAACGGCACGGCGCCGTACGCTAGAGCGCGGCTCCGGCGCCGGCCACCCCCGACCTGCCGGATCACGCGCCCCACCGAAAGGCCAGCCCCGGGGCCGCGACCCCCACCGCGCGGATGGTCTTCGCGCTCTGGTCTTTCCTCGGCGGGCCGGTTCGCTCAGGCTCATCCCGTGCTTCTCGCACCTCGAGCAACGGTGGTCCTGTGAGCGTCGTCAGCCCCATCCGCGACGTCGGCGCTCACGCGAGCGCCGACCTCCTGGACCTCGTCGACGACCGGACGCGCACGCTGCTCGGCCGCTCGCGCCGGGCCCGCCGCGGCTCGATGATGCGCCGGCGGCTCGTCGTCGCCGACCTGCTCGGGCTGGCCTTCGCGTTCATCGTCGCGACCGCGCTGCACGGCTCGTTCGGCGGAGACGACGCCGTAGGACTCCGCGGCGAGTACGCGATGTTCCTGCTCTCGCTGCCGCTCTGGTACGTCGTCGCGCACGCGCAGGGCCTCTACGACCGCGACGAGGAGCGCGCCAGCCATTCGACCGCGGACGACGTCGCCGGGGTCTTCCACGTGGTCACCGCGGGGGCATGGACGCTCGTCGTGGGCGCCGAGCTCACGGGGCTGGCCGATCCCGACGTCGCCAAGGTCATCACCTTCTGGCTGCTGGCCGTCACCGTCGTGCCGCTCGGGCGGTCGGTGGCGCGAGAGACCTGCCGGCGCAGCGCCTCGTTCCTGCAGAACACCGTCATCGTCGGCGCCGGCGACGTGGGCCAGCTCATCGCCCGCAAGCTGCTCAAGCACCCCGAGTACGGGATCAACCTGGTGGGCTTCGTCGACCGCTGGCCGAAGATGCGGCGGCCCGACCTGCCCGACCACCTGACCATCCTCGGGCCGCCCGACCGGCTCGCGGAGATCGTGGAGCGGCTTGACGTCGAGCGGGTGATCATCTCGTTCTCCAACGACCCGACGCCCGAGACGCTGGCGATGGTCCGGACGCTGCGCGAGCACCACGTCCAGGTCGACCTGGTGCCGCGGCTGTTCGAGCTGGTCGGCCCGCGCGTCGGCGTGCACTCCGTCGAGGGGATGGCGCTGGTCAACCTGCCGCCGGCGCGGCTGTCGCGCACGGCGCTGCGCGCCAAGCGGGCCGTCGACCTCGTCGGCGCCTCCCTCGGGTTGCTGGCCGCCGCGCCGCTGCTCGCCTACATCGCCGTCCGGGTGCGGCGCGACTCCGCTGGCCCCGTGTTCTTCCGCCAGACGCGGCTCGGCGGCGACATGCGGCCCTTCACCGCCCTGAAGTTCCGCACGATGAAGGTCGACACGGACGTCTCGAAGCACAAGGAGTACATCAGCCGCACGATGTCGACCAGCGCGGTCGCCAACGCCAACGGCATGTACAAGCTCGACCGCAGCGACGTCATCACGCCCTTCGGCAGCTGGCTGCGCAAGACGAGCCTCGACGAGCTGCCGCAGCTGCTCAACGTGCTGCGGGGCGACATGAGCCTCGTCGGGCCGCGTCCGTGCATCGAGTACGAGACCGAGCACTTCCAGCCGCACCACTTCGAGCGCTTCGGCGTGCCGCAGGGCCTGACCGGGCTGTGGCAGGTGACCGCGCGGGCGAACTCGACGTTCGGCGAGGCACTGGACATGGATGTCGCCTACGCCCGCGGCTGGTCGTTCTGGCTGGACCTGCGGCTGCTGCTGCGCACGCCGTTCGAGGTGCTGCGGCAGCGCAAGGCGACAGCGTGAGGGCCAAGAGCAGGGAGTCCACGGGATGAGGAGGAGCGAGATGGACGGCAAGGAGACGACGGGCCGGATCGGGGTCGCGATCGTCGGGCTGGGGTACTGGGGCCCGAACCTGGTGCGCAACCTCCACGAGGTGGAGGGCGTGGACGTGGAGATGATCTGCGACCTGCGCGAGGACGCGCTGGCGGCGATCGGCCGCCGGTACCCGGCCGTCCGGACCACGACCCGCTTCGCGGACGTCCTGGCCGACGAGCGCGTCGACGCGGTGGCGATCGTCACACCGGTATCGACGCACCACCCGCTGGCGCTCGCGGCGCTGAAGGCCGGCAAGCACGTCTTCGTCGAGAAGCCGCTGGCCGCCTCGTCGGCCGAGTCCCTGGAGCTCATGGGGCTCGCCAACGAGCGCGGGCTGGTGCTCATGCCCGGCCACACCTTCCTGTACAGCCCGCCGGTGATGGCGATCAAGGAGCTGATCGACAGCGGCGAGGTGGGGGAGATCTACTTCATCTCGACGAGCCGCGTGAACCTCGGGCTCCACCAGCCGGACGTCAGCGTGGCCTGGGACCTGGGCCCCCACGACTTCTCGATCCTGCGCTACTGGCTCGACGAGACCCCGACCCATGCGTCGGCGGTCAGCCGCGGGTGCGTCATCCCGACCATCCCCGACGTCTCGTTCATCGACCTGGAGTTCGGCTCGGGGACGATCGCCCACGTGGAGCTGTCGTGGCTGGCGCCCAGCAAGCTGCGCCGGACGACGATCGTCGGCTCGCGGAAGATGGTGCTCTACGACGACACGAGCTCGGAGCCGGTGCGCGTCTTCGACTCGGGCGCGGTGCTGCCCAACCCGGAGAGCTTCGGCGAGTACAAGCTCACCTATCGCACCGGCGACATCGTGTCGCCGCACGTGCCCGCGGCCGAGCCGCTGCTGCGTGAGATGACCGACTTCTGCGACGCGATCCGCACTGGAGCCCGCCCGCGCTCGTCGGCCGAGCTCGGGCTCGAGGTGGTCCGCATGATCGAGGCGGTCGACGCGTCGCTGGCCAACCAGGGCGCGCGCGTCTTCGTCGACGACCACGGGGTCGCGGCGCCCGTGCGCTAGCGGCGGCCGTCGCACCGGCACCGGCGGCGTGGGGGAGGTCTCTCACCCTCCGCCATGCCGCCACTTCACCCGCGGCAGGGCCGCTTGATCCCCCGCAACCGGCGTCGCCGAGCCGTTACACCTTCCTTCGATCGTTGTCAGGAGCCAGGAAGGGCGAACCAGGCATGAGTGAGGGAATCATGGGGCGCGTCGCGGTGCTGGTCGACCAGCACCCGATGTGGATGGACACGGTGGAGTCGGTGCTGCGGAGCGCCGGCGTCGACGTCGTGGCGAAGCTCTCGTCGAGCACGGAGGCGGTCGACCAGCTCGAGCGCCTGGCGCCGGACCTCGTCGTGACCGGCCTGCTGATGCCGGACGACGCGATCGACGGGATCACCTTCGTGCGCCGCGTCAAGGAGCTGCTCACGGAGGCGCGCGTGGTCGTGTTCTCGATGTTCGACGACGCCGACCACGTCCGCGACGCGTTCACCGCCGGCGCCGACGCCTACGTCCTCAAGACGGCGCACCCCGACGACCTGACGTCCGCCGTGCGCCAGGCGTTCCGCCACTCGATGTTCCTGGCGCCGTCGCACGCGCTCGCCCAGGCGCCCATCCCGCCGTCGGCCGCCCCGGTGCCCGACGACAGCCACGGGCTCACCCGCCGCGAGCTCGAGATCCTCCAGCTGGTGGCGGAGGGGCACTCGAACGCCGAGCTGGCGCGCCTGCTCTGGGTGACCGAGCAGACGGTGAAGTTCCACCTCTCCAACATCTACCGCAAGCTCGACGTCTCGAACCGCACCGAGGCGAGCCGGTGGGCCCAGCTGCGGGGCATCCTGCCCGCGCCCCAGCCCGCGGGCCGGGCGCTCGTCGCGGTCGGCTGAGCCGCGGGGCGGCGCCGCGCCGCCCCACGATCGCCGCGGCGGTCCTCCGCGCCTGAGCCGGAGGACCGCCGCGGTCGACTCAGCGCTCGTCCGAGCCGGCGTCGCGGGTCGTGCCGCGGGCGCTGCGGTCGATGTCGTCCGGCGTCCCGTAGTCGCCGGTGCTCTGGGTGACCATGTTGTCGACCGGCGTGCTGCCGGCCGAGCCGGCCAGGTGGAGGTTCGGCGCCGTGAGCGACGTGCTCACGTACGGCAGCGAGCCGAGCTTCTTGTCGCCGGAGCCGCAGGTCCCGGCCGTCCACGCGTTGTAGCCGTACGTCACGCCGGACACGCCGCAGTCCGTGCTCTGGCCGATGTTGCCCAGGACCCGCATGTTGCTGTGCGTCGAGCTGGGCCGGTTCTGGTGGATGTCGAGGCCGTGCACGAAGCTGTTGAAGCGCACGAGCCAGTTGTCGAACGCCCCGTCCTGCGAGAACTGGACCTCGCGCTGGCCGGCGTCCGCGCCGTTCTGGTCGGTGCCCGGCGCGAACCAGTTGTTCTCGAGCGTCACGTTGTCGGGCGTCGTGCCGGTGTCGCCGACCTCGATGTCGTAGACGTTGTTGCCGTAGAACTTCGAGTGCCGGACGACGACGCCGTTGCCGTCGGCCATGATCATGCCGCCGGTGTGGCACGCGGTGAGGTTCGACGACGTCTGGCCGTGGACGGTCACGCCGTCGAGGGTGATGTTCGTCGGCCGCAGGCCGGTCGGCTGGCTGCCCGTCTCCCAGGCGTTGACCTTGTCGATGTGCGGCTCGAACTGCGCGCCGAATGGCGCGTTGCACGTGTCGTTGTTCGGGCCGTAGTCGCCGCCCTTGAGGGTGATGTTGGAGGCCGGGCCGATGAAGAACGACTTGCCATCGACGTTCTCGAAGACGTCGTGGTTGGCGTTCGAGGTGCCCTGGGTCGCGTTGACCAGCAGGTTGCGCACGTGGAACGTGTAGGGGCTGGCGCCGCCGACGAGGTGCAGGTGGGAGCCGTAGACGATGAAGCGGTCCGCGGTGACGTTCACGTCCTCGCCCGCGACCGGCGCCATCGTCACGTCCGCGGAGGCCGAGACGAGGTTGGCGTTGACGTCGAGGCGCACCTCCGTCGTGCCGTTCACCCCGGGGTCGGTCCCGGGATAGGTGCCGCCCTTGACGAGGATCACGTCACCGGGCAGGGCCTTGGCGTAGGCCTTGTTGAACGTGCAGGCCGCGGCGTCGGACCACGCGCCCGGCGAGCTCTGGCGGGTGCAGCTGCCGCCGTTGGGGTCGACCCACAGGTTGGCCGCCGTATACGTCGTGGTGGTGCCGGGGTCGGTCGTGCCCGGGTCCGTGGTGGTGCCCGGGTCCGTGGTGGTGCCCGGATCCGTGGTGGTGCCCGGATCGGTCGTCGTGCCCGGATCGGTCGTGGTGCCCGGATCGGTCGTGGTGCCTGGGTCGGTCGTGGTGCCGGGATCCGTCGACGAGCCCGAGCCGCTCAGGGGCGTGGCGAGGTCGGCCACGGTGAGCGCGTGGACGACCTGCGCCTTCAGCGAGCCACGACGGTCGTACACCTTCAGGCGCACGTTCTTGGTGCCGGCGAGCAGCCACGTGTGCGCCAGCGTGCGCCCCGTCCCGAAGAGCGTCTGCACGCCGCCGCTGCCGTCGTCGCCGTCGTCCTCCCACCGGAACGTGCAGGGCGTCGCCTTGCCGCAGCTCGAGCCCGAGGCGTCGAAAGTGGTGGTGTCCCCGACGCTGGCGTCGGCGGGCGCGTACGTGTACACGGCGGTCGTCGTCGACGAGGACGACGACGGCCGCTTGGCCGCGGAGCGCGCCACGCAGCGCGACGAGAGCGCCGTCAGGCACGTGTCGGGGAGGCGGCGCGTGCGCTTGGCGGCAAGCCGGCCTCGGTGGTCGTAGACGCGCAGCTGCACGCGCTTGGTGCCGGCCGCCCTCCAGACGTGGGTGAGCCGGCGGCCGCTGCCCAGGCGCACGTGCCGGACGCGCGAGCCCGTGCGGCGCAGGTCGAACCAGCGGAAGGCGCACGGCGTGCGCCGGCCGCAGCGCGAGCCGCTGGCGTCGAGCCGCGTGGGCGTGCCCGGCGCGCTGGACCGGCGCGTGTACGCGAAGACGGCGCGCGGGCGGGTGGCGGCGGAGGGCGCCCGGTGCCCGTCGGAGCGGGACGCGGACGGGACGCGGGCGGCGCCGTCCGTGCGGGCGAGGGCGGCGGACGGGACCAGCAACAGCACGGCGAGTGCGGCGAGCCACGTGGGCCGGAGCATGCGAACGGAACCTCCGTGAGGTGAAGAGACGTGGGGTCGGGTCGCCGCCCGCACGCAGCCAGGCGCCGCCGCACGAGGGCGACGCCGGAGCCGCGAGTGGACCGGCGGAGGACGGACCGTGCGACGTCGGAACCCCCTGCCCCGAACGTCGGCTGCGTCGCGTCTTCCCCTGCCGGCCGGGGTTCAATACTGGACCGCTGTCGTAGTCCGACCGCGAACAGCGGGTGATCGCGGAGCATCGTGCTCCGCCAGGAGGCGCCCTTCGCGCCCTTCGCGCGCTCAGCGCCAGCGCTCGAGGAGGTCCGCCTCGGGGACCTCGCGCACGACGCGCGCGGGGACGCCCATGACGACCGCCCGCGCGGGCACGTCGGCCGTCACGACGGCGCCGGCGGCGACGAACGCCTCCTCGCCGACCTCCGTCCCCGGCGTCAGCACCACGCCGCCACCGATCCGGCACGCCCGCCGCAGGGTCGCGCCCCGCAGGCGGTAGTCGTCGCCGTGGCGGTTCATCGTGTCGTCGTTCGTGGTCATCGCGCACGGGCCGACGAAGACGTCGTCCTCCACCACGCTGTAGCCCGTCAGGTACACGTTGGTCTGGACCCGCACGCGGTCGCCGACCTCGACGTCGTTGTCGACGGCCGACCCGCGCCCGATGACCGTGCCGGCGCCGATCCGCGCGCGCTCGCGCACGTAGGCCTGGTCGCCGATGATGCTCCCGGCGCCGATGCGCGCGGCGGCGAACACGATCGCTCCGGCGCAGATCGCCGCGCCCGCGCCGATGACCAGCGCCTCGTCGCCGACCGGCGCGACCCCCGACGTGGGGGCGAGCTTCGGCGCCTTGCCGAGCACGACGTTGTCCTGGATCACGACGCCGTCGCCGATGACCACGCCGTCGTGGACGACGACGTTCGCGCCGAAGGTCACGCCCTCGCCCACCTGGGCGCTCGGGCTGAGGACGAGGTTGGGAGCGGTCGGAGCCATTGCGGCGCGGACCCTAGCGGCTGCCGCGGCCCGTGCCGGAACGGCCCTGGCCGGTTGTCCAGGAGCGGCAGCCGCTCGATACCGTGCCGGGCGTGACCGTCCCGCTCTTCGACACCCGCACGCCGCTCGCGCCGCTCGTCCCGCGCCTCCAGGAGGCCACGGCGCGCGTCATCGACTCCGGCGCCTTCATCCTCGGCCCGGAGGTCGACGCGTTCGAGCGCGAGTTCGCCGCGTACCTCGGCGCCGGCCACGTCATCGGCGTCGCCAACGGCACCGAGGCGCTGACCATCGCGCTGCGCGCGCTCGGCGTGGGTCCCGGCGACGAGGTCGTCGTGCCGTCGTTCACGTTCTATGCCTCGGCCGAGGCCGTCCCGCCGACCGGCGCGCGCCCGGTCTTCTGCGACGTCGACCCGGACACGATGATGGTCACGCCCGAGACGGTGAAGGCGGCGATGACGCCGCGCACGAAGGCGGTCGTCGCCGTCCACCTGTTCGGCAACGTCGCCCCGGTCCGCGAGATCGAGGCGCTCGGCGTGCCGGTGGTCGAGGACGCCGCGCAGGCCGCCGGCTCCCGCGGGCCCGAGGGCCGCCCGGGCGCGCTGGGGACCATCGCGACCTTCAGCTTCTTCCCCTCCAAGAACCTCGGCGCGCTCGGCGACGGCGGCGCGATCGCGACCGCCGACGACGCGCTGGCCGAGCGCGTGCGGATGCTGCGCTTCCACGGCAGCCGGGACAAGGTCACCTACCAGGAGGTGGGCTACAACTCCCGCCTCGACGAGCTGCAGGCCGCGTACCTGCGGATCCTGCTGCCCGAGCTCGAGGGCTGGGCCGACGCGCGGCGCGCCGCGGCCCGCCGCTACGCCGCCGCGGGGCTGGGCGAGCATGTCGTCCTGCCGGTGGCGACGGCCGGCGCCGACCCGGCGTGGCACCTGTACGTCGTCCGCCACGAGGATGCCGACGCGCTCTCCGCGGAGCTGGCCGAGGCCGGGATCCAGTCGCGGGCCTACTACCGCACGCCCGTCCATCGGCAGGAGGCCATGCGGCCGTACGCCGACGGGGTGGAGCTCCCGAGCACCGACGAGCTGGCGCGGACCCACCTCGCCATCCCGATGGGCGCCGCCCTGACCGAGGCCGACACCGACGCCGTCGTGGCCGCGGTGGCCGCGGCCGGCGCCGTCGCAGCCCGCTGAGCCCGCCCCCGCCGCGGCCCCGTGGCGGTCCGTTGCGCTTCGTTAAGGCCGCCGGGGACCGCGCGCGCCACCCGCATACCCTTCGCTGCGCTGTGCTGGTCGACGACCGCCCCGCCGCCCCCCGGCTTTTCGCCGCGCCGCTCCGCGGCGCGGTCGCGCGGATCCCCGACCGGGTCCTCGTCGCGGCGGGCGTGCTGGCCATCGTCCTCGTCTCGCTGTGGCTGCGCTCACGCGCGCTCGACGCCAAGTTCTGGATCGACGAGGGCCTGTCGGTCGGGATCGCGCACCACGACTTCTTCTCGATCCCCTCGCTCCTGCGCGAGGACGGCTCGCCGCCGCTGTACTACCTCGCGCTCCACGTGTGGATGCACCTCATCGGCGGCGACGGCGAGGCGCGCACGCACGCCCTGTCGCTGCTGTTCGCGCTGGCGACGATCCCGTCCGGCTGGTGGGCGGGACGGCGGCTCTTCGGCGCGCGCGCGGGCTGGGCGACGGCCGCGCTGTGCGCGACGTGCCCGTTCCTCACGTACTACGCGCAGGAGGCGCGGATGTACGCGCTGGTGGCGCTGCTGGGCCTGATGAGCACCGCCGCGTTCGCCGTGGCCTACGTGCAGCGCGACCGCCGGGCGCTGCCGGCGTTCAGCGTGCTGGCCGCCCTCATGGTCTACGCCCACAACTGGGGGCTCTTCCTGGCGATCGGGCTCGGCGTGGCGTTCCTCGTGCTCTGGCGCACCGCGCCCGAGACGGACCGCCGCGGGCTGCTGCGCGACGGCGTGATCGGCTTCGGCGTGCTGGCCGTGCTCTACCTGCCCTGGGTGCCGACGCTGCTCTCGCAGGCCGCGCACACCGGTGCGCCCTGGTCGGACCGCCCCGGCGTCGACGACCTCTTCGCGGGCCTGTACCCGCTCGTCGGCGGCGTGACGACGGCCCTGCTCGTGTCGCTGCTCGGCATCGCGGGCCTGCTGTCCCTGCGCCACGAGGGCGCCGCGGCGGCCGGGCCGCGGCGCGCGGCGCTGGCGATCGGCGTCGCGCTCGGCGCCGCGGTTCTGCTGGCCTGGCTGGCCTCGCAGGTGTCGCCGGCGTGGGCGGGGCGCTACTTCTCGGTCTTCCTCGGCCCGGCCCTGCTGCTGGCCGGCGCGGGGCTGATGCGCTTCGGCCGGCTCGGCCTGGTCGCGCTGGCCATCGTGCTGTTCCTGTGGTTCGACCCGCGCGAGCACCAGATCCGCGGCAAGAGCGACGCCTATCGCGTCGCCCGCAGCCTCGACGAGCAGGGCCTGCTGGCGCCCCGGGACCTCATCGTCGCCGTCCACCCCGAGCACGGCCCGCTGATGCGCTACTACCTCGGCCCCGGCTACCAGTGGGCCGACGCGCTCGGCTTCGTCGCCGACAACCGGGTGTTCGACTGGCGCGACGCCCTCGAGCGCCTGAAGGACGCCAAGCCACGGCGGACCTTCGACCGGATCGCGCCGGCGGTCGCGCCCGGCCACCACCTGATCCTCATCGAGCCGATCATCAAGACGGCCAGCTGGAAGGCCCCGTGGACCTCGCTGGTCCGCCGTCGCGCGCCGCAGTGGGAGCACGCCGCCGACGACGACCCGCGCTTCATCCGCGTGGGTCCGGTCCCGCGGTTCGACGGCCACGGGCTGCCGCGCGGCGTGCGCGCGATCGTCTACCTGCGCCGCTGAGCCCCGCGGCCCCCCCGCGCCGCCCGCCGCAGCGCTCCCGATGGGGCCGCAGCGCACCGCCGAACGGTTCGATTAGGAACTGTTAGGACGCGTTAGCGGCGGGCCGGAATCGCGCGCGCAGCGGGCAAGGTGGGCCTATGACGCTCGTCGACGCACCCCCGACCCTGCCGACGTCCGAGGACGACGGCACCGGCGACGCCCGGCCGTACGTCGTGATCGGCGGCGGCCCCGCCGGCCTGTCGGCGGGCTACCTGCTGGCCAAGGCCGGCCGCAAGGTGATCGTCCTCGAGGCCGAGGAGCAGGTGGGGGGCCTGGCCAAGACCGTCGTCGACCCCGACGGCTACCGCTTCGACCTCGGCGGCCACCGCTTCTTCACGAAGAACAAGGAGGTCAATGACCTCTGGCTCGAGATCATGGGCGACGAGTTCCTCATGCGCCCGCGGATGTCGCGCATCTTCTGGCGCGGGAAGTACCTCGACTACCCGCTCAAGGGCACCGACGTCATCAAGAAGCTCGGCCCGGTCGAGCTCTTCCTCTGCGGCATGTCGTACCTCTGGGCCGCGATCAAGCCCAAGGGCAAGGAGGAGACCTTCGAGCAGTGGGTCTCCAACCGCTTCGGCCGGCGCCTCTTCAAGCACTTCTTCAAGTCCTACACCGAGAAGGTGTGGGGTGTCTCGACGAGCGAGCTGCGCGCCGACTGGGCCGCGCAGCGCATCAAGAACCTCTCGTTCTTCTCCGCCGCCAAGGCCGCGTTCTTCGGCAACAAGGGCAACGAGATCACGTCGCTGATCGACAAGTTCCAGTACCCCCGCTACGGCCCGGGCCAGATGTGGGAGATGATGACCAGCCGCATCGAGGAGATGGGCGGCGAGGTCCGGCTGGAGTGCCCGGCGACCGGCATCCACGTCGAGGACGGCCGCGTCGTGCGGATCGACACGCCGCAGGGGCCGATCGCGCCGCGCGGCACCGTCTCGTCGCTGCCCCTGCGCCACATGGTCGGCCTCGTCAGCCCGGGTGCGCCGGCCGAGGTCCAGGATGCCGCGCAGGGCCTGCGCTACCGCGACTTCCTCACCGTCGCGCTCGTGCTCGACGGCCAGGACCTCTTCCCCGACAACTGGATCTACATCCACGAGCCCGGGGTCCGCGTGGGCCGCATCCAGAACTACCGCTCATGGTCGCCGTGGATGGTCCCGGACCCCGACACGGCGTGCGTCGGGCTGGAGTACTTCGCCTTCAAGGGCGACGACCTCTGGACCATGGACGACGACAGGCTCGTCGAGCTCGCCACGCAGGAGCTGCACCAGCTCGGGCTCGCGCGGCCCGACCAGGTCCGCCGCGGCTACGTGGTCCGCGTGCCGCTGGCCTACCCGATGTACGACGCCGAGTACGCCCAGCGCGTGGCGGCGATCCGCGGCTGGCTCGACCCGCTCGAGGACTTCGTCCAGGTCGGCCGCAACGGCCTGCACCGCTACAACAACTCGGACCACTCGATGCTGTCGGCGATGCGCGCGGTGGACAACATCCTCCATGGCGACGACCACGACATCTGGGCGGTCAACGTCGAGTCCGTCTACCACGAGGAGCAGACCGACGCCGACGTGGAGCAGCCCTACGCGAAGGTGCCCGAAACGGTCTACGAGCGGGAGCCGCTGGTCTCCGAGGCCTGACCGCGCATGCGCCACCCGCCCAGCGGGTATCCGGCGCATCGTGCGTGCAACACGACGGGCCGCCCCTCGGGGCGGCCCGTCGTCGTTCAGACGGCGCGGCTACGCGTGTCCGACGAGCACGCCGACGACCGCCACGAGCGCGCCGCCCAGCGTCACCTGGACGAGCGACGTCGGGAGCGGGACCTGCATGAACCGACGCCGCACGAGCGCGATGGTGACGAGCTCCGCGGCGACGACGACGTAGGCGATCGCCAGCGCGGTCCCGACGTCGGAGATGAGGAACGGCAGGGCGTGGAAGGTGCCGCCGACGAACGTGGCGCCGCCGGTGATCAGCCCGCGCGACATCGAGCTGCCGCGGCCGGTGATCGAGCCGTCGTCGGAGAGCCCCTCGGAGAGGCCCATGCTGATGGCGGCGCCGAGCGCGCTGGCCAGCCCGACGAGCAGCGCCGCGCGGGAGCCGGCGAGGTACGCGGCGGCGAAGATCGGCGCGAGCGTCGAGATCGTGCCGTCGATCAGGCCGATGAGCGCCGGCTGGACGCGCTGCAGGACCAGCCGGCGGTGCTCGTCGGCGCGGGCGTCGGCGGCGGAGAGGGTCATCGCCTGATCGCTCATGGCGGACATCCTACAAGCCACTAAAGATAAGGATGCCCTACCATCGACAAGGCGATGACCACCGGTCCCCGCCACGACGCCGCCCTGGACCCCGAGCACCGGCTCGTCGAGGCCCTGCGCGCGCGCGGCCAGCGGGCGACCTCCCAGCGGCTGGTGATCCACCGGCTGCTGCGCGAGCTCGACCGCCACGTCACCGCCGAGGAGGTGCTGCGCCGCGCCGGCGAGCGGCTCCCCGGCATGTCGCTGCCCACCGTCTACGCCACGCTCGAGCTGCTCGCCGACCTCGGGCTGGCGCGCCGCGTCAGCGTCGGCGGCCCGGTGCTCTACGACCCGCGTGCGGACGACCACGCGCACGCCCGCTGCCGCTCCTGCGGCCGCGTCGACGACCTCGACGCCGCTCCCGACGCGGCGCCGGCCATGGCCGCCGCCCGCGCCGCCGGCTTCGCCGCCGAGGGCGCCGAGCTGGTGGTCGCCGGCCGCTGCGCCGCCTGCGCGGCGCGCGACGGCGAGCGCTCCTAGCCGCCCACGCCGCCGATCGGCCCAGGGGCGACGGTGTCGCCCTCGACGGGCTCGGCGTCCGAGCCGCGCGGCATCTCGATGGGCAGCGTCAGGACGAACCGCGCCCCCGACGGCTCGGCGCCGTCGTCGGGCGCCAGCTCCAGCCGGCCGTCGAGGCGGTGGGCGAGCTCCCGCCCGATGGCCAGGCCGAGCCCGAAGCCGCTCTCGTCGCCCGTCCGCGCGCCCCGCTGGAAGCGCTCGAAGATCGCGTCGCGCTCCTCGGGCGGCACGCCCGGTCCGTGGTCGACGACCTCCAGCAGCGCGCGGTCGCCGCGATAGGCGGCCGCGATCCGGATCGGCGCGCCGGCGGGGGAGAAGCGCAGGGCGTTGTCGAGGAGGATGCGCGCGACGCGGGCGACCGCCCCCGGGTCGCCGGAGGCCCACACCGGGCCCGTGGGCGGGACGACGTCGAGCGTGACGTCGCGGTCGCGGGCGCGCAGCGCGAACTCGGCGGCCACCGCGCGTGACAGCTCGCCGAGCTCGACGGGCTCGCGTCGCAGCGCCACGCCGGCGTCGAGGCGGCTGAGGTCCAGCAGCTCGGCGGCGAGGTTGCCCAGCCGCCGGAGCTGCAGCTGGGCGCCCTCGAGCTGGCTGCGCGCCTCGTCGACGTCCAGGTGCCCGGCCTCGAGGTCCTCGGCGAGCAGCTCGAGGTTGCCCTGCAGCGACGTCAGCGGCGTCCGCAGCTCGTGGCTGGCGGTGGACACGAAGGCGCGCCGCGCCTCCTCCTGGCGGCGCAGCGCCCGCTGCATCGAGGCCAGCGCTCGCGCCAGGTCGCCGACCTCGTCGCTGCCGCGGTCCACCGGCGGCGGCGCGCCGACGCCGTCGGCGGCGAGCGCCAGCGCGCTGCGACGCAGGCGCCCGAGCCGGCGCGCGAGGCCGAGCGAGAGGATCAGGCCGAGGGCGAGCGCGACGCCCAGCCCGACGGCCGCGGCCTTCAGGAACGCGCTGCGGACGACGGCGAAGGCCTCGCCGGAGCCGGTGTCGCGGCGGCGTACGGCGAGGATGTACTTCGGGAGCCCGAGCCGCGGGTCATGGCCGAGCGGCACGGCGATCCGGGTGCCCTCCCCGGTCGTGCTCGTCACCGTCCGGTCGTGGTTGAAGGCCGCGAACACGTCGTCGGTCGAGGTCGGGCCGGTCCCGGTGTCGGCGCGATCGGTCGCGTTGACGTCGATCGGCACCTTGAAGAGCACGACGCGCGCGTTGCCCGTGCGGTTCGACAGGGTCTGCAGCGCGTCGATCGTCGTGTAGCCGACGCCGCCGTCCTGGTCGGCGGCGGCGAGGATCGTCCCGCGCGTGGCGAGGACCGTCGACTGCAGCGAGCGCCGCGCCTCGTTCTCCAGGCGCGTCTGCAGCGGCGAGAGCAGCGCGAGCGCCGCCGCGCCGAGGGTCACCGCGCTGGTCGCCAGCAGCGCCAGCAGCAGGCGCGTACGCAGCGTCATGCCCGGGCCTCCGGCCGCTCCCCGGCGGGTGCGCGGCGCCGCGGGCTCATCGGTCCCGGAAGCGGTACCCCGCGCCGCGGACGGTCAGGATGAGCTTCGGCTCCTCCGGGCGCTCCTCGAGCTTCTCCCGCAGGTGCCGGATGTGGACGTCGATCGCGCGCGGGTCCCGATAGGCGCTGTCGCCCCAGATCGCGCGCAGCAGCTCCTGGCGGTTGTGCAGGCGGCCGGGCCGCGACATCAGGCACTGCAGGAGCTCGAACTCGGCGAAGGTCAGGCGCACGGGGTGGTGGTCGACCGAGACCTCGCGCTGGCGCTGGTCGAGCACGACGTTGCCGACCTCGACCAGGCCGTCGTCGACGAGGTGGCCGTGGGCGCGCCGCAGGACGGCGCGGATGCGGCTGCGCAGCTCGGCCAGGCCGAAGGGCTTGGTGACGTAGTCGTCGGCGCCGGCCTCGAGGCCCTGCACGGCGTCGGCCTCGGAGTCCAGGGCGGTGAGCATGATCACCGGCGTCACGTTGCGGCGGGCGCGCAGCGCGCGGGCCACGTCGTAGCCGGTCGGCCCGGGGCCGAGCGCCACGTCGAGCAGGATCACGTCGAACTGGCTGCGCCCGGCCTCGTCGAGGGCGGCGTGGCCGTCGGCCACCGAGGTGATGCGGTGCCCCTCGCGCTCGAACGAGCGGGTGAGCATGTCGCGCAGCGGTGCGTCGTCGTCGACGACCAGGATGTCGAGCGGAGATCCGGGCGGCATCGCGTCTCTGCGCCCGGACGCTAGCGCGTCGGCTCGCCGGCGCGTGCGGCGCGGCGGGCGGCGGCGGCCTGGCGGAGCTGCTCGTGCTCCACCTGGCGCTTGAGCTGCTGGAGCGAGCGGCGCAGGTGCCCGCGGACGGTCGGGGCGGCCAGCTGCTCGGCGATCCACCCGAAGAGCCCCGACCCGGCCACGCCGTAGGAGAGGCGCAGCTCCACGTGCGTCCCGCCGGTCCCGCGCGGGCGCAGGCGCCAGCGCCCCCGCTGGTCGACGCCGACCACCGAGGTCCAGGCGAGGTCGTGCGGCGCGACGTGCTCGACGACCTCGACGAGACCGCCCACCTCCGCCGACCCGACGTGCATGAGCATCCGGTAGCGGGCGCCGGAGCCGGAGGCCTGGTCGCCGACGACCTCCCAGCGGGTCACGCCGGACATGAAGTGCAGGTAGCGGGACGGGTCGTCGACGAACGCCCAGACCGCCTCCGGCGGCGCGGTGACGTCGATGGCGGCGACGACGCGCATCAGCCGATCACCGGCAGCCGGCGCTCGGCGGCCAGCGCGTCGAGGGTCTCCTGCATGTGCCGCACCACGTGGGCGTGGACCTCGTCGAGGTCCGGCTCGTCGCCGAACTCCTCCCGGAGGTGGATCGGCGGCAGGACCTCGATGGTGATCTTGGCCGGCAGGGGCAGGTGGCCGAGCAGGTCGCCGACGTTCAGGCCCCAGGGCGCGGCGATCGAGATCGGCAGCACCTTCAGGCGCAGGAGGCGGTCGAGCATGAGTGCGTGGCTGAGCGCCTGCCCGCGCGAGAGGAAGAGCGCCGTCTCCTGACCGCCGATCGCCACGACGGGGACGATCGGCACGTCCTCCTCGAGCGCGAGGCGGAGGTAGCCCTTGCGGTCGGCGAAGTCGACGCGGGCGCTCTCCCAGGACGGCCGGTGGACCTCCACGTCGCCGCCGGGGTAGACGAGCACGGCCGCGCCGCTGCGCAGCGCCGCGCGCGCGTTCTCGGGGGAGGCGGCCACCGTCCCGTACTTGCGCAGGAAGCCGAGCCACGGCCACGCCAGCACGAGGTTGTGCGCCAGCTGGTGGAAGCGCCGCTCGACGCCGAAGTAGGCCGAGAAGGCGAGCGTGAAGACCGTCGTGTCGGGCGTCATGTTGCCGCCCGAGTGGTTGCCGACGAGCAGCACCGGCCCGTCATCGGGGATGTTGCCCAGCCCACGGACCTCGCCGCGGAAGTAGAGGCTGGCCAGCAGCCACAGGCGCGGCAGCGACTCGCGGATGTAGTCCGGGTCGCGCTCGTCGAGGTCGGCGGCGGGGATGCGCCGCTGGACGGCGCCCGCGACGCCGTGCAGGAGCCGCTCGAGGAGCCGGCCCTGGGCCGGCGCGCGGCCCTCGAGGTCCTCGTCGGTGCGCTCCGCGGAGGGCGCGACACCCTCGAGGCCGTCCTTGTGGTGCCCGTTGCGCGATGCGTGCGCCGAGGTCGGTGAGGCGCCGGCCATGGAGCGATCGTAGACGGCCTACGCGGCGCGCGCGCCCCGCGCGCGGCGGGCGGCCGGCGACGCGGTCGCGCCGAGCGCGTCGGCGCGGTCGAACAGCCGCCGCAGCATCCCGGCGGTCTGCTCGGCCCGCTCGACCTGCGGCACGTGGCCGCAGCCCTCGAGCACCACCTGCTCGGCGGTCGGCAGGGCCTCGGCGACGTAGCGGCGGAAGCCGGAGGGGATGAGCTTGTCGTGCGTGCCCCAGACGAACAGGGCCGGCGGCTCGAGGCCGGCGAGCCGCGGGTAGAAGCCGCCGTGGCCGAACGGGCGGTCGAGGTAGATGTTGCGCGCCGAGGCGTAGAACGCGACGCGCGCGGCCGCCGAGCCGTAGATCCGCTGGAACTCGTCGACGACGATGTCGGCGACGCTCGGGTCGAGCGTGTCGATGTCGCAGAACATGCTGTACAGCTGCCGCTCGACGATGCCGCGGCGCAGGCGGTGGGGGACGACCCCGAGCTCCGGCCGCAGCAGCCGCACCAGCGGATGGAAGCCGCGTTTGACGAAGGCGACGGCGGGGCAGAGGGCGGCGATCGAGCGCACGCGCTCGGGACGCCGCAGGCCGACCTCGAGCGCGACGCGGCCGCCCATCGAGTTGCCGACGAGGTGGGCGGACTCGAGGTCGAGCTCGTCCATCACGCCGAGCACGGCGTCGGAGAACCAGCGCGCCGAGAACGGCGCGACGGCCGGCTTCGACGAGCCGCCGAAGCCGGGCAGGTCCAGGGCGTGGACCCGGTAGCCGCTCTCGGCCAGGTGGGCGGCGCAGTCGAAGAACGAGGACTTCGCCGCGCCGAGGCCGTGGACGAGCAGGACGTCGGGACCCTCGCCGAGCGTGAGCGTCGAGATCCGCTGCCCGCCGGGGCTGTCGAGGTGGACGTCGTGGACGCGCAGGAGCGGGTCGCGGCCGTCGGGCAGCCGGAAGAGGCCCTCGAAGCGGACGGCGAGGTCGAGCTCGCCGCGCGCGTAGAGCAGGCGCTCGCGGAAGGCCTCGAGGCCGCTGAGCTCGCCCGCGCGCAGGCGCAGCCAGGTGTCGGCGTCGGTGCCGATGACGACGTCCGGCTTGCGGGTGCTCACGCCCTTGCGGACGCGCGCCGTGCGCTCGGTGCAGCGGACCTCGAAGGTGTGGCCCACGTCGCCGATCCGCACCTGGTAGGTCGCGTCGAAGCCCTTCGGCGCGCCGAGGTAGCGCCCGGGGAGCGTGCGGAAGCCGGCTTCGACGAGGTCGAGCGGCTGAGCTTCTTGCAGACGACGTGCAGGCACGGAGGGCGGCTATTAGACCTTGAGCCCGGGCGGAAAAGGATCGTCCATCCGTCCAAATCCCCTGCCGGCATGGGCACGTCAAGCATGACTACCCGCCCGGATAGGCTCCCGCTGTGCCCGATATCCGGCTCCACGACACGCGCAGCGGCAGACTCGTGCCCCTCGAGCCCCGGGAGCCGGGGCGCGTCGGCGTCTACGCGTGCGGGCCGACGGTCTACAACCGCATCCACGTCGGCAACGCGCGGCCGTTCGTCGTCTTCTCGTGGCTCAAGCGGTTCCTCGAGCACGAGGGCTACGACGTGACGTTCGTCGCGAACATCACCGACGTCAACGACAAGATCTACGACGCGGCGCGCGAGCGGGGCATCGGCTCCGAGGAGCTGGCGCGGGAGATGACCGCCCATTACGTCGCGGACACCGACGCCCTCGGGCTGGGCCGGCCGGACCACGAGCCGCTGGCCTCG
This sequence comes from Baekduia sp., assembly GCA_035765735.1. GTDB lineage: Bacteria > Actinomycetota > Thermoleophilia > Solirubrobacterales > Solirubrobacteraceae > Baekduia. The sequence goes on along the minus strand of DASTWY010000014.1, from coordinate 126,454 downwards.
GAGACGATCGACGGGATCGTCGACCTGATCCAGGCGCTGCTGGACCGCGGCGCCGCCTACGCGGTCGACGGTGACGTCTACTTCCGCGTCCGCGCCGACCAGCACTACGGCGACCTGTCGCACCGCGACCTGGAGCAGATGGACCAGGGCGAGGGTGTCGAAGGCGCCTCGCGCAAGGACGATCCCCTCGACTTCGCCCTCTGGAAGGCCCAGAAGGAGGGGGAGGACACCGCCTGGGACGCGCCGTGGGGCCGCGGCCGGCCCGGCTGGCACATCGAGTGCTCGGCCATGGCCGAGCGCCTGCTGGGCGTCGGCTTCGAGATCCACGGCGGCGGCTCGGACCTCGTCTTCCCGCATCACGAGAACGAGGCCGCCCAGACGCGGCTGGGGCGCGGCGCGGAGCTCGCGGCGATCTGGATGCACAACGGGATGCTCGAGATGCGCGGCGAGAAGATGGCCAAGTCGGTCGGCAACATCGCGCTGCTTCCCGACGTGCTGGCCCAGCACGGCCGCGAGGCGTTCCTCCTGTTCCTGGCCGCCGGGCACTATCGCCAGCCGATCGTCTTCGCGCCCGACACGCTCGACGACGCCGCCCGCCGGCTGAAGGGCATCCGCGAGGCGGCGCGCCGGCTCGTCGACGGGCCGTCGCCGCCGGACATGGCCGTCCACCGCGACGCGTTCTTCGCCGCGCTGGCCGACGATTTCAACACCGCGCGGGCGCTCGCCGCGCTGGCCGACTGGGTGCGCGAGGCCAACCGCCGCGACGGCGTCGGGCGCGACCACCTCCGCGAGATGCTCGACGTGCTGGGCCTGGCCGGCGTCGCCGAGCCGGAGGCGGGGGAGGGGCCCGATGCCGCGGCGCTGGAGCTGCTCGCCGCCCGGGACGCCGCCCGCGCGTCGAAGGACTGGGCCGCGGCCGACCGCCTGCGCGACGCGCTGCGCGAGCAGGGCTGGGAGGTCCGCGACGGCCCCGCCGGCGCCGAGCTGGTCCGTTCGTGAGCGCGCGCGGCTCCGGCCGGGGCGGCGCTGGCCGCGGCCGCGACGGCCGGCGGCCGACGCGGGGCACGCGCCCGTCACCGCCGCCCCCTGCCGGCGGCGAGCGCGAATCCCGTGCCGGCGGCGGGCGCGAGCGCCCCGCGGAGCCCGCGCTCGCCTCGCGCCTGCTCTACGGCCGCAACCCCGTCCACGAGGCGCTGCGAGCGCGGCGGCGGCCCGTGCGCCGGGTGTGGGCGACGGCGAGCGCGGCCCGCGAGCCGTGGCTGTCGGGCGTCCCGGTCACCGTGGTCGAAGCCGGCGAGATCGCCGAGCGCGCCCAGACCGACGCCCACCAGGGCGTCTGCGCCGACGTCGCGCCCTACCCGTACGCCGACGCGGGGCCGATGCTGGCCGCCGAGGCGCCGCTGATCGTGGCGCTCGACGAGGTGCAGGACCCGCAGAACCTCGGCGCGATCGCGCGGACCGCGGAGTGCGCCGGGGCCACGGGGCTGGTGCTGCCGCGCCATCGCAGCGCGGAGGTGACGCCCGCCGCCTGCAAGGCCTCCGCCGGCGCCGTCGAGCACCTGCCGATCGCCCGCGTGCGCAACGTCTCCGACTTCCTGGTCGAGGCCAAGGACGCCGGCTGCTGGATCTACGGCGCGGCGGCCGACGGCGTGGCGTACACGAAGCCCGACTACGCCGGCGGCGTGGTGCTCGTCCTGGGCGCCGAGGGCCGCGGTCTGCGGCCCCGGGTACGCAAGCAGTGCGACCAGCTCGTGGCGCTGCCGCTCCGCGGGCAGATGGAGTCGCTGAACGTCTCCGCGGCCGCCGCGGCGCTGCTCTACGGGATCGTCGCTAGGCGGGGCTGAGATGCGCGGAAGGGTTGGAACCCGGCCCCTCCGTCGTCCCGCCCGCAAGAACTCCTGCAAACCCTTGACACCGCTCCATAACCATGGGAGTGTGCCGCCCGCATAACCGTCGACCTGAGGTTGAGGACCTCCGGTCTGGCGGGACAGATCTTCGTACAGACGTTTCAGATGGCGCCAGGGGAGGAGTGCGCCACTGAGCAGATTCCAGCTGCGCGCATGCGCAGAAAGGACCGCTCGTGGCACGACTCTCCTTCAACCCTCAAGGGCAGGTTCAGGTCGATGACGGCTACCTCATCGCGCTGGCCAAGCAGGGGGACCCGACGGCCTACGACCGCATCGTCCGCCGCTACTACGGCTTCGTGCGGCTCAAGGCCTCGTCGTACTTCCTCGCCGGCGGCGACTCCGACGACCTGATCCAGGAGGGCCTGGTCGGCCTCTACAAGGCCGTGCGCGACTACCGCTCCGATCGCGAGTCGAGCTTTCGCAACTTCGCGGAGCTCTGCATCACGCGCCAGATCATCACGGCGGTCAAGACGGCCACGCGCAACAAGCACACGCCGCTGAACCAGTACGTCTCGTTCTCGGCCACGCCGGCCAGCGCCCAGGACGGCGAGCCCACGCTCGACGAGATCATCCCCGGCTCGCCGGTGCACGACCCGGTCAACCAGGTCATCAGCTCCGAGGAGCTGCGGTCGCTCGTGGCGTGCCTCTCGACGGCGCTGTCCGACCTCGAGTCTCGCGTGCTGTCGCTCTACCTCGACGGCTACAGCTACGAGCAGGTCGGCGAGCGGCTGGGCTGCGACACGAAGACGGTCGACAACGCGCTGCAGCGCGTCAAGCGCAAGGTGGGCTCGCATCTCACGGCGCGCAACGTGATGCTGTAGGGCCATGACCACCGCCGTCATCCTCGCCCTCGCCGTGCTGCCCACGGTGCTGATCGTCGTGGCGGCGCTCCTGGTGCTCCTGTTCGTCGGCGGGCTGATCGCCAACGCTCGCCGGCACGCGGCCGACCGGGAGCGCCTGCGCGCGCGGGTCGAGGCCGCCGACGAGGCGCTGGCGGCCGCCCGCGCGCAGGACCGGGGCTGGGAGCGCAGCGCGATGGAGGCCGTCGCGCGCGCCGCGCTCGAGGCCGGACCCACGACCGGCGCGGTCCGCGAGCTGCACCTCGTGCGGGTCCTGGACCGGCCCGGCACCGACGCCGACGAGGCCGAGTTCCGCGCCCTGCTCGCCGACGGCCGCGAGGAGACGCTGACCCTCGGGCGGCGCGACGGCACGTGGGTCGTCGTACCGTAGGTCGCACCGGCATCCGGCATCCCGGCTAGGATCGCCGCCCGGGCCGCGTCCCACCTCCGCCCGGGACGCCTCATGTCGCCGGACCCGCTCGAACCGCTCGACCCGACCATCGGCCGCCGCCGGTTCCTGCAGGTCGGCGCCGGCGCGCTGCTGTGCACCATCGGCGGCGAGCGCGTGTCGCTGGGCCGCAAGGGCGACGCCGTCAAGGCCGACGCCGCCGCCGCACGCGTCAAGCGCCCGAAGGCCCTCAAGCCCGCCGACCCGGTCGACGCCCTGACGTTCGGCACGCCGCAGCCCCAGCCGGGCGGCCGGGCGGTCGAGTACTGGGTCCAGGCGACCACGACGCGCTGGCCGATCGTGCCGACCCACCGCGACGGCTGGCACGGCGTGCCGGTCCGCGGGCGGACAACGTTCACCGCGACGGTCTACCAGCTGATGGAGCCGGGCTTCGCGGCGCCCGCGGGGCCCGCGGCGATCCCCGGTCCGACGCTGCACGCGGAGGTCGGCGACACGCTCGTCGTGCACTTCCGCAACGCGCTCCGCGATCTTGGGCAGGCTGCGACGATGCACCCGCACGGCGTCAAGTACACGCCCGACTACGACGGCGTCTACCTCGGCGACCTCACGCGCGCCGGCGGGTTCATCGCCCCGGGCGAGGAGTTCACCTACACCTGGGAGTGCGTCCCGGAGAGCGTCGGCGTGTGGCCGTACCACGACCACGGCCCCAACCACACGCTCAACACGTTCCGGGGGATGTTCGGCTCGGTGGTCGTCCGGCCCAAGGGCGACCGCGGACCGGACGTCGAGCAGGTGCTCTTCCTGCATCAGCTCCAGCCGCCGGTGACCGGCCTCGACCGCTCGTTCCAGTGCATCAACGGGCGCGCGTATGCCGGCAACACGCCGACGATCCGGGCCAAGCCGGGTCAGGACGTCGCGCTGCACGTCATCGGCATGGACAACAACTTCCACGACTTCCACATCCACGGCCATCGATGGCGGGACCCCTCGGGGACGTTCACCGACACGCCGGGGGTGGGTCCGGGGGAGACCATCACCGTCCGGTTCGTCGAGGACAACCCGGGTCGGTGGCTCTACCACTGCCACGTCTTCTCGCACCTCGACGGCGGGATGGCGGGGTGGTATCTCGTCGAGTGAGAGGAGCTCGCGTGTCGTCGCATCGCCGTTCGCCGGTCGTCGCCCTGGGGTTCGCCGTCGCCGCCCTCGCGGCCGCCGGCCCCGCGCAGGCCGTGAACTATCCGCCGCCGTCCAAGCCGGGCACCGGCAAGGGCAAGCCGAAGGGTCCGCACCGCACGCTGCGGGTCTGCAAGCACGGGCACCGCTGCTTCCCGCGCATCCAGGACGCGATCAACGAGGCCCGCGCGGGCGACCGGATCAAGGTCGCGCACGGCCTCTGGCGCGAGGGGGTCAGCATCAGCGGCTCGGGCAAGCGCTACATCAAGCTCGTCGGCGATCCGAAGCACCCCGACAAGGTGGTGCTGGAGGGCAAGGGCCAGAAGAAGGCCAACGGCGTCCTGATCAACGGCGCCGATCATGTGACGGTCAATGGCTTCACCGCCCGCCACTACCGGGCCAACGGGTTCTTCGTCACCAACACGACCGGGTATCGGTTCACCAACCTGAAGGCCTTCCTCGCCGGCGTCTACGGCGTCTACGCCTTCAACACGCGCGGCGGCTCGATCACCAACAGCGAGGCCGCGTGGAACAGCGACTCGGGCTTCTACATCGGGCAGACGCCGCCGCAGGTCAAGCCGATCCGCTCGATGGTGCGCAACATCACGTCCTACGGCAACGTGCTCGGCTGGTCGGGCACGAACATGCGCTACGTGACGATCACGAAGTCGAAGTTCTACAACAACGGCGCCGGGATCGTCCCGAACGCGCTCGACTCCGAGAAGTACCCGCCGGCCGAGGACAACGTCATCACCGGCAACGAGGTCTTCTGGAACAACTTCAACTACTACGACGGGGCGCCGTTCAAGGCCAAGCCCGGCGGCACGCGGGTCGGCGACGTGCCGTTCCCGATCGGCGTCGGCATCCTGCTGTTCGGCGGCCGCGGGAACACCGTGACCGACAACGACGTGTACGGGAACTGGCTCGTCGGCATCGGCGCGCTCCAGGCCCTGACGCTGAAGGACGCCACGGCGCGCGACCTCGAGGGCAACCAGGTGACCGGCAACCGCCTCGGCCTGGACGGCACCGACCTCAACGGCCGAGACCTGTTCTATGACGGCAACGGCAAGGACAACTGCTTCGGGCCGAACACCGGGGTGCAGGTCGTCTTCCCCGAGAGCGGCGCGACGATGGTCCCGTGCCCGTTCACGGGCGCCAACGCGTTCGACCAGCAGGCGCTGGCCACGGCGGTCGACTGGACCGTGGGCGACGCGACCCACGAGGCGCACTACATCCGCCACGACCACGTCAGCAAGCCGGGGATCACCCCGCTGGAGCACTACACCGGGGGCGTGAAGTGATCGCAGGTCGTACGCGCGGGCGCCGCCGCGCGCTGGTGGCGCTCGCGCTGGCCGGGACGGCGGTCGCCGTCCCGGCCTCCGGGGCGGGAGCCAGCAAGCACCACAGGGCGCGGCACAAGACCCGCACCGTCACGGTCAACGACAACTGGTTCGGGCCGTCCAAGCTCACCATCCACGCCGGCGACAAGGTGCGCTGGCGCTGGACGCAGGACACCTTCGACGTCCACGACGTGGATCTCAAGAAGGGCCCGAAGCGCGCGCGGAAGTTCCACTCCGACCCGCTGGCCGCCGGCGACACGTTCACGCAGCGGCTCAAGCGGCCGGGTCGCTACAAGATCGTCTGCACGTTCCACGAGGACATGACGATGACCATCACCGTGCGGAAGGCGCTGGGCTGACGGGGCTGCCCGCCGACGACGGGGCGCTGCGCTGCTTCGGCGCCGCGGATCCGCTGTACCGCGCCTACCACGACCAGGAGTGGGGGCGGCCGGTGCGCGACGAGCGCGGCCTGTTCGAGCGCGTGTCGCTCGAGGCGTTCCAGTCGGGCCTCTCGTGGCTGACCATCCTGCGCAAGCGCGAGGCGTTCCGGGCGGCGTTCGCCGGCTTCGACCCCGACGCCGTCGCCGCGTTCGGCGACGAGGACGTCTCCCGGCTGATGGCCGACGCGGGGATCGTGCGCAACCGCATGAAGATCGAGGCGACGATCGCCAACGCCCGCGCGACCGTGGCGCTGCGCGCGAGCGGCACGTCGCTGCCCGAGCTGATGTGGGCGCACCGGCCCGACCCCGACCGTCCGGCGCCGGCGGGACCCGCCGAGGTGCCGGCGGTGACGCCGGAGTCGACGGCGCTGGCCAAGGAGCTGCGCCGCCGTGGCTTCCGGTTCGTCGGCCCGACGACGGCGTACGCCGCGATGCAGGCCTGCGGGCTGGTCAACGACCACCTCGAGGGATGCGTCGCCCGGGCGGCGACGGCGTCCGCGCAGCGCGCTGTCTGACGTGCCGGGTGCGGAACGCGCCGCCGAGGTCGATACGGTGGGGGACGCCTCATGACGTACCGCCTGATCCCAACGCCTACGCCTTTGCCGCACCGCCGGCAGCCGTCGCCGAGCCCTGCGCCTCGGCGCGTGACCTGAGGGAGCCTGAGCATGGCTCCCGTGACCGTCGCGGGGGCCCCCAAGCGGGGCAAGACCCCGCAGTGGACTCCCGAGTCCGTCATCACCGAGATCCAGCACTTCGTCGAAGCGCACGGCGAGGTGCCCCGGCTGGCCGACCTCAACCCCGGCCAGGCGAAGATCACCGGCCAGATCTGGCGGATCGAGCGCTACCGCGCCGGCTGCCCGATCTGCGGCTCCCCGTACCCGTCCGCCAACGCCGCGCGCCGCTGCTTCGACGGCTCGCTGGAGAAGGCGATCCGCGCCGCGGGCTTCGAGCCCGCCAAGCGCGGCCCCAAGCGCCGCGCCGAGATCGACCTCTCCGCGCGCGCCACCGAACGCCTGGCCCAGGACGCCCGCGTCGCCGTCGAGGCGGCGCTCGCCCGCGCCCAGGAGGCCGAGCAGCGCGCCGAGCGGCTGCAGGGCCAGCTCGACCGCGTGCGGGCGCGCCTGGAGGCGACGCCGAAGGTCAAGACGAAGATCGTCCGCGAGCGCGTCACCGATGCCGCCGCGCTGGCGCGCGTGCAGCGGCGGCTGGAAGCAGCCGAGGGCCGCGCCGCCGCGCTGAAGGCCGAGCTCGGCGAGGCTCGGATGGACGCCGCCGAGGCGCGCCGGACGGCGGCGAAGCTCGCCGCGCGGCTGGAGCGCGCCGAGGCGACCATCACCGACGCGCGCGCCGCCCGCCGCGAGGTCCAGGACCAGCTCGCCGAGGCCGAGCGCATCACCGTGCGCGCCGAGGAGCGCGCCGAGGCCGCCGAGCGGGCGCTGGCCCAGGCCCGCGCCGCGTCGCCCTCGCCCGTGCCGGCGCGGGTGGTCGAGCGTGTCGTCGAGGCCGCGCCCGAGCGCGAGGAGCTGGAGGCCGCGCTGGTCCGCGCCGCCGAGGCCGAGACGGCCGCGCGCCGGGCCGACGCGCGAGCCGCCCGAGCCGAGCGCGAGTACGCCGAGGTCGCCACCGCCGCGACCGGCGAGCCGCGCAAGCTGACGCCGTCCGAGCTGGAGGCGCTGCGCTCCGACGGCCCGGCCGGCCCCGCGCTGCTGACCGAGGCGATCAAGGCGCTCGCCGGCGCCCGCCGCGCCAACGACCGCCTCCGCCTCGAGGAGGCGCTGACCCAGATCGCCTCCGCCGCGGTGACCTGGCGCGACCGCCTGTAGGGCGTCGCGTGTCGGATAAGGAGGCTTGGGGTCAGGCGGTCATCGCAACAGGAGTTCTTGCATCTTTTCAGCTGGGGTTTTCCAGCCGAGGGTTTGGCGTGGGCGGCCGTTGAGCTCGATGGCTATGCGGTCTAGCTGATCCTGGGTGTGGAGGCTGAGGTCGGTGGCCTTGGGCAGGTATTGGCGCAGTAGGCCGTTGGTGTTCTCGTTGCTGCCGCGCTGCCAGGGCGAGTGGGGGTCGCAGAAATAGACGGGGATGCCGGTGGCGACGCTGAAGCGCTGATGGCCGGCCATCTCGACGCCCTGGTCCCAGGTCAACGAGCGCAGCAGATGGGCGGGCAGCTCGGCGATGCGCTGCTGCAACGCGGCAACGACGTGCGCGGTGGTCTTGTCGGTGCCCAGGCGAGCGAGCAGCACGTAGCGGGTCTGGCGCTCGACCAGCGTGGCGATGAACGAGCGGCTGCCCTTGCCGACCAGCAGATCGCCTTCCCAGTGGCCGGGGACGGCGCGGTCTTCGATCTCGGCGGGCCGCTCGGAGATCATCACCATGTCGCGGATCCGGCCGCGAACCCCCAGATCGCCGCCGCGCGAGCGGCGGCGGACCCGGCCGGTTCTGAGATTGGCGGTCAGCTCGCGACGCAACTGGCCGCGGCACTGGACAAACAGCGACTGATAGATCGTCTCGTGGCTGATCTGCATCTGCGGGTCGTCGGGATGCTCGGCCCGCAGTCTGGCCGAGATCTGCTGCGGCGACCACCGCTGCTCGAGCCCCGCCTCGACCTCGGCGCGCAACCGCGGCAACTGCTCGAGCTTGCGCGGCTTGGGTCGCTCCAGACGGCGGATCGCTCGCTCGTGGGCGCGTAACGCGCGATAGCGCCTGCGCCCGCCGTTGGCCTCCAGCTCGCGCGTGATCGTCGACGCCGCCCGGCCCAGCTCGCGAGCGATCGCCCGCGCGCTCTTGCCGGCAGCCACGCCCCGGCTGATCTGCTCGCGCTCGGCGAACGACAACCGCCGCTCACCGGGCCCAATCCGCCTGGTCTTGAGCTTCGATGCCGCCCAGACACGCTCCACCGTCCGCGCCGAACAGCCAAACCCGGCCGCCACCCGCTCCGGATGCCGCCCCTCGGCCAACTGCACCAACACCGCCGCCCGCTCCGCCGCCGACAACGGCCTGTGCTTACGCATCGGACCCGCCACACCATCTCCTCTTGATCATCAACAACCATCATCCGTTGCAATGACCAATTGAGACCACCAGGGCCATTCCCTCCTTATCCGACACGCAACTCGAGCGCGCGGCGGATCGTGGCGGCCACGGCGCCAGGCTCGCGAGCGACCTGCCGGTGGGTGAAGCGCAGCACGCGGTAGCCGGCGGCCACGAGCTCCTGGTCGCGGGCGCGGTCTCGCTCGAACGCGCGCCGGCCGCGATGGTAGGCCCAGCCGTCGGTCTCGACGACGAGGCGCTCGGCGTGCCACGTGAAGTCTCGGCGGCGGCCGGCGATGCGGCCGTTGACGGCCGGCGCCGGCAGGGCGTGCGCGGCGCAGAGGGCGCGGAACCGGTCCTCGAGGTCGGAGAGCGTGAGCGTCAGGCCGGCCTCCGCCGCGGCCGCGAGCACGTGGCGGAGCTTCGCCGCGCCGCGGTGCCGGGGCGCACGGTCGATCGCGGCGGTGACGGCGGGGAGGTCGAAGAGCTCGAGCTCGTCGGCGCGGCGCACCGCGGACTCGAGTCGCTGAGGGACGAGCACGCCGGCGAGATCCAGCAGGGTCCGCGCCGGGGTGGTGATCGGGAGCGCGCCCTCGGTCGTGACGTCCTCGTCGCGCAGCGTCCCGCTCCGGCGGAGCCGTACGTCCCGAGGACCCTGCCGGCCCCCGGTCGACCGCACGGTCACGTCGATCCGCCGGCCGCCGGAGGTCCCGAACCCCCACACGGCGGCGGCGGAGCGATGGCTCAGGGCCGCCCGCGGCCCACAGGCGAGCACGGCGGCGAGCAGCCGCCCCTCCCGTCCGAGCGCGTCGTGGCCCACGGCATAGACGCCACGGTGCACGGGATGCAGGCGCCCAGCGCGCATGCGGTCGACGACCATCGACGGCGACAGGTCCAGTGCCAGCAGCTGCTGGCGCGTCACGACGCCATGCTGACGACCGGCGAGCGCGGCGACCCGGTGGTCCGTGGCGGATCGGGAGGGCATATCCCTCCGTAGGCGACACGCAACGCCAATCCGCCCCCGGCGCTCGCGCCCTTCGCGAACGCCGACGGTGCACAAGCCGGAGACGGGACTCGAACCCGTGACACCCGCTTTACAAGAGCGGTGCTCTACCAGCTGAGCTACTCCGGCGGGGCTGGCGGCTCCGGAGTCTAGGTCGCAGCCGCTACGCCGCGCCGCGGGTCATGGCGTGCGCGATGTCGCCGTGGCCGTTGCTGGACACGACGTAGGTGATGCCGCCGTCGTCGTCGCCGTCCTCCGCGTTCAGCCGCCGCTCGATCTCGCCCAGCACGAACCCGAAGAGCAGGTGGCGCCAAGTCGCCTGGGCGAGCGCCCGCGCGCTGCCGGCCAGCCGCGGCATCTCGTCCCGCGCGGGGTGGTGGCGGTCGACGAGGCCGACCAGCGGCCACGTGGCCAGGTGCTCGGCGAGCCCCGCCGCCGGACCCCGGAGCGCCGGGGGCAGCGGCAGCCGCCGCCTGACGGCCGCGTAGACGGCGCCGAAGGCCGCGCCGTTGGCGACGTGCAGCGCCAGCCCGGCCGCCGGCCACGTCCGGCCGCGCGTGACCCAGCGCCCGAGCAGGGCGACGTCGGAGTACGCGACCCCGAACGCGCGCTGGTCGAGCGGCTCCTGGAGCGCCCAGACACCGGCGGCGAGGGCTCCGGCGGCGGCGCCGCGGGCGGTTCGAGCGGGAGCGCTGGCCATCCCGGCACTGTAACCAGCGGATCGGAGACGGGGTACGCCAGATGATGGAGAGCAACCGGCACCTCGAGCGCGCGCGGCACCGCGGCGTCAACCCGATCCTCTACTGGATCGTCCGCGGGCTGTTCCAGCCGTTCTTCCACGTCTACTTCCGCATGTCGCGGATCGGGCGTGAGCACGTGCCGGCCGAGGGCCCTGTGATCTTCGCGGCCAACCACCGGTCGTTCCTCGACCCGTTCGTCATCGCCACGATGTCGCGCCGGCCGATCTACTACGTGGCCAAGAAGGAGCTCTTCCGCAAGCGCCTGACCGCGTGGTTCCTGAACAGCCTCGGCGCGTTCCCGATCGACCGCGGCCGCGGCGACGAGGACGCGATGGGCACCGCGCGCGAGATCCTCGAGCGTGGCGACTGCGTCCTGATCTTCCCCGAGGGCACGCGCGTGCGCCCCGGCACGCTCGGCGCGCCGAAGCGCGGCGTCGGCCGGCTCGCGCTGGAGACCGGCGCGCCCGTCGTCCCGCTCGCCGTCATCGGCACCGAGGCCATCCGCCGTGGCTGGCGCATCCGCCCGCACAAGGTCCGGATCCGCGCCGGCGCGCCGCTGCGCTTCCCCCAGGTCCACCAGCCGTCCCCGCAGCTGGCTGGCGCGGTCACCGAGCGCATCTGGCCCTGCGTGATGCTGCAGTGGGAGTGGCTCGGCGGCCTGCCGCCGATCCGCCGCGCCGCGGTCATCGGCGCCGGCTCGTGGGGCACCGGCCTCGCCGTCGCGCTGGCGCGCGCGGGCGTGGAGGTCGACCTCGGCACGCGCACCGGCGAGCAGGCCGACCTGCTGCGCGCCGCGCGCGTCAACGAGCGCTACCTCCCGGGCACCGCGCTGCCCGACGCGGTGTCCGTGCACCGCGCCGACGAGCTCGAGCTCGGCCGCCACGACCTCGTCGTCTTCGCCGTCCCGGCCCGCAGCCTGCCCGAGTGCGTGGCGCGCCACGGCGCCCAGATCACCGCCCGCACCGGCGTCCTCGTCGCCTCCAAGGGCCTCGTGCCGCCACTGGGCGCGCTGCCGACCGCCTACGTCGCCGAGCGCACCGCCGCGCGCGCCATCGCCTGCCTCGGCGGCCCCGCGCACGCCGCCGACGCGCTTGATCATGGCGCGGCGCTCGTAGCCGGCACGGCCGACCACGGCCTCGGCCGCCAGCTCGCCGACCTGCTCGGCCGCGCCGGGCTCTACGCCGAGACCTCGTCGGACTGCGTCGGCGTCGAGCTGGCGGGCGCCGCCAAGAACGCCGCCGCGCTGGCCGCCGCGGCCGCCGGGCCGGCCGGCCCGAACGCCGCCGGCGCCGCCGCCGGACGCGTCTTCGCCGAGGTCGACGCCTACGCCCGGCGCTGCGGCGCGCACGCCGCGACCTTCGCCGGCCTGGCCGGCGCCGGCGACCTCGTCGCCACGGTCGTCGCCCAGGGCAGCCGCAACCGCCGCGCCGGCGAGCTCCTGGCCGCCGGCGTGCCCGCCGCGCAGGTCGAGGTCGAGCTCGGCCAGGCCGCCGAGAGCCTCCACGCGCTGCCCCTGCTGGCGCGCGCGCTGCGCGAGGGCGGCGTCGACGCACCGGCCGTGGCCGGGCTCGCCGCCGTCGTCGAGGGCCGCGTCGACGCCGGCGACTGGGCCAGCTCGGTCACCGCGCCGCCGCCGCGCCGGAGGTTCGCGCGAGCCGCCTAGGCGCGTCGCGGGGGTAGGCTGAGGTGCGTGGAGAAGGACGATCTCGACCGAGCGTTCTCGGACCTGTACCGGACGCATCTGCGGGACGTCTACTCCTATGCCTACTACCGGGTGGGCAACCACCACGACGCCGAGGACCTCACGGAGCAGACGTTCCTGCAGGCGTACCGGCACCTCGAGCGGGCGATCCAGGAGTCCGACGGCCGCCCGCTGCGGCCGTGGCTGATCCGGATCGCGCACAACCTCGCCGCGAACCTCTACCGCGACCGCTCGCGCCGGCCGCAGAGCCCGATCGAGGACTCCGAGACGCTGCGCACCCTGCACACCACCGAGGACCTCGTGGAGGGACGCGACGAGCTGGCGCGAATCCTGGAAGGCGTCAAGGAGCTGCCCGATGACCGGCGGGAGGCGTTGATCATGCGCTTCGCGCTGGGCATGGACAACCGCGAGATCGCCCGAGCGATGGGCCGCACCGACGGCGCGACGAAGGTGCTGCTGCACCGGGCGATCAAGCAGCTCGAGCAGATCGTCGCGAGCGAGGCCACGGGATGAGCGAGATGTCGTCGGAGTTCGAAGGGCTGCTGCGCCGGGCGTTCACGCCGGTGGAGCCGCCGCCCGCCCTGTCGGCGCGCCTGGAGACCACGCTCGCCGAGCTCACCGAGCTCGCGCAGGACGAGCTCGAGGGCTGGGAGCTGTCGACCATGCGCGATCCCCGCAACTGGGCCCGCCCGGTGGCCGCGGTCGCGGTCGGCACGACGGCGGGGGCGGCGCTCGTGCTCCTGCGCGTCCGCCAGCAGCACCGCCGCCGCGGCGGGATCCGCGGCTCGGACCCGATCGAGCTGGCGGAGCGCACGCTGCGCTCGGTGGCCGACGAGACCCGCCGGCTGCTCGATCGCTGAGCGGCGCGCCGCGTCCTCACCTCGGCTTCAGGGCCCGCTGCTAGCGTGCGGCGCCCCATGGCCACCTGCTACCGCCATCCGAACCGCGAGACCGGCGTCTCCTGCTCCAACTGCGGGCGGCCGATCTGCCCGGACTGCATGACGCCGACGTCGGTCGGGATGCGGTGCCCGGAGTGCGCGCGCCAGACCACGAAGGTGCGCACCGTCCGCACCATGCACGACGAGCCGCGCGTGACCATCGCGCTCATCATCGTCTGCGTCATCGCCTTCCTGGCCGACGGCAGCTTCGGCAACGCGGGCGGCGGCAACCTGTACGTGCACGGCGCGCTGTTCGGCCCGTACGTGCACGACGGCGACTGGTGGCGGCTGGTGACGAGCGGCTTCCTGCACAGCGGGCTGCTGCACATCGGCTTCAACATGTACCTGCTGTGGCTGCTGGGCCGCCAGCTGGAGCCGGCGATCGGCTCGGCGCGCTTCGCGACGATCTACTTCACCGCGCTGCTGGCGGGCTCGTTCGGGGCGCTGGTGCAGACCACCGAGTCGGGGATCGTGGGCGCGTCGGGCGCCGTCTTCGGCCTCATGGGCGCCACGGCGGTCGAGCTGCGGCGCCGCGGCTACGACCCGTTCAGCGGCGGCCTGGGCGGGCTGATCCTGCTGAACCTGGCGCTCGGCTTCATCCCGGGCCTGCACATCGCCTTCGGCGGCCACATCGGCGGGCTGATCGGCGGCATCGTCGCCGCGCTGGCGTTCCACCAGGCCGACCGGCTGCGCCAGCCGTGGGTCGGCTACGCCGTGTGCGTGGTGGTGGCGGCCGCGGCGGTCGTCGGCTCGTTCGCCATCGCCGGCAACCCGCACGACTTCAGCGTCTGAGCCCTCAGAGCGCGAGGCGGCGCACGACCCCGGGCGCCTCGGGCACGCAGTCCGGGTGCAGCGCGTGCGCGAGCGTCTCGAGCCCATCGACCAGCCGCGGGCCCGGCCGCGAGAAGTAGGCCGCGGCGTCCAGCACGATGACCTCGCGGGCGCCGACGGACCGCAGCTCGTCCGCGAAGCGCCGCGCCTCCTCCTCGGCGCGCGGGCCGTCGTAGCCGCAGGGGATGCAGAGCACGACGTCGGGCCTCGCGGCGCGGACGATCTCCCAGTCCACGCGCTCGCTGCGCTCGCCGGCGAAGCCGAGGGCGTCGATGCCGCCGGCGAGGTCGATGAGCTGCGGCGTCCAGTGACCGGCGACGTAGACGGGGTCGAACCACTCGACCGCCACGACGGTGGGGCGCTCCGCGCGGCGGACGGCGAGCTTGACGCGGTCGACCCGGGCCCGCTGGCGGGCGACGAGGTCCAGGGCGGTGTCGCGGACGCCCGTGGCCTGCGCGATCGTCCGGATGTCGCCCATCGTCTCGCCGAACGTCCTGGGGTCCAGCGCGACGACCTTGGGGCAGGTGGGCAGGGACTGCGCGACCTTCTCGACCTCGTCGTAGCTGACCGCGCACACGGGGCACAGCTGCTGGGTGACGATGAGGTCGGGATCCAGGTCGGCGAGCGCCTGGTCGTCGAGGGCGTAGATCGCCTCGCCGGCCTCCGTGCGCTCGCGGACGGCGGCGTCGATCTCGCCGGCGCTCAGCCCGGCCGGCAGCAGGTCGCGCGTGACGCGCGGGCGCTGAGCCGCCTCGGGCGGATGGTCGCACTCGTGCGTGACGCCGACGACGCTGTCGCCGAGCCCCAGGGCGAACAGCAGCTCGGTAGCGTGGGGGACCAGGCTGACGATCCGCATCCGGAGCGAGGATATGGCAGAGCTGCTGGACGACCGCCACATCGAGGAGGGCCTGACCGGCCTGGAGGGCTGGACGCGTGAGGGCGACGCCATCGTGCGCGACCTGAAGCTGCCGGACTTCGCCGCCGCGATCGCCTTCGTCAACGTCGTCGCGGCGGCCGCGGAGGCCGCCGGACACCATCCCGACATCCTCGTCCATGGGTGGAACCGCGTGCGGCTGACGCTCAGCACGCACAGCGCCGGCGGGCTGACGCAGGCCGATCTCGACCTGGCCGGCACGCTCGACCGGCTCGCCGCCGGGTAGGTCGCACGGTGGACGGATCCGCGTGGGCCGCCTCCGACGCTGGTACCGTGTCCGCGTCGCTCCATGAACGACGACCCCTCTCGAAGTAGCGCCGGACACGCCGGCGCCGGCGCGTGACCTCCGCGCTGCTCCTTCTCGCACTCGCGGCGCTGATCGCCGTGAATGCCTTCTTCGTGGCCGCGGAGTTCGGCCTCGTGCGCTCGCGCAGCGCACGGCTGCAGGAGCTCGCCGACGAAGGATCGAAGTCGGCGGCCCGCGCGCTGGCCATCCACGGTGACCTCAACCGGTACCTCTCGGCCTGCCAGGTGGGCATCACGCTCGCCTCCCTGGGCATCGGATTCCTGGGCGAGCCCGCGCTGGCGCAGCTCGTCGAGCCGGCGTTCGGCGGCCTCTCGCACGGGTTCGCCGCGGTGCTGTCCTTCCTGATCGCCTACGTCGTCGCGACCAGCGCGCACATCACCGCCGGCGAGCAGGTGCCGAAGATCGCGTCGATCATCCACCCGGAACGCACGTCGATGTTCGTCGCGCGCCCGCTGGCGCTGTTCGCGCGGATCATGCAGCCGTTCGTGACGTTCCTCAACGCCGCGTCCAACGGGCTGCTGCGCCTGCTGCGGATCGACCCGCACGCCGCCGCCGAGGAGGGCGCGACGCCCGAGGAGCTGCAGATCCTCATCGGCCAGGCCCGCGCCGGCGGCCAGCTCGACCCCGGCGAGGCCGGCATGCTCAGCGGCGTCTTCCACCTGCACGAGCAGGAGGCGCGACAGGTCATGACGCCGATCCCGGCGGTGGTGACCGTCGACGTCTCCGAGGACGCCGAGACCGCGCTCCGGCGCTGCATCTCCTCCGGGCACACCCGCCTGGTCGTCACCGAGGACGAGAACCGCGACCGCGTGCGCGGCGTGGTGCACGCCAACTCGCTGGCGCGCTCGCTGATGGCCGAGGGCCCGCACGCACCGATCGACCCGCTCGTGCGCGAGGCGGTCATCGTGCCGGAGACCAAGCCGCTCGACGACCTGCTCGCCGACCTCCAGCGCCAGCGCTCGTCGATGGCGGTCGTCGTCGACGAATACGGCCGCGTGGTGGGGATCGTGACCGTCGAGGACATCATCGAGGAGGTCGTCGGCGAGATCGACGACGAGACCGACCCGGCCGGCGGCCACATCCGGCGGCTGGCCAACGGCGACTGGTTCGTGCGCGGGCACGTGGCCGTCACCGACCTCCACGACTACGGGGTCGAGCTCCCTGTCGACACCGACGCCTACAACAGCGTCGGCGGGTTCGTGTTCGCCGAGCTGGGGCGGCTGCCCAAGCGCGGCGACACGGTGGCCGCCGACGGCTACTCGATCCGCGTCGAGTCGGTCCGCGAGAACCGCATCGAGGCGGTGCGGATCCGCGAGCGCCGGGCGCAGCAGACGGCCGCCGACGGCGACGCCGCGACGGGCTGAGCGCCGGCGGCGGCAGGTCGCTGCGGAGCGTCGGGGCGCTGACCGCAAGTTCCGGCGCGCCGGCGCGTTGGCATGGGAGACGGCCCGCCGCGCCGTGGACGGACGGCGTGGCGGACCGCGCCGGAGCCCGCGGGGACTTGTGTGCTCCGGCGGCTGAGGCACGGGCGGAAACCCGTCTCGCCCGATCGCCGGCGGCCGGCCGTGTCCCCCTCCCGGCCGGCCGCCGGCTCGCCTGCCGCGGAGCGGCGGGAGCGGGGCCGGCGGAACCGGCGCACGGCGGCGAAGACGGGCGTTAAATGCGATCCGGCCCACCTGTGGGAGTGGGCCGGATCGTGCTGCTGGAGGAGGTGCACGTGCGAGTACGTTCGCGCAAGCGATTGTCGGCGGGCTTCCTGAACGAGCGGTAAAGGTTCGCCCGTTCGAAGCGTCCAACGTCGGCGCCGGGACGTGGACGGGTTGGCGAGTGCCCGCTCAGCCGTAGTCGTAGAACCCTCGCCCGCTCTTGCGCCCGAGGGCGCCCTCGGCGACCAGGGAGCGGATCCGCTCGGGCACGGGGGCGCCGATCGCCTCGCCGATGGCCTGCGCCACGTCGAGTCCCACGAAGTCCAGCAGCGCCAGCGGCCCCATCGGGTGGCCGGCGCCCAGCCGCATGCACGTGTCGATCGCCTCGGCCGGCAGCCCCGACTCCTCCTGCAGGGCGACCGCGGAGAAGAGATAGGGGAAGAGGAGGCGGTTGACCACGAAGCCGGGCGTGTCGGGCACCACGACCGGCGTCTTGCCGAGCCCCTCGCAGAGCGCGACGGCGCGCGTCCGCGTCGCCTCGGCGGCCTCGCGCGGGAACGCCAGCTCCACGAGCTCCATCCGCGGCACGGGGTTGAAGACGTGCAGGCCGACGAACCGCTCGGGCGCGCCGCTGGCCTCCGCCAGCGCCTGCACGGACAGGGAGGACGTCGTCGATCCCAGCAGCGCGTCGGCGGCGGCCACCGCGGCGAGGTCGCTCCACAGCGCGGACTTCGCCTCCAGGTCCTCGACGACGGCCTCGATCACCGCGGTAGCCGTGCCCACGACGGCGAGCTCCGTGCTCACGGTGACGTTGGCGGCGTCGATCTCCTCGCTGAGCCGTCCGCAGGCGCGTGCGACATCGGCCCGCGCCCGCTCGGCCGACCCGTCCGAGCGCGCCCACAGGACGACCTCGCCATGGCGTGCCGCCGCCGCGGCCAGGCCGCAGGCGATCGCGCCGCTGCCGACGATGCCCAGTCGCTCGTGCATGTTCTCCCGTGCTCTCCTCGATCTCGTGCGCCGACCACTGGTTGACTGGACAGTCAGCGCAGTAGTCTTCCGTCAGCCCGGCACCCTTTCATGCTTGGGCGCCGTTCCACGTCACCGAAAAGGACCAAGTCCCACCATGAGCCAGCAGGGTCGAGAGGTCGTCATCGTCGAGGCGGTCCGCACGCCGATCGGGCGCGGCCACCCGGAGAAGGGCTACTACAAGGACACGCACCCGGCCGACCTGCTCGGCAAGACCTACACCGAGGTCGTCAAGCGGGCCGGCATCGACGCGTCGCTCGTCGAGGACGTCATGACCGGCTGCGTCCAGCAGTTCGGCGAGCAGGGCTTCAACGTCGGGCGCAACGCCTGGCTGCAGGAGGGCCTGCCGATCGAGACGCCCGCGACCACGATGGACCGCCAGTGCGGCTCGGCGCAGCAGGCGACGAACTTCGCGGCCGCGCTGATCGCGTCGGGCGTCCACGACTGCGTGATCGGCTCCGGCGTCGAGCACATGGGCCACATCCCGTTCTCGGCGGGCATGGAGACCCAGAAGCAGTTCGGCCACGCCTTCACCCAGAAGCTCATGGAGAAGCACAACATCGTGGGCCAGGGCCTCGGCGCCGAGATGATCGCCGACGAGTACGAGATCACCCGCGCCGAGATGGACGAGCTCGCGGTGCGCTCGCACGCGCTGGCGGCCAAGGCCACGGACGAGGGCGCGTTCGAGCGCGAGACGGTGCCGTTCCAGGTCAACGGCGACACGTACGTCGCCGACCAGGGCATCCGCCCCGGCACCAGCCTCGAGGCGCTCGCCGGGCTGAAGCCGGCGTTCAAGCCCGACGGCAAGATCACGGCGGGCAACTCGTCGCAGATCTCCGACGGCGCCGCCGCGATCCTGCTCATGTCGCGCGACAAGGCCGACGAGCTCGGGCTCAAGCCGCGGGCGAAGATCCTCGACCAGACGACGGTCGGCTGCGACCCGGTCAAGATGCTCGAGGGCCCGATCCCCGCGACCCGGAAGCTCCTGGAGCGCAACGGGATGTCGATCGGCGACATCGACCGCTTCGAGGTCAACGAGGCGTTCGCGCCCGTCGTGCTCGCGTGGGCGCGCGAGCACAACCCCGACATGGACCGCGTCAACGTCCGCGGCGGCGCGATGGCCCTCGGCCACCCGCTGGGCTCGACCGGCGCTCGCCTGATCACCAGCCTCCTGCACATCCTCGAGGACGAGGACCAGGAGATCGGCCTCGTGACCATGTGCTGCGGCGGCGGCCTGGGCACGGGCACGCTGATCCAGCGCATCTGAGCCGCTGAGCACCATCCCGGCGCCGGCCCATTGCGGCTGGCGCCGGGCCGCTCCGCGGGTTTTCCGCAGCCGGTCTGGCACTTCTCCGGGGTGCATCAGTCGGCCGGACACTGATGGATCGCCTCCTCGGCGGCTCTTGAATGGAGACCGTCACCACACGAAGCATCCAGTCCCTGGAGGGGGAGATCCTCATGACCAAGAAGTTGTTCCGGTACGGCGGCATCATCGCCAGCGCCATCCTCATCGTCTTCGGCATCGCGTCGATCGGCATGGGCGCCGCCGGCCACAACACCGTCCGCGACAACCTCAAGGCCGAGCAGATCGTCGGGTCCGCCGACATGACCCCGACGGCGATCGCCGCCGAGGCCAAGCAGGCCAAGCTCACCAACGTCGACCTGCCGACGTGCTCGGTGGCCGGCGAGGCGATCGACACCGGCGCCAAGGCCCGCTGCTTCGCCCAGTACATGCGCATCCACGCCCTCGAGGGCACCGGCGGCCAGGTCTACTCCGAGATGGCGCGCTACATCGGCAAGGACGGCCAGCCGACCAACGACGAGAAGGCCGCCGCGATCGATCCCAAGAGCGGCAAGCCCGTCGACAACGGCGCCCGCAACCTGTGGGTCACCGAGACCGCGCTGAGCACCGCCCTCAACACGAGCTACTTCGCCGAGAACGTCGCCCTGTTCTCGATCGTGATGGGCATCGCGCTCTTGCTGACGGGGATCGGCTTCCTGATCGTCAGCATCAACCTCCTGCGCCCCGCGGAGCGCAAGGAGGCGGCGTCTCAGCCCGCCGCCAAGCCGGTGACCGCGTAGCGATCGCCGCTAGCCCCAGCGGAAGCCGGTGGCGCTCGCCGCCACCGGCAGCGGGGATTCGGGGAGTCCGCCGGGTGGCTGCACGTCGTTGTAGCCGCCCGGCGCGACGTCGTTCGGGCCGTCGGGGTGGAAGATCGAGGCCAGGTGCTGGATCTGCCCGCGCCCCACGCCCAGCTCGAACTGCCCACCCCCGTACATCCCGATCCCGTGGGCCTCGCAGTGCTCGTAGGCGGCCAGCAGCGGGCGCAGCCCGCCGAGGCGCGACGGCTTGATGTTCACCATCCGCGGCGGGAACGGCAGCCCCGTGATGTCGTCGACGCCGTGGATGTTGGCGTCCCACGTGATGCGATCGCGGTGGGGCTCGAGCACCCGCCGGGTCTCGTCGGTGATCCGGGGGTCTTCGATCCAGGCCGCCGGCAGGCCCTCGGCGACGCGCCGGTAGAGCTCCGGGTCGGCCGGGTTGTCGACGACCGTGCCCTCGTAGAGGCCCTTGAGGTCGACGCTGTCGATGGCGCCCGTGGCGGCCAGCTCGGCGACGAGCGCGTCGTCCCACGAGGCGGTCGGGTCGAGCTTGAAGCGCAGCGTGGGGTAGCGGTCCAGCAGCGCCCGCACCGGCTCGGCCGTCGCCGGCTCGCCGAGCCGCATCGAGACCACGAACGTCACGGGGCGCAGCTGGCGCCCCAGGGCCTCGTGCAGCGGGAGCCCCGCCTGCCGCAGCGCGAGGTCGAGCGCGGCCGACTCGTAGGCCCACACGCGGTAGTAGCGCGACGGGGCGTGGCGGGCGGGCTCGGGCCAGAGCTCGAGCGTCGCGAGGTGGTCGCAGAACGACTCGAGCGTCCACGCCCCGGCGAGCGGCAGGCTGGGCCCCGCGTCCTGCTGGGCGGCCTGGTCGTCGGCGTCGTAGCCGACGTCCTCGCCGAGTCCCTCGTGCCCGTCGCCGCGGAAGCGCAGCACGGTCGAGACGCGGGTGAAGGCCGAGGAGACGTCGCGCTCCAGGCGCTCCAACGCGTACTCCTCGATCTCCAGCGGCAGGCCGGCGATGCGATCCCAGAGCGCGCTCATGCCCCGTCGCCGGCCGTGCCGCGCTGCTCGAGCCGCGCGACGAGCTCGTCGAGCCGCAGCTCCTCCAGGCCGCGCCCCACGGCCTCCAGCTCGCCGGCGCAGAACTCGACCAGCGTGCGGCCCTCCTGGCAGAGGTCGAGCGTCTCGCGCAGGCCGGCCTCGCCGGAGTCGAGGCGCTTGATGATCTCCTCGAGGCGCGCGGTGGCGCCCTCGTAGGTCTGGGTGCTGGCGTCCGCGCTCACGGGCGCTCCTCCTGCTGGTCGTCCTGGTCGGGGTCGATCTGCGCGCGCACGGGGCCGTCGGCGAAGAACAGGCGGACGTCGCCGAGCTCCCGCGCCCGCGCGGCCGAGCTGACGATGCCGCCGTCGCCATCGTCCACGATCGCGTAGCCGCGCGCCACCGTCCGCTCGGGGTCGTGCGCGGCCAGCGCGGCCGCGAGCCCGTCGAGCGCGGCGCGCCGCGTCTGGGCCTCCGGCCCGGCGGCGGCCAGCGCCTTGCGGGCGAGCACGCCGGCCCGCCGCTCCACCGTCCGGGCGTCGCCGTCGATCCGGCGCCGCGCGCTGGCGCGCAGCTCGCGCAGCCGCTGGTGCAGCGCGGCGCGGTGGCGCTCGACGGCGTGCGCGGGCGCCCGCGACAGCCCGGCGAGGTGGCGCGCGCGGTGGAGCACGGCGCGGCGGGCGTGGCCGTCGAGGGCCGCCGCGCAGCGCGCCAGCGACGCGCGCGCCTCGTGCAGGTGGCAGGGCACGGCCGACTCGGCGGCGTGCGTGGGCGTCGAGCAGCTCACCGCCGCGACGTCGTCGATGAGCGTGCGGTCGGTGTGGTGGCCGACCGAGGCGATCACCGGGACGCGCAGCATCGCGACCGTGCGGCAGAGCGTCTCGTCGCAGAAGGCGAACAGGTCGGCCAGCGACCCGCCGCCGCGCGCCACGACGATCACCTCGACCTCGTCGACGGCCGCGAGGTCCTGGAGCGCCCGGGTGATGCGCGGCGCGGCGTGGCGGTCCTGGACGGGCGCGAAGGCCCACACCAGCCGCCCGGCCCAGCCGCGGCGGCGCAGGCCGGCGAGCACGTCGTCGCGCGCCTTGCCGCCCTCGCCGGTGACCACGCCGATGCAGCGCGGCAGCGTGGGGCGGGGAAGCGCCTTCTGCGGCTCGAACAGGCCGGCTGCGGCCAGCGTCCGGCGCAGCGCCTCAAGCTGGGCCAGCAGGTCGCCCTCGCCGGCGACGCGGAGGTTCGTGACGTCGAACGAGAAGGCCGGGGACGAGGTGCGCGAGCCGGGGTAGTAGTCGGGGCCGCCGGCGACGACGACCTGCACGCCGTCGGCGAGCGAGCCCTGCGGCCCCGGGCGCAGCCCGAGGCGCTCGAAGGCGTCGCGCCACATCGAGCACGGCACCGCGCCGTCGCCGTCCCGTAGCTCGAAGTAGACCTTGGCCTTGGACGCGCGCAGGTTCCAGACCTCGCCGAAGAGCTGCACGCGCGCCCGCTTGCGCAGCTCCTCGCGCAGCTTCTCGGCGTACGCGCCGACCGGGAACGGCCCGGCCAGCGACGAGCCGGCGATGCCGTCGGGGCGCAGGCGCTCGGCCTCGCCGCTCATCGCGTCCTCGTCGCGGCGGCCAGCGCGCGCACCGCCGCGGGTCGGTCCTCGCCGCAGGGGATGGCGAGCAGGGTGGTCACGCCGGCGCTCTCGTAGGCGGTCAGGCGCGCGTCGAGGCCGGCCGGCGTGGTGGCGATCGCCGCGGCGTCGACGAGGGCGTCGGTCACGGCCGCTGCCGCGCCGGCGCGGTCGCCCGCGAGCGCGCGCTCCTGAACGGCGCGAGCCGCGTCGCCATGGCCCTGGCGCTCGGCGACCTCGACGTAGAAGTTCTGCTCCTTGGCGCCCATCGCGCCGAGGTAGAACGCCAGCCAGGGACGCACCGCGTCCCGCGCGGCCGCCAGGTCCTCGTCGACGGCGAAGGGGACGACCGGCGCGATGTCGAGGTCCGCCGGCGAGCGCCCCGCCGACGCCGCGCCGTCGCGCAGCTGGTCCAGCAGCGCCTCGGGCTGCTCGGGGTCGAACATGAACGGCAGCCATCCATCGGCGATCGCACCGGTCTGGCGCACGGCCTTGGGGCCGATCGCGGCGAGGTAGATCGGCACGCGGTCCTGGACGGGCCGGGCGAGGAGCTTCAGCGGCTTGCCGAGCCCGGTCGGCGGCCGGCCGGACATCGACGGCTCGATCGACACCTGGAGCCGCTCGCGGGCCAGCGCGCGGCGCACGACGTCGACGTACTCGCGCGTGCGGCGGAGGTTGTCGATGAACGGCACGCCGTACCAGCCCTCGCTGACCTGCGGGCCGGAGAGCCCGAGCCCGAGCCGGAAGCGCCCGTGGCTGAGCACGTCGAGCGTCGCGGTCGCCATCGCGGTCGCGGTCGCCCGCCGCGCCGGGATCTGCATCACGCCCGAGCCCAGGTGGATGCGCGATGTCCGTGCGGCGAGGAAGGCCAGCACCGAGACGGCGTCCTGGCCCCACGCCTCCGAGACCCACGCGGAGTCGAGTCCCAGCCGGTCGGCGAGCACGGCGAGCTCGAGCTGCTCCTCGAGGGAGAACCAGGGCCAGTAGGCGAGGAACACGCCGGCGCGCATGCGGGGTTGAGGCTACCGGCGGAGTCGGCCGCCCCGATGCAGCCCGCCCGGCCGCCCGCTCGCCGGCGCAAAAGTCTCCGATATGGAGACAACAGCGCCGGTCAGCGCGAGAGGCGACCGCCGACGAACTGCGCGACGCCGGCGATCTGCTGGCGGACTTCGGCGAAGCCGCGGGCCCGGAGCGCGTCGACGATCTCGTCGGGGCCGAAGACGCGCATGCCGCTGCGCGCGCCGGCCAGCTCGTTGACCGCTCGGCCGGGCGCCGAGCGGAGGCGGCAGCTCGTGAGGATCGCGATCCGCCCGCCCGGGGTGAGCACGCGCGTCATGTGGTCGAGCGCCGCGTCGTGGTCGTCGAAGAGGTGCAGCGCGGCGAAGCAGCACACCGCGTCGAAGCCCGCGTCGAGGAACGGCAGCGCGATCGCGTCGCCGCGGACGTAGGCCACCTGCGCCTCGGGCGTGTCGCGAACGGCGCGCGCGAGCATCGTCGCCGAGGCGTCGATGCCCACCGCGAGCCCGGCGGGTCCGACGATCCCGGCGAACTCGCGCGTGAAGTTGCCCGGCCCGCAGGCGACGTCGAGCACGCCGTCGCCCGGCGTGAGACCGAGCAGCAGCCGCGCGATGCGGTGCTCGTCGCGCATCCCGCCGCCGAGGGCGCCCTTCAGCACGCGACCCCAGGCGGGCCGCCACCAGCGCTCGTAGACGGCCGGCAGCGCGCGCGTGCGCATCAGGCGCTGGGCCGCGCCCTCGGCGGGCGGCGCGTCGCCGCCGAGCAGGTCGAGATAGCCGTCGGGGGCGACCGGCGACGCCGGCCGCAGCTCCGGGCGCAGCAGGGGCAGCGTGCGAGCGAGCGCGTCGGGCAGGGCGGGGCTGCCGAGCGCGCTCACGGGCCTAGCCGACGGTCGTGTGCGGCTCGGGCGTCTCGGCGCCCGGGCCGCCGGTGACCCGCTGCGGCTCGGCCGGCGTCTCGCGCAGCGACGGCATCGGGCGCATGCCCTCCTCCGCGTGGTGGCCGCGCGTCTCGCCCGAGTAGCCGAGCGTCGTCAGCCGCGCGATCTCCTGCTCGCCGAGCGCCCGCGCCGGGTGATCGCTCGGCAGCGGAGCGATCAGGCGGGCGATGCGGTTGCGCAGCTGCAGCGCGAAGTGGGGGGTCGAGGCGCCCATGAGCTGACGGACGTCGTCGACGGTGACGTCGCGGTGGAGGCGGTCGGGGTGCTCGGCCTGGCTCATTGGGTGCTCGTGGTCCTGGGGGCGCGCTCGTTGACGGGGACGATCTCGAGGAGGGCGTCGATCCGGGACTGCACGTCCACCGAGACGGCCCCTTCGTCGCCCACGATCCAGCCGTGATTGTAGACGCCGCGCACCGGATCCCGGCTGTAGCCCGGCTGGATGTCGAGCAGGTAGCTCGTCAGCGCCTGGGGCAGACGGCCGGCGTCGTCGGTCAGCAGCAGCGGGCCGTACGTGCCGCTCGCCGAGAGCGGCGCCGCCGCGGCCGCGTCCCCGGGGCGGTCGGCGTTGGCGAAGACCACGCCGTGCCCGGGGTCGACGACGCCCCAGCCGAACGGGCCGTCGGTGAACCGGGCGAAGGCGATGGCGTTGGCGACCGGGTCGTCGCCGGCGATGCGCGTGACGCTGCCCAGCCGCTTGAGCTGGGCGACCGCCTTGTCGGAGATCACGTCGGGCGGGCCGAGGACGTAGATCTTCGGCTGCTGGTGGGCGGCGATGGCCGCCCGGGTGTCGGCCGGGACGGCGTCGCGGTGGGCGAAGAGCACGGGGTCGCCGGCCTTGGCCGCCCATGCCGCGGCGGGCATCGCGTACGCCGCGTCGTCGGCGCTGACGACCATCACGCGGTCGCTGGTGGCGCCCCGGGCCGCGGACTGGAACGCGTCGATGGCGCGGGCCAGCGCGATCGGGTCGGTGCCGCGCAGGTCGGTGGTGGGGCGCTCGTCGAGCTGCGGCACGTCGCCGACGCGGACGACCTGCGCGCCGCCGGCCGCCTTGGAGCCCGTCGGGTCCAGAGCGTCCAGCGCCTCGGCGCTGGCCCCGGGAAGCTCGGTTCCGTGCGCGTAGAGGACCGGCGCGCGCACCGGGTCGCTCATCAGCACCGAGGCCGCCAGGCCGACCCGCCAGTCCTCGCTGTCGACGAGCGCCACGGCGTGCGGCCGGGTGACGCGCGAGGAGCCGGAGTAGACCGCCCGCGCGATCGCGGCGGCGTCGGCCGTGGGGTCGGCGCCGCCGACACGCGTCGTGTTCTTCGTCGCGAAGGCCGGGAAGCCGAGGTCCTGGGCCGCAGTGGTCTCGGTGCCCTTGGCCCCCGGGGTGGGGGTGCGGGGGTGCTGGAGCTGCACGGACGGCGCGCCGTCGCGCCCGCAGCCGGCGGCCAGCAGGACGAGCAGGAGCATCGCCGCGGCGGTTCGCCGGTGACGCATGGGCGGGGAATGTAGGCCACGCGCCGGCCGGCCGCGCCGCCACGCGCGCTGGTTCGCGGACGAACGAGCGGGGTCGAGGCCTGCAGCGGATCTGCCGAGATCCAAAGATGCAACCGCCATTGCGCCTCGGCGATGTGCATCCGTCGTCGCGCTTGTGTAGGTTTCCGACCACGCCGAACCCCTGGTGAGGGCCAGGGGGCGGGGGACCCAAGTTGTTTGGGGCGAATTCCGCGGATCTCCGCGGGAAGCGCTGGCTCTTTCCGCGCTAGCCCGTCAGCTAACCCCGCAGGCCGACGAAAGAGGACTCGACCTTGCGGGCTTCCGCCCTTGTGCTGACGATCGCCGTGTCGCTGTGCGCCGCCCCCGCGGCCATGGCCCGCACGACCGACGGCACCGCCAAGACCAGCCAGGCCGCCATCGAGGTCGGTGGCGCCGCCTACGGGCTGCCGAACCCGGCCACCACGCGGACGACGCCGACCGAGACCGCGCAGATCCTCCCCAACGGCCTCGCCGCCGCACCCGAGGACGCGCCGCAGGAGGTCAAGGACGCGATCGCGGCGGCCAACCGGATCGTCGGCAAGCCGTACGTCTACGGCGGCGGGCACAACCTGCGCTTCCGGGGCCGCGGCTACGACTGCTCCGGCACCGTCTCCTACGCGCTGCACGGCGGCGACCTGCTGGCCCGCCCGCTGGACTCCGGCTCCTTCATGCACTGGGGCCGGCGCGGTCGCGGCGAGTGGATCACCGTCTACACGAACCCCGGCCACGCCTTCGCGGTGATCGCGGGCCTGCGGCTCGACACCAGCGCCGCGGGCGACCCGTCCGGCCTCTCGGGGCCCCGGTGGCGCCCGGTGCTGCGGCGCACCCGCGGCTTCGTCGCGCGTCATCCGCGCGGCTTCTGAGCCGGTCGCCTCGCCGCGCCGGGTACGCTAGGTCGCGACCCGACCAGCGATCCCGTACGGAGGCCCGATGCCGGGAATGAGCGGCCGTTTCTCGACGGTCATCAAGGCGAAGATCTCGAAGTTGCTCGACCGCGCCGAGGACCCGGCCGAGACGCTCGACTACAGCTACCAGCAGCAGCTGCAGGCGCTGCAGAACGTCAAGAAGGGCATCGCCGACGTCGTCACGGCCAAGAAGCGGCTGCAGATGCAGTCGCAGAAGCTCGAGCAGTCGGTGGTCAAGCTCGACACGCAGGCGCGGCAGGCGCTGTCGCAGGGCAACGAGGACCTCGCGCGGGTCGCGCTCGAGCGCAAGAACGTCGCCCAGACCGAGCTGCAGTCCCTCGACCAGCAGGTCACCGAGCTCGAGGCCCAGCAGCAGAAGCTCACCGACTCCGAGCAGAAGCTGCGCGCCAAGATCGAGGCCTTCCGCACCAAGAAGGAGGTCATCAAGGCGCAGTACTCGGCCGCCGAGGCCCAGGTGCGGATCTCCGAGGCGGCCACGGGCGTCGGCGAGCAGATGGCCGACGTCGGGCTGGCGATGCAGCGCGCGGTGGACAAGACCGAGCAGATGAAGGCGCGCGCCGACGCCGTCTCCGAGCTGGAGGCGGCCGGGACCTTCGAGGACCTCACCGCCCTCGGCTCCGGCCAGGACGACATCGACCGCCAGCTGCACGAGCTGTCGAGCGGCGCGGCGGTCGACGACGAGCTCGCGCGCATGAAGGCCGAGCTCGGCTCCGGCTCCGACGGCCCCAAGCAGGTCGAGGGAGGCCAGGCGTGATCGTCCGCATCTCGGAGGAGGGCCAGTTCGAGCTCGACGACGCGCTGCACGCGCGGCTCGACGAGCTCGACGACGCCGTCGTCGCGGCCGTCGAGGCCGGTGACGAGGACGGCTTCCACGCCGCCTTCGAGGAGCTGCTGCAGTTCATCCGCAGCGAGGGCTCCGTGCTGGGCGACGACGACCTGCGCCCGTCCGAGATCATCGTCCCGCCCGCCGACCTCACGTTCGTGGAGGCCGGCGAGGACTTCAGCGGCGAGGGCCTCGTGCCCGACGTCGCGTAGCGGCGCGCGCGACTAGGCGACCGGCAGGACGCCGCCGAGCCCGGCGGCGTCCAGCGCCTTGAGCGTGCGCTCGTCGGCCAGCGCGGCGACGGTCGGGCACCACGGCTGCTCGGCGTCCCACGCCGCGAGGGCGGACAGGCCCTCGGCGTCGGCGACGAGCAGCTCGCGGAGGTCCAGGAGGATGCGCGGGTACAGGCCGCGGCGGCTGTCGACGATGTCTCGCAGCCGCTGCGCGGTCGTGGCGTCCAGGACGCCGACCGGGGCGACGACGAGGCCGTCGCCCTCGCGCGTGAGGCGCACGCCCCAGCGCGCGCCACCGCCGGCGAGGCGCCGCCGCAGCAGCTCGGGCAGCGCCGCCGGATCAGACGCCGATGCGTCGGCGGCGACCGGCCCGGGCTCCACCCCGGTGTCGAACGCGACGGCGACGATCAGCGGCGGGACGGCGAGGCGGCGCACGAGGGCGCAGGCGCGCTGCGCCGCGAGCACCTGCGGGGCGTCGGCCGCGAGGGCGATGGCGAGCTCGTAGCGCCCGTGCTCGACCGCGGCCACGACCGCGGCCGGGTCCCGGTCGAGCGGCACGGCCTCCGCCCGCCAGCCGCCGGCCTCCAGGACGTCGAGCAGCAGCCGGGCGTCGAGCTCGCCGAGCGCGCCCGGTGGCACCAGCACCGCGCCGCGCCGGCCGAGGCCCTCGTCGGACGTGGGGTGCGCGCCGGCGAGGCGGGCGACCGCCGCCTGCGCGGCCGAGCGCGCGAGCGCCGCATGGCCGGCCGCCGGAGCCGGCCCGGCGGCGGAGGTGGCCGCGGCGAGCGCCGGGCGGACGACGCGCGCGTAGACACGGGCGGCTGCCACGCCCTCGGCGAGGGCCGCGTCGACCGCCTGCCGGAGCGTGGCCAGAACGCTCGGCTGCGGGAGCGATGTCCGTGGGGGGACACCGAAGTCCGGGGCCGGCCCGAACTGGGAATCGCCGGCCATGCGGGCCATGCTAGGACACCGGCCACCGGTCGACGCGGATCCGCCCGGGATGGCGCGTCGCCGCTGTCCCGGCGGCCCGGTGCATCCCGCGGACGACCTACACTTCGGCGCACCGGCGGCCGGCGGGCGACCGCTTCCGCTCGGACCAGCTCCAGCGCCCAGGTGTTGCACGTCCAGGACATCCCCCGAGATCCGCGCGCTCCCGCGATCGCGCGGCGGTTGATGGACGAGCTCGAGGACGTCGTCGGATCGCGCGTCGCCGCCAACGCGCGGCTGCTGCTGTCGGAGCTGGTGACCAACTCCGTGCGCCACGGCCGCGGATCGGCCGTGCGCGTGCTGCTGGACGTCGACGAGGACGGCAGCCTGCGCTGCGAGGTCGTCGACGAGGGGGAGGGCTTCGTCCCGAGGGCGCGCGACAAGGCGGCGACCGAGGTGGGTGGCTGGGGCCTGCACCTCGTGGAGACGCTGTCGCGGCGGTGGGGCGTCCGTGAGGGCAGCACCCACGTCTGGTTCGAGCTCGCGGCAGACGGCGGCGCTTGACGTCGCGCGCGCCCGACCCCGCGGCGCGGGGCGATCACGCGGAGGCGTTCCGCGACCGGTTCCTCGAGACGCTGCTCGCGCCGGACACGCGCGCGGCGTGGCACGTCGTCGAGCAGGCGCGCGCCGCGGGCATGACGCCCGCGCAGATCTACGTGTCGGTCCTCGCGCCGGCCATGGAGGCGATCGGGGTCCTGTGGGAGCGCGCCCAGATCGGCGTCGCCCAGGAGCACCTGGCCACGCAGATCACGCAGACGCTGCTGGCCCGCCTGGCGCCCGAGCTCGGCGACGGCCGCGTCGCGGCGGGTCCGATGCGGCTCGCGCTCGTCGGCGGGACCCCGGGCGAGCTCCACGCGCTCGGCGCGCGGATGGTGGCCGACTTCCTGGAGAGCGGCGGCTGGGACGTGCTCATGCTCGGCCCCGACACGCCCGCGGACGAGATCGTCGCCACGGCGGCCGCCCATCGCCCCGAGGTCGTCGCGCTCTCGACCGCGCTGCCGAGCAACCTCCTGCCCGCCGCCCGGGTGTTCGGCGCTCTGCGGCGCCTCGACCCGCCGCCGCTGCTCGTGGCCGGGGGACGCGCCTACGACGGCCGGCCGCAGCGCGCCCTGACGGCCGGCGCCGACCTCTTCGCCACCGATCCCGTGGCCCTGCTGGACGACCTGCGGGCCCGGCTTGGCTGAGGCCATGACGCCTCCGGAGCGGGACGGTGCCGTCGAGGAGCTGCTGTGGCGCAGCCGCACGCTCTACGTCGCGCGGGTCGACGGCGACGGCGCGATCGCCGCCGCCAACCACGCCCTCGAGACCGCGGCCGGCCGTCCCCTGGGCGGCGAGCCGGTGACCGGTCTCGTGGCCGACCCGCAGCGGCCGGCGCTGCGGCGTCATCTCGAAGCGGCCGGTGAGCAGTGGGAGCACCTGACGCTCGGCTTCTGGCAGGGCGGCTCCGCGGCGGCCGAGGACCGCGTGGTGCACGTCCGCCGCACCGCGGCCGGGAACGTGCTGCTGGTGGCCGAGCCCGACGCCGGCGAGCGGGACCGGCTGGTCGAGCAGGTGCTGCGGCTCAACGACGACCTGATCGAGAGCCAGCGCGACCTCAGCCGCCGCCAGCGGGACGTCGCCCGCGCGCAGGCGGGCGCCCAGGCCGCCGAGCAGCGGCTGCGCCGCCTGGAGGCGGTGGTGCTGGCCGGCTTCACCAGCCACAGCCTCGACGTCGCTCTGGAGCGGCTGCTCGTGCTGGCGCGCGACGCGCTCGGCGGCGAGCGCGCCGCCGCGGTGCTGGTCGAGGACGTCGGCCGGACCCTGCGCGTGCGCGCCGCGATCGACATGGACATCGTGGGTGACGTCACGCCGTTCGGCACCGGCGTCTCCGGGACGATCGCCGCGACGGCCCGGGGCATGGTCGCCGACGACATCGCCGCCGTGCCCGGCCTCGCGCCCGAGCACCGCCGCTTCCGCGGCTCCCTGGCCGGCGTGCCGCTGCGCCTCGACGGCGAGGTCATCGGCGTGCTGCACGTCAGCACGTCGGAGGTCGGGCGCTTCGGACCCGACGACCTCCGCCTGCTCGAGGCCGTCGGCGAGCGCGCGGCGCTGGCCATCGGCCACGCGCAGCTGCGCGAGCGCGAGCGGCGGATCGCCGAGACGCTGCAGCGCAGCCTGCTCCCGCGCACGCTGCCGGCGGGCGCCGGCCTCAGCCTCGTCGCCCGCTACTTCCCGCGCGACGTGGACGGCCATGTCGGCGGGGACTTCTACGACGTCGTCGACCTGCCGGGCAACCGGATCGGCCTGGCGATCGGCGACGTCGCCGGCAAGGGCCTCGACGCCGCGGCCGCGATGGGCCAGGTCCGTGCCGCGCTCCACGCCTACGCCCTGGAGGACCCGTCGCCCGCGCGGGTCCTCGGGCGGCTGGACCGGTTCGTGGCGGCGATGGACATCACGGCGACCGCGATGCTCGTGGTGGCCGACGGCGACGGCCAGATGCTCGTGGCCAGCGGCGGCCATCCGCCGGCGGTGCTCATCGACGCCGGCGGGGCCCGGATGGTCCGCGGGGCGCTGGGCCCGCCGCTGGGCGTCGGGATCGAGCACCGCCGCGAGGAGCACGTCGCGCTCCCGCAGGGCGCGCGGCTGCTGCTCTACACCGACGGCCTCGTCGAGCGCCGCGACGAGGGGCTCGACGTGAGCCTCGAGGCGCTGCGCACGATCGCGGCCGGCGCCCCGCCGCAGCTCGACCTGCTGTGCGATCGCGTGCTCGCGGCGCTCGAGCCGGCCAGCGGCTGGCCCGACGACGTGGCGCTGCTCGCGGCGCGGCGCGGCGCCGGCTGAGACGCCTAGATCGGCGCGCCCCAGAGGGGGAACCAGCGCTCGAGCTCCGGCTCGACCGGCAGCTCGGCGCCGACCTGGGCCTTGACGCGCAGCTCCTGCTCGGTGTCGCGTTGCTGCTCGCCGGCCGGCACGAACGGGTACCAGGTGCCGCGCTTGTAGTTGTAGATGAAGTACACGCGGCGGCCGTCGGCCTGGCGGAAGGCGAACACGGCGCACAGGACCCGGTTGCCGTAGCCGCCGACCGCCAGCGCGTCGCTGACGGCGTTGACGCCGACGGCGAGGTCCTCGACGTCGGGGTCGCGCAGGACCATCCAGCGATAGCCGTAGCTGTCGTCGGCGGTCTCCAGGTGGGTGCCGGTCTCCTGCCCGGTGCCGCGCACGACCTCCTCCATGTCGCGCGCGATCTGCTGGAAGTCGCCCGTGGCCAGCGGCTGGAAGACGATGGCCCCGGCCCCGGCGCTGGTGATGCCGGGGCCGGCCTCGAGAGCCACCGCCGCGGTGGTGATCGCGAACAGGCGGTCCGGTGCGGGGCCCTGGACCTTGCGGCGGCCCAGGAGGGTGTCGAGGAAGCCCATCGAGCGCTACGCCAGCGCCGCCCGCGCGGACGGGGCGCCCTGCAGCTGGGACTCCAGGCGCTCCAGCGCCGCGATGCGCTGGTCCATCGGCGGGTGCGTCGAGAACAGGTTGAACAGCGAGTTCTTGACGCTCGCCGGGACGATGTAGAACGCGTTCATCTCCGAGTGCGCGCGCAGGTCGGTCTGCGGCACGCGGCCCATGGTGCCGCTGATCTTCAGCAGCGCCGAGGCCAGCGCGCTCGGCCGGCCCGTGATGACCGCGGCGCCGCGGTCGGCGGCGAACTCGCGGTAGCGCGACAGGGCCTGCATGAGGAAGAAGCTCACGACCCAGACGATCGCCGAGACCAGGATGATGGCCATGATGCTCGGGTTGTCGTCGTCATCGTCATAGCCCCCGCCGCCGCCGAAGAAGAACCCGAACTGCACGATCATCGACGCGACGCTGGCGAAGAAGCTCGCGAGCGTCATCATCGCCACGTCGCGGTTGACGATGTGGGTGATCTCGTGGGCCATCACGCCCTCGAGCTCGGCGGGGGAGAGCAGGTCCATGATCCCCGTCGTCGCGCACACCGTGGCGTGCTTGGGCGAGCGGCCCATCGCGAACGCGTTGGGCATCGGCGTGGCGACCACGGCCACGCGCGGCTTCGGGATGTCGGCCTGGACGCAGAGACGCTCGATGAGCGCGTGGAGCTCCGGCGCCTCCTGCGGGCTGACCTCCTGGGCGCCCATCGCCCGCAGGGCGAGCTTGTCCGAGCCGAAGAACTGGAAGGCCAGCAGGCCCGCGGCGACCAGGAAGATCGTGATGCCGCTCGCGCCGGCCGCGAACAGGACGCCCATGAAGACGACGTAGACGAGGCCCAGCAGCAGCATGGTCACGAGCATCCGGACCTGCAGGCCTGTGTCGCGACCGAACGAGGTGTTCATGCGCGTGATGGTAGTCGCGCCGGCTTAGGGCGCGATGAAGGACGCTCCCGGGGTGCCCGCACCACCGCCGCACGGGGGCTTGCACGTCTCGGCGGGCCGAACGCCTACCATCTCGGGCCGCATGCGTCGCTGGCGATTCCTGCTGGCCGGCGCGGTCCTCCCCGTGGTGCTCTGCGGGGCGCTGTGGCTCGTCGTGCCACTGGGCTCCGAGGCATCGCCGCAGGGCCGCCTGTCCCAGCTCCAGAACCAGATCCAGGCCACGAAGGGCGAGATCGGCTCCCGCAAGAGCAAGGAGCACGTCCTCACGACCGACATCTCGCAGTACAGCGCGAAGATCGAGCGGCTCCAGGGCTCGATCTCCCGGCTGCAGCAGCGCGAGGACGCGATCCAGTCCGACCTGGACAAGCGGCGGGCCGAGCTGATCCAGACCCAGGACCAGCTGCGCGACGAGCGCGCCCGGCTGGCCCGCCTGCGCGCGCGGCTCGCCCAGGGCCGCAAGATCCTGGCCCAGCGTCTGGTCGAGATCTACGAGGCCGACCGCCCCGATCTCGTGACGGTCGTCCTGAACTCCAAGGGCTTCGCCGACCTGATCGAGCGCGGCGAGTTCCTGGGGCGCATCCAGGACCAGGACAACCAGGTCATCTCGCTGGTCCGGGCGGCCAAGAAGGACGCGACCGAGACGGCGGCGCGGCTCGACGCGCTCGAGCAGCGCCAGCAGCAGCTGACCGCGATCGTGCTCAAGCGGCGCAACGAGGTCTCCAGCGTGCGGATGCAGCTCGTCGGCCAGCGGTACGGCTACGAGCAGGCCAAGCAGGGCAAGCAGCGGGTCCTGTCCAGCGTGCGCAGCGAGCGCCAGACGCTCGAGAGCCACCTCAGCGAGCTCCAGAAGGAGTCCCAGAAGGTCCAGGCGCAGCTGGCCGCCGCCTCGACCGGCTCCGGTCCGGCGACGACCTACAGCGGCGGCACGGGCCGCTTCGTGTGGCCGGTCAACGGGCCCATCACCTCGCCGTTCTGCGAGTCGCGCTCCTGGGAGTCGTGCCACCCGGGCATGGACATCGCCGTGCCCGAGGGCACGCCGATCCACGCCGCCGACGGTGGCCGCGTCGCCATCGCCGGCTGGGTCGGCGGCTACGGCAACTACACGTGCATCCAGCACACCTCGAGCCTGTCGACGTGCTACGGGCACCAGTCGGTGATCAAGGTCAGCGTCGGCCAGAGCGTCAGCAAGGGCCAGGTCATCGGCCTGTCGGGCAACACCGGTCACAGCACCGGACCGCACCTGCACTTCGAGGTGCGGATCAACGGGGCCGTGACCAACCCCATGAACTACCTCTAGGACGCCGGCGGCGAGGCATCGCTGCCGCGCGGCGCGCGGCGCAGCGCCCGCGCCAGGAAGCGGACCGCCTCGCCCTGCAGCTCGGCGTCGTGCTGGACCGACCGGTGGTCGCCGCCCGGGACGACGACGAGCTTCGAGCCCGGCGCCACGGCGTGCAGGTCGCGCGAGAGGTCGACCGGCACCACCTCGTCGCCCTCGGCGTGCAGCAGCAGGAGCGGCACGCCGCGAGCCGACAGCTCGCGGGCCGCGTCGACCTCGTCGTGGCCGGCCAGCAGCCGGCGGAGCGCCGGGCTGTCGGCGCTGAAGCCGAAGCGCCGGGCGCGCACGCCGACCGCCAGGCCCGTCCCGGTGGCCGGGCAGATCGCCACCACCGCCGCGGCCCGCGCGGGCGCGGCGGCGACCAGCGCGAGGTAGCCGCCCATCGACGAGCCGCGCAGGCCGACGGCATCGACGCCGCCGCGCTCGCGCAGCACGTCGGCCATCAGCGCGACGTCGTCGATCGCGCGGCCGTCGAGCTCGCCCTCGCTCTCGCCGTGGCCGCGGGCGTCGAAGGCCAGCGCGGTCAGCCCGCCGGCGGCGCACGCCGCCGCGAAGTCCGCGTGGTTCTCCTTGCGCGAGTCCGCGCCGTGGACGATCACCACGCCGCCGGCCGGCGGGCCGTCGGGCGCCCAGCGCGACCAGGCCAGGCCATCGGTGACGCCGGTCTCCGCCGGCGGCGGCGTTCGAGCGTTGCGCATGGCATGACATCATCCCGCGCCGGATGCCGTCCACGCAGACCTCGGTCTCCCACGTCTGGCCGCTGGGCACGCACCTCGACGAGGAGGGCGTGCTGCGCCTCGGCGGATGCGACGCGCGCGAGCTCGCGCGCGTGTTCGGCACGCCCGCGTACGTCGTGGTCGAGGACGACCTGCGCACGCGCGCCCGCCGCTTCGTCGACGCGTTCGCCAAGCACGCCGGCGACTTCGAGGTGCACTTCGCCTCCAAGTCGTTCGGGTCGACGGCGGTGCTGCGCGTGATGGCCGAGGAGGGCCTGGCCTGCGACGTGGCCTCCGGCGGCGAGCTGTACCTCGCGCTGAAGGCCGGGTTCGACCCGGCGCGGATCCACCTGCACGGCAACGCCAAGACCGAGCGCGAGCTGCGCGAGGCGCTCGACGCCGGGATCGGCGACATCGTCGTCGACAACCTCGACGAGCTGGCGCTGCTCGAGCGCCTGATCCCGGCTGGCCGGCGGCAGCGCATCCTGCTGCGGATCGCGCCGGGGGTCAGCCCCGACACGCACCCGGGCATCTCGACCGGCGGGCCCAACACGAAGTTCGGCCTGAACCCGCACGACGCGCGGATCGCCGTGCAGCTCGCCGAGGCGTCCGGCCGCCTCGACCTCGACGGCCTGCACATGCACATCGGCTCGCAGATCATGGACCTCGAGCCGTTCCGCGCCGCGCTCGAGGTGCTCGCCGGCCTGGGCGACTTCCGCACGTACAACCTCGGCGGCGGCCTCGGCGTCGCCTACCTGCACGAGCAGTCGGCGCCGGCCATCGAGGAGTACGTGGCGCGCAAGGTCGCGCTGGTCGAGGAGCTCGTCGGGCCCGGCAAGCGCGTGGCCGACGAGCCGGGCCGCGCGCTCGTCGCCCACTCGACGGTGACGCTCTACACCGTGCAGTCCGTCAAGCGCAACGTGTCGACGTGGGTCGCCGTCGACGGCGGCATGTCGGACAACCTGCGGCCGATGCTCTACGGAGCCCGCTACGAGGCGCAGGTCGTCGGCCGCCCGGGAGGCGGGACGATCCTGCACCTCGCGGGCAAGCACTGCGAGTCCAGCGACGTGCTCATCCACGACGCCGACCTCGCCGAGCCGCAGGTGGGCGACGTCATCGCCGTCCCGGCCACGGGCGCCTACGGCCACTCCATGGCCAACAACTACAACGGGCAGCCGCGCCCGCCGATCGTCTTCGTGCGCGACGGCGACGCGCGCCTGGTCACCCGCCGAGAGACCTACGAGGACCTCATCCGCCGAGATGTCGACGCCTGAGCCCTTCCGCATCGGCCTGCTGGGTCGCGGCACCGTCGGCGGCGCGTTCGCGCAGCTGCTCGACGAGCGCGCCGACCACGTCGCCAACGTCACCGGCCTGCGCCCCGAGCTCGTCGGCGTGCTGCGCCGCAGCGAGGGCGACTTCGACGACATCCTGTCGCGCAGCGACCTCGTCGTCGAGCTCATGGGCGGCCTCGAGCCCGCGCGCGACTACGTGCTGCGCGCCATGCGCGCCGGCCGGCACGTCGTCACCGCCAACAAGCAGCTGCTGGCCGAGCACGGCGAGGAGCTGTGGGCGACGGCGCGGGAGCACGGGGTGCAGCTGCGCTTCGAGGCGGCGGTCGGCGGCGTCGTCCCGATCATCCGCGTCCTGCAGGAGTCGCTGGCCGGCGCCCACGTGCAGCGCCTGCACGGCATCGTCAACGGCACCACGAACTTCATCCTCACGCGGATGGCGCAGACCGGCGCCAGCTACGCCGACGCGCTGGCCGAGGCCCAGCGGCTCGGGTACGCCGAGGCCGACCCGACCGACGACGTCACCGGCAAGGACGCGGCGGCCAAGATGGCGATCCTCGCGCGCCTGGCGTTCGACACGCCCGTGACGCTCGACCAGGTCCGCTACGAGGGCATCGAGCACCTGACCGCCGACGACATGGAGTACGCCGAGGAGCTCGGCCTCGGGCTCAAGCTCATCGGCACCGCCGAGCGCGTCGACGGCGGGCTGAGCGTCCGCGTCCACCCGGCCTTCCTCTACGGCGCGCATCCGCTGGCCTCCGTCCAGGGCCCGTTCAACGCCGTGACCATCGAGTCCCCGGCGATCACCGAGATCACGCTCAGCGGCCCTGGCGCGGGCGGTCCGCAGACGGCGAGCGCGGTGCTGGGCGACGTGGTCAGCGCGATGATCCCGCCGGCCTCGACGCCCGAGCCCAGCGACCGGCTGGAGATCGTCGCCGACGTGGTCAGCGCCTTCTACCTGCACCTCGAGGTCGCCGACCAGCCCGGCGTGCTCTCGCAGGTCGCGCAGATCCTGGGCCTGCAGGGCATCAGCGTGAAGTCGTTCGTCCAGAAGGGCCTGGGCGAGAACGCTCGCCTGGTGATGGTCCTGCACCCGGTGCTCGAGTCCCGGCTGCTGGCGGCCGTCGACCTGATCGCCGGCCTGGAGTTCATGCGGTCGCGGCCCCGCGCGATCCGCGTCATCGACGAGGAGTTCTAGCCCCACCTCATGCCCGGCCTGATCGAGCGCTACCGCGACCGCCTGCCCTTCGCACCCGACGACCCTGTCGTCTCGCTCCACGAGGGCTCCACGCCGCTGGTCCCGGCGCCGGCGCTGAGCGAGCGCGTGGGCGCCGAGGTGTTCCTGAAGGTCGAGGGCGCCAACCCCACGGGCTCGTTCAAGGACCGCGGCATGACGTGCGCGGTCTCCGACGCGGTGCGCAACGGCGCCGAGGCGGTGCTGTGCGCCTCGACGGGCAACACCGCCGCGTCGCTGGCCGCCTACGCCGCGCGCGCCGGCCTGCGCGGCGCGGTGATCGTGCCGGAGGGCAAGATCGCCACCGGCAAGCTCGCGCAGGCGCTGATGCACGGCGCGCGCGTGATCGCGCTGCAGGGCAACTTCGACGTCGCGCTGAAGCTCGTGCGCGAGGTCTGCGAGCGCCAGCCGATCGCGCTGGTCAACAGCGTCAACCCGTTCCGGCTCGAGGGCCAGAAGACGGCGGCGTTCGAGATCGTGGACGAGATCGGCACGATCGACGCGCTCTGCATCCCGGTCGGCAACGCCGGCAACGTCACCGCGTACTGGAAGGGCTTCCAGGAGCTCGGCCACCACCCGCGGATGCTCGGCTTCCAGGCTGCCGGCGCGGCCCCGCTCGTGGAGGGCGCCCCGGTCGCCGAGCCGGAGACGATTGCCTCGGCGATCCGCATCGGCCACCCGGCGCGGTGGGAGGAGGCGATGGCGGCGATGACGTCGTCGCGCGGCGCGGTGCGCGCGGTCAGCGACGACGAGATCCTCGACGCGTACCGGTTCCTGGCGGCGCGCGAGGGCGTCTTCTGCGAGCCGGCCAGCTCCGCGTCGGTGGCGGGGATGCTCAAGCACGGCCTCCCCGACGGCGTCGAGCGCGTGGTCTGCGTGCTCACCGGCCACGGGCTCAAGGACCCGCAGACGGCGCTGATGCAGGCGGGCTCCGTCGTGCCGTGCGAGCCGCAGTTGGCGGCCGTCGAGCGCGCCGTGCTCGGATAAGGTCCCGCGGCCATGCAGCGCCGCCGTCTCGTCCGCGTCCCCGCCTCCTCGGCCAACCTCGGCCCGGGCTTCGACACGTTCGCGGCCGCGCTGGCGCTGCACACCGAGGTCGAGGTCGTCGAGACGGGCCGCTTCGCGGTGGTGACCGACCTGGCCATCGCGCGGGACCGGCGCAACCTGGTGGTCCGCGCCTTCGAGCGGCTGCACCCGGCCGACGACTTCGAGTTCCGGATCCGCTCGACGATCCCGTTGAGCGGTGGCCTCGGCACCAGCGCGGCGGCCTACCTCGCGGGGCTGATGGCCGCCGACCACCTCTTCGAGCTCGACGCCGACCTGCTGGCGGAGGCCACCGCGCTCGAGGGCCATCCCGACAACGTGGCCGCGGCGCTGCACGGCGGGTTCGTCGTCTGCGCCGACGGCACCGCGACGCGCCTGGAGGCGCCGGCCGGGCTGGAGGCCGTGCTCGTGGTGCCGCACGACGCCGTCCGCACCCGAGAGGCGCGCGCGGCGCTGCCCGCCGAGGTCCCGATGGCCGACGCGGTCCACAACGTCGCGCACGCGGCGCTGCTCGTCCTCGGCCTGGCGCGCGGCGAGCTCGACCTCGTGGCCCGCGGCCTCAGCGACCGCCTGCACCAGCCGCACCGCGAGCATCTGTTCCCGCGCTCGATGGAGCTCGTGCGGCGGGCGCCCGAGCTCGGGGCGCTGGGGGCGACGATCTCGGGCGCCGGGCCGACCGTGCTGGTCTGGTGCCGCTTCGACCAGACCGGCGTCGTCCTCGACGCGCTGCGCGCGGAGGTCGACGGCTGGGCGCAGGTGCTGCGCGCGCCGTTCGAGCCGCTCGGCGCCGACGTCCGCGCGCTGTAGCGAACGTTCCCCGGCGGATCGGCCACCCACATGGGCGGCATGCGACGGCGCTTCGCTTGTGTCCCTCTAGAAGCTGGGTTAGCGTTGTTCCTCTCACATCGATCAGTGGTTCCTTAGTGACCAAGGGGATGAACCTCGATGGAATTGCTACACGCTGGCGTCCGGCTGCACGGCTCCGTACTCGCGGCCATGCTGAGCACGGTGGCCCTCGTCACCGGCTCGGCATGGTCTGCGCCAGCAGCTCATGCGTTCTCGCATAGCTGGTCATGTCCTGGCGCCTATGCCGCAAACCAGTGCTACGACTACGAAGGGCAGCAGTACGTCGACTGGGCACAGGTGACGACGTCCATCTCGTCGTCGGCGTATCAGGTGTGCGCCAAGTCGATCACGGCCGCCAACAACGTGCGCTCGAACACCTGCTCGTACAACACGACCATCGACATCACGTGCTACACGTACGACCTGCCTGAGTCGTGGGCGTACGCATACTGGGCGGGCTCCAGCGGAACCCGAACCATCAATGCCCGTGCCGACCAAGCCTACTGCGACTAGGGGATCACCATGCGGATCGAACACCATCGTCGCGTCCCGCTGGTCGTGCTCGCCACGGTCGTGCTGGCCGCGGGAGTCGGCGCCTGGCTCACATCAGCCGGCAGCTCCCCGGCCCGAGTGAAGGAGTCCGGCCCGACCGCGAGGAAGGCTGACCGGCCGGGGATCGCCGTCCTTGCCTCACAGGGAAGCGTTGCTCGCGGTGCGGACCTCGCCGCGTTCGTGCGGCAGAACGGCGATCTCGGCCGCTTTCGATCATTCGTCGCGCGTGCGACGGGTGCGGATGTGGCGAAGGTCGTGCTGGCCAGGACGCCGGCGCTGCGCAGCGTCGTCGTGTCTCAGGGCGGAGGCTTGGTGTGCGTCCGGAATCGGATGGGCGTCGAGGGCCGTGGTGGCTCGATGGCGTGCGCGCCGGAGGACCATGCCACGGACCCCGCGACGCCGATCATCGCTACGGACCAGACCGCAGACAACGGCACGTACGTCGTGACGGCGTTGCTGCCCGACGACGTCAGCCGCTTGCGGGTGTATGGGCGCGACGGCAGCGCCGTGACCCTGGTTCCCGACAACAACATCGCCACCGGCTCCGTCGGGGAGCCGGTCAAGCTGGCATGGGACACCGCTGGCGGCGCGACGTACACCCGCGTCGTCTCGCCGGACCCGGTCACGGGTCGGTAGCGGACGGACGGCTCCGACGGTGGGGCGCCGGCCTGCCTTCGCGGCGAGGCCGGCGGCCCCGCGCGTCACCGCCTGATCTTCACGAGCGTCCCCAGCCGCACGTGGCGGAAGAGCTGGCGCAGCGCCTTGTCGGTGGCCCGGACGCAGCCGTGGCTGACGTCGTGGCCGAGCGTCCAGGTCGACGGCGTGGCGTGGATCGCGACGCGGTCGCCGCCGCCCCAGCCCTGGGCGATCTTCGGCTGGTGGGCGGTGAGCGCGAGCACGCAGCAGCCGTAGGGCGAGCCCGGCTTGACCCGCAGCCGGTCGGTCACGCCGAAGGTCCCGCGCGGCGTGGGGGTGGCGGGAGCGCCGACGGCGACCTCGAAGTGCTTGGCCGGCTTGCCGTGGTGCAGCAGCGTGAGCCGGTGGCGCGACAGGTCGATGAGGATCGTCCGCGGCTGGCTGAACAGCACGCCCGCGGAGCCGCGGATCCACCCGACCGGGTGATGGCGCACCGCGGTGCGCACCTTGACCCATCCGTGCCGCCGCCCGGCCACGGCGTAGATCCGCGGGGATTTGAACTCCGTGTGCGTCGTGACGACGGCGACCGGCTTGCCGCCGGGCTTGGCGCGCAGCAGCGCGCGGTGGCGGACGTGGAAGGCCAGCGGCGGGCGCAGGCGCGGCCTGCGCCGGGCCTTCGGCGCGGGAGCCGGGACGGTGGCGGTGGTCGCGGGCGGCTGCTGCGCGACCGTCGTGGTCGCCAGCGGCTCGACGTCGGCGCCGCACGCTCCGAGCGCGGCGGCCGCCGTCAGCCCTGCGGCCCACGCCGCGATCCGTGCGGCGGGCCGGGGTGGCGTCATCCGGTGGGGGCGCCGTCCGCTGCCGCTTCCAGCAGCGGCTTGAGGCGGCGGCGGGCCGCCGTGAGCCCGAGCCGCCGCAGCAGCTCGTCGGCCAGCCGCAGGTAGTCCGCGCCCAGGTCGGGCCGGTGCTCGATGATCGAGACCGCGCGCTCGGCCGACTCCGCGTAGGCGATCGACTGGCGCACGACGGTGTCGAGGAGCTTGTCGCCGACGTGCTCCTTGAGCGAGGCCTGCGCCTCGCGCGAGTGGACGGTGCGCATGTCGGCGATCGTGAACACGACGCCGAGCCACTCGAGGTCGGGGTTGAGGCCGTCGCGGGCCAGCTCGATGACCTCGAGCGCCTGCTCGACGCCCTGCAGCGCGAAGTACTGCGCCTCGGCGCTCAGCACGGCATGGTCGGCGGCGACCAGCGCGTTGACCGTCAGCAGGCCGAGGTTCGGCGGGCAGTCGAGGAAGATGACGTCATAGGCGCTGTCGACGGCCTTCAGCGCCCGCCGCAGCGTCAGCTCGCGCCCCATCTTGCCGGCGAGCGCCACCTCGGCCTCGGCGAGGCTGAGGTTGGCCGGGATGACGTCGACCCCGTCGGGGGAGGGGTGGACGGCCGCCTTCGCCTTCGCCTGGCCCACGAGGACGTCGCGGATCGTCGGCTCGGCCTCCGGCTCGACGTCGAAGTAGTCGGACAGGTTGCCCTGCGGGTCGAGGTCGATCGCCAGGACCTTGAGGCCCGCCCGGTGGAACGCGTCGGCGAGGTGCCGCACGGCGGTCGTCTTGCCCGTGCCGCCCTTCTGGGAGAGGACCGCGATTTTCTCCGCCATGGGCGCTGGAGTGTAGGCGAGGACCGCTGCGAGATGACCGCCGGGATCGCGCTCCGCGACGGGCGCTGGTCGTCGTGCGCGGGCCGCGGCTGCCGGGCCGACATCCGTGCCGGCCCATGCGCGCTGGCGTCAGGTCGCGCTCAGCCCCGGCACGGTCGGCGACGGGGCCGCCGCGGCGGCGGTGACCACCACGTAGTGCAGGCGGTAGCGGCCGACGAGAATCTCGTCGCCGTCGGCCAGCGCCCGCCATTCGACGCGCTCGCCGTTGACGAACACGCCGTTGAGGCTGCGGTCGTCCAGGACCCGCACCCCGTCCGGCTGGCGCACGATCAGGGCGTGGCGCCGCGAGACCGTCGGATCGTCGAAGCGCACGTCCGCCGCCAGGCTGCGGCCGACGCGCGTCCACTCCTTCTCCAGGGGCACGACGGCCGTCCGCCCCTGGTCCTCGAAGACCAGGTACTGCCCGGGCTGGGTGAGCTCGGACCGCGCCATGGCCAGCCAGGCCGCGCGGTCCTCCGCGGTCGGGCCGTCCTGCAGCGGCCGTTCGAACCGGC
This sequence comes from Baekduia sp., assembly GCA_035765735.1. GTDB lineage: Bacteria > Actinomycetota > Thermoleophilia > Solirubrobacterales > Solirubrobacteraceae > Baekduia. The sequence goes on along the minus strand of DASTWY010000014.1, from coordinate 82,773 downwards.
CCGCGCCGAAGAGCGACACGCGGGCGAAGCGCTCACCACCGCAGTTCGGGCACGCCGGGAGCTTCTCGGACGCGGCGCTCGTCACCACGTAGCCGCACTGCTCGCACCGGAAGGACCCTGTTCCCGCCAAGGTCCCGGACGTCAGGGACTCCATCTGACCACTCCTTTGCGTCGGCTTGCCGACCCGCTTCCGAGGGGCGACCATACTCGCCGGACGGTCCTGGGAAAACCCCCGTCGCGATCCTTTGACAGGCCGGCCGCGGTGCCGCGATGCGGGTGGGTTACATGCCCGATACCGGTGTGATGCAAACCACCAGGGGATCCGGCCGTTTCGTTGCGGGAGAAGTCCGCGCGGGCACCAGACGAAGGAGGCCCCGCCGGGGTGACGAAGCCCTCGACCATGCCGCGCGTGATCAAGATCCTGACGGAGAGCGACCTGGAGCTGGCGCTCCTGCGCAAGGGCGTCGGCGCCCGCGTCGCGGGCCGCGACGCCTGCGCGGACTGCGGCCGCACGCCGCTGGTCGGCGAGCGGATGTACCGGTACGGCGAGGAGCCGGGCGCGGTCTGCGCGCTGTGCCGGCCCCGCCGCCGCGAGCAGCCCGACGCGGTCGAGCCGGTGCGCCACTTCGAGCGCGGGCACACGGTGCGCCTGGTCGCCCGCCACGCGGCCTAGGGAGAAGGAGGCCCGGCGTCACGGTGGGTAGAATGCCCGGGCCGTGGACCCCGTCACGCAGGAAGTGATCATCGCCCGGCCGCGCGAGGAGGTGTTCGAGTACCTCGCCGACATCGCCAACCACGCGGAGTTCAGCGACCACTACCTCGTGGACTGGCACCTCACCCGCGAGGACTCCTACGGCCTCGGCGCCGGAGCCCGCTATCGGGCGCGGATCCCGCTGAACCGCTTCTCCTGGGCCGACGCGTCGTTCGTCGAGGTCCAGCCGCCGCGGCTGATCGTCGAGCGCGGCCGCTCGGGCAAGTTCAACCGCAACCTCCAGCGCGCCGTCTGGGAGCTCGAGGAGGCCTCCGGCGGGACGACCCGCGTGCGGCTCACCATGGAGACCAAGCCGGCCAAGCTCTCCGACAAGCTGATGGAGTCCCTGGGGGCGCGCGGGTGGTACCGCCGCAAGAACGGCAAGGCCCTGCGCCGCCTCCGCTCGATCCTCGAGGAGGGCGAGGACCGCGGCGCGCGCGTCACCGTCGCCGGCGGTCCGCGCAAGCCCGCTTCCGCCTTCCGGTTCCGTCCCGACGTCAATCGCTAGAGTCCGCCGCCGCCATGCAGCTTCGTCGCCTCCTCGCCACCACCGCGCTCGCCCTCGTCGCCGCCACCTCGCTCGCCGCCTGCGGCGAGGAGGAGACCTCCAACGGCAAGACCGAGGGCGTCTACGTCACCACGGGCGACCTGAAGTACCAGGTCCAGATCTCGCGGCAGCTGAACCCGCACGACTTCGAGGACCACGACTACCTCGTCGGTCGCACGGGCGCCAACGCGAACCTGAAGCCCAACGAGGACTGGTTCGGCGTCTTCCTGCGCGTGCGCAACACGTCCGACGCCCCCCACCAGTCCGCCAGCCGGTTCTACATCGAGGACACGACCGGCCAGCGCTTCGACCCGGTGACGCTGAACCAGTCGGTCAACGTCGTCGCCTACAAGCCGCTGGTCGTCGGCCCCGGCGATCAGCTCCCCGTTCCGGGCTCGCTGGCGCGCGAGAACCCGACGCAGGGCGGCCTCGTCCTCTTCAAGGTTCCCGTCTCCTCCTTCGCCAACCGCCCGCTCGTGCTCCACATCGAGCCGGCGGAGGGTGGCCAGGAGGCGACCGTGGACCTCGACGTATAGACCGGCGCTCGCGCTATTGGAGGCCCGCCAGCAGCACCTGGCGGGCCACGGGCGCGGCGGTGTCGCCGCCGGCGCCCGCGTTGGCCAGCAGCACGCCGACCGCGATGCGCGGGTGGCCGCTGCCGGCCGGGGCGTAGGCGGCGAACCAGGCGTCGGTGTCGGTCGTGTCGGCCTGCTGGTCGGCGGAGCAGGACTCCGGGTTCTCCGGGTCGGGGTCGCAGGTCTGCGTGGAGCGCAGCTCCGCGGTGCCGGTCTTGCCGGCGACCTCGACGCCGTCGATGTGCGCCGCGGTCCCGGTGCCGTGCGCGACCACGCCGAGCATCAGGCGCTCGACGGTGCGAGCGACCTCCGCCGTGGTCGCCTCGTGGCTGGGCGCGTCGCCGGCCCACCGCGCCGGGTCGAGGGTCACGTCGGGTCGCCGGCCGCGCAGGCCGATCGTCGCCGCGACGATCCCCATCTGCAGCGCCGTGGCCTGCACGCGGCCCTGGCCGATGGCCGTGGAGCCGACGGCCAGGTCGTCGCCGATGTCCCCGGCCGGCGGGATCGAGGAGGTGGCCGCGCCCGGGATGCCGGTCGGGTGGTTGAACCCGAACCGCTCGGCGGCGGCGACCAGGCGCTCCGGCCCGAGCTTCACGCCCAGCGGCGCGAAGACGGAGTTGCACGACTCCGCGAACGCCTCCGCCAGCGTGCCGCCGCAGGCCTCGCCGTTGGCGTTCTGCAGCTGCACGCCGCTGAGCGTGGCGGCCGTCTCGACGGGGAAGCGGTCGCTGGGCTTGACGACGCCCGCCTGCAACGCCCCGGTGGCCGTGATGATCTTGAACGTCGACCCCGGCGGCTGGAGGCCGCTGAAGCCGATGCCCGCAGCGGCGAGGACCTGCCCGCTGCGCGGGCGCAGCGCCACGACGCCGCCGAGGCGCCCGCCCAGCGCGAGCACCGCCGCCTCCTGGACCGATGGCGCGATCGTCGTGCGGACCGGCTCGGCCGCTCGCGGCTCCCGGCGCGCGAGCAGTCGCACGCCGGCGCGCAGCTCGCCGCCGGGCGTGCCGGCCAGGCGCGCGTCGAAGATCCGCTCCAGCCCCGTGATCCCGACCTGCGCGTCCTCCGGATAGCCGAGCCGGTAGGCCTCGGCGCGCCGGTCGGCCGGCACCGGCCCCAGGGCGCCGACGATCGCCTGTGCCGCCGCGCCGAGCGCCGAGGTGCGGTCGGCGCCCTCGGCCAGCGGCGTGCCGTCGCGCGCCAGCAGCGTGGCGCGGGTCGGCATCGTGGTGGTCCGGCGCAGCTGCTCGCCGTCGGCCAGCCCGGGGAAGACCAGGCGCGGGCTCCAGCGGATGCGGGCCTCGTCCTGGTCGTCGACGACGTCGAGGCGGACGTCGCCGCGGACGGTCCCGAACGCGCGCGTGCGCACGGCGACGGGCAGCCGCCAGCGGCCGTCCGTCGCCTCCTCCGGGCGCCCCATGGTCAGGCCGGTGGCGGTGGCGGTCGCCGCGGCGGCGGCGAACCGCTGGCCCAGCGCGCGGGCCGAGAGCCGCGCCTGGTCCTCGCTGGTCAGCTCGGAGCGCAGCCGCGCCCAGTCGCCACGCTCCCACGCGGCGGCGTAGCGCTCGACGGCCTCGCGGCGATCCGGGCCGCCGCTCGTGGCGCACACGACGCCGAGCCCGAAGGCCGCGGCCATGACGGTCCCGGCCGCCACGGCGCGGCGCACTCGGGTGGTCGAGGGCGTGGCGCGGCGCGACGGCATCGCGGAGGAAGGTACCTGGGCGCCGTCAGTAGGGTCTCAGCAGTTGACGCAGATCGACTGGCTGATCGTCGCCTTCACCGTCGTGATGGCCACCATCGGGTGGCGTCAGGGCTTCGTCGCGGGGTTCTTCGCGCTCGCCGGCTTCTGCGGCGGCGCGTTCCTCGGCAGCCGCCTCGCGCCGCACCTGCTCTCGGACGGCTCCGCGTCGCCGTACGCCCCGCTGGTCTCGCTCGTGATGGCGATCCTGGGCGGGGCGCTGCTGGCCGGGGTGCTCGAGGGCGCCGGCTTCCGGCTGCGCCGCAGCCTGCTGCTGCCCGGAGTGTCGACCGCCGACGGGCTGCTGGGCGCCGTGCTCAGCGCCGCCATCGCGCTCGGGCTCGCCTGGATCGCCGGCGCCGTGATGCTGCAGACGCCGGGCGCCAGCCAGCTGCGCGCCGACATCCAGCGCTCCGCGATCCTCCAGCGCCTCAACGACGTGCTGCCGCCGTCCGGGCCGGTCCTCAACGCGCTGGCGCGCTTCGACCCGTTCCCCGAGATCGACGGGCCGTCGGCCGACGTGGCGCCGCCGTCGCCCGCGGTCGCGCACGACCCGCAGGTGCGCGCCGCCGCCGCCAGCGTCGTCCGCGTCCTGGGCACCGCGTGCGGGCTCGGGGTCGAGGGGTCCGGATGGGTGGTCGCCGACGGGCTCGTGGTGACGAACGCGCACGTCGTGGCGGGTGAGGAGGACACGGCCGTGCAGGCGCAGGGAGTCGGGCTGCGCCTCCAGGCCACCCCGGTGGCGTTCGACGCGACCAACGACGTCGCCGTCCTGCGCGTGGCCGGCCTGCACGCCCCGGCCCTGCCGCTGGCCGGCGACCCGGCCACGGGCACGGCCGGCGCGATCCTCGGCTTCCCGCGCAACGGCCCGTACGACGTGCGGCCCGCCCGCCTGGGGCAGACCCGCGTGGTGCTCTCGCAGGACGCCTACGGCTCCGGCCCGGTCAGCCGCCGCATGACGTCGTTCCGCGGCTTCGTGCGTCCGGGCAACTCGGGCGGGCCGCTGGTGGACGAGGCGGGGCGCGTGCTGACGACGGTCTTCGCGCAGGCGACGAACGCCAAGCGCCAGGGCGGCTACGGGGTGCCGAACGCCATCGTCCGCCGCGTGCTCGACGGGGTCGTCGGGCCCGGGCTGCAGGTCTCGACCGGCCCCTGCGCCCGGTAGGCGGGCCGGCGCGAGCCGGCGACGGGCGTCGTCTGTCACGACATCGCGTCAGGCCCTCCGCGGCCCGGGCATGCCCGCTACGCTCCGGCGTCACATGGCCAAGACCCTCGTCATCGCCGAGAAGCCGTCCGTGGGGCGGGACCTGGCTCGCGTGCTGCCCGGACCGTTCGAGAAGAAGTCCGGCCAGGGCGAGCGGACGGAGCGCTGGCTCGAGGGCCCTGACCACATCATCTCGTGGGCCGTCGGCCATCTCGTCCAGCTCGCCGAGCCCGACGAGTACGACGACAAGTTCAAGAAGTGGCGCATGGCCGACCTGCCGATCGTGCCCAAGCGCTTCAAGCTCGTCGTGCGCGACGAGCGCTCGCAGAAGCAGATGACCGTCGTCCGCCAGCTGCTCAAGCGCGACGACGTCGACCTGGTCATCAACGCGTGCGACGCCGGGCGCGAGGGCGAGCTGATCTTCGCCTACCTGTACGAGAAGGCGGGCGCCAAGCAGCCGGTCAAGCGCCTGTGGCTCAGCTCCATGACCAACGACGCGATGCGCGAGGCGTTCGCCCATCTGCGCGACGGCGAGGAGATGGCGCGGCTGGAGGCCGCCGCGCGTTCCCGCTCCGAGGCCGACTGGATCGTCGGCATGAACGCCACGCGCGCCGCGACGATCCGCCTGCGGTCGTCGTTCGACGGCGCGGTGTCGCTCGGCCGGGTGCAGACGCCGACCCTCGCGATCCTCACGCGGCGCGAGGAGGAGATCCGCGCGTTCGTGCCCGAGCCGTACTGGCTCGTCGACGCCCAGTTCCGCGCGGACGCCGAGCGCGCCTACGAGGGCCGCTTCCACGCGGGGGCCAAGCCGCGCATCGCCACGGCCGAGGAGGCCGAGGCGATCGCCGCGGCGGTGCGCGGCCAGCGCGGCGAGATCACCAAGCTCGAGAAGACGACGCGCAAGGAGCGCGCGCCGCTCCTGTACGACCTCACGTCGCTCCAGCGCGAGGCGAACACCCGTTTCGGCTTCTCCGCCCGCCGCACGCTGGCCGCCGCCCAGCGCTGCTACGAGGAGCACAAGGCGCTCACGTATCCACGGACGAGCTCGCGCTACCTGACCTCCGACATGGTGCCCGAGCTCAAGGAGGTCGCCGGGCACGTCGGCGAGCGGCCGGAGTACGCGAAGGCGGCGGCCTACGTCACCCAGCTCGACCTGCTCCCGCTCGGCCGCGTCGTCGACGACGCCAAGGTCGGCGACCACCACGCGATCATCCCGACCAACACGTCGCACAAGCTCGAGAAGATGAACGACGACGACCGTCGCATCTACGACCTGGTCGCGCGCCGCTTCCTCGCCGTGTTCCACCCGGAGGCGGTCTTCGAGAACACCCGTGTGGAGACCACGGTCGCCGAGCACGTCTTCCGCACCCGCGGGCGCGTCCTGGTCGTCCCCGGCTGGCGCGGCGTCTACGGCGAGTTGGCCGAGGACGGCGGCGGGCGCGACGAGGAGGACGAGGGCCGCGACCAGACGCTGCCCCGGCTGGAGCAGGGCGAGGGCGTCGACCTGCTCGCCGCCGAGGTCCTGGCCAAGGAGACCAAGCCGCCGCGACGCTACAGCGACGCGTCGCTGCTGGGCGCCATGGAGACGGCCGGCAAGCTCGTCGACGACGACGAGCTGCGCGAGGTCATGAAGGAGTCGGGGATCGGCACGCCGGCGACGCGCGCGGCGATCATCGAGCGCCTCATCGACGTGGGCTACGTCGAGCGCGACGGCCGCTCCCTGGTCCCCACCGAGAAGGGCATGAACGTCATCCGCCTGCTCGGCGAGCACCCGCTCACGTCGCCGTCGCTGACCGGCGACTGGGAGCGCCGGCTGGCCGAGATCGAGCGCGGCGACCGGGAGCGGCAGCGGTTCATGGCCGACATCGCCGCGTTCGCGGGCGCCACCGTCGGCGAGCTGGACGCGAAGCTCAAGGACGTCAAGATCCCGCGGGCGAACCTCGGCCCGTGCCCGGTCTGCGGGCGCGACATCAACGAGAACCGCAAGGGCTACTCGTGCTGGGGCCGGGACGATCCGGGCTGCGGGTTCGTCATCTGGAAGTCCAAGGCCGGCAAGACGCTGCCGCCGGCGGTGGCGAAGGAGCTCATCGCCCGTGGACGCACCGAGAAGCCGGTGACCGGCTTCAAGGGCCGCAGCGGCCGCTCGTTCCGGGCGCGGCTCGCGCTCATGCAGAACGAGGAGGGCCGCTGGCGCGTGGAGTTCGACGAGCCCTGGGCCAAGGAGGGGCTGAAGGTCCCGCAGGCCGAGGAGGAGGCCACCGCGGCGACCGCCCCCGAGGGGACCAGTGCCGCGGCGTAGGAGCCGCCTGGCCGGCGTCGGCCTGGCTGCCGCGCTGGCCGCGGCGGCTCCGGCCACGGCGCAGGCCAACCGCGCCGGCTCGATCACCAAGAGCGCCGGGGACGTCACCGCGACGGTCAGCTGGACGGCGGCCCACTTCGGCATCGCCGACCCGCAGCTCGTCGTGCGCCGCGCGGGCGCGACCTACGACGTCACGATCCAGGACGTCTGCGGCGAGGGGTGCATCATCGTGCCCGACGACCGCCACACCGACGCGGGCCACTCGATGCTCAAGGTGGCCGACCTCGACGCCGACGGCGAGCCCGAGGTCCTCGTGGACACGTTCTCCGGCGGCGCGCACTGCTGCCTGACGGCGCGGCTGCTGACCTGGACGGGCAGCGGCTACCAGCCGCACGACATCGCCTACGGCGACGTCGGCTACGAGCTCCGGGACGCCGACGGCGACGGGCGGCCGGAGCTGGTCGGCTACGACCCGCGGTTCTCGGCGGCGTTCACCTACTACGCCGCCTCCGCGTTCCCCGCCCAGGTGCTCCAGGTGGACCATGGCGAGACCGTCGACGTCACGCGGCGGTTCCCGAAGGTCGTGGCCGCCGACGCGCGGCGGTGGCGCAAGGAGCTGCGCCGGGCGGGGCGGCACACCGACATCCGTGGGCTGCTGTCCGCCTACGTCGCCGACCTCTACACGCTGCGCCGCGGGACGGCGGCGCTGCGGGTGCTGCACCACGACGTCGCGCGCCACCGCGTCGGCGCGCGCTACCGCCAGCGCCTGCTGCGCAAGCTGCACGCCTGGGGCTACCGCTAAGGGGCGACGCGCTCGGACGCGCCACCGCTTCCGCGTCCGACGGCGCGACCCGGCGGCCACGCCGCGGTTTCCCGACCCACGGCGGCGGGAATGGCGGGGAACGCCGTCCCATGAACGCCCTCGACGTCCACCTCGTCCGCGCGCGGCAGGCGCTCCTCAACGCCGCGGCGGTCGTCCCGCACACGGACGCCGACGGGCTGGCCGCCGGCGCGATGGCGCTGCGCGCCCGCGGCGAGCGGGCGGACGACGCCATCCTGCTCGGACGCGGCCAGACGCCGTTCGCCGCCGGCACGCCGCTGCCCGACGGGCCGCTCGCGCTGCTGGACTGGGGCGTGCGCGAGCTGGACCGCCCCGCGATCCTCGTCGACCATCACCTGCCCGAGGCGGCGCCGCGCGAGGATCAGGTGATGGTCTCCTCCTACGGCGAGCAGCCGGAGGTGCCGACCGCGCCGCTCATGCGGCGGATCCTGCCGGACGCGCCGGCGTGGCTGGCCGCCGTGGGCGCCGTGGGCGACCTCGGGCAGGCCGCGCTCGCGCTCGACGAGTGCGACGGCGCTCCCCGCGCCGCCGTCCGGCGGCTCGCCGGCCTCGTCAACGCCCCGCGCCGGCTCCCCGACGGGCCGGTGCGCACCGCGCTGGCCCTGCTCGTCGAGCACGACGACCCGGGCGCCGCCCTGCTGGACCCGCGCATCGCCGAGTTGGAGGACGCCAAGCGCGCCTGCCGCGCCGAGTACGACCGCGTGATGCGCGCGGAGCCGGTGGTCGGCGACGCGGTGGCGCTCGTGCGCTGCTCGAGCCCCTGCCAGGTCCATCCGCTGCTGGCGACCGCCTGGGCGCGCCGCCTGGCGCCGCGCGTCGTCCTCGCCGCCAACGACGGCTACCTTCCCGGCCGCGTGAGCTTCGCGGCCCGCGGCGGCACCGCGAGCCTGCCCGCGCTCCTGCGCGTGGCGCTGCCCGGCGTCGACGGCGAGTTCGCCCACGGGCACGACCGCGCCTCCGGGGGCACGCTGGCGCCGGCGCAGTTCGAGCGGCTCATCGACGCGCTCGGCGTCCCGCGCTGAGCCGCCGCCGGCGCGCCGAGCCCGCCGCCGGCGCGCCGTCGGGTCGGCTTGCCACCCTGTGGGGTTCGCGATGCCGCTCTCGCTCGTCACCGGACCCGCCAACGCCGCCAAGGCGCGCGTCGTGCTGGACGCCGCCCGCGCGCGGGCGGCCGACTCGCCGCTGCTGGTCGTGCCGACGTCGGCCGACGTCGACCGCTACCGCCGCGAGCTGGCCGCCGACGGAGCGGTGCTCGGCGTGCAGGTCGTGCAGCTGCGGCGCTTCCTGCACGACCTGCCGCGCCGCGTCGGGATCCCCGGACGCGAGCTGACCGAGCTCCAGCGCGAGCGCGCCGCCGCGGCCGCGGTGGCGGCGACACCGCTGCAGCGGCTGGCCTCCGCGGCGGCCACGCCCGGGTTCACGCGGGCCCTGATGCGCCTGACCCAGGAGCTGGGCGAGGCGCGGGTCGACCCGCCCCGCTTCATCCGCGCGCTGCGCGACTGGGCCGGCGAGGACGCCGGCCGGCGGGCGTACGCCGACGAGCTCGGCGCGCTCGTGGCGGCCTACCGGCGCACGGTGCAGCGCACCCGGCTGCGCGAGGGCGCCGAGCACGTCACCGCCGCCCTCGACGCGCTGCGCCTCGACCCGGCGCGCTGGGGCGGGACGCCGGTCTTCCTCTACGGCTTCGACGACCTCACGCCGCTGCAGCGCGACGTGGTCGACACCCTGGCCAACGCCGTCGGTGCCGACGTGATGCTGGCGCTCACCTTCGAGCCGGGGCGCGCGGCGTTCGCGGCCCGCGCGACGCTGCACCAGGAGCTGCTGGCCCTTGGCGCCCGCGAGCAGGCGCTCGAGGCGTCCGCCGACTACTACGCCCCGCAGGCGCGGCCGGTGCTGCATCACCTCGAACGCGGCCTCTACGAGCCGGACCGGCCCGCGGTCGATCCGCAGGGCTGCGTCCTGGCGCTGGAGGGCGGGGGCGAGCGGGCGGAGATCGAGCTGGTCGCCGGCGAGGTCGTGCGGCTGATCCGCGACGGCGTGGCGCCGGAGGAGATCGCGGTCGTGCACCGCGGCCTCGAGGACGTGGCCCCGCTGGTCGAGCAGGTGTTCCGGGCCTACGACGTGCCGGTCGCGCTGCGGCGGCAGATCGTGGTGGGGCATACGGCGCTGGGCCGCGGGCTCGTCGCCCTCGTGCGCTGCGCGCTGCTCGACGGCACCGCCGACGACCTGCTGACGTGGCTGCGGACGCCCGGCGTGCTGCGCGTCGCCGCGTTCGCCGACCGCCTCGAGGCCCGCGCGCGGCAGACCGGCGCCCGCACGGCCCGCGCGGCGCGCGAGCTGTGGGAGCGCGAGCGCTGGCCGCTGACGACGCTCGACCACGTCGCCGACGCGTTCGCCCAGGGCGGCGCCGCGGCGCTGGCCGAGCGCCTCGCCACGGAGGCGGCGACGCTGCTGGCGGCGCCGTGGCGGCGTGCGGCGCCCGTGCTCGACGGCGAGGGAGCGCTGGAGGCCCGCGTGGCCGCCCAGGTCCAGGCGGCGCTGCGCGAGCTCGCCGCGCTGCCGGCCGAGCTCCGGCCCGGTCCCGCCGAGCTGGCCGCATCGCTCGCCGCGCTGGAGGTGCAGGTGGGCGCCCGCCCGGGCCCGGGCCGCGTCACGGTCAGCGCGCCGCAGGACCTGCGTGCCCGGCGCGTGCGGGCGCTGTTCTGCGCCGGCCTCCAGGAAGGGGTCTTCCCGCGGCCGTCGCGGCCCGAGCCGTTCCTCGGCGACGAGGAGCGGCGCGAGATCAACCGCGTCTCCGGCCTGCGGCTGCGGCTGCACGAGGACGCGCTCGACGTGGAGCGCCTCTTCTTCTACGCGGCCGTGTCGCGGCCGACCGACCTGCTGGCCCTCAGCTGGCACGCCACCACCGACGACGGCGCGCCGTCGGTGCGCTCGCTGCTGGTCGACGACGTCGCCGACCTTCTGGCCGACGGCTGGGCGGCGCGCCCGCGCCGGCGCGAGCTCGGCGCCGCGGGCTGGCCGGCGACCACGGCGCCGACCGAGCGCGAGGCGGCACGCTTCGCCGCCGCGGCGGCCCCGCCCGCCGAGCCGCCCCGCATCGCGCCGCTGCGGGCGCCGGCCGCGCTGGGCCCGCTTCGCGAGCGCCACACGTGGTCGGCGTCGGCCCTCGAGCAGTGGGCGTCGTGCCCGGTGCGGTGGTTCGTCGAGCGCCATCTGCGCCCGGAGGCGCTGGTGCCCGACCCCGAGCCGATGATCCGCGGCGGCCTGGCCCACCGCGTGCTCGAGGTCGCGCTCTCGCGGCTGGTCGCCGAGGGCGGCCGGCTGGTTCCCGAGCGGCTGCCCGAGGCGCGCGCCCACGTGCGCGCCGCGCTCGACGAGCACGCCGAGGACTTCCGGATCTCGCCCAACCCCGAGCGCCTGCGGTCGGCGCTGCGGCGCCTGGAGGTCGACCTCGTGCGCTACCTCGAGTACGCCGCGCACGCTGGCAGCGGCTTCCGGCCCGAGCGCTTCGAGGTCCAGTTCGGGCAGGCCGAGGACCCGCATCCGGCGCTCGAGCTCGACGGCGGCGCGGTGCGCCTGGCCGGGCGCATCGACCGCGTCGACGTCGACCCCTCCGGCCGCCAGGGCCTCGTCTACGACTACAAGGGCAAGACCGCGACCGCCCAGGCCAAGTGGCTGGAGGAGGGCAAGCTCCAGGTCGGGCTCTACCTCCTGGCGCTGCGGCACGTGCTCGGGCTCGAGCCCGTCGGCGGCCTCTACCAGCCGCTCGGCGGCAAGGAGCCGCGGCCTCGCGGGGCGGTGCTCCGGGATGCCGACCCCGGCCTCGACACCGTGGCCACCGACCGCGTCGACGCCGACCGGCTCGAGGAGCTGCTCGAGGAGTGCGCCCGCGCGGCGACCACGGCGGTGGAGGAGATCCGCGCCGGCGCGCTGCGCCCCGACCCCGAGCGCTGCGCCATCGGCGGCGGCTGCGCGCACCCGACGATCTGCCGGTGCGTGACCGCGTGAGCGCCCAGGCTCCCGACCACGCGCACGGGGCGGCGCTGTACGACGAGCAGGGCCGGATGGTCGGCCGCGGCGGCCTGCCGTTCACCCCCGAGCAGGCGGCGGCGATCGCCCGCCGCGAGGGGCCGCTGCTGCTGTCGGCCAACGCGGGCTCGGGCAAGACGTCGGTGCTGTCGGAGCGGTTCGTGCGCTCGGTGCTGGAGGACGGCGTCGAGCCCGGCAGGATCCTGGCCATCACGTTCACCGACAAGGCCGCCGGCGAGCTGCGCTCGCGCGTGCGGGCGCGCTTCGTCGAGCTGGGCGCCCGCGACCGGGCCCGCGACCTCGAGGCCGCCTGGATCTCGACCTTCCACGGGCTCTGCGCGCGCATCCTGCGCGCCCACGCGGTGCGCGCGGGCCTGGATCCGAGCTTCCGCGTCCTCGACGAGTCCGAGGCGCGCGACGTGCGCGGGACCGCGTTCGAGCGCGCGCTCGCTGCGTTCATGGGGGAGGGGCCGGCCGGCACGCTCGACCTCGTCGCCGCCTACGGCGTCGACGCGCTCCAGGTGCTCACGTGCGCGACGCACGACGAGCTGCGCAGCGCCGGCATGACGCGGCCGGCGCTGCCGCCGGTGCGGGCGCCGCGTCCCGACGCGGCGACGCTTCGGGCCGCCCTGGACGGGGCGGAGGCCGAGGTCGCCGGGGCCGAGGGCCGGACGGTCGAGGGGGCGCGCGCCGCGATGGCGCGCTGCCGGAGGCTGCTGGCCGCCGCCGCGCCCGACCTGCGCGCGCTCGAGGAGGCCGCGTTCCGGCCGGGCCGGGTGAAGGCGCTGCAGGGCGACGGCTGCACCGCGTACCTCACCGCGCTCGAGGAGCACGCCCAGGCCGTCCGCGACGCGCTGGCCGCCGACGCCGTGGCGCTCCTCGACGACCTGCTCGGCCGCTATGCCGACGCCTACGCGAGCGCCAAGACCGCGGCCGCCGCGCTCGACTTCGACGACCTCGAGCTGCTCGCCCGCGACTTGCTGCGCGAGGCGCCCGCCGTGCGCGCCGCGTACGCCCAGCGGTTCGAGCGCGTGATGGTCGACGAGTTCCAGGACACCAACCGCGTCCAGCTCGAGCTGCTCGAGCTCCTCGGCGTGCACCGGTTCGTGGTGGGCGACGAGCTGCAGTCGATCTACGCCTTCCGCCACGCCGACGTGCGCATCTTCCGCGCCCAGCGGGCGGAGCTCGCGGCCGAGGGAGCCGCCGCCGAGCTGGCGATGAACTTCCGCAGCCGGCCCGAGATCCTGTCGGTGCTCGACGACGCGTTCGGCGCGCTGCACGGGCCGGCGCACGTGCCGTTCGCGGCCGGGCGCCCGCCGGCGGACGGCACGCAGCCGCTGGTCGAGCTGCTGCTGACCGACGCCGAGGCGGCGGAGGGATGGCCGCCGGAGGCGCTCGCCTCGCTGCCGGTCACGACCGACCGCCGGCGCGCCGAGGCGCGCGTCGTCGCCGCGCGCGTCGCGGCCCTGGTCCGCGAGGAGGGCGTCGAGGCGGGCGACGTCGTCGTGCTGCTGCGCGCCGCCACCGACATGGCCGTGTTCGAGCGGGCGCTGGAGGAGCAGGGCCTGTCGACGCTCGCGGCGGGCGGTCGCGGGTATTGGGGGCGCCAGCAGGTGCTCGACCTGTGCGCCTATCTCGGCGCGCTGGCCAACCCGCGCGACGAGCCGGCGCTGCTCGGGCTGCTCGCCTCGCCGCTGGTCGGCCTCAGCGCGGACGGCCTCGCCGTCCTCGCGCGGGCGACGCGTCCGGGTGCTCGCTGGGAGGCGCTGGCCGCCGCGTTCACCGCGGCCCCCGACGAGCACGCGGCGGAGCTGGTCGACGCGGTGCCCAGGGCCGACCGCGACGCGCTGGCCAACTTCTGCCCGTGGTTCGCCACCGAGCGCGAGCACGCCCCGCGGCGCGGGCTCGACGAGCTGCTCGAGCGCGTCGTCGACCGCACCGGCTACGACCTCCACGTCCTCGGGCTGCCCGGCGGGCGGCGCCGATGGGCCAACGTCCTCAAGCTCCAGCGCCTCGCCGCCGCCTTCGAGGCGCGGCGCGGGCGGGACGTGCGAGGCCTGATCGACCTCGCCACCGCCGAGCTCGAGGCGCAGGCGCGCGAGACCGACGCGCCCGTCGAGCTCGGCGACGCGAGCGCCGTGCGGCTCATGACGATGCACGCGGCGAAGGGCCTCGAGTTCCCGGTCGTCGTGGTGGCCGACCTCGGGCGCGCCGGGCGCAACGACGCACCCGACCTGATCGTGCGCGGCGATCGCGTCGGCCTGCGGGTGCGCACGGTCGACGGCGGATCGGCCAAGGCGCTGAGCTGGGAGGCGCTGCGCGACGAGCGGGCGACGGCCGAGTCCGAGGAGGAGCGGCGGATCCTCCATGTCGCGATGACGCGGGCCGAGGAGCGCCTGATCCTCAGCGGCACCTTCGAGCCCGACCGCTGGCTGACCGCGCCGCAGCCGGCCGTCGCGCCGCTGCGCTGGCTGGCCCCGCGCCTGGTCGCCGGCCTCGAGCGCCTCGTGGAGGAGGCGGGCGACGGCGAGCTGCGCCCGGCCGATCCGCTGCCCGGCGCGAGCGCGCCGCGGGTGGCCGTGACCGTGCACCGCACCGCGCCGCCGGCGCCCGGCGACGGCGTCGCCCCGGTAGCCGCGGAGGCGGCCGGTCCGGGCGTGCCGGAGCCCGGCCCTCGACCGGAGGGCGGCCAGCTCACGCTCCTGGACCTGCTGGCCGACGCGCCGGAGCCCGCGCCGCCCGCGCCCGAGCCGCTCCTGCTGCCGATGCCGGCCGCTGCGCCCGAGCTCGCCCTGCCGCCGGCCCTGAGCTACACCTCGATCTCCGCGTACCGGCGCTGCGGCTACCGCTGGTACCTGCGGTACGTGCTCGGGCTGCGCGACGACGAGGCCGGCGCCGTCCGCGCCGGCATGGCGGCGGGGGAGGGACCCGGCGGAGCGCCCGGCGGCCCGGGGCTGGAGCCACGGATCCGCGGCACGCTGGCCCACGCGCTGCTCGAGGAGCTGGACTTCGCCGCCCCGCGACCACCGGACGACGCGCAGGTGCGCGCGGCGGCCGAGCTGCTCGGCGTGGCGGTCACGGCCGCCGACGTCGCGGACCTCCAGCGCCTGGTGGCCGCCGTCGCGGACGGACCGGTCGCCGCGCGGCTCGCCGCGGCCGTCGACGTGCGGCGCGAGCACGAGTTCGTGCTGGCGGCGTCGGACGAGGTGGCGCCCATGCTGCAGGGCGTGATCGACGTGCTGGCCTTCGACGCCGGCGGCGGCGCGCTCGTCGTCGACTACAAGACCGACGACGTGGCCGCCGACGCCGACCTGGAGGCCCACGTGGAGGCCGGCTACGCCGTCCAGCGGCGCCTGTACGCGCTCGCGGCGCTGGGCGCGGGCGCCACCGACGTCGAGGTCGTCCACCTCTTCCTCGCCCGGCCGGACGCGCCCGCCGTCGCGGTCTACGACCGCGCCGACGTCCCGCGGCTGCGGGCGGAGCTCGACGCGCTGGTCGCCGGCATCGTCGCCGGGCGGTTCGCGCCCACCGATCGCCCGCACCGGGCGCTGTGCGCGGACTGCCCCGGGCGCCGCGCGCTCTGCCACCACGCCGAGGAGCTGACCCTCCGGGAGGACCCCGACCCGCCGGTCCGCTGAGGGCGCGGTCAGCCGGCGTCACGCGCCGAGGGCGGCGCCGAGGGCAGCGGCAGCGGCCGGTCCGGCGACGGCGGCGGCGTGAGCGGCGGCGGGCCGCCCCGCCCGGCGGTCTGCGCGTGCTCGAGCTCGGCGTTGACCTCGGCGCCGAACAGGAAGGCGCAGCTGGAGATCCACAGCCACAGCAGCAGGGCGATCGCCGCGCCCGCCGCGCCGTATGCCGCGCCGTAGGTGCTGAAGTGGCGCAGGTAGATGCCAAAGCCGATCGAGGCCACGATCCAGATCGCCACGCCGGTGAGCGCGCCGGGCGACAGCCAGCGCAGGCGCCGCGGCTGGCGGTCGGGCGCGAAGGCGTAGATCAGCGCATAGGCGACCAGCGCGGCGGCGAGCGCCACCGGCCAGCGGGCGATGCTCCACACGGCCGACGCCGTGCTCCCGAGCCCGATCGACCCGAGCAGGTCGTGGGCCAGGCCGCCGCCGAGGAACAGCGCGGCGACGACGACGAGCAGCAGCGCGACGATCAGCAGCGTCATCGCGAGGTCGAGGGCCTTGCGGCGCACGAAGCTGCGGTCCTCGTCGACCGCGTAGACGCGGTTCAGCGCGCGGCCGGCGGCGCCGAACGCCCCCGACGCGGCGTTGAGCGCGAACAGCAGCGAGACGACCAGCGCCGCCGTCACGGCGCCCCCCGACGCCTGCACGATCGTCCGCATCGTCTCGCCGACGGCGGCCTGCGTCGTCTTGTCGGCGCCCTGGCGCGCGAGGTACTCGACGGCGTCGCCGACCGTCGAGGCGTCGCCGATGAACGAGAACAGCGACGTCGCCACGACGATCGCCGGGAACAGCGACATCATCGCGTAGTACGTCAGCGACGCCGCCACGTCGGTCATCTGATGGCGGCGGAAGCCGGCGAACGCCCGCAGGGCGATGCGGAGTGCCGCCGGACGAGGCATGTGCGCAGGAGGTTCCCGCGAGCGGGCGCCGCTACGCGCCGTCCGGCTGCGTGCCGCCCGGCTCGGGCGCGCCCAGCAGGCGGTGGCCCTCGGTCACCGCGCGGGCGACGTCGAGCACCGTGCGGTTGTGGGACCGCGCGTGGGCGCGCAGCCGGTCGAACGCCTCGCGGTCGCCGATCCCGTGGCGCTCCATGAGGATGCCCTTCGACCGCTCGATCAGGGCCCGCCGCTCGAGCGCGTTCTGCAGGCGGTCGACCTCGGACGCCAGCGCCTGGTGCTCGGCGTGGCGGCGCATCGCCACCTCGATCGCGCTCTGCAGGGCCTCCGGGTCGCTGTCGCCCACCGCGGCATAGATGCCGCGCGCGGCGGCGCGGCGGGCGAAGTCGGCGTCGTCGGCCAGCGCGATGATCGGGCCGCTGGCGAAGGAGCCGATCTCGTCGATGAGGTCGAGCGCGTGCTCGTCGTCGGCGTGGACGGCGACGACCGCGAGCTGCGGGTCCTCGCGCGCGACGGCCTCCGCGGCCTCGACCGGGTCGATGGCCGTCGCGGTCACGCGGTGGCCCAGGCCGTCGAGGAGGTCGGCGATGCGCCGGAGTGCCTCGCGGTCCTCGTCAGCGGCGAGAATCCGCAGGCCGTCAACAGCCTCGTTCACGGCCCTATACTACCCCGGTGTCTCGCGGGCCCAGACCCCGCTCGCGAGCGTCTCGCGCCCCATCGCCCCGGCGCCGTGCTCGATCCGCCATGCACGACGTCGCCCGCATCCGCGAGGAGCGCCTCCTCTTCCTCCGTCTCGCCGAGACCGGTGATCCCGCGCTGCGCGACGCGCTGGTCGAGCGCTTCCTGCCGCTCGCCCGCCAGCTCGCCCGCCGCTACCAGCGCGCCGACGAGCCGCTCGACGACCTGCTCCAAGTCGCCTCGCTGGGCCTCGTCAAGGCCGTCGACCGCTTCGACGCCTCGCGCGACGTCGCGTTCTCCAGCTACGCCGTGCCGACGATCCTCGGCGAGATCAAGCGCCATTTCCGTGACCGCACGTGGTCGGTGCGCGTGCCGCGCGACCTCCAGGAGCTCGCGCTCAAGGTCGAGCGCACCGTCGGCGACCTGACGCGCGACCTGCACCGCCAGCCGTCGATCCTCGAGATCGCCGAGCGCGCCGGCACCACGCAGGAGCAGGTGCTCGAGGCGCTGGAGGCCGCGGCGGCCTACAACGCCACGTCGTTCGAGACGCCGCGCGGACCCGGCGGCGAGCCCGGCGACACGCTGGCCGACACGGTCGGCGGACCGGAGGACGGCTACGAGCGCGCGGAGGAGCGCGCCACGATCGACCAGCTCATGCGCTCGATCACGCCGCGCGAGCGGGAGGTGCTGCGCCTGCGCTTCGAGGAGGACCTCACGCAGGCCGAGATCGGCGAGCACATCGGCGTCTCGCAGATGCAGGTCTCGCGCCTCATCCGCCAGGCGGTCGCCCGGCTGCGGCTGGCCGCCAGCGCGGAACCGGATCCCGCCCGCCCCGCGCGCCCCACCGGCTGAGAGCGCCCGGCCGCTTGACTTCGCGCCGGGCGGGAAGGACGCTCGGCTGACCGATGTCGGAGAACCGGGAGCCCCGCCGCCGAGCCCATGAGCCCGACCACCATCGCCGCGACGAGGAGGAGGGCGAGCGGCTCGACCGCGAGCTGATCGAGCTCCTCAACGAGCTGCGCGTGATCATGCCGGGCGTGCAGGTGCTGTTCGGCTTCCTGCTCACCGTGCCGTTCCAGGGCGGGTTCACGGGGATCGACGACTTCCAGCGCGTCGTCTACTTCGTCACGCTGCTGCTGACGGCGGCGTCGGCGGCGTTCCTCATGGCGCCGACCGCCTTTCACCGCCTGACGTTCCGCACCGGCCAGAAGCCGTACCTCATCCATCTGGGCACGCGGCAGGCGATCGCCGGCATGACGCTGCTGGCGCTGGCGATGAACGGGGCGCTGCTGCTGCTGGCCGACGTGCTGTTCCACGCCACGACCGCCGTCATCACCGTGGCCGCATCGGCCTGCCTGTTCGCGTGGCTCTGGTACGGGATCGCGTGGATGCGGCGCCTGCGGGGCAAGACGGCCTGGTGACCGAGAACCCCGCTCCCGCCGCCATCCTCGACATCGACGGCACGCTCGTCGACACCAACTACCACCACGCGCTGGCCTGGTACCGCGCGTTCCGCCAGCACGGGCATGTCGTCCCGATCTGGCGGATCCACCGCCACATCGGCATGGGCGGCGACCAGATGGTCACGGCGCTGCTGAGCGAGGCCGTCGAGGAGCGCGAGGGCGACGACATCCGCGCGGCCGAGGGCGCGCTCTACCTCGCGATGATCGAGGAGGTCGAGCCGCTGCGGGGCGCTCGCGCGCTGATGCAGGACCTGCGCGACCGCGGGCGCCGCGTGGTGCTCGCCTCGAGCGCCAAGGCCAACGAGGTCGACCACTACCTCGATCTGCTCGACGCGCGCGAGCTGGCCGACGCATGGACCACGTCGGCCGACGTGGAGGCGACCAAGCCCGAGCCGGACCTCGTGCTCGCGGCGATCGAGAAGCTCGACGGCGCTCCGGCGATCATGATCGGCGACTCCGTCTGGGACTGCGAGGCCGCCAAGCGCGCCGGCATCGACTCGATCGCCGTGCTGACCGGCGGCTTCTCCGAGGAGGAGCTGCGCGAGGCCGGCGCGTCGGCGGTGTTCCACTCGATCGACGAGCTGCGCGTCAGGCTCGACGAGACGCCGTTCGCCTGACGCGCAGCGGCCGGCTACTCCGCCGGCCCGGGGGCCGGCGGGGGCTCGATCGGATCCTCGCGCGGGGTGTCGGGCTCCGGCACGTCCGGTCCCACCGGCTCACCCGGCGTGTGGGGCTGCACGGGCGGCTCGGGATCCGGCACGGCCGGCGTCTCGGGGACGACCGGCGTGGCGGGCTCGACCGGCTGGGGGACCTCCAGCAGCGGCAGGTCGCAGATCGCGGTCATCGGCTACGCGAGCCCCTCGACCTCGTACTCGCGCAGGTAGCCCTCGAACAGCCGGCGGTGACCCTCCTCGTCGCGGAGGATGGCGATGACCATGTCGTTGGTCACGGGGTCGATGCCCTCGGTGACCTCGATGATGCGGTTGTAGTGCTCGATCGCGCCGGTCTCGGCCTCGATGACGCCCTTGATCACGTGCACCACGTCGGTCTGCTGGGCCGGCGGCTGGAGGTAGGTCTGCTCGGCGGTGAACTCCAGCGAGCCCGGGACGACGCCGTAGAGCTCCTTGATCCGCGCGGCGAACTGCTGCGCGTGGCCGAGCTCCTCCTGGATGTCCTCGTTGAGGGATTCGATGATCTCCTGGGCCCGCACGCCGTCCGGGTTGACCGAGTTGGCGATGTAGGACATCACCGTCTCGAGCTCCATCCAGTACGCCTTCTTGAGCAGCTCCATGATCTCTTCGCGCTGCTGGGTCTTGTCGTCGGCCAGGATGCCCTGGGACGCGTTTCGTGTCGTCGCCATGTGGTGACTGCTACCCCCGAGACCAACGAGACGAACGACCGAGGAGGAGGCCCACATGGCGGGCAAGCTGGATGGCAAGACGGTGGCGATCATGGTCGCCAACGAGGGCATCGAGCAGGTCGAGCTGACCGAGCCGCGCAAGGCGCTCGAGGACGCCGGTGCGACGGTGCACCTCCTGGCCCCGGAGGCGGGGAAGGCCCAGGCCTTCAACCACCTGGACAAGGCCGACGCGTTCCCCGTCGACAAGCCGGTCGGCGAGGCCGACGCCGCCGAGTACGACGCGCTGATGCTGCCCGGCGGCGTCGCCAACCCCGACAACCTGCGGACCCATCCGGAGGCCGTGCGGTTCGCCCGCGCCTTCTTCGAGGCCGGCAAGCCGGTGGCCGCGATCTGCCACGCCCCGTGGACGCTCGTCGAGGCCGACGTCGTGCGCGGGCGGACGCTGACGTCGTGGCCGTCGCTGCAGACCGACATCCGCAACGCGGGCGCGACCTGGGTCGACGAGGAGGTCGTCGTCGACTCCGGCCTCGTGACCAGCCGCAAGCCCGACGACCTGAAGGCGTTCTGCGCCAAGATGGTCGAGGAGTTCTGCGAGGGCCCGCACGAGGGCCAGAAGCCGTCGGAGCGCTTCGAGAAGTCGCAGAGCACCGCGTAGCGGCGCACGCAAGTTCCCCTGCGAGGCGTGTCAAGACCACGCCTCGTAGGGCACACTTGCCGGTCCATGCCCCGTTCGATCTGGACCGGCGCCATCAGCTTCGGGCTCGTGACCGTGCCCGTGCGGCTCTACAGCGCCGTGAGCCGCAAGACGGTCCGCTTCAACCAGCTCAACCGGACGACCGGCTCGCGGATCGCGCAGAAGCGCGTCGACGCGTCGACGGGGGAGGAGGTCCCGTACGAGGACCTCGTCAAGGGCTATGAGCTCAGCCCGGACCGCTACGTCGTCATCGAGCCGGGCGAGCTCGAGGCGCTCGACCCGCAGAAGACGAAGACGATCGACATCGAGGACTTCGTCGACCTCGCCGACATCGACCCGATCTTCTACGACCACCCGTACTACCTCGCCCCGGGGCCGGGCGGGGCCAAGCCCTACCGCCTGCTGCTCGAGGCGATGCGCGAGACCGAGAAGGTCGCGATCGCCAAGGTCGTCATCCGGCAGAAGGAGAGCCTCGTGGCGATCCGGCCGATGGGCGACGTGCTCGGCATGGCCACGATGCTGTTCGCCGACGAGGTCGTCGACCCCGCTCGGATCGAGGACGTCCCGGCCGCCGAGGACGTCGAGATGCGCGACCGCGAGCTGGACATCGCCAAGCAGCTGGTCGAGTCGCTGGCCGGCGACTTCGAGCCGGAGAAGTACCACGACACCTACCGCGAGGCGGTCCTCCAGCTCATCGAGCGCAAGGCCGCCGGCGAGGAGGTCCAGGTCGCGCCCGAGCCCGAGGAGGCGGCGCCGGTCCCGGATCTCATGAGCGCGCTGAAGGCCAGCCTCGACGCCGTGCGCGAGCGCACCGGCGAGGCCCCGGCCAAGAAGCCGGCGCGCAAGCGCGCGCCGGCCAAGGCCAAGCCGAAGGCCAAGTCCAAGAGCTGATCACGCCAACCGCGACGCGCTGGACGTGGGCGTCGCCCGCGGCGGGTACTCCCGGCCCACATGGCCGCTCAGCCCTCCGCCACGCCCCGCCTGCGCCGCGTCGACTGCTCGGGCCCGGGGCTGCGGCGCGTCCGTCGCGGCCGCGGCTTCTCGATCCTCGACGCCGACGGCGTGCGGGTCGACGACCCGGCGGTGCTCCAGCGCGTCAACGAGCTGGTCATCCCGCCGGCGTGGCAGGAGGTCTGGATCTGCCCCTATCCCGGCGGCCACATCCAGGCCACGGGCGTCGACCAGAAGGGCCGCAAGCAGTACCTCTACCACCCGCGCTGGCGGGCGCGGCGCGATCAGGCGAAGTTCGAGGACATGGTCGTCTTCGCCCGCACGCTGCCACGGCTGCGCGAGCGGGTGGAAGCGGGGCTGGCGCTCGGCGACCTGTCGTTCGAGCACGTCCTCGCGCTCGCCGTGCGGCTCCTGGACCGCGGCTTCTTCCGCATCGGCTCCGAGGACTACGCCGTCACCAACGAGACCTACGGCCTGGCGACGATGAAGAAGCGCCACTGCCGCGTCGACGGCGACACGCTGCTGTTCGACTACCCGGCCAAGCACGGCAAGCGGCGCGTGCAGGCGATCGTCGACCCCGGCATGGCCGACGACCTGCACGCGCTCAAGCGCCGGCGCGGGGGCGGCGACGAGCTGCTGGCGTACCGGACCCACCCGCCCCGCGGTCGTTGGACCGACGTCAAGTCCACCGACATCAACGCCTGGCTGAAGGCGGCGACCGGGGAGGACGTCAGCGCCAAGGACTTCCGCACGTGGGGCGCGACCGTGCTCGCCGCGGTCGGGCTGGCGGTCAGCCCCGTGCCGGACACCAAGACGGCGCGCAAGCGCGCGATGACGCGCGTGGTCAAGGAGGTCGCCTTCTACCTCGGCAACACGCCCGCCGTCGCGCGGGCCTCCTACATCGATCCGCGCACCTTCGAGCGCTACCAGGACGGGATCACCATCGCCGGCACGCTGCCGCAGTTGGCGAGCGAGGGGGCGGGGACGGCGATCCAGGGCGAGGTCGAGGCAGCCGTGCTGGAGCTGCTGACCGGCCAGGACGGTCCGTCGCTGCAGGCGCCCGGCGGCGACGACCTCGCCGACGCCGCCTGACCCCGGGCGGCTACGACGTGGGCGCCTCTTCCTCGTCCAGCGCCGCGATCGCGTCCTCGCGCGAGGCGCGGATCGTGAAGATCTGGTCGAGGCCGGTGATCTCGAACGTCTTGGCGATGTTCTGATCGACGTTGACGATGGTCAGGCGGCCGTCGCGGGCGCGCAGGCGCTTGACCGTGCCGATCAGCACGCCGAGGGCCGTCGAGTCCAGGAACGTGGTCTCCTCGAGGTCGACCACGATCCGCGACTTGCCACCCTCGATGGCCGTTCCGAGCGCGGACTTCAGCTCGGGCGCGGTGAACAGGTCGATCTCGCCGCGGACGGCGACCACCTGCGTCGCGTCGTCGACGGAGTCCTGGGTGAGAGCGAATTCCGGTGGCATCTGATCCCCTAGTGTGACGCATCGGCAGCGGCAGCCTCGTCGGCGAGCGCCTCGGCGCCCTCCCGACGGCCCTCACCGCGATGGAAGAAGTCCCAGACCTCGACGACGTTGCCCTCGGGGTCTTCGACGTACAGCGACCGGTCGCCGCCCGGGTGCTCGACCGGCCCCCGGTGCTCGACTCCCGCATGGCGCAGCCGCTCGCGCAGGGCGTCGAGGCGCCCTGGAGCCGCCGAGAAGGCGAAGTGCACGTGGCGGCCGCCCTCGTCGTCGAACTCCTTCTCGCCGGGGAGCCAGAGGCCCAGGCGCGCGCGCTCGCCGGCGGCCAGCCAGGTCCGGTCGTCCTCGCGCGCGAGGACCTCCAGCCCGAGCAGGTCGACGTAGAAGCGCTCGAGCACGTCGCGGTCGTGGGCCTCGAGCGTGAGCTCGGCGAAGCCCTGGACGATGGGCGCCGTCATCCGCGGAACGCGAGGTGCAGGACGAGCTCGGTGCCCTCCACGCGCACATCGTCGGCCACGCGCTCGAACACGTTGCCGACACCGGGGAGGGACGCCGCTTCCAGCAGCTGCTCGGGGCCGTTGGCGGTCAGCTCGCCGACGCGCAGCGACAGCCCTCCCGTCTCGGCGTGGACGTGGACGGTCACCTGCCCGCCGTCGGCGTGGCCGGGCGCGTGCGCCGCCACGGCGTCGGTCAGCAGCAGCGCGTCGTCGAGCCGATCGATCGGGCACTGCGCGCGCGCGGCGAGCATGCCCACCACGCGTCCAAGGACCGGGCCGAGCAGCTCCGGCCGGCCGACGGTGACGGTGGCCTCGCTGGTGGTCGACACGTCGGCGCTCACGCGGATGCGTTCCTCGCGGCGTGGTCGACGTCGAAGGTCATGCGGACCTCGGTCTGGTTGGCCTCGTTGGTGCCGAGCTCCAGCGACGAGGCGAGCGTCGCGATCAGCGGCAGGCCGAGGCCGAGGCCGGGGCTGTCGGGCCGCGGAAGGATGCCGCGGCCCTCGTCGCTGACGATCACGGTGAGAGACCCTCCGTCGAGGTCCGCGGACACCGACATCGGCCCGGGACCCTCCGGATAGGCGTGGACGACCACGTTGGTGCAGGCCTCGGTGACGGCGAGCTTGACGTCGGCCAGCGCGTGGTCGGGCACGTCCAGCGCGTCGCCGAGGCCGCCGAAGGCATGACGGACCACGGCGACGTTCTCGGCCCTCGCGGGCAGGGTGAGCTCGAAGTCTGGCGTGGTCGTCTCCTGATCGTGATCACGCCGGGGCATCCCCGCCCCGCGTGGTCGTGGCACGCATATGCCCGGCACGGCGCCGTCCTAGTCGCAGCTCGACGACGCGTTCCTGGAGGGAGCATAGACCTTTGCGCCTGTGGCTCCCGTCCGTCCGCGCCACGGTCCGCCGAACGGTGTATGTGATCGCGTACAGCTGTCCTGACCAGGGGTCGCTTGCTACTCTGCCGCTTCCTCACCGGCTTGGAGCGGGGGCCGGGCGGCACCCGGCCGATTCGTCCAAGCCCCGTGCCCCTCGGCCGCCCGGGACACCTATGACGATCCACGCACTGCCTCAGGCCGACGGCCTGTACGACCCCCGCTACGAGCACGACGCCTGCGGCGTCGCGATGGTCGCGCGGCTGGACAACCAGCCCGACCACGGCGTCGTGGAGCGCGCGCTGACGGCGCTCGACAACCTCGAGCACCGCGGTGCAGAGGGCGCCGACATCCGCACGGGCGACGGCGCGGGCATCCTCGTGCAGGTCCCCGACGCGTTCTTCCGCGGCGTGCTCGACTTCGAGCTGCCCCCGCGCGGCCAGTACGGCGTGGGCGTCTGCTTCCTGCCGCGCGACGAAGCGCAGCGCCGCAAGATCGAGGACCTGCTGGAGCTCAACGTCCGCATCGAGGGCCAGGAGGTCCTCGGCTGGCGCGACGTCCCGGTCGACGTCGACCACGTCGGCGAGACCGCCGGCCAGTCGCGGCCGCACATCCGCCAGCTGTTCATCGGCGCGGGCGAGGGCTTCGCCGGCGACCAGGACGCCTTCGAGCGCAAGCTCTACGTGATCCGCCGGATCGCGGAGCTGGCCGCCGGCCCCGACTTCTACGCGCCGAGCTTCTCCTCACGCACCTGCGTCTACAAGGGCATGCTGATCTCGCATCAGCTGCGGCGCTTCTACCCGGACCTCGCCGACGAACGCTTCGGGTCCGCCCTGGCCCTCGTCCACAGCCGCTTCTCGACGAACACCTTCCCGAGCTGGGATCTCGCGCACCCGTTCCGGGTCATCGCCCACAACGGCGAGATCAACACGCTCATGGGCAACGCGAACTGGATGCGCGCCCGCGAGTCGCAGCTGGCCTCCGAGCTGTTCGGCCTCGACCTCCAGAAGGTCATGCCGATCGTCCGCCCGGGCGGCTCGGACTCCGCCACGTTCGACAACGTCCTCGAGCTGCTGATGCTGGCCGGGCGCTCCCTGCCGCACGCGGTGATGATGATGATCCCGGAGGCCTACGCCGACCGGGACGACCTGCCCGAGCACCTCAAGGGCTTCTACGCGTTCCACTCCTGCCTGATGGAGCCGTGGGACGGGCCGGCGTCGGTCTGCTTCACCAACGGCACGGTCGTCGGCGCCACGCTGGACCGCAACGGCCTGCGCCCCGGCCGCTGGACGGAGACCAAGGACGGCTACGTCATGCTCGGGTCCGAGACCGGCATGCTGCCGGTGGCGCCCGACGAGGTCGTCCGGCTCGGCCGCCTCGCCCCGGGCAAGCTCTTCCTCGTCGACCTCGAGGCCGGCCGCATCGTCGAGGACCACGAGGTCAAGGAGCAGGTCTCGACCGCGCAGCCGTACGGCCGCTGGTTCGAGGAGAACGTCGTCCGCTTCGACGACCTGCCCGTCCACGACGCCAAGCCGCTGACCCAGCCGCTGCGCAGCCTGCAGCTCGCCTTCGGCTACAGCCAGGAGGACCTGCGGGTCCTCATGTCGCCCATGGCCAAGGCCGGCGAGGAGCCGATCGGGTCGATGGGCAACGACGCCGCGCTGGCGGTCCTCTCCGACCAGCGCCCGCCGCTGTTCAGCTACTTCAAGCAGCTCTTCGCGCAGGTCACCAACCCGCCGATCGACCCGATCCGCGAGTCGATCGTCATGTCGCTCGGCACCGGCGTGGGCGCCGAGGGCAACCTCCTCGACGAGGCCCCCGAGCACGCGCGCCAGCTGGTCATGAGCCAGCCGATCCTGCGCAACCACGAGCTCGAGACGCTTCGCAGCGTCGACCACCCGTGGTTCCGCTCGCACACGATCGACATCACCTGGCCGGTGCAGGACGGCGTCGACGGACTGCGGCGCCGGCTGGCCGACATCTGCGACGAGGCCCACGACGCGGTGGCCGCCGGGGTCAACGTCCTGATCCTCAGCGACCGCGCCGTCGGCCGGCGCCGCGCGGCGATCCCGTCGCTGCTGGCGGTCGCCGCGGTCCATCACCACCTCGTCCGCGAGGGCACGCGCCTGCAGACCGGCCTGGTGCTGGAGTCGGGCGAGCCGCGCGAGGTGCACCACTTCGCCACGCTGATCGGCTACGGCGCCAGCGCCATCAACCCGTACCTGGCCTTCGAGAGCGTCGACCAGCTCGTCGCCGAGGGGTTCATCGCGGGCGTCGACTCCTCCGACGAGGCCGAGCGCCACGTCGTCAAGGCGATCGGCAAGGGCCTGCTCAAGACGATCTCCAAGATGGGGATCTCGACGATCCAGTCCTACTGCGGCGCGCAGATCTTCGAGGCCGTCGGCCTCGAGAAGGCGCTGATCGACAAGCACTTCTGCGGCACCGCATCGCGCATCGGCGGCGTGGGCCTCGAGGCGCTCGCCCAGGAGGCGCTGGACCGCCATCAGCGCGGATACGGCCTTCCGGCCGCCCCCTCGGACGAGCTGCTGCCGGTCGGCGGCGTGTATGCGTGGCGCCGCGACGGCGAGCACCACATGTGGAACCCGGAGACCATCGCGGCGCTGCAGCACGCCGTCCGGGACACGAACGGCGGCGCCCAGGACAAGTACGACGAGTACTCGCGGATGGTCAACGAGCACGCCACGCGCAAGGCGACGCTCCGGGGCCTGCTGAAGATCCGCCAGGACCTCGAGCCGGTGCCGCTCGAGGAGGTCGAGCCGGCCAAGGAGATCGTCAAGCGCTTCGCCACCGGCGCGATGTCGCTCGGGTCGATCTCCACCGAGGCCCACGAGAACCTCGCCATCGCCATGAACCGCCTCGGCGGCCGCTCGAACACGGGCGAGGGCGGGGAGGACCCGCGGCGCTTCGTCCCCGACGAGAACGGCGACCTGCGCCGCTCGGCCATCAAGCAGGTGGCCTCCGGTCGCTTCGGCGTGACCATCCACTACCTGGTCAACGCCGACCAGCTGCAGATCAAGATGGCCCAGGGCGCCAAGCCCGGCGAGGGCGGCCAGCTGCCCGGCCACAAGGTCGACCGCTACATCGGCTCGGTGCGCCACACGACGCCGGGCGTGGGCCTGATCTCGCCGCCGCCGCACCACGACATCTACTCGATCGAGGACCTCAAGCAGCTCATCTACGACCTGCGCTGCGCCAACCCCAAGGCGCAGGTCTCGGTCAAGCTCGTGGCCGAGGTCGGCGTCGGCACCGTCGCCGCGGGCGTGGCGAAGGCCAACGCCGACCACGTCGTCATCGCCGGCCACGACGGCGGCACCGGCGCCTCGCCGCTGAGCTCGATCGTGTCCGCCGGCGCGCCGTGGGAGATCGGCCTCGCCGAGACCCAGCAGACGCTGCTCAAGAACGACCTGCGCTCGCGCATCGTCGTGCAGACCGACGGCCAGCTGAAGACCGGCCGTGACGTGGCCATCGCGGCCATGCTCGGCGCCGACGAGATGGGCTTCTCGACGGCCCCGCTGATCGCCACCGGCTGCATCATGATGCGCGCCTGCCACCTCAACACCTGCCCGGTCGGCATCGCGACGCAGGACCCGGAGCTGCGCAAGCGCTTCAAGGGCACGCCCGAGCACGTCGTCAACTTCTTCTTCTTCGTGGCCGAGGAGGTGCGGCAGATCATGGCCTCGATCGGCGTGCGCACGTTCGAGGAGCTGATCGGCCGCGTCGACCTGCTCGAGGCCGACGACGCCATCGAGCACTGGAAGGCCCGCGGGATCGACCTGACGCACCTGCTCACGTTCCCGCACGACGTGCCGGCCGACGCGCCGCGGCACCGCACGCAGCCGCCGCCGCCGGTGCTCGACGACGCGCTCGACCATCAGCTGCTCGAGCGTGCGCGCCCCGTCATCGAGGGTGGCGAGGACCACGTCCGCATCGACCTCGGCGTGCGCAACGTCAACCGCTGCGTCGGCGGCATGCTGTCGAGCCGCATCGCGGAGCTCCACGGCCGCGAGGGCCTGCCCGAGGGCAGCATCGCCGTGCACCTGACCGGCTCGGCCGGCCAGAGCTTCGGCGGATGGCTGGCGCCGGGCGTGACCTTCACGCTGCACGGCGACGCCAACGACTACACGGGCAAGGGCCTGTCCGGCGGCACGGTCGCCGTCCGTCCGCCCGAGGGCGTGACGTTCGAGCCCGAGGACAACGTGATCGTCGGCAACACCGTGCTCTACGGCGCGACGTCGGGCAAGGCGTTCTTCCGCGGCCTCGCGGGCGAGCGCTTCGCGGTCCGCAACTCGGGTGCCAGCGCCGTCATCGAGGGCGTGGGCGACCACGGCTGCGAGTACATGACGGGCGGCACCGTCGTCGTCCTCGGCCCGACCGGCCGGAACTTCGCGGCGGGCATGAGCGGCGGCCTGGCCTACGTCCTCGACGAGGACGGCGCCTTCCGCTCGCGCGTGAACCCGACGATGCTCGACCAGCTCGAGGAGCTCGACGACGACGACGCCGAGCGCCTGCGGGCGCTCGTCGCCGAGCACGCCGAGCGCACGGGCTCCACCGTCGCACGGCGCGTGCTCGACGACTTCGATGCCGCCCTCGACCGCTTCGTCAAGGTCTTCCCCGCCGACTACAAGCGGGTGCTCGCCGAGCAGGCCGCCGGCCACGAGCAGGCCGCGCCGACCGTCGAGGAGTTCGCCGGCGTCGCGGTCGACGTCGTCGGCGAACCGGATGTCCGCACCGGAGAGGGGGAGTAGGCCATGGGTGAGCTCGGAGGCTTCCTGAAGATCCACCGGTCGGGCATCCCGTACCGCGATCCGCAGGAGCGCGTCGGCGACTTCAAGGAGTTCATGGTCCGGCGCTCCGACGAGGAGCTCGGCGCCCAGGGCGCGCGCTGCATGGAGTGCGGCGTGCCGTTCTGCCACAACGGCTGCCCGCTCGGGAACCTGATCCCCGACTGGAACGACCTCGTCTACCACCAGCGGTGGGAGGACGCGATCCGCCAGCTGCACGCGACGAACAACTTCCCCGACTTCACGGGGCGGCTGTGCCCGGCGCCGTGCGAGGCCGCGTGCGTCCTGGAGATCCGTGAGGGCGAGGCCGTCACGATCAAGCAGATCGAGCACGCCATCATCGAGCGCGCGTGGGACGAGGGCTGGGTGGCGCCGCAGCCGCCCGCCCAGGAGACCGGGCACAGCGCGGCGGTCATCGGCGCCGGACCGGCGGGCATGGCCGCCGCGCAGCAGCTGCGCCGCGCCGGCCACCGCGTCGTGCTCTTCGAGCGCGACGAGTCCGCCGGCGGCCTCGTGCGCTTCGGCGTGCCGGACTTCAAGATCGAGAAGTGGGTCGTCGAGCGCCGGCTCGACCAGCTGCGCGCCGAGGGCGTCGAGGTGCGCTGCGGCGTCGACGTCGGCCGCGACGTCACCGCCGACGAGCTGCGCGGCGAGTTCGACGCCGTCGTCCTGACGATCGGCTCGCGCGTCCCGCGCGACCTGCCGGTCGACGGCCGTCAGCTCGACGGGATCCACTTCGCGATGGACTACCTCTACGGGCGCAACCGCGCGATCGCCGACGCCGAGGGCCCGGCGCCGTCGGCGCCGCGCTCCGCCGAGGTGGAGGCGCTGCCCCGCATCACCGCGGCGGGCAAGCGCGTGATCGTGATCGGCGGCGGCGATACCGGCGCCGACTGCGTCGCGCACTCGATGCGCGAGGGCGCCCTGAGCGTCACGCAGCTCGAGCTGCTGCCCGAGCCGCCCCAGAGCCGTCCCGACGACCGCACGCCGTGGCCGCTCTGGCCGGCGAAGTTCCGCCTGTCGTACGCCATGGAGGAGGCCCACGCCATCGGCAAGGGCGAGCAGGAGTACTCCATGGTCACCACCCACTTCTCGGGCGACGACGGCAGGGTCGCCCGCCTGCACTACGCCCAGGCCGCCGACGCGCCGCCGTTCGCGCCGGTCGCCGGCACCGAGGGCGAGATGGAGGCCGACCTGGTCCTGCTGGCCATGGGCTTCCTGCACCCCGAGCACGTGGGGATCGTCGAGCAGCTCGGCGTCGACCTCGACGGCCGCGGCAACGTCAAGGCGCCGGTGTACGAGACGTCGGTCAAGGGCGTCTTCGCCGCCGGCGACGCGCGCCGCGGCCAGTCGCTGGTCGTGTGGGCGATCAACGAGGGCCGCCAGGCCGCCCGGATGGCCGACCGGTATCTCCACGAGCTGGCGGGCGCCGCGCACGAGCCGGTCCTGGCCGGCAACGTGCACGACGCCGACGAGGGCCCCGAGGGCCCGCCGCTGCACCCTCAGGGCGCCCTCACCATCGAGGACTGACCGCCGGTCGGCGCTCGCATCGGCGCCGTGCCGACCGGTACGGTCCGCCGATGTCCCACCAGCCCCGCCTGACCCGCCGGCGCCTGCTCCAGAGCGGGGCGGCCGGTGCCGCCCTGGCCGCTCTGGATGGGCCGGCCGCCGCGCTCGCCCGCCCGCCCGCCAAGAAGGTCGACGTCGTGGTGGTCGGCGCCGGGCTGGCCGGGTTGACGGCGGCCCGCCGGCTGCGCGCGCGGGGGCACTCGGTGCTGGTCCTCGAGGCGCGCGACCGCGTGGGCGGCCGCGTCCAGAACGCCACCATCGTCGGCGGCGCGGCGATCGCGGAGGTCGGCGCCGAGTTCGTCGGCCCCACGCAGGACCGGATCCTCGCGCTCGCCGACGCGGTCGGCGCCGAGACGTTCCCGGTCTACAACGAGGGCTCCAACGCGTTCGTCGCCGGGGGCCGGCGGTCGCTGTACCCGGCCGCGATCGGCATCCCCAAGGACGACGAGGTGCTCAAGGCGCTGGGCGCCGCGCTGCAGCTCGACGAGCTCGGCAAGGAGGTCGGCGTCGCCGCGCCATGGCGGTCCAAGCGCGCCCGCCAGCTCGACCGCCAGACGCTCGGGACCTGGCTCGACGCGCGCGTGCCGAGCACCAAGGCGCGCGCGGTCATGGACGCCGTCTGCCAGGCCATCTGGGGCGCCGACCCCGAGCAGCTCTCGCTGCTGTACGCCGCGCAGTACGTCGCCGCAGCGGGCGACGCGAAGACGCCCGGGTCGTTCGCCCGGCTGATCGCCACCGGCGGCGGCGCGCAGGAGCGCCGGATCGTCGGCGGCTCGGCGGTCATCCCCGAGCGGGTCGCCGACGCCCTCGGCTCGCGCGTGGTGCTCGAGACCCCGGTCCATCGCATCGTGCAACACCACGACGGCGTCCGCGTGGTCGCCGGCCGGCGGGTGGTGCACGCGAAGCGCGCGATCGTGGCGGTGCCGCCGGTGCTGGCGGCCCGCATCGCCTTCGCCCCGGCGCTGCCGCACGGCAAGCGGCGCGTGCTGCAGGCGATGACGCCGGGATCGCTGACGAAGGTCGAGGCGGTCTACCCGACGCCGTTCTGGCGCGAGGCGGGCCTCAGCGGGCAGGGCGTGAGCGACACCGGGCTCGCGCGGGTGCCGTACGACAACAGCCCGCCCGACGCCAGCGTCGGCGTCTTCTTCTCGTTCATCGGCGGTCGCCTGCACGACGAGTGGGCCAGGCTGCCGGCCGGCGAGCGGCGGGCGCGCGTGCTCGACGACTTCGTGCGGTTCACCGGCGACGAGCGGGCCCGCGACCCGATCGAGTTCGTCGAGAAGGACTGGACGACCGAGGAGTGGACCCGCGGCTGCCCGGTCGGGCACTTCGGGCCCAACGTCCTCAGCCGCCACGGCGCCTGGCTGCGCCGGCCGGTGGCCGGTGAAGGTGAGCACCTGCTGGATCCCGCTCGGGCGGTTGGTGAACGGGATCGTCGGCGTCCCCAGCGGCTGGAAGCGGATGATCGGCTCGTCGATCGTCCATGCCGCCGGGTCCTCGTTGCCCTGCGCCTTGGCCAGCTCGTCGCCGGTGGCGGTGACGGCCTGCCAGAGCGCCGTCCGGCACGCGGCCAGGTCGCCGCCGCCGCAGAACCGCGTGTGGAACGGCGACTTGACGTCCTGGCCGAGGAGGCGCTGCAGGTCCTTGACGACGTAGCCGGTCATGCCGCCGGTGAAGTCGCTGTCGGGATCGGCGTTGTCGCCCACGAGCTGCTTGAGCTCCGGCAGCTGCGGGCCGAGCACCGGGCCCATCACCGCGTCGGCCACCTTCGGGTACAGCGCCTGGACGATGGCGGCGGCCGGGTTGTCGACCTTGCCGTTGCCGTCGCGGTCCAGCCAGCCGGGGCCGGCGTTCCGCCACTGGTCGATGAGGTCCAGCAGGCGCGCGTCGCGGTCGCTGGGCGCCGGGCCGGTGCGCAGCACCTGCTCGACGACCGGCAGCACGTCCTCGACCCGGAGGTCGGTGGTCGCCGCGCGGTTCATCGCCGCCACGACCGACGCCGGCGTGTGCTTCTCGCTGCGCGCGAGCCCGGCGTCGAGCATCTGCACGCGGTGCACGGAGCCGTACTCCCAGTTGTCGTCGGCCGCGCCCCAGCCGGCCGACGGCCGGTTGTTCCAGTTGACCAGCGTGCCGTCGGGCGCGTTGATCGCGTGGGCGTGCTTGGCCGGCGCCAGCCAGCCGCGCCACTCGTGGTGGCCGTTGCCGTTGGTGGGCAGGCGCGGGTCGACGTCCTTGGCCCGGATGGGCAGCCTGCCGGCCGAGTAGAACGCGATGTCGCGATCGTCGGCGTAGCCGGCGTTGAAGGTGAACGGCGACTTCTCGAACGAGTGGATGAACTGCTTGGCGTCATGGACGCGGTTGAGCGTCATGTCGCGGAACGGCAGCTGGAACAGGATGTCCTTGCCGAACGTCGAGCGCTTGCGCGAGATCGCCACCTTGACGCCCTTGGACGTCGCGTAGCCGACGACCGGCCCGTGGACGGTCGTGCGGTAGGTGAGCTGCTTGCCGGCGACCGTGCCCGCGTGGACGACGTGCATCTTCCGGCACTTGCCCTTGTAGCGGTAGCGCGTGGTGCTGCCGCCGCAGAGCGTCTCGACGTAGTGGTCGATGTTGTCCGAGCCGGCCGACGTGAGCGTCCAGGCGTTGTCCTGGCCGCGGCCGATGAGGATGTTGCCCGGGAAGCCGGGCGCGGTCGCGCCGCGGGACTGCATGCCCGGCGCCTTGAGGTCCATCTCGAGCGTCAGGCCGGGGTAGTAGTAGCCGATCTGCGGGCCGGCCACGAAGATCGGGTGGCCGTTGGTCGAGCGGTTGGCCGCGACCATGAGGAAGTTCGACATGTGCTCGGGGCCCGGCGTCCGGACGGCGGCGGCCTTGGCGAGGTCGTTGCCGCTGGTGGCGGGCTTGAACGAGCCGGCGTCGATCTGGCGGTTGCCGGTCGCCCGGTTCGGGATCGGCAGGTACGGGAAGCGCTGCTCGGTCGTGTTCGGCGCGTCGGCGTCGTTGTGCTCCGAGAGGTCGTCGAACAGCGGCGACGCCTTGGCGGCGCCCAGCCGGTCGATCAGGCCGCTGAAGAGCTCGGAGCGGCGGATCTCGTCACCGCCGCCCTGGCCGAAGATCTGGCCGACGAGCGCGTTGATGGCGTAGATGTCGACGCGCGTCCACGGCTTCTCCTTGGACTTCTCGGCGCGCAG
Source organism: Baekduia sp. (assembly GCA_035765735.1). Taxonomy (GTDB): domain Bacteria; phylum Actinomycetota; class Thermoleophilia; order Solirubrobacterales; family Solirubrobacteraceae; genus Baekduia. The sequence continues at coordinate 48,660 of DASTWY010000014.1, read as the reverse complement.
GCGGGCGTTGATGCCCTTGACGTAGACGTCGATGTCGTGCAGCAGCGCGCGGCCGCCCTTGGTGTGGCGCAGGACCTTCGTCTGGCGACCGATGATCCGCTCGACCTGCTTGGACGGGACCACGGGCTTGACCGACGTCACGAGGCTGAAGGCGTTGGTGTTCGGCGCGTCGATCGCCGCCAGGCGGGCCGGGTAGCGGCCGATCGACAGCAGCAGCGAGCGGTCTTCCTCGAGGACCCAGCCGGTCGCCCACGTCAGCGCGTCGCGGGACTTGGCGGTGATGTGCGGGACGCCGAAGCGGTCGCGCGTGATCGTGACGCCCTTGTGCGGCACCTCCTCGGTGGTGCACGGGCACGAGTCGCTCGCGGTCAGGCGCTCGGACTTGTAGTACTTGGTCAGGTCGCCCTCGGTGACCTGGTCGTAGAGCGGCGTGAGGCCGGCGTACATCTTGGCCTGCTCGTCGGCGCCGGCTGGCGCCGGCACGGCCCCTGACTGGCCGGACGGGATGATGTTGAGCGCGGTGCCGGCGTAGTCGGACGCGCTCGCGGTGGCCGGGAGGGCGAGGGCGAGCGCCCCAGCCAGCGCGGCGATGGATCGGGACATGGCCGAGCACCGTACCCCTTTCGTGCTGACAGGCTGTCAATAGCGGCGCGCCGGCGTCCGCCGCCCCGGCGCGAGGCAAACTTGACGGGGGCGTCACCTTCTGTGACGCTGCGGCCATGTCGCTCCCCACCGTCTGCCTGATCGGTGCCGGCTCGTCCGGCATCGCCGTCGCGAAGGCCCTGCACGAGCACGGCATCCCGTTCGACTGCATCGAGGCGTCGGACCGCGTGGGCGGCAACTGGGTCTTCGGCAACCGCAACGGGATGTCGGCGGCGTACCGCGACCTGCACATCAACACGTCGCGGCAGCGGATGGAGTACTCGGACTTCCCGATGCCGGCGGACTTCCCGGACTACCCGCACCACACGCAGATCGCCGCGTACTTCGACCAGTACGTCGACCACTTCGGGTTCCGCGACCGCATCGTCTTCCGCACGCGCGTCGAGCACGTGGAGCGCCGGCCCGACGGCGTGTACGAGGTGCGCACCGACGACGGCCAGACCCGCGAGTACGACGTGGTGCTCGTCGCCAACGGCCACCACTGGGACCCGCGCTGGCCCGAGCCGGCGTTCCCCGGCTCCGACACGTTCGAGGGCGAGCAGCTGCACGCCCACAGCTACGTCGACAACTCGATCTTCGCCGGGCGCGACGTCGTCGTGCTCGGCATGGGCAACAGCGCGATGGACATCGCCGTGGAGTCCAGCTACGTCGCCAGGAGCACGTACCTGGCGGCCCGCCGTGGGGCGTGGATCGTCCCCAAGTACGTCCTCGGCCGGCCGACCGACCAGTTGCCCAACGACCCGCGCGTCCCGTTCAAGATCCGCCAGGCGCTGATGGGGCGGCTGATCCGCATGCAGACCGGTGACCTGACGAAGTACGGCCTGCCCAAGCCCGACCACAAGTTCGGCGAGGCGCACCCGACCGTCTCAGGGCGGATCCTCGACCGCATCCAGCACGGCCGCATCACGCCGAAGCCCAACATCCGCCGCCTCGACGGCGGGTTCGTCGAGTTCGACGACGGCTCGCGTGCCGAGGTCGACGTCGTCGTGTACTGCACCGGCTACAAGATCACGTTCCCGTTCTTCGACGCGGACTTCATCGCCGCGCCGGACAATCACATCGAGCTCTTCCGCCGGGTCTTCCACCCGGACCACGCCGACCTCGCGTTCGTGGGGCTGCTGCAGCCGCTGGGCGCGGTCATGCCGCTGGCGGAGGCGCAGGGCCAGTGGCTGGCCGACTACCTGCGCGGCCGCTACGCGCTGCCGTCCCGCGGCGACCTGCTCGCCGACATCCGGGCCGACATGGCGGCGATGCAGAAGCGCTACGTCACGTCCAAGCGCCACACGATCCAGGTCGACTTCGACGACTACCTGCGCGACCTCGCGCAGGAGCGCCGCGCCGGCGCGGAGCGGGCCGCCGCCCGCGGCCACGAGCTGCCGGTGCCGCGGCGGGCCAAGGACGAGCCCCGGACCGCGCCCGGCGCGAAGGCCGTCGCCGCGTGACGGCCGGCCAGGCATCGGCCGCGGGCGGCCGCGGGACCGCGCTGGAGCTCGCCGGCGGCAAGCGGGAGGCCACCAAGCAGGCGAACCGCGCGGCGATCCTGGCCGCGGCCCGCGAGGTGTTCGCCGACATCGGCTTCGGCGCCGCGACCGTGCGGGACATCGTGCGGCGCACGGAGCTGGCGACCGGGACCTTCTACAACTACTTCCCCGACAAGCAGTCGGTGCTCGTGGCGCTGGTCGAGGAGTCGGCGGGCGAGGCTCGCGTGCGCGTGCGCGCGGCCCGGCGCGAGGCCCGTACGCCGGAGGCGTTCGTGCGCGACGGCTTCCGGGCCTACTTCGACTACCTGCTCGAAGATCGAACGATGTCCGAGCTGCTGCGGCGCAACGCCGGCACGATCCGCGCGATGTTCGACGAGCCGTCGCTGGTCGCGGGGGCCGACGAGTTGGCCGAGGACCTGCGAGCGGCCGTCGAGGCGGGGCTGGTGGCCGATCACGACGTCGAGTACGTCGCCGCGGCGATGGTCGGCGCGGCCCTGGAGGTCGGCACGCGCATGCTCGACGGGGACCCGCCGGACCCCGAGCGCGCCACCGAGGCGCTGGCCGCGGTGTTCATCGGCGGACTCCGGCGCTCGTAGCCGCGGCCGTCTGAGCCGAGACCTCCCGTAGACCGGAGCGCAACTTCCAGCGTGGCTACGCTGTCTGCCTCCCGAGTGCGTCGACCGGCGTGCTCGCCCACCGTCACCCCGACGCCGACCAGGAGCCCTCCGCCACCGTGCGACGTCTCGCTCTCACCTGCATGCTGTCCTGCGCCGTGCTTGCCGCTGCGTTCGCCGGCAGCGCCTCCGCCCGCGTGACCGTGGGCATCTCCGACCAGCAGGCCTCGACCTTCACCAACCCGCTCTTCGCGCCGCTCAAGCTCAAGGTGGCGCGGTACATCGCGCCGTACGACGTGATGAAGGACCCCGCGCAGCGGGCGCTGATGGAGACCTGGCTCAAGGCCGCCAAGGCCGCGCACCAGAAGACGCTGCTGTCCTTCGAGCACAGCCGGATCCACAAGCACCGCCAGTACAAGAAGGCGCCGAGCGTCAAGAAGTACAAGCGCATGATCACGAAGGTCAAGCGCAAGTACCACCGGTACATCAACGACGTCTCGCCCTGGAACGAGGTCAACGTCTGCCAGGCGAAGGGCCGCATGGAGGGCCAGCCGGCGAAGATCTGCCACAGCAAGACCGGGGCCAAGCTCGTCGCGAAGTACTACAAGGCCGCCCGCAAGGTCTTCCGGGGCCACCGCATCGTCGGCCTCGACATCCTCGACGGCTCCAACCCGGCTGGTGCGGTCGGCTACATCCGCCGCTTCAAGCACTACGCCAAGCCGTTCCCCAAGTACTGGGGCATCCACAACTACAGCGACACGAACCGCGGGTCCACGTCGCGGACCAAGCGGCTCATCAAGACCATCGGCCACCGCAAGCACGCGCAGATCTGGCTGACGGAGACCGGCGGTCAGCTGAAGCTCCGCGGGGTGGAGTTCGGCGAGGCCAAGGCCGCCAAGGCGCTGAAGTGCATGTTCTACATGACCAAGAAGTTCAAGCAGATCAAGCGCCTGTACATCTACCAGTTCAACGGCGCTGACTCGACGAACGACTTCGACGCCGGCCTGATCAACCCGGACTCGACGCCCCGCATCGGGTACGACATCGTCAAGAAGCGCAAGAAGGCCCGCTGCCGCCCCTAGGGGCGGACCCCCGCTCTGCTGTGCCGGCGGGCGCCCCATGCGGGCGCCCGCCGTCGTTCCGGGGCGGCCCCGGAGGCCACTCGTAGACTGGGGGGCGTGCCCACCTTCTGCCGCCACGGCCGGCTCGCCGAGAACTGCCCGATCTGCTCGAAGAAGTCGCGGGTCGCGGCGTCCCCGACCCGGTCGGTGGCCCGGCGGGAGCCGCGCCCCGCGGGGTCGAAGCCGGCGCGCGGGCCGCGCAAGGCCACCTCGTCGGGCATGGTGGTGCGGCGCATGCAGCGCGCCGCCGAGGACGGCTACGAGCACGACCTCGTGCCGGGGCTGCGAGCCAGCGCCGATGCCGCCCGGCTGGCCGACGAGCTGGCGTTCTCGGCGGCCAGGCTGCGCCAGCTCTCCGAGGACCCGCCCGGTCTCTACGCCGAGGTGGCGAGCGCCGAGGACCGCGAGGAGGCCGCGTGGCTGGCGTTCCTCATCGCCTTCCTCTCGCCGCTGGAGGACGTGGAGGATCCCTTCTCCGGCATCCGTGCCGTGCGCACCTCGTGGGCCTCGGGCGAGATGCCGTCACTCGACGGCGCCGCCGTGGGCCCGCGGACGGCGTACGACCCCAAGCGCGGCGACGCGGCGCCGGCGGCCTACCGGGCGTGGGCCGAGCGGCATGGCGGACAGGTGGCCTCGCTCACCGGCGAGGCCACATGGACGCCGCAGAACCGCTACGACCGTGCCTTCGAGCGCCTCGGCCTGCCGGGCTTCGGCCGCTCGCACCGCGTCGAGCTGCTGGTGTCCGCGCAGTGCCTCGGGGTCGTCGACCTCGACCCGTGGACCCTGCACCTCGCCTCGGCGAGCCCGGTGGACCCCGTGGCCATCGCGGCCAAGCGGATCCTGGGCATCGGCGACCCGGTCCTGCTCCAGCGCCGGCAGCGCGACCTCGCGCATGGCGTCGGCGTGCCGGTCGGCGCCCTCGAGCTCGCGCTCCACAACTGGTCGGCCCCGTCGGAGGCCGGCAGGATCCGTGCCGGCGCCACCGCCGACGCGGACCCGGACGAGCGCGCGCGCATCGCCGCGGCGCTCGGCGTCTGAACCGCCCAGGCGCGGTCCCACGTGTCAGGCCGCTGACCACCCGCCCTGGCGGTGGAGGCGGTCAGCAGCCTGACGGCGCTGGTGCGCGGATCGTCAATGAGCGCCGCAGACACGTGGCAACGCTCAGTAGTCGCTGATCGCGCATTGCACGCAAACCCTCCAACCAGGGGGGACGTGGGTCGCGGCGTCGGCGCCTAGACGCTGAGCAGGCCACCGACGACCAGGGACGGACGCTTGATCGACACCTCGCCAGACGCGTCGCGACGCGCGGCATCGCGGCGCACCGACGCCGACGCGCAGCAGCTGGTGCTGCAGACGGTCGCCCGCGAGGCCGAGTCGCTGCTGCGCACGGCGCGGCGACACAGCCTCTGCGCCGACGACGCGCACGACGCCTATCAGCGGAGCATGGAGATCCTGATGCGCCGCGCACCGACGCTCGACCCGGAGCGCGTCGGGCGCTGGCTGCACGTGGTCGTCAAGCACGAGGCCATGGCGGTGCGCAGGCGGCGCAGCGACGTCGTGTCGCACGAGGAGGTCGACTTCGACCGCCACGAGTCCGTCCACGCGCCGTCGCCCGAGGAGCGCGTGATCGCCGCCGACCGCAACGCGCGTGCCGCCGAGGCGCTGCGGCGGCTCAAGCCGCAGGAGCTGCGGGCCATCTGGCTCCGGGCGCTGGGCAAGAGCTACGCCGAGATCTGCGAGGAGACCGGCTGGACCTACACGAAGGTCAACCGCTGTCTCGCCGAGGGCCGCAAGACGTTCTTGGAGCGCTACGCCGGGATCGAGGCCGGGGACGAGTGCGAGCGATGGCAGCCGGTCCTCTCGGCGATGGTCGACGGCGAGGCCACCGCGGCCCAGGTCACCGACCTGCGGCTGCACCTGCGCAACTGCCGGGCCTGCCGCGCGACCGTCCGCGGGCTGCACGAGACCCGCGCGCCGCTGGCCGCCATCCTGCCCGTCGGCCTGCTCGGCGCCGGCGTCAAGCTGACCGGGCTGCTGGAGCGCGTGGCGCCGGTGGCCGCCGCCGGCGACGTGGGCGCGGCCGGGGGAGGGGCGGGTCTGCTGAGCGTGAGCGCGGCGAAGGTGGCCGGGCTCCTGGCCGCGGGGGCGGCCACGGCCGCCGGCGGCGGCGGGCTCGTGGTCGCCCAGCACCACCGCGCGCGGAGCGCCGACGCGGCGCGGTCCGAGGCCTCCGGCGTGGTCGACGCCCGGCGGGCCGACGCCATCGCGCTGCCGATCGCGGCCGAGGGCTCCGGCGGGACAGCCGCCTCACCGCCCACGGGCGCCGAGCGGCCCGAAACCCGCGCCGAGCGGTCGCGCCGCGCTGGCCGGCGGCTCGCCGCCGGCCGGCGGAAGGACGGGGGGATCGAGTTCCGCCCGGCCGGGGCGGAGGCGGAGCCGGCCTCGCCATCGCCGGCCGGCACAGCCGCGGTCGGCCGCGCGTCGCTGGACCGCGGACCCGGCGCCGGCGACACGGCGCCGGCCGCCGCGCCCACGCCCTCCGGGCCTCCGCCGCAGCCGGTGCTCTCGGCGCCGCGCGCCTCTGCTGACTCGACGAGCGGCGAGTTCGCCCCTCGTCCCTGAACCGCCACCGACAGAAAGGACTCTGATGCAGCTGCCCTGGCCCTTCGCGGCCCGACGTTCTCTTCCACCGCTCGTCCTGGGGTGCCTCGCCACAGCGGCCGCGGCACTCGCCGTCACCGCGTCGGCCGGGGCGGTGGGGAGCTATGCGGTGCAGGCGTGCAGCGACGGCGACACCTTCGGCATCCCCGTGAGCGACCCGTTCGGCGGCTGGGCAGGAGAGGTCTCACAGGTCGACGCCAGTCATGTCGTCGACAACGACTGCGCCGGGGCGCTGGGCCTCTTCATGCAGCTCAAGGGCACCGATCGGAAGGCGGCCGGCGACTCCGCGGGCTGGAAGTTCACCGCGCCGTCGAACACCAAGGTGACCGGCGCGACGCTGTCCTATGACGTCTACACGCGGCCGTCGAACGGGACCACGAACGGTTCATTCCTCGTGACGGTCAATGGCTCCGCAACGCCGCTCGCGAGCGAGCATGGGGGCGGTCTTCTGCCCGATGGTCAACTTGACCTGCACGATCTGTCGGCACGGTCGCTGCGAGTGGCCGTCTACTGCGAGAGCCCCACCGACGTCGACTGTCCGGACGGGGAAGATGGACGGGCGATCCTCACGGACATCCGAATGACGCTCGCCGATGACCTGGCACCTGCAGTGCCGAGCGCGACAGGAGATGCCATTGCCGACAGTTCGTGGGCGGGGACGCAGCAGGTCGCGCTGTCCGCTAGCGATTTCGGCAGCGGGGTCGCCGAGTTCCGGGTGTACGTCGATGACGTCCTGCTCCAGGCCAGCACGCCGGATGACAACGACGGGACGTGCATCCCCGACAGCGTCGATGGCGGCGTTCCGCTGTACCACGCGCCCAAGCCATGCCCCGGCTCGGTGACCGCCACCGAGACCATCGACTCGACGACGATCCCCGACGGCCCGCACGACGTGGAGCTCGTCGTCGCCGATGCGTCGGGGCGCGAGACGGTGATCGCGAGCGGCACCAAGGTCGTGGCCAACAACCCGCCGGTCGCCGGCGACGCTCCGGCGTTCGTCGACGCCGCCGCGGCCGCGGCGCCGCACATCGGCGACGTCCTCGAGGCCACCCGCGGCACGTGGGGCGGCCCGGACCTCACCTACGCGCTGGCGTGGGAGCGCTGCGAGGGCGACGGCTCGGCCTGCGGCCAGATCCCGGGCGCGACGATCGCGTCCTACATCCCGACCAGCGCCGACCTCGGCAAGCGCCTGCGCCTGGCGGTGACGGCGACCAACCCCGCCGGATCGGTCACGAATCGGACCCCGCTCACCGGAGCGGTGGGGCTGCCGGCCGCGCAGGCCGGCGGCGGCGCCGACGGCGGGTCCGCCGTCGGCGACCCGTCGGCGCCGACGCTGAGCGCGGGCGCGTCGCCGGGCGCGCCGGAGCCGCAGCACGTCCTCGTCGGCCACGTCGCCGGCGAGCCGCCGGCCGCCACCTGCCCGCAGGACCGCGCCTCGCTCGTCCTCCAGGGCGTCTCGGGGCACACCGTGCGGGTGCGCCATGGCCGCCAGGGCCGCGTGCGGGTCGCGCTGACGTGCGCGGCGACGGGCAAGGCGATCGCGGGCGCCCGCCTCGACGTCGCCACGCGCACCGGCTCGGCGGCCGCCGTGGCGTCGCAGGCCAGGACGGACGGCGCCGGCCACGCGACGCTGACGTTCGCGCCGGGGCCCAGTCGCAACGTGACCGTCGGCTACCGCATGTACGCCGACGATCCGCTCGCCCGGGCGACCGTCACGCTGCGGGTCCGCGTCAAGGGCCGCGTGTCGCTCCGCGCCAGCCGGCGGACGCTGCACAACGGCCAGGCCGTGAGGCTGAGCGGGGCCCTCGCCGGCGGCCACGTGCCGCGACGCGGCGTCGACCTCGCGGTCCAGTGGCGCGACGGGCGGCGGTGGCGGCCGTTCGCCCAGGTGCGGACCAACCGCCACGGCCGCTTCCGGTACGCCTACCGCTTCACCCGGAGCTTCGGCCGCGTGCGCTACGCCCTGCGCGTCCAGGTCCTCAAGGGGCAGGTCGACTACCCGTTCGCGCCGGCCGCGTCGAAGGCCGTGCGGGTGACCGTGGGGCCCTGAGGGAGCCGTCGGTGCACCCCGGAGGGCATCGCGATCCGGCCGCGTGGCGGCCGGATCGCGTGCGTCCAGCGCCGGAACCTCGCAACGTGCAGGAACAACGCCGGAGGCCTTGAAGATCGCCCGTTTGCCGTCCGATGCGACGCGTACGTTGCGGGCCGTCCAGTCCTCGAGGTCCGGGAGCTGCAATGCCCCTCTGCTTCATCGAACCGCACGACGCGATTCGCGTCATCGCAGAGTCCGTCGGCCGCGAGGCGCGCCGTCAGCTGCTCGGCGAGCTCGTCCGGGCCTGGGTCGACGAGATCCCCGAGGGGGAGCTCGACACCCACTACGCCAAGGCGGTCGCCGACCTCGACGAGCACGACCTCTCGATGCTCGCCGCTTGGCACGCCTCGCTGGAGGTCGGCCAGCCGATCGCCAACCGCGACTTCCTCATGAACGTCTTCCCGACGCTCGGCGAGAACCGCCGCGAGGCGCTGAAGATCGCGGCCGGCTTCCGCGGTGAAGAGGCGTTCGAGGCGGGCGTGGCCGAGGAGCAGGCGCTCGAGACCGTGCTCCCGCGCCTCTCTCGAGCGCGCTCGTTGGAGCTCGCGAGCGAGTGCCTCGAGCTCTACCTCTGGGACCGGCTGGGCTCCGACAACTAGCTGGCGCGCCGGAGGATGTCGTACCGGCCCACGCCGGTCCGGCCCTCCATCCGCCAGCGGAAGAACGCGCAGTCCAGCCGCAGGCGCCCGAGGTCCAGCGTCGTGCCGCACGCCACCTCGCCGGCCGCCCGGCGGGCATAGTCGGCGTCCTCGGTGAGATACAGCTCGAGGCCGGCGTGCCGCTGGCGCCCGTCGGCGTCGTAGGTCGTCGAGAGCCGCGGATCGGCGACCACCGTCGCCACCGAGTCGCCCGCGCCCTCGTGCGCCGGGGACAGCAGCACCGCATGGACAGCCTCGTCGGCATGGGACGAGGCCTTCGCGGGGCGCACGGCGGTGAGGGTGACGCCCGTGTCGCCCTCGAGCCACACGCCGAGCGTGCGCGCCACCGAGAGCCGGTCCCAGTCCGGCGCGCCCCAGGAGTGACCGCGCTGCCCGCGACCGGTGAACCGCCGCTCGCGGCCGCCGACGGTGACCGTCCCGGTGACGCGGACGAGCTGGTCATAGCCCTCCATCCCGCCGAGCCGCCCGGCGGGCAGCCCGGCCTCGAGCTGCGCCGGCGCCGAGGCAGCCTGGAGGTCGAGGACGAAGCCGTGCGCGCCGTCCTCGGAGGCGAAGCGGACGTGCCACGCGCGCAGCGGCTCAACGATCTCGGTGCTCACCCCGCCGGCCTCCGCGGCGCCCCAACCCGCGCCCTCCGCGGGCGCGCCGCCCTCGGCGCGCGCCGCGACCGGCTGGCCGCCGGCGAACAGCAGCCCGAGCCCGCTGGTGACGGTCTCGCCGTCCACGAGCGCCCGCCCGATCCGCGCCACGCCGCACACGTCGGCGTCCGCGTCGCTGAAGGCGACGGTGATCGCGTCGCTCTGGCCCTCCTGCAGCGGGCGGGGCTCCTCGTCCTGCACCGTGATCGTCACGGCAGCCTCCTCGGGTCGATCTCGGTCGCGGTGCCCTCGACGTCGTAGTCGCCGCCGTGGCGGTGCCCTGCTCCCGGCCCGCCGGCCGGTCCGCCCCGGCGGAAGCGCGGGCTCGGGATCTCGGCCACGAGCCCGAGCGTCACGCGGCGGGCGAGCACGCGGCGCAGGAGGGCGCGGACCGGCGGCAGCAGGAGCGCGGCGCCGCAGACGTCGGTCACGAACCCGGGCGCCAGCAGGAAGGCCCCGCCGCCGATGACGAGCACGCCGTCGAGGACCTCGCGCGCGGGGACGCGGCCCTCGGCCAGCGCCTGCTGGAACCGGCGCCACGCCGCGCGGCCCTGTGCCTTGAGCAGGAGGGCGCCCGCCATCGAGTCGGCGACCAGGAGCGCGACGGTCCACAGCGCGCCGATCGCGTGGCCGACCTGGATGATCACGTAGATCTCCACGATCGGCAGCACGACGAAGAGCAGTAGCAGCGCCAGGACGGGCATCCTGGCGGGAAGGCTACGCGGTCAGGCGCGCGCGGGAAGCCCGTCGATCACGATGCCGGGGAGGCGGTCGAGGCCGACGAGCTCGATCAACCGCTGAATCTGCGGCTGGGCCCCGCGCAGGCACAAGACCCCGCCGGCACGTCGCACCCGGCGCGCCACGATCGCCAGGTCGATCATCAGCGAGGGGTCGGCGAACACGAGGTCGTGCAGGTCGACGAGCACCGTCTCGCCCGCGCGCAGCGCCCGGGACAGCGCGGGTCGCCGCAGGCTCTGCGTGGAGCGGTCCTCATCTCCGGCGCAGCGCAGCATCGCCGGGTGTTCGCTGAACGAGACGATGCCGCCGAACCTACCCGCGAGCGAGGCTAGACTCAAGCCCTATGCCCTCCGTCGAGGATGTCGAAGCCGCGCTGACCAACGTGATCGACCCGGAGCTCGGGCTCGACTTCGTCGAGCTCGGCCTGATCTACGGGATTGAGGTCTCCGGAGGCGACGTGCACGTGACGTTCTCGCTCACGTCGCCCGGCTGCCCGATCGGGCCGCAGGTCAGCGAGCAGATCGAGGAGTTCGTCGGCGAGCTCGACGGCGTCGCGTCCGTCGAGTCGACGATGACGTTCTCGCCGCCGTGGACGCCGGATCGGATGTCCGAGGACGCGAAGTTCGCCCTCGGCTACTGACCCCGCTGCGCCGCCTCCGCTGGACCCTGGCCGTCGCCGCCTCGCTGGCGCTCGCCTGCGCGGGATCCGCTTCCGCGCAGCCGGCCACCGGGCGCCTGCTCGTGACCCTGGCGCCGGCCGCCGCCGGGCACGCCCAGGCGTCGGCGGCGCAGGCCGTGACCGCGCGAGCGGGCGCACGTCCCACGCACCTCCGCATCCCGCAGCTCGGCGTCGTCGCCGTGCGCGGCCACCAGGGGCAGTCGCTGCACGCCCTGGCGCAGCGGCTGCGCCGCGACCCCCGCGTCGCCGAGGTCCGCGCCGAGCGCCGCTTCAGCCTCCGCTACGTCCCGAACGACCCCGCGCTCGCGGTCCCCGACGACCAGGACCCGGCCGTCACCGCCCAGTGGTGGGCGGGCCGCGAGGGCCTCTTCACGGCGTGGGACGTGATCCGCGGCACGGGCGCGCGTGTGGCCGTGATCGACACCGGCGTCGACGCCACGCACCCGGACCTCGCCAACCGGATCGTCGCCAGCGCCGACTTCGACGACCTTCCGGGCGACGGCCCCCCGACCGTCGACGAGGTCGGCCATGGCACCCACGTCGCGTCGCTGGCCTGCGCCCAGCCCGGCAACGGGACCGGCATCGCCGGCGCGGGCGGAGACTGCGGCCTGCTGGTGGCCAAGAGCGATCTGTCCGAGGGGAGCGTGGCGCGGGCCATCGTCTGGGCGGCCGACAACGGCGCCGAGGCCATCGTGATGAGCTTCGGCACCGACGGGAGCACGCCGGCGGCCGACGCCGTCGTGCAGGCGCTCCACTATGCCGCCGCGCGCGGCGCCGTGCTCGTGGCCGCGGCCGCCGACGAGCCGGTCGGCGAGCAGGGCGACCCGGCCAACGTGCTGCAGCCCACGGGCACGGGGGGCGACCTGGCGCAGGGCCTTGGGCTCTCCGTGACGGCGGCGACGGGCGCCGACACGCGGGCGCCGTTCGCCGGGCGCGGGTCGCAGATCTCGATGGCCGCCTACGGCACGTACGGCGCCGGCGGGCGCGACGGCATCCTCGGGGCGTTCCCGGCCGCCACGGTCGCGCTGGAGCGCCGCAGCGCCTTGGGCCGGCCCTGCCGCTGCCGGACGACGTTCGGCGGCGACAGCCGGTACGCCTACCTGCGCGGCACGTCGATGGCGGCGCCGATGGTCGCCGGCGTGGCCGCGCTGATGCGGCACCTCAACCCGGACCTGCGCTCCTCCGACGTGGTGCGGCTCCTCAAGCAGACCGCGCACCGCCCGGCCGGCACCGGCTGGAGCCCCGAGCTGGGGTGGGGGATCGTCGACGCGGGCGCCGCCGTCGCGGCGGCCCGGGTCGTCGACCGCCGGCCGCCGACCTCGCAGCTGCGCAAGGCGGTGGTCCACGGGCGCCGCATCCGGCTGCGCTGGCGCGGGGCCGACGAGCACCTGCCCGGCATCGCCGCCTCGGGGATCGACCACTTCGAGCTCTGGCGCGCCGCGGGGCGCCGTCCGGCCCGCCGCGTCGCCGTGACGCACCGGCGGACGATCCGCCTGCGCGGGCTGCGCGGCCGCCGCTACTCGTTCTTCACGATCGCCGTGGATCGCGCGGGCAACCGCGAGGCGCGCCCCGCGCGAGCCGACGCTCGCGTCCGCGTCGCGCGCCGCTAGGCGATCGTCGCGCTACCGCGTGCCCGCCGGCTCCCGCGACCCCGGCCGCGGGGTGCCGGACCGCTGCGCGCCAGGGGCGGTGGAGCGGCGCCGCGCGAGCGCCACGAGCTCGGCCAGCGACGCCTCGATGCCGTCGCCGATCCGGTCGAGGTCGGGCATCGCGTCGTAGTCGCCGAGCAGGCCGAAGTTCATCTGCCCGTTGTAGGACATGATCGCGATGGCCATGGCGTGGTTGCGCGGCAGGAAGGCCACCGGGAAGACGTCGAGCATCTCGCGCCCGCGCACGTACAGCGGCAGCTGCGGCCCCGGCACGTTGGTGACGATGAGGTTGAAGAGCCGCGTCGAGAAGTTCAGCCGCGACGCCTGCGCCAGGATCGTCGGCGGGGCGAAGCTCTGGACGCCCGCGAGCACCTCGGCGCCGACCGCCTGCTTGGACTCCTTGAGCCCGTCCATCGCCACCTTGACCGCGCGCAGGCGGGCGATCGGATCCTCGATGTAGACGGGCAGCGGCCCGCGCATCGCGGCGATGCGGTTGCCGAGCTGACCGTGCTGGTCGGCGGTGCGCGTCGACACCGGGACGAGCGCCCGGAGCTCGAGCCCTTCGGTCCGCACGCCGCGGGAGTGCAGCCAGTCGCGCAGCGCCCCGGTGACGACCGTGAGCACCACGTCGTTGACCGTGCCGCCGAACGTGTCCTTGACGAGCTTGAAGTCGTCGAGCCGGTTGCGGACGCCGATGTACCGCCGATGCGGGCCGATCGGCACGTTGAGCGGCGTGTCGGGCGCCGGGTTCATCCCCGCCCACGCGACCTCGCCGACGCCCTCGAGCGCCTCCCCGACGGCGCGCACGGCGGCCTGCGGGCGCGCCACCGCGCCGAGGGCGCCGGCGACCGCCCCGGCGGCGACCTTGGCCAGGCCGATGGCGCCGCCCGCCACCAGCTCGGCCGGCGTCGGCTCGGGACGCGGCTGCCAGGCCTGCGGCGGGTGCTCGACCTCCGGCGGCACGGGCGTCAGGTCGAACATGACCGACGCGAGGTCGACGCCGGAGATGCCGTCGATCAGGGCGTGGTGCGTCTTGGAGACGAGGGCGAAGCCGCCGTCGTCCAGGCCCTCGACGATCCACATCTCCCACAGCGGCTTGGAGCGGTCCAGCTGCTGGGAGACGATGCGCGCGCACAGGCGCATCAGCTGCTCCTCGCTGCCGGGTGCCGGCAGGCCGGTCTGCCGGACGTGGTACTCGAGGTTGAACGACGGGTCGTCGACCCACAGGGGCCGGCCGGTCTCCAGCGGCGGCTGGGCCAGGCGCTGGCGGTAGCGCGGCACCAGGTGCAGGCGCGTGCGCACGTGGTCGAGGAACTCCGGGAACGGCGGCGGCGGGCCCTCGCAGATCACGATGCCGCCGACGTGCATGTGCGATGCCGGGCCCTCCTGGGCCAGGAACGACGCGTCGATCGCGGTCAGGCGATCAAGGTGCTGCTGAGCCATTCCCACTCCCCGAGTTCAAGTGGCCGCCAGCCTACCGGCGCGGGCCGGTCGCGGGGAGGCCGTCCGTGGCAGTTGCGCGCCCCGACGCCGGTCGCAACGATCGGCGCGAGGAGGCCGCAGCGTCAGTTGCGCGCCCCGACGCGGGTCGCAACGACCTCGTCGCGGCGGAAGCGGCCGCCGGCGGCGGGATCGAGGGGCGGCAGCGGCGCGCCGTCGCCGTGGCGCATCCCGTCCAGCAGCTCGAGCAGCGCGTCGCCGGCGGTGTGCCGCGGCTCCCACCCGAGCTCGCGTCGCGCACGGCCGGTGTCCATGATCGGGACGTTGAGGGCCATGTCGACCCACCCCTTGGGCGTCGGCTGCAGCCGCAGCCGCCAGGTGACGTCGGCGGCCACCCGCAGCGCGAGAGCGGGAACCGGCACGGCGCGCGCGCCGAGCAGACGCGCGAGCTCGTCGGCGTCGAGCACGGGGTCGGCGGCGATGTTGAACGCGCCGCGCACGTCGCGCTCGGCGATGACCCGCCGGTAGGCGTCGGCGACGTCGTCGGCGTGCACCGCCTGGAAGCGCAGGCGCGGGGTGCGCGGCACGACCGGGATCAGGCCGCGGCGCACGAGCGGGCTGGGCAGGAACGGGCCGGCGAAGTAGCGGCGGATCTCGCTGGCGGCGTCGCGCTGGAAGATGAGCCCGGGGCGCAGCCGGACGACGCGCAGGTGTGGATGCTGGGCCTCGAACCCGTCGAGGATGCGCTCGACGGCGGACTTCTGGCGGCCGTAGAAGCTGGTGGGCGTGCCGTCGGTCGGCCACGACTCGTCTACGGCGCGGTCCTTCGGGCCGCGCCCGTAGGCGCCGACCGACGAGGCGTAGACGATCGCGCCCGCCCCGGCGCGGGCGGCGGCGTCGAAGACGCGGCGCGACCCTTCGACGTTGACCGCGTGCAGCCGGCCCTCGTCGCGCGAGGGCTGGATCGCCCACGCGAGGTGGACGACGACGTCGGCGCCCGCGAGATGGGGCTCCAGGTCGTCGCGGGCGATGTCGGCGGTCTGCCACTGGACCTTGGGGACGTCGTGCTGGGGCCGGCGCCGGGCGATCCCGACCACCTCCCGCACGCGCTCCTCGTGCTCCAGCGCCCGCAGCAGCGCGGATCCGGCGTTCCCGGTGGCTCCGACGACGGCGACCTTCATCGTGTCGCTGGGCTGCCCGGTACCGTGAGCGGGCAATCAGCCGTGCTCACCCGCGCCTCCGCCCCTCCCGCGCCTGTCGGCGCCTGACCCATGGTCGCCTCCGAAGACGACGGCACCGGCCGGCTGTCCGTCCGCGTCCTGGTGGTCGCGCTCGTCGCCCAGCTCGCGCTGTTCGGCGGGTTGATCGCCCTGACGGTGCACGGGTTTCCGTTCATCGGCGGCGGGGGCGGCAGCGAGCCGAGCGGCCGGGCGGCGAAGGGCGGTCCGGTGCCGCGCGCGAACGTCGACCGCTTCGACGTGCGCCGCGCGATGCGGATCGCGAAGATGCAGGTCGACGCCGGTCCGCGTCCGGCCGGGTCCCGCCGGCTGCGGCGGGTGGCCGTGCGCCTGCGGCGGCAGCTGCCCCAGGGGCGGTTCGAGCCGGTGCCCGGCCACCCGCGGCTGCGCAACGTCGTCGGCGAGCTGCCCGGCACGGGGCCGGTGATCGTGCTCGGGGCCCACTACGACACGATCAACCGGCCCAGGGGCTTCGTCGGCGCCAACGACTCGGCCGCCGCGGTCGGCGCGGTGATCGAGATCGCGCGCGACCTGCAGCGCCTCCAGCGTCCCCCCGGCGCGCCCGGCATCCGCTTCGTCCTGTTCGACGGAGAGGAGGAGCCGCACCCGACCGACGACTTCTACCGTGACGCCCTGCGCGGCTCGAAGGCCTACGTCCAGCTCCACGCCGAGGAGGTGCGGGCGATGGTGCTGCTGGACTACATCGCCAACAAGGGGCTGCGGCTGCGGCACGAGAGCTCCTCCGATCGCGACCTGTGGGCGCGCGTGCGGGACGCTGCCCAGCGCGTCGGCGTCGGCGCGGTGTTCCCGGACGCCGAGCAGATGGGCGTCTTCGACGACCACACGCCGTTCCTGCGCGCCCAGATCCCGGCCGTCGACCTGATCGACTGGACCTACCCCTACCAGCACACGCTGAAGGACACCTACGACAAGCTGTCGCCCGCCAGCGTCGACGCAGTGGGGGAGACGATCGTCGAGCTGCTGCGGACCTGGCCGGCCGGCTGACGCGCCCGTCCCGCCGCGGGCTCGGGAGGCCGCGTCGCGGCGTCTAGACTGGACGGGAATGGCCGCCACCGTCGAGAAGCTCCTCCTCGCCGCGCCACGGGGGTACTGCGCCGGCGTCGACCGTGCCGTGCAGACCGTCGAGCGCGCGCTCGAGCTGTATGGCGCGCCCGTGTACGTGCGCAAGGAGATCGTCCACAACAAGCACGTGGTCGAGCAGCTGCGCGAGCGCGGCGCGGTCTTCGTCGACGAGCTCGACGACACCGTGCCCGAGGGCGCCATCACCGTCTTCTCCGCCCACGGCGTGTCGCCCGCGGTCCACGCCGACGCGGCCGAGCGCGGGTTGCGGACGATCGACGCCACCTGCCCGCTGGTCACCAAGGTCCACCGGGAGGCGGTCAAGTTCGCCTCCGAGGGCTACACAATCGTCCTCATCGGCCACGCCGGCCACGAGGAGGTCGAGGGCACCATGGGGGAGGCGCCGGAGCACATCGTGCTCGTCGAGACCGAGGAGGACGTCGACCGGCTCGAGGTCGACGACCCCGAGCGGATCGCCTACATCTCCCAGACCACGCTGTCGGTCGACGAGACGCGCGCCATCATCGCGCGGCTGCGGGAGAAGTTCCCCGCGATCACCGGTCCCCGCACCGACGACATCTGCTACGCGACGACCAACCGCCAGGCGGCGGTCAAGCAGATGGCCTCCCACTGCGACCTGCTGCTGGTGATCGGCTCGAGGAACTCGTCGAACTCCAACCGGCTGGTGCAGGTCACGCGCGAGCTGGGCACCGAGGCGCACCTCATCGACGACGTCAGCGAGATCGACGAGGCGTGGCTGGAGGGCAAGCGCGTCGTGGGCATCAGCTCGGGCGCGAGCGCGCCGGAGCTCCTCGTGCAGCGGCTGGTGGACTTCTTCCGCCAGCGCGGCGCGCCTGAGGTCGAGGAGTTCCAGGTCGTCCAGGAGGACGTCCGCTTCATGCTGCCCAAGGCGATCCGCCAGGCGATGGCCGAGGGCGCCGCCGCCGGCACGCCCGCCGGCAGCTGAAACCTCCTCAACGCGGGGGTTCCGCGCTCAAGGTCGGCCGTTCGCAGACCGACAACAGGAGCGGAATGTCCCTCCTCCGCCACCCGTCGATGGGCGCGGCCAGCCGCGCCGTGCTCGCCGCCGCCGGCGTCCTCGCCGCAGTCGGCTTCGCCGCGTGGCCGGTCGCGACCGCGTGCTTCGCCGCGGTCAGCGCGCTGGCCATCGTCCAGGCGCGCAGCGCCGAGCGCCGCGAGGCGTTGTACCGCCGCCTGTGCACGCACGACCCGCTCACGGGCGTGGGCAACTACCGCGCGCTGCACGAGCGCCTGCACGACGTGACGTCCCGGGACCCGCGCCGTTTCGCGCTGCTGACGCTCGACGTCGACTCCTTCAAGGAGATCAACGAGCGCTACGGGCACCTCGAGGGCGACCGCCTGCTCCAGGAGGTCGGCCGCGTCCTGCAGGAGAACGTCCGCGGCGGCGACGTCGTGGCGCGACAGGGGGGCGACGAGTTCTCGGTCCTCATCCCCGAGGCCGACGAGCAGGGCGCCACGATCCTCGCCCAGCGCATCGAGGAGGCCCTGGCGAGCATCGAGGCGGCCGACCACGCGCCGGTGCGCGCGTCGATCGGCGTGGCCGTCTACCCGGAGGACGGCGCGACCCCCGCGGACCTGCTCGAGAAGGCCGACGTCGAGCTGCGGCGCATCAAGGAGCGCCGCCGCGCCGCGGCGCTGCTCGCCTGACGCGGCTCAGACCTGCCCGCGCAGGCGCTCCAGGCGGGCTTCCCAGCGGCCGCCGGCCTCCACCATCCACGCCATCGCCGCCGTCATCGGCTCGGGCGTGAGGCGGTAGCGCGTCTCGCGCCCCGACTGCTCGGCCACGGCCAGGCCCGCGTCGCGCAGCTGGGCGAGGTGCTTGGCGATGGCCTGGCGGCTCACCGGCAGCTCGCCGGCCAGCGCCGAGGCCGTCAGCCCGGGGCGCTGTGCCAGCAGGCGCACGACCTCGCGGCGCGTCGGGTCGGCGAGCGCGGCGAAGACGGGTCCCGGATCGGTGGTCGGCATGGTGCTGCGGCGCTGGGCTCAGACGGCGGCCATCTGCGGGCCGCGCGCGCGGCCGCCGGCGGCCACGGGCACCGCCGTGACGGCGCGCAGCGTCGCGAGCGGGATCTCCACCACGACGACGCGCGTCGCGGCCGGATCCTCGTCGGCCTCGAGCGTCAGCTCGACCAGCGACGGCTCGCCGCCGGGTGCGCACCAGGTGAGCGCGACCCGCCGGCCCTCCTCGACCTCCTCGACGGTGACCAGGCGCGCCTCGCCGTCCTCGACCAGCACGCCGCGCTCACCGGGCGCGACGGCGTCGAGCTCGACCTCGTCGGCGAGCCAGCCCTCGAGCCCCGCCGGCTCGGAGAGCAGCGGCCAGACCGCGTCTCGCGGGGCCTCGACGACGGTCTCGCGCCGGACCGCGCCGATCTCCTCGTGCAACTGCATGGTTGCGATGCTACCGTGCCGGCAAACGCGCAACCAAATGGTTGCTGGAAAGGAGCCCTTGACATGCCGCTCGTCCCCATGGTCGTCGAGCAGTCGCCGCGCGGCGAGCGCTCGTTCGACATCTACTCGCGCCTGCTCAACGACCGCGTCGTCTTCCTCGGCAGCCAGATCGACGCCGAGGTCGCGAACCTCGTGGTCGCGCAGCTCGTCCATCTCGAGGCCGACGACCCCGACAAGGACATCAGCCTCTACGTGAACTCGCCTGGCGGCGACGCGTACGCGGCGATGGCCATCTACGACGCGATGCAGTTCGTCGCGTGCGACGTCGCCACGATCTGCTGCGGCATCGCCATGTCCGGCGGCTCGCTCGTCCTGGCGGGCGGGGCCGAGGGCAAGCGGATGGCGCTGCCCAACGCCCGGATCCTCATCCACCAGCCGCACGGCTCCTACCAGGGCCAGTCGAGCGACATGGAGATCCACGCCCGTGAGGCGATCGCGCTGCGGCGGCGCTTCGAGGAGCTCTACGCCCAGCACACCGGCCAGGACGAGGCCCGGATCAAGGCCGACATCGAGCGCGACCGCTACTTCACCGCGCAGGAGGCGGTCGGCTACGGCCTGGTCGACCGCGTGATCGCCAGCCGCGCCGAGGCCCGTCCCCTCCGGCAGGGCGCCGGCCTCGCCCACGCCGCAGGGAGGTAGCCTCGGCGGCCGATGCGGACCCTCGTCGTCTCGGACCTCCACCTCGGCGGCCGCACGGGCGTGGACGTGCTGCGCCACCACGCCGTGCGTGAGCCGCTGCTGGCCGAGGCGGCGCGGGCCGATCGGCTCGTCCTGCTCGGCGACACGCTCGAGCTCCGCCACGGACCGGCGCGCGAGGCGCTGGCCAACGCGCGGCCGGTCCTCGAGGCGCTGGCGGACGCGCTCGCCCCCGGGGCGCAGGTCGTGCTCGTCCCGGGCAACCACGACCACGCCCTGCTCGCCCCCTGGCTCGAGGAGCGGCAGGCGCCGATCGGCCTGGCGGCGGAGGTGCGCCCGCAGCGCGCCTCTCCGCTGGCCCGCACGGTGGCGGGCTGGCTGGGGCGGGAGCGCACCACCGTGGCCTACCCCGGCTTCTGGGTGCGCGAGGACATCTACGCGACGCACGGGCACTATCTGGACCCGCACGGCACGGTCCCGACGTTCGAGCGGCTGGCCGCCGGCGTCATGCAGCGGCTCTCCGGACCGGTGCCGGAGGGCGACTGCCGGCCGGAGGACTACGAGCGCGTGCTGGCGCCGCTGTACGCCTGGGTGCACGCATCGGCGCAGCGGGCCGAGCTGGGCCGGCTGGGGCCGGGCGCCAGCCGGGCCGGCAAGGCCTACGCCCTGCTCGGCGGCGACGGGCACCGGCCGATCGGCGCCCGCGTGCTGCTGGCCGTCTTCCCGCTCGGCATCCGCGGCATCAACCTCCTGGGGATCGGGCCGCTGAGCAGCGACCTGTCCGGGGCGGCGCTGCGCCGCAGCGCGCTGCTGGGCGTCGGCGAGGTCGTCGCGCGGCTCGGCATCGAGGCCGAGCACCTCATCTTCGGCCACAGCCACCGGGCCGGGCCGCTGCCCGACGACGACGTCACCGAATGGCGGACGGCGGGGGGTGTGTGGCTCCACAACAGCGGCAACTGGGTCCACGAGCCGGCGTTCACGTCCGGCGACGGCGCGGGCGTCGGCGGGCCGTACGCCCCGGGCTCCGCGGTCGTCGTCGAGGACGTCGGCCCGCCGCGGGTCGTGCGGCTGCTGGAGGGCGTCAGCCTTCCTGAGCCTGATCGGGCGCCAGGCCCGGCGTGAAGCAGACGGCGTGGCAGGTGACGCCGTCGCCGACCTCGAGCTCGAGCACGCCGTGCTCGTGGCGGCCGTGGTCGGCGATCAGGTGCGCGCCGGTGAAGGTCACCTCGCGCACCTGGCCGTTGACGGTGATGCTGCCGCGGCCCTCGAGCACGGCCCAGACCGCACCGGCCTCGTAGGGGCCTGACCACGGGCCCTCCTGGTCCTCCGTGGGGACGACGATGCGCGCGTCGGGATCGTCCTCGGGATGCTGGTAGGGGACGGGGTCGCCCTCGACGCCCAGCAGCTCCTGGATGGCGGCCTCGGTCTCGTGGTAGCCGCCCTCGCCGAAGTGGACCTCGAACAGGCGCAGGTCCTGGTTGAAGAGGTAGCGCGCCGGCCAGCCGCGGTTCTCGTAGATCCGCCACAGGGCGAGGTCGGTGTCGAGCAGGACCGGATGGACGATCCCGAGCCGGTCGACCGCCCCGGCGACGACGTCCTCGTCGCGTCCGGGCTCGAACCCCGGCGCGTGGACCGAGATCACGCGCAGCCCGGCTTCGGCGTACCGCTCGTGCCAGGCCTGGAGGTACGGGAGGGTCCGCAGGGAGGCCGGGCGGCAGAAGTCCCAGAACTCCAGGAGCACCGGGCGCCCGCGCTGCTGGTCCATGCGCAGCGTCGCCACGTTGAGCCACCGCAGCGACGCGGGGAACATCGGCGCGGCGATCGTGTCGGTGGGGACCCGCATGGCCGGCGACGGTAGCGCAGCGGTCCGCACGGGGACCTCTCAGCGATGCACCGCAACTCCGCGTCTGGGGGCGGGTTGTGCCATTGTCGGACCTGTCCGCAGTACCCCGTCCCACGCATCACGAGGAGAGAGAAGTTGCGCAAGACGCGCTTCATCATCGCTGCTGCCCTGATCGCCGTCTTCGGCTTCAGCGCGGTCGCCTACGCACAGACGAGCATCGCCACCCACGGCTCGGTCAGCACGACCGGCGGCTCGAAGAAGCACCCGAAGTCCGGTGGTCTCACGTTCGGCTTCGACGTCACCGATCCCGCGGGCACGCAGCCCGCGCCCCTGGAGACGTACAAGATCGGCTTCGAGGGCGGCCGGATGAACCTCAACGTCAAGAAGTCCTGCCCTGCGGCCAAGATCAACGCCGCCAACGGCGGTGACGACTCGGTCTGCTCGAAGAAGTCGCTGATCGGCTCCGGCACGCTGAAGGCCGTCGTCGGCGGCACCGGCCAGCCGCTGGGCGACGCGCTGCCCTGCGAGGCCAAGCTGCGCCTCTACGCGGCCGGCAAGAAGAACGCCGCGCTGTTCGTCGACGCCCCGCTGGCGACCTGCCCGGCGGAGATCCACCAGGCGATCCCGATGGACTACTTCTCCGAGAACAACGTCTCGGGCCTGGAGTTCTCGGTGCCGCAGGAGCTGCGCCACCAGATCGGCCTCGACGTCACGGTCGTGAGCACCGAGGTCACGATTCCGAAGTACACCAAGACGACGAAGAAGGTCGTCCGCAAGCACCACCACAAGAAGGTCAAGAAGAAGAAGGTGGGCCTGCTCGAGTCGATCGGCTGCTCCGACGACACGCGCGACCTCGTCACGGTGTTCACCGACGAGGCCGGCACGCAGTACCCCGTCACCACGCCGGTCGGCAAGTGCTGAACCGCTGCGTCGCGTGACATCGCGACGCTGAGGCACCTGCTGCATCCTGAGGGGCGCGCCGCACGGCGCGCCCCTCGTCGTCGTGGCACCACACGCGATCGGACCACTGGACGGATGTTCGAGCGACGCCGAGGCTGCGCTCCGGAGAGGGTTGCACCCCCCGTCAACCCCTTTCAGGAGGAGAGAGAAGCGTGCGCATCCCACGCCTGCTGCTCGCCACCGTCGCCGCGTTCCTGTGCTTCGCCGTGGTCGCGGTGGCACAGACCACGCAGTACGACGTCCGCGGCTCGGTCACCGTGACCGGCGGCTCGAAGAAGAAGCCCAAGCCGGGCGGCCTCACGTTCGGCTTCACCGTGACCGACCCGGCGGGCACGCAGCCGCCGCCGCTCCAGACGTACAAGATCGGCTTCGAGGGCGGCCGCATGAACCTGAGCCTGATGAAGGCCTGCCCGGCCGCGAAGATCAACGCCGCCAACGGCGGTGACGACAAGGTCTGCCCGAAGGGCTCGCTGATCGGCTCCGGCACGCTGAAGGCCGTCGTCGGCGGCACCGGCCAGCCGCTGGGCGACGCGCTCCCGTGCGACGCCAAGCTGCGGCTGTACGCCGCGGGCTCGAAGGCCGCCGCGCTGTTCGTCGACGCCCCGCTGGCGACCTGCCCGGCGGAGATCCACCAGGCGATCCCGATGAACTACTTCACCGAGGGCGCCGTCGCGGGCCTCGAGTTCACGGTGCCGCAGGAGCTGCGCCACCAGATCGGCCTCGACGTCACGGTGGTCAACACCGACGTGACGCTCCCGAAGGTCGTCAAGACCATCAAGAAGAAGGTCGGTCACAAGAAGAAGAAGGTCAAGGTCGGCTTCCTGGAGTCGACGGGCTGCTCCGACGGCCAGCGCGACCTGGTCGTCACGTTCACCGACGAGCAGGGCGGGTCGCACCCCGTCACGAAGACCCTCGGCAAGTGCTGATGGTGGTCGCGGCCCCGCGGTCGCGACCCTGATGGACTGGGCGGCGGGCCGCTGCGACGGCCCGCCGCCCGCTTCTCGTAGGCTGTCCGCGCGATGAGCCTGCGCATCCCCTCAGCCGCTCGCCGGGCGGCGCAGCTGGGCGCGAGCGCCGTCGCCGCAGCGCTGCTCGCGCCGGCCAGCGCCTCGGCGCACGGGCTCGTCGGCAAGCAGGACCTCCCGATCCCGCGCTGGCTGTTCGCCTGGGGCGCGTCGCTGGTGCTCATCGCCTCGTTCGTGGGGCTCGCCGTCCTGTGGGCCGAGCCGCGGCTGCAGCACGTCCGCGAGCGGCTGGTGCTGCGGGTCCCGCGCGCGCTCGAGGTGCTGGCCGGCGCCGTCGGCGTGGCGGCCTTCACGTTGGTGGTCTACGCCGGCTTTGCGGGCACGCAGGCGGCGACCGCGAACCTCGCTCCGACGGTGATCTACGTCCTCTTCTGGGTGGGGATCCCGTTCATCAGCCTGTTCCTCGGGGACGTGTTCCGCGCCTTCAACCCGTGGCTGGCGATCGGCCGGGCGACGGGGTGGGTCGTGCGCCGGGTCGGCGGCGAGGAGGTCGAGCCGCTGCCGTACCCGGAGCGCCTGGGCCGGTGGCCCGCGGCCGCGGGCGTGCTGATCTTCGCCTGGGTCGAGCTCGTCTACGCCAACAAGGACGACCCCTCGCAGCTCGCCGTCATGGCGCTCGCCTACGCGGCGGTGCAGCTCGTCGGGATGAGCCTCTACGGCGCCGACGTCTGGTCGCGCCGTGGCGACGCCTTCGGCGTGTACTTCGGGCTGTTCGGACGGTTGGCGCCGCTGCGCTGGCGCGACGGCGGACTGCGCCGGCGCCCGCCGCTCGCGGGTGCGCCGGCGCTGACACCGGTCGCGGGCACGGTCGCGCTGCTGTGCACGATGATCGGCACGACGAGCTTCGACGGGTTCTCGCAGGGGTCCGTCTGGCAGTCGATCCTGCCCGACCTCCAGAGCTTCTTCGTCGACGCCGGCCTCAACGCCGAGCACGCGCTCGAGGTGGCCAGCACCATCGGCCTGGTGGGCATGGTGCTCGTGATCTCCGCGCTCTACCGCCTCGGCGTCGCCGGGATGCACACCGTCGGCCGCCGCCAGTCCACCGGCGAGCTGGCCGGGGCCTTCGCGCACACGCTCATCCCGATCGCGCTCGCGTACGTGGTGGCGCACTACTTCTCGCTGCTGGCCTACCAGGGTCAGGCCCTGGCGCCGCTGGCGTCCGATCCCCTCGGCCATGGCTCCGACCTGCTCGGCACCGCCGGGATCGCGATCAACTACACCTGGGTCAGCGCCACGGGCATCTGGTACGTGCAGGTCGCCGCGCTCGTCCTCGGCCACGTGGCCGGGCTCACGCTCGCGCACGACCGCGCCCTGGCGATGTACGCCCGCGTCCGCGACGCCACCCGGTCGCAGTACTGGATGCTCGCGGTCATGGTCGCCTTCACGAGCCTCGGCCTGTGGCTCCTGTCCGCGGCGGCGCAGTCATGACGGTGCAGATCATCGCCCACGCGGGGCACTGGGCAGCCGGCGCGCTGTACCTGGCCCCCGTCCTCGTCGTCGTCGGCGCGCTGGGCTGGCAGAGCCTCAAGGACCGGCGCGCCGGGCCCGACGACGGCGACGCCGGAGACGACGACGTCACCTGACCGACGGGCGTGCGCGCCGGCAGGGACGACGGGGTACTTCCCGGAGCAGCGCAGCACGACCAACGGGGACGTGATGACCGTCAGCCAGCTCCACGACCTGCTTCACGGGCTCGACGACACCTACGAGATCGTCGTCCGGCGCGACGCCGACGGCGACCTGCTCGCGCAGGTCTGGCGGGCCGCGCAGGACGAGGCCGACGACGCCTATGCCGCCTGGCGCGATCGCGGCGGGCCCGAGGCCTACCTGGCCTACCGCGCGGCCGCAGACCGCGCCGACGCCGCGCTGGACGTGCTCGCGTCGCGGTAGGGGGCCTAGCGCGCGCCGAGCACGCGCAGGTCGTGCGCGAGCCCCTCGGGGCGCAACTCGTCCACCGGCCAGCCGACGCGCTGGCGGCCCTGCGCGTCGAGCAGCACGACGTACGCGGAGTGGTCGAACGCCGTGCCCTGCGGCTGGACGCCGTAGGCCTTCCACAGCGGCTCCAGCTGGCCACGGCTGCCCAGCAGGAACCGCATCCGGCCGGTCAGCGACTGCCGGGCCAGGAAGCGCCGCGCGTTCAGGGGCGTGTCGTTGGCGGGGTCGACCGAGATCGCCACGGCCGGCACCGGGGTGTGGAGCTCGTCGAGCGCGATCCGGATCTGCTGGGCGGTCAGCGGGCACGTGTCGCGACACGTCGAGTACATGAAGGTCACGATCGCGGGGTGGCCGCGCAGGTCGCTGAGGCGCACGAGGTGCCCGTCCTGGTCGCGGAGCGCGAAGTCGGCCGGCGGGATGGCCTTCGGGCGCATCGCGCCTTCGAAGCGGGCGCTCGGGTCCGGCTCGTGCGCGCCCGAGCTCGTCAGGAGCACCACGGCGAGCGCGGCGACGAGCACGAGCGTCGCCGCCAGCATCAGCGACAAGCGGGCGCGGACGGGCATCCGGTCTCCAGCCTAGGCGCTGCGGAGCGCCGCCGGCCGCGCTACTCCTGCGGCGACTGCTCGTCGGCGGGCTCGGCCTGCGGCGCCTCGGCCGACGGAGCCTCGGTCGACGGCGCCTCGGCCGGGGGCGCCTGGGCCTCGGTGGCCTCGTCCGCGGGCTGCGCGGGCTCCGGGCCGTCGCCCTCGGCGGTGCCGAAGAGGGCGGCGATCTCGTCGAGGCCCTGGATCTTGGCCCCCGAGAACTGGCCGAAGGACGTCTGCTGGCGGGAGCTGCGCGCGTCCTCGCGCCGGCGGCGGCGCTGCTCGTCGCGGCGCCGGTCCTCTTCGTCGCGCGCGCGGCGCTGGGCCTGGCGCGCCTCGCGCTCCAGCAGGTCGCGCTTGGGCAGGATCACCTGCGCGGCGCGCTCCGGCTCGAGCGACGCGATCAGCTCGGCGGCCATCGCCTGCCCGAGCGCCTCGGCGACCTCGCCGCTGGGGTGCGCGTTCTTCTTCATGCGCCGCGCGGTGTGCGAGGCGCGGGCCAGCTGCTTGGCCGCGTGCTGGGAGACGGGCCGGCGCGCGCCCTTGCGGAAGCCGCGCACGTTCTCGACGACCTCGTCGCGCAGCTTCTCGGGGAACAGGCGGAAGAGCTCCTTGAGCTCGGCCAGGTCGAGCTGGTCGCGGGTGGCCGCCACGGCGGCGCGCAGCTCCGGCCAGGGGAGGGGCTCGCGCTTGGGCTTCTCCTGCAGCCGCTTCTTGACCACCGGCAGACGGCGCTCCTTGGCGCGCCCGACGATCTTCGGGCCCACGGCCGGGCTCTCGGCCGGCTGGTCGCCCGCGTCCGACGCCGGCGCGGTCGGAGCCTCGGGCTCGCTGGGCGCCGGGGACGGCTCGTCGGGCTGCGGGGCCGGCGCGTCAGTCTCCGGGGACGGCTCGTCGGCCTGGGGCGCCGGCGCGTCAGGCTCCGGGGACGGCTCGGCCGGCGGGGTCACCGGCGCCTCCGGCTCGCCTGCGGGCGTGGCCGCCTCCGGCTCGGCGACGGGGGCCTCGGGATGCTCCTGCTGCTCGCTCACCGCCCCCAAGGATGCCCCATCGGGGCGCGCGGCGTCGCGCGACGAGGAGACCTACGGCTCGACGAGGCCGCGGCGGATGGCATAGCGCACGAGCTCGACGCGGTCGCGCATGCCGAGCTTGCGCAGCAGGTTGCCGCGGTGCGACTCGACGGTCTTCTCCGCCAGGTGCAGGATCGCGCCGATCTCGCGGTTGGTGTGGGCCTCGGCGATGAGCTTCAGCACCTCCTGCTCGCGCGGGGTCAGCGGCTCGGCCGGCCCGGCGGCCTCGTCGGCCATCCACGTCCGCACCAGCGAGCGCTGCGCGGCGTTGGTCAGGAAGGGCTCGCCCCGCGACACCGCGCGCACCGCGTCCACGAGGAACTGGTCGGCCTCCTTCTTGAGGACGTAGCCGCCGGCGCCCGCCTTCAGCGCCTCGAAGAGATAGCGCTCGTCGTCGTGCATCGAGAGGACGAGGACGTCGGTCTCCGGGACGTGGGCGCGGATCTCCCGAGCGGCCTGCAGGCCGGTGAGCTTCGGCATCGCCACGTCGAGGACGCAGACGTCGGGTCGCTCGGCGATCGCGCGCTCGACGGCCTCGGCGCCGTCGCCGGCCTCGGCGACGACCTCCATGTCGGGCTGGCGTTCGAGCAGCAGCCGCAGGCCGCCGCGGACGACGCCGTGGTCGTCGGCGATGAGCAGCCTCATGCCGCCCCCTCTGCGGAGACCGCGGAGCGCGGGAGCGAGCCCTCTGGGCGAGCTCCCGCCTCGGCATGCGATGCGCTCGTGAAACCGCTCGCGCAGAGCGCTCGGGTACCGGCGCGACTCACGCCGCCGCCTCCTCGGACCAGAGGTCGCGGTCGAGCCGGAGGTCGACGACCGTGCCGCGGCCGGGCGAGGAGTGCACGGTCAGGCGGCCGCGGGCCAGGCGCGCGCGCTCGCGCATGCCCACGAGCCCGATGCCGCTGCCGGGCGTCGCCGAGAAGCCGATGCCGTCGTCGGCGACGCGGACCGCCGGGCGCCCGTGGTCGCGGCCGAGCTCGACGACGACCTGTGTCGCCTGCGCGTGGCGCGTGATGTTGGACAGCGACTCCTGCACCACGCGGTAGACGACGGTCTGCTCATGCGGCGCGAGGTCGGCCAGCTCGTCGTAGACGCGCAGGTCGGCCGGCACCCCGGTCTGCTCGCTGAAGCGCTCCAGCTGCGTGCGGATGGCGGCCTGCAGGCCGTGGTCGTCGAGGGCGGCGGGGCGCAGCTCCCGCGCCAGCCGCAGGAGCTCGTCCATCGCGGTCACCGCCGCCTGCTTGGTCTCCTGGAGCTCGTCCCGCAGATGGGGCGGCGCGTCGTGGGCGTGGGCCTCGAGCCGCAGCAGCACGGCGGTGAGCGCCTGGTTGCACTCGTCGTGCAGGTCGCGGGCGACGCGCGCGCGCTCGGCCTCCTGGCCCTCGAGGACGGCCGCCGCCGTGCGCGCGCGCTCGGCCTCCAGGCGCCCCAGCATGCGGTTGAACGCCTGCAGCAGCCGCACGACATCGGAGGAGTCGGCGCGCGGGATGGCGGCGCGCACGCCGGGCCGCGTGAGGTCGATGCGCTCCATGACCTCGATGAGGCGGTCCAGCGGGGCGAAGCGGCGGCGCAGGACGACGCCGTTGACCAGGACGGTGCCGAGCATCGCCGCGGTGAGCACGAGCGCCTGCCGGCGTCCGAGGACGTCCTGCAGCGACAGCCGCGTCACCGCCACCGCCGACAGGCCGGTGGCGAGGATCAGGACGGCGTTGACCGCCAGGATCTGGGTGGCGAGCGTGGGCTTGCGCATCTGGGGTCTACACCCCATATCGGCGCCTCGCACCAGATCCGATACCTCAGGTGCAGCAAGTCCCGGAACTCCCACCGATCCTCCCTCCTGCGATGGGCTCCGCTCACGGGCGCGGCGCTCTGGTCGGTCTTGGCGGTGGGTACGCGAGCAGCCGTCCATCCGGCGCCGGGGGGCGCCCCGGATGGACGGCCCGCTCGCACTCGCTACACTTTCTGAAGTTGGAATCCCGACCGACGTTCAGGTGATTAGCGAGTGAGCCCCTCCGGCGCCGAGTTCATCAAGCAGGTCAAGAGCCAGATCGACGAGATCGACCCCTCCGCCGTGAGCGAGGTCGCCGGCGCCGACGGCGTCGTCATCGTCGACGTGCGCGAGACCGACGAGTGGGACGCCGGGCATCTGCCCGGCGCCAAGCACGTGGCGCGCGGCCACCTCGAGTCGCGCATCGAGGGCGCTGCGCCCGACCGCTCGCAGCGCGTGATCCTCTACTGCGCGTCGGGCAACCGCTCCGCGCTGGCCGCCAAGACGCTGCGCGACGACCTCGGCTACCAGCACGTGGAGTCGATGACCGGCGGCTACACGCTGTGGAAGGACCGCGGCTACGCGGTCGAGGTCCCGCGGGCGTTCACGCCCGAGCAGCGCCAGCGCTACAGCCGCCACTTCCTCCTGCCCGAGGTCGGCGTCGAGGGCCAGCAGAAGCTGCTCGACGCGAAGGTGCTCCTGCTGGGCGCCGGCGGGCTGGGCGCGCCGACCGCGTTCTACCTCGCGGCCGCGGGCGTCGGGACGCTGGGCATCGTCGACGACGACGTCGTGGACGTCTCGAACCTGCAGCGGCAGATCATCCACACCACCGACCGTGTCGGGATGGCGAAGGTCGACAGCGCCGAGCAGGCGATCCACGACCTCAACCCGGACGTCGAGGTGCGCAAGTACCAGCTGCGCCTGGACGCCTCCAACATCATGGACATCATCCGCGACTACGACATCGTCGTGGACGGCGTCGACAACTTCCCGACGCGCTACCTGCTCAACGACGCCTCGGTCCGCCTCAAGATCCCCGTCGTGAGCGCCGCGATCCTCGGCTTCGAGGGCCAGCTCAGCGTCTTCGCCCCGTACGAGGGCCCGTGCTACCGCTGCCTCTTCCGCCAGCCGCCGCCGGCCGAGCTGGCCCCGTCCTGCGGTGCCAACGGCGTCCTCGGCGTGCTCCCGGGCACGATGGGGATGCTGCAGGCGACCGAGGTCATCAAGCTCATCATCGGCCAGGGCGACCCGCTCATCGGCCGGCTGCTCATCTACGACGCGCTCGGCGCGACGACGACCGAGCTGAAGATCCGGCGCGACCCCGAGTGCCCGATCTGCTCGCGCGAGCCGGACGCCATCTCCGATGACGAGATGGGCGTGTTCCCCGACTACGAGGCGTTCTGCGCCGCGGCTGGCTAGGGTCACGAGCATGGCGACGATCCGCATCCCGCCCGTGCTGCGCCCGTCCGTGGGCGGCGAGCGCGAGGTCCAGGCCGACGGCAGCACCGTCGGCGAGGTGCTCGAGGGCCTGGCCACCGCGCACCCGGACACGCGCGGCCAGCTCTTCGGCGCCGAGGGCGAGCTCAACCGGTACGTCAACGTGTACCTCAACGACGAGGACGTCCGCGTCCTCGACGGGCTCGGCACGAACGTCGGCGAGGGCGACGTCCTGGTGATCCTGCCGGCGATGGCCGGCGGCCGCTAGCTGTAGGCGCTCGGACAGCAACGCAGCTCACGACCCGGCGGCGGGGTTACGCTGCCGGACCCCCAGCTCGCCGACTCGGCCACGGTCGGGCGGCGAGACGGGCGCATCACGACGAGGCAGGTGTCGGCGTCTCTCTCCCGAGGGCTGCGGCAAGGCCTGAGGGACCAGGCGCGAAGGAAGACCAGATGCCCACCAGCCGCGACGACGGCTTTCGCTGTGATGTGCACCCGGACCGCGACGTGGTCGTGGTCCGCCCCGTCGGCGAGCTCGACCTCGCCACCGCCGACCACGTCGACGCGACGCTCGCCGACCTGCGCGCCGCGGGGTTCCCGGAGCTCGTGCTCGACCTCCGGGACGTGACGTTCCTCGACTCCAGCGGCGTCCGCCTGCTCGTCTCCTGGACGCGCCGGGCCGTCGAGGACGGCTTCCGCTTCGCCCACGTCCCCGGCCCCGAGGCGGTGCAGCAGGTGCTGCGGATGACGGGCGTCGACGGCTACGTGCCCGTCGCGGCGGCGCCGCGCGAAGAGATCCGGGCGTGAATCGCCGGCGCGCCCGGCGGGAAGCCCCGGGGGATGTCCGAGACCGAGCATTTGCCCCCGCAGGCCGATGCCGCCGAGCTGCAGCGCGCCGCCTTCGGCACGCGCGCGGCGTCCGAGGACGGTGGGATGCGCGCCGCCGTGGCCAACGCCATGGTCGGCATGAAGAAGGAGTTCTACGGCAAGGGCCCCGTCGCGGCGAAGGCCTACGTCAACGACGACTGGGTCTTCGTCGTCCTGGACGGCGGTCTCACGCGGCAGGAGGAGACGCTGCTGGCCGCGGGCGAGCGCGACCTCGTGCGCGCGGTGCGGCTGCGGTTCCAGGAGGTCATGACCGCGACCGTCTGCGAGGCGATGGCGGAGATCACCGGCCGGCGGGTGCAGACGTACCACAGCCAGATCCTGTTCGATCCCGTGCGCACCGTCGAGATGTTCCTGCTGGAACCGGTGCGCGACGGCTGACCGTTCCGGTCGCCGATCGGGTGCCGCTATATTTCCTGAAGCTATGGCAGCTGTCCCGCCTCTCCAGAACCGGCCCTGCGGCGGTCGCTACGGCGACATCGTGCAGGCGATCGGCAACACGCCGCTCGTCGAGCTCAAGCGCCTGTCGCCGAAGCCCGGCGTGCGCATCTGGGCCAAGCTCGAGTCGCACAACCCCACGGGCTCCGTCAAGGACCGCGTCGCGCGCGCCCTGATCGAGGACGCCGAGGAGAAGGGGGCCATCGGGCCCGGGATGACCATCCTGGAGCCGACGTCGGGCAACACCGGCATCGCACTGGCGATGATCGCCCGGCGCAAGGGCTACCGGCTCAAGGTCGTCATGCCCGACAACGTCACGCCCGAGCGCACGCAGCTGCTCAAGATGTACGGCGCGGAGATCGTCTACTCGCCCGGGGACCAGGGGTCCAACGGCGCCGTCGCCATGGCGCTGAGGATGGCCGAGGAGGACGCCTCGTACTACATGCCGTACCAGTACGGCAACCCCGCCAACCCGCGCGCGCACTACGAGGGAACCGCTCCGGAGATCCTCGAGGAGCTCGACGGTCAGATCACGGCGTTCGTGGCCGGCCTCGGGACGGGCGGCACGCTCATGGGCAACGGTCGCCGCTTCAAGGAGGAGCTCGGCGACGCGGTGAAGATCGTGGCCGCCGAGCCGATGCAGGGTGAGCCCGTCCAGGGCCTCCGCTCGCTCGACGACGGCTTCATCCCGCCGATCATCGACCTGTCGGTCCTGGACCGCAAGATCTTCGTCACCAACCGCGACGCGATCATCTGGACGCGCAAGCTCCTCGACGAGGAGGGCGTGTTCGCCGGCGTGTCCTCCGGCGCGATCGCCTCGATCGCCGTGCGGATCGCCAACGAGATCGACGAGGGCAACATCGTCTTCATCGTCTGCGACGACGGCTGGAAGTACCTGTCGTCCGGGATCTACACGCTGCCCGTCGACGAGGTGGCGAACCTCGACTCGACGGTGTGGTGGTAGGGAACCGCTCGCGCAGGGCGCTCGGGTTCCTTGGCGAGTGTTCGCCCTAGGGGGCGAAACTCGCGGGGGAACCGCTCGCGCAGGGCGCTCGGGTTCTCGCGGGGGAACCGCTCGCAGGGCGCTCGGGTTCCTTGGCGAGTGTTCGCCCTAGGGGGCGAAACTCGCGGCTGCGGATCTCCGCCGGCGCCGCCGCTGCTCGGGGCGTTGTCCGGTGTGGAGTGCCATCCTCGCGCGGATTGGCCGATGGGTGCGGACCGGGGTTGACGTGTTCCGAACGAAGGTCTGCCAGACTGGACGCATGCCCGGCATCGGCTTTCCTGAGCTCATCGTCATCCTGGTCATCGCCCTGATCGTGCTGGGGCCCAAGAAGCTGCCTGAGGCCGGTCGTGCCATGGGCAAGGGCCTGCGCGAGTTCAAGGACTCGATCAACGGCGACCACCCCGACGACGAGCGGCCCGCGATCAAGTCCGAATAGGGCAAGGGGAACGCTCGCCCAGGGGGCGAGGTTCCCTCAGCGAGTGCTCGTCCAGGGGGCGAAGCTCGCGGCTGCGGGTCTCCGCCGGCGCGCCTGCGGGCGCTACTGTCCGCGGTGATGCAGATCGCCGCGGACCTCCTGGAGCAGATCGTCGAGCACGCCAGGCGCGATGCGCCGAACGAGTGCTGCGGGTTCGTCGCGCTCGAGGACGGCCGGGCGACCGAGGTCGTCGCCGTCGAGAACACGGCAGCCAGCCCGTTCCGCTTCGAGATGGGCTCCAGGGACACGCTGTGGCTGCTCGACGCGCTCGACGGCGGGCGCGAGGTGGCCGTGTACCACTCCCACACGCGGTCGGAGCCCTATCCGTCGCAGACGGACGTCAACTTCGCCGCCAACTGGCCCGGCGTGCTGTGGCTCATCGTCGGCGTGGCCGACGCCGACGATCCGGTGGTCCGCAACTACCGGATCGATGGCGGGACGGTCACCGAGACCGAGGTCAGGGTGGATGCGGGGTAGCCCGCAGGGCGCTCCGGACGACGACGTTCCCGCCCGGCAGCTGGTGTGCCCGTCCTGCTCCCGGCCACACCCTGCCGACGAGCGCTTCTGCCGCTCGTGCGGCCTGCCGCTCGTCCACCCCGCGGCGCTGCTCGGCGACACGCCGGTCTCCGCTGCTCACGAGCGCGCCCGCAAGATCAAGCCGCAGCTGAGCGAGGGCGAGCTGGTCCCGGTCGCGGGCAGCCGCAACCAGGCCGAGGCGGAGCTGATCCAGGGGCTGCTGCTCGAGGAGGGCGTGCCGTCCATGCTGCGCCGCACGCGCGGCTTCGACGTGCCCGACATGCTGGCCGCCGGCCCGCGCGACGTGCTCGTGCCGCGCTCCGGGGCCGACACGGCCCGTCAGGTCCTGCTGCAGGCCGACCTGCTCGGCGGCTCGTCGTCCACCGGCATCGACCCGCCGGCGCGGATCCTGACCGGGCTGCTGCTGGCGATCGTGGTCGTCGCGCTCATCGCCTGGCTGGGCACCGAGCTCCTCGTCTGAGGAGCGTCAGGCCAGGCCGGCGGCGGCCTCGCGCTCGTAGTCGAGCTCGGTGCGCACGCCCAGGGCGGAGAGGATCTCCTGCGCAGCCTCCAGCGTCCCGGCGCCGGCGACGGCCTGCGCCAGCCGCGCGGCGGACCGCATCGCCACGGCCGGGTCGAAGCACGCCAGCCGGCCCCCGTGCGGCGTCAGCTCCACCGTGCGACGGCCGCCGCGGATGGCCACGCGGCCCGTCTCGCCGCGGGCGCACCGGAGCGCCATCGCGCTGGCTTCGGTGGTGACGGTCTCCAGCGCGGCCTCGACGCGGTCCAGCGCCGCGGCCGGCAGCGGGAGATCGCCGCGGTCGCCGCCTGCCGCCGCGACCTCCTCGAGGCGCGCGACGACCTCCGCGGGCGTCAGCTCGCCGTCGCAGCCGGCGCCGAAGACGACGCCGGTGACCGGCGTGGCCATCGCCGGCGCGGCGGCCAGCACGGTGGCGTCGGCCAGCGGGCTGGCCAGCCCGGCCTCGTCGCCGTGGGCGAGCACGTCGCCGCCGACGTCGAGCATCAGGACGTGGTCGCAGCCCAGATGCGCCGCCGCGGCGTCCAGGCCTGCGGCGATTGCCGCCGGCCCCGGATGCGGATCGACGAGCACCGTCGGCTCGCCCAGGAAGGCGGCCATGTCGGCCTCGCAGAAGCGGAAGCCGCCGGGCCCGGTCGTGTCGGGTCCGGCGAGCGCGACCGCCGGGTGCAGCACCGTCGCGCCGTCGACCTCGTCGAGCCGTCGGGGGCCGGGAAGCGGGTCGACGGGACGGCGCTCCCAGGTGATGCCGCCGACGACCGCGGGGGTGCCGAGCGCCCGGCAGGCCTCGGCCGCGGCCAGCGCGCCGACGACGTCGCCACCGCCGCCGATGCCGACGACGAGGACCAGCCGAGCCGCGGCGATCGTGTCCTGCACTCGCCGCGGCTCTGCTGTCACGTGCTGCAGTGGGCCCTAGACGAGGGCCGGGACGCGCGCGTCGCAGATCTCGGCGATCTGCTCGTAGGCGCGGTCGAACTCGTCGTCGGAGAGCACGGGCGTGCCCTCGAACGGCAGGTCGCGCGTGATCTCGAGCCACGAGCGACAGCCGCCGAACTCGTCCTTGACCCGCACGGTGACCGGCCGCGGGATGCGGTAGGTGCGCAGGAGGACGATGTGCAGCGGGTGCCGGCGCTTCCACGCCAGGCGCTTCTCGGCGTAGTCCGTGGTCCACACGTAGTACGGGGACAGGTCGTAGACCGAGCGCGGGTCGGTGATGGTCCAGCTGGCGGCGACCTCCGCCCATGCGCGGATGCGCACGCGGTCGGGCTGGCCGATGCCGCCGTCACGTGTCAGCGCGTGCAGGGGCGGCTCGCCATCGGGCCACACGCCCTCCTCGAGCGCGCGGCGGAGCTCCGGCTGGTGCGACTCGCGCACCAGGTCGTAGCGCTGGTGGTCGAACGTCGGGTACAGGAAGAAGCGGTCGTGCTCGAGCTGGAAGTTGCGGGTCGGCTCGCCGACGCCGCCCTTCCGGAGCGTGAGCAGCTGCTCGCCCTCGGCGAGCGCGCGGACAGTGACCGCCCATTCCTTGATCGCAATAGGCATAAGGGGTTCAGGAGGTAAGTGACGACAGAAATCCCGCGCGTCGCCCACGGAGACCCGGGGCTGTGCGACGGGATGGGCTTCGATTGTCACACAGGATGTGAAGATCCCAAAATCGTGCTGCTAAATACGGGTTTCCTTCCGGACGAACTTGGCACGTAGACGCTCGTCACAGCCCCGAGCCCGTCGATGCTTCCCGGATTCGCAGCCCAGCCAACCCCTCGAAGGCCTCGATGATCGCCGCGAAGTCCTGGTCGCCGAACCCGCGGCCGCTGGCGGCGACGAGCGCGTCGCGGGCGGCGGCCGCCGCCGGGAACGGCACGCCGTCGGCCTGCGCCTGCTCCAGGCACAGGCGCACGTCCTTGAGCATGTGGTCCGTCTTGAAGAGCGTCGTGTAGTCGTGCGCCTGCATGGGCTCCGCCTTGAGCTCGACCATCGTGGAGGCGCCGGATCCGGCGCCGAGGATGCGGACGAGCGCGCCGAGGTCCACGCCGGCGGCCTCGCCGGCGACGAGCGCCTGAGCGAGCGTGGCCGCGTTGGCCGCGGCCACCGCGTTGTTAAGCAGCTTGATGATCTGGCCGTGTCCGAGCGCGCCCACGTGGACGACGAGCCGGCCCATGACGTCCAGCAGCGGACGGGCGCGCGAGACGTCCTCCTCGGCGCCGCCGGCCATGATCGTCAGCGTGCCGTCCTCGGCGCGGGGCGAGGAGCCGGTGACCGGCGCGTCGACGAACCCCATGCCGCGGGCGGTCAGCGCGGCGCCGATGCGGCGGGCGTCGCCGGGGGCGATCGTCGACATGTCGACGAACAACGTGCCCGGACGGGCCGTGCTCGCCGCCCCGTCCTCTCCGAGCAGGATCGCCTCCACCTGCGCGCCGTCGACGACCATCGAGAGGACCACCTCCGCCTCGCGAGCGGCCTCGGCGGGGGTGGCCGCCGAGCGGGCGCCGTGCTCCGCCGCCCACGCCTCGGCCTTGCCGGGCGTGCGCGTCCACGCCGTCACCTCGTGTCCCGCGCGCTGGAGGTTCGCCGCCATGCGCGAGCCCATGATCCCGAGTCCCAGGAAGCCGACCTTGGTCATGGGCTCGACCCTAGGGAACGCGTCGCGGTCGTCCGCGCTCGCGCGCTGCCGATGGGCGGCGGGCTCAGCCGGCCGCGGCGACCCAGACGCCGTCGGAGTGGTCCAGGCCGAGCCGGTGCGCCACCGCCGCGGCCTCGGTGCGGCTGCGGACGTCGAGCTTGGCCAGGATCCGGGAGACGTGCACGGAGGCCGTCTTCTCGGCCATGAACAGCTCCTCGCCGATCTCGCGGTTCGTGCGGCCGCGGGCGACCAGGGCGAGGACGTCGCGCTCGCGCGGCGTGAGTCCCAGCGTGGCCGCCGGGTCCTCGGCCGGCGGGGTGGCGGGCTCGGCCTCGGTGGCGGCAGGCACGTCGTGGAGCCGCAGCCGCCCGCGCCGAGCCAGGGCGACCAGCTCGTCGATGAGCCAGGCGGCGCCGAGCGCGCGAGCCACCGCCAGGGCATCCGCCGCCACGGCCTCGGCGTCGGCGCGCCGGCCGTCGTGCAGCAGGGCGTCGGCCTGACGCCACCGGCAGCGGGCCGCGCGGTACGGGCGCTCGATCCGCTCCCATGCCGTCGCGGCCTGGGCCCAGCGCTCGGCCTGCGGGCGGCCTCCGGCACCGGCCGCGTCGGCCTCGGCGACCAGCGCGTACGCCGCGGCCTCGGGGACCGCCGTCGCCGACGGCAGCTCGGCGGCCTCGCGCGCGCGGCGGGCGAAGGCGCGCGAGGCGGCGACCGCCTCGGCCTCGTCCTGCGGGCGGCCGAGGTCGCGCGCCTGCTGTGCGGCGTCCGCCTCGACCCCGGCGGCCGAGGTGAGGATCCGCGCGAGCCGCGCCCCGTCCTGGACGGCGTTGCTCTCGTGCAGCCGCCGGAGCCCGATGGCGATCTGCTCGCGGGCGGCGTCGACGTTGCGCTCCCGGCGCTCGAGCCCGGCCAGCAGCGCCGTGATCGGCGAGTGCCACTGCGGCTCGAACGAGCGGCGGACCAGCGAGCGCGCCCGCTCCAGGCGCCGGCGGGCGCTGTCGTGCTGTCCGCGGGCGAGCTCCAGCTCGGCCCGCCGCGTCTCGAAGAAGACCAACGTCATGTTCTCGTGCCGCGGCGCCATCTCGGGCGGCATC
Organism: Baekduia sp.; assembly: GCA_035765735.1. GTDB lineage: Bacteria > Actinomycetota > Thermoleophilia > Solirubrobacterales > Solirubrobacteraceae > Baekduia. The sequence goes on along the minus strand of DASTWY010000014.1, from coordinate 10,587 downwards.
AGCGCGTCGGCCTCGTCCCAGAGCCCCAGGTGGTAGGCCATCTCCGCCCGCTGGAGGTGCAGCCAGATGGCCTTGTGGCCGAAGGCGCTCATGCGCTCGGCGCCGGCGAGCAGCAGCTCGTAGGCCTCGCGGGTGCGGCCGGCGAGGTGCAGCACGTCGGAGAGGTTCATGTACGCCCGGCTCATCTGGACCGGCTCGTCGTCCTCGTCGGCCATGTGCATCGCCCGGCGCAGCACCGCCTCGGACTCCTCGATGCCGCCGAACGCCATGCGCGTGACGCCCTTGGTGTTGAGCGCGTGCATCTCGACCCAGCGGGAGCCGACCGCGTCGGCGGCGGCCAGCGCCTCGTCGGCGAGCGCGTCGGCGTCCTTCAGGTGCCCCCAGAGCATGAGGGCGCCGGCCTTCGCGGCCAGCAGCTCGGCCCGCTCCCTGCTCGGCGGCTCGGCCGGCAGCAGCGCGAGCGCCTCGTCCCATGCCGCGATCCCGTCGCCGCCCTTGCCCAGCGCCCAGCTCGCCTTCCCGAGCCGGTTGAGCAGCATCGCGGCGCGCGCGGGCTCGGCGCGCCGGTCGACCAGCTCGAGGGCCTTGCGGACGAGGCTGACCGCGCGCGCCGGGTTGCCGTCGTTGGCGTACGCGGCATGGGCCAGCAGGTCGATGCGGTCGAGGCCGGCCAGGGTCGCCGGGTCCCCACCGCCGGCCTCGACGCGGTCCCACAGCTGCAGCGCACGCTCGTAGAGCGCCGCCGCCTCGCTGAGCGCGAGCACCTGCCGGGCGCCCTGGGCGGCGCGGACGCTGGCACGCAGCGCCTCCGGCTGGGCGCCCGCGACGTCGTAGTGGTGGGCGACGGCCGTCGCGCGCTCGACGCGCCCGCAGCTGTCCTGGCCCAGGCGGGCCTCGAGCGCGCGCGCGAGCCCGAGGTGAAGCTCGGCGTGCTCTCCGGGGAGCAGGTCGTCCTCGACGGCCTCGCGCAGCAGCGCATGGCGGAAGGCGAACGTGCCGTCGTCGTGGCCGACGAGCACGTGGTGGGCGACGGCTTCGCGCAGCGCGTCGCGCAGCTCACGCGGCTCGACGCCGCTGACCTCGGCCAGCACGTCGTGCTCGACGCGCTGGGCGGCGGCGACCCAGCGCAGCGCCTCCTGCGTCACGCCGCCGAGGGCCTCGACGCGCAGCATCAGCGCGTCCCGCAGCGACTCGGGCATCTCGGCGCAGCAGCCCTCCTGCTCGACGGCGAGGAGCTCCTCGGCGAACAGCGGGTTGCCCTCGCTGCGGGCCCACAGCCGGTCGAGCAGGTCGCGGTCCGGCGGCGCCCCCAGGATCGCGGCCAGCTGGTCGGCGAGCTCCTCCCGGGTGAAGCGCTCGACCGGAAGTCGCTGGGCGAGCTCCGTGCGCTCGACGTCGGCGAGGAACGGCCGCAGCGGATGGCGGCGATGGAGCTCGTCGACGCGGAACGTGGCGACCAGCAGCAGCCGCGACCCGCAGAGGTTGCGCGCGAGGAAGGCGATGAAGTCGCGCGTCGAGCGGTCGGCCCAGTGGAGGTCGTCGAGGACCAGGACGAGCGGCGCCTCGTGGCTGAGCCGGTCGAGCACGGCGAGCAGCAGCTCGAACAGCCGGCCCTGGCCGTTGCCCGAGAACGGCTCGACGCGCAGGTCGCCGACCTCGCCCAGCTCGGGCAGCAGGTGGGCCAGCTCGGCACGGGCCGGCCCGAGCTCGTCGAGCACGCGATGGCCCTGGCGCGCGAGCGGGCGCAGCGCCGAGACGATCGCGCCGTAGGGCAGCTCCGAGGCGCCCAGCTCGACGCAGTCGCCCCAGAGCACGTGCGCGCCGTCGGCCTCGGCCCGGCGGGTGAAGTGCCCGACGAGCCGGCTCTTGCCGACGCCGGACTCGCCGGCGACGAAGACCAGCCCGGCGCGTCCTTCTCGGGCACGCGCGAGCGCCGCGCCGAGCTCGGCGAGCTCGGCGCGGCGGCCGATGAAGGTGTCGCTGGTCACGCGGGCGGGCATGGGCTGCCCATGATCCCGCACGAGGCGACGGGTGGGGAGATCGGCTTCGCGCGCGCCGGGTCGCGGGTGGGGAGATCCGCGTCCGGCGGGTGAGCGCTCGGCGCTCACGCGTGCGCGGCACGCACGCCGCGCCGGCCGCGGAAGCGCTCCAGGAGCGCCCCGCGCCGCTGAGGGACCGCGCGGGGCTGGGAGCGCATCCGGCGGCCGGCGCGGGCGGCGTCGTCCATGAACGTCGCCGCCATCTGGGGAGTGAGGAGGGAGTGCATGGGAGCATCGTGCTCCTGAGGTGGGGGTCCGCACATCGGGTGGACGGAGCGACCTGCGGCCCGCGACCCCTTACCTGGCTCAGGCGACCCCCTTAGGTGGCGCTGCGGCGGCCCGGGGAGGCCCTCAGCGGCCGGGTACGGTGGCCGCATGCCCGCTCCCGAACCCCTGCGCGTCGCGCTGGTCGGCTACGGCCTGGCCGGCACGGTGTTCCACGTGCCGCTGATCGCAGCGACCGACGGCCTGGCGCTCCGGGCGATCGTGACGCGGGACGCGCGCCGGCGCGAGCAGGCGGTCGCGGCGCACCCGGACGCCCGGGTCGTCGACGCCCTCGACGAGGTCCTCGGCGAGGTCGACCTCGTCGTGGTCGCCAGCGCGAACGTCGCGCACGTGGCGCAGGCGCGGGCCGCGCTGCACGCCGGACGGCACGTGGTCGTCGACAAGCCGCTGGCGGTCACGACCGCCGAGGCGCGGGCGCTCGCCGAGCAGGCCGCAGCCGCCGGCCTGGTCCTCGCCCCGTTCCACAACCGCCGCTGGGACGACGACTTCCTGACGCTGCGCCGCGCCGTGGACGAGCAGCGGCTCGGCCGCGTGCTGCGGCTCGAGTCGCGCTTCGACCGCTGGCGGCCGCAGGTCAAGGAGGGCGCGTGGCGCGAGCAGGCGGACCCGGCCGCCGGGGGCGGGCTCCTGCTCGACCTCGGCACGCACCTCGCCGACCAGGCCGTGCAGCTGCTGGGGCCCGTGACCGCGATCTATGCCGAGCTCGACCGCCGGCGCCCGGGCGCGGCGGTCGAGGACGACGTCTTCGTCGCGCTGCGGCACGCCGGCGGAGCGCGCTCGCACCTGTGGGCCGGCGTGCACGCCGCCCATCAGGCCCCGCGCCTGCGGGTGCTGGGCGAGCGCGGGACGTTCACGTCGGAGGGCCTCGACCCGCAGGAGGCGGCGCTGCGCGCGGGCGGCTCGCCGGCCGACGGCGGCTTCGGTCGCCGCCGTCCGGAGGCGCCGCCCGCGCTGATCCACGACGGCGAGCGGGCCGAGGCCGTCGCCTGGGAGCCGGGGCGCTGGAGCGCGTTCTACGCGGGCGTCGTCGCCGCGATCCGCGACGGCGCGGCTCCGCCGGTCACGGCCGCGGAGGCCGTCGGCGTGCTCGAGATCCTCGAGGCGGCGCGCCGCAGCGCGGAGGAGGGCGCCGTCATCAGCTGGTCCTGACCGCGTCGGCGGGTCCGGCCTCGAGCGGGGCCCCGTGGCCGCCGCCGCCCGGCGTCTCGATCCGCAGCCGCTGGCCGGCCCGCAGCCGCCCGCCGGCCTTCGGCGGCAGCTCCACGCCGTCGAGCAGGTTGCGGCCCCGGGCCCCGTCGGCGCCGCCGTCGGCGCCGGGCGGCGCATGCCGCCGGCGCTCGGTGATGAGCGAGAAGTCCATGTCGGCGAGCGCCTCGAGCTCCCGGACCACGCCGTCGCCGCCCCGGTGGCGCCCCGCGCCGCCGGTGCCCCGGCGCACCGCGTACGCGGTCACGCGCAGCGGGAACTCGAGCTCCAGCGCCTCCACGGGCGTGTTGAGGGTGTTGCTCATCGCGACATGGACGGCGTTCGGGCCGTCGGCATCGGGGCAGGCGCCCTGGCCGCCGCCGAGCGTCTCGTAGTACGAGAACGCGGCGTTGCCGAGCGTCATGTTGTTCATCGTGCCCTGCCCGCAGGCGCGGCCGAACGCCCGCAGCACGAGGTCGGCCACGCGCGAGGAGGTCTCGACGTTGCCGGCGGCGACGGCGGCCGGCGGCGCGGCGTCGAGCAGGGTGCCGGCCTCGGTGATCACCTCCACCGGCCGGTGGGCGCCGGCGCTGGCCGGGATGTCCGGGTCGGTGAGCACCCGGACGGCGAACAGGCACGCCGACCGCGTGACGGCCAGCGGGCAGTTCAGGTTGCCGGGGTCCTGGCCGGCGCTGCCGGTGAAGTCGAGGACCAGGCGGTCGCCGTCGATCGTCGCGGCCACGCGGAGCCGCAGGTCGCCGTCGACGCCCTCCAGCACGTCCTCGGCGCGCCGCGTGCCGTCCGGCAGCGCGGCCAGGCAGGCGCGGGTCCGCCGCTCGGCGTAGTCGAGCACCGACACGAACGCCTCGCGCAGGCCGTCGGCGCCGAGGCGAACGGCGAGCTCGCGGACGCGCTGGGCGCCGAGGCGGTTGGCCGCGAGCTGCGCGCGCAGGTCGGCGCGCCGCTCGGCCGGCTGGCGCATCCGCCCGGCGAGCTCGTCGATCGCGGCGTCGTCGAGCACGCGCGGGGCGAGCACGACGCCCTCCTCGTCGAGCGTGCGCGAGTCGAACGGCATCGAGCCCGGGACGCGGCCGCCGACGTCGGCGTGGTGGGCGCGGCTGGCCGCGAACCCCAGCAGCGCGCCCTCCTGCACGATCGGCGTGATCACCGTGATGTCGGGCAGGTGGGTGCCGCCCCGGTAGGGGTCGTTCAGCGCCCACGAGCGCCCGGCCGCGTGGTCCTCGTGGAGGACCGCGGCGACGGCGGCCGGCATGGCGCCCAGGTGCACGGGGATGTGCTCGGCCTGCATGACCATCTCGCCGTGGGCGTCGAAGAGCGCCGTCGAGCAGTCGCGGCGCTCCTTGATGTTGGCGGAGTGGGCGCTGCGCACGAGCACGGCGCCCATCTCCTCGCACGCGGCGCGCAGCGCGCCGGTCGCCACCTGCAGCGCGATCGGGTCGAGGCCGCTCATCGCTCCAGGATCACCGTCCCGGTGGCATCGGTGCGGCCGCGCCAGCCCTGCGGCACGACGAGCGTGGCCTCCGGCAGGTGGACGAGCGCGGGACCGGCGATCGCCCCGTCGCCGGCCGGCGTCTCCCAGCGGACCTCCGGCCCGGCGTCCACGTGCGCCCGCCGCACGGTCACCAGCTCGACCTCGGCCGCGTCGTCGCGGTAGCCGTAGCGCTCCTCGTGGGCGGCGGCGAACGCCTCGCGGAGGGCGCTGGCGTGCGGCGGGACGTCCCGGAGCGCGAGCTCGTGCGACTGGCCGGCGTAGCGGGCGTCCCAGGTCACCTCGTCGGCGCCCGCCGCCAGCGCCTCGAGCGCGGCGTCGGTGAGCTCCTCGCCGCGCAGCAGAACGCTGTGGGCGGTGTCGCGCCGGCGGTCGGCGGCGGCGAGCCCGAGCGCGCTCAGCACGCCGGCGGTGCGCGGCACGAGGATCCGGCCGATCCCCAGCTCGTCGGCGATGTCCGCGGCGTGCAGCGGCCCAGCGCCGCCGAAGGCCAGCAGCGCGAAGCGGCGCGGGTCGAGCCCGCGCTCGACGCTCACGACCCGCAGCGCGCGCACCATCTCGGTGTTGGCCACCCGCACGATGCCCTCGGCGCACTCGCGCGCCCCGAGCCCCAGCTCCGCGCCGAGGCGCTCGACGGCCGCTCGCGCCGCCGCGGCGTCGAGCCGCACGCCGCCGGCCAGCGGCCGCTCGGGGTCGAGGTGGCCGAGGACGAGGTTGGCGTCGGTCACCGTCGGCTCGGTGCCGCCGCGGCCGTAGCAGGCGGGTCCCGGCTCGGCGCCCGCCGACCGCGGGCCGACGCGCAGCGCGCCGCCGGGGTCGCGCCACGCGATCGAGCCGCCACCGGCGCCGACGGTGTGGATGTCGACCATCGGCAGCGCGATCGGGCGCCCGCCGACCTCGCTGCCCGCCGTCGCCCGGACCGCGCCGTCCTCGACCACGCAGACGTCGCACGACGTGCCGCCCATGTCGAAGCAGAGCAGGTCGGGCTCGCCGAGGCGCGCGGCGAGCAGCGCCGCGGCGGCCGCGCCGCCGGCCGGTCCGCTGAGGACCGTGAGCGCCGCGTGGTCGGCCGCCTGGTCGACCGTGGCCAGGCCGCCGCTGGACTGCATGATCGCGGGCTCGGGCAGGCCCGCCTCCGCGGCGCGCCCGACGAGGCGCCGCAGGTAGCGGCGCAGCAGCGGCGAGAGCGCCGCGTCGACCTCGGTCGTGGCTGCGCGCTCGTATTCGCGGAACGTGGCGGTGACCTCGTGCGACAGCGAGATCGCGACGTCGGGCCCGAGGCGGCGCCGCAGCGCGTCGCCCAGGCGGCGCTCGTGGCCGGGGTGGCGGTAGGCGTGCAGCAGGCAGACCGCGACGGCCTCGGGCTCCAGCGCGGCGACCGCCTCGGCCACCGCGGCTGCCGCCTCCTCGGTCAGCGGCTCGAGGACGCCGTCCGGCCCCGTGCGCTCGGGCACGGGGACGCGCCGCTCGGGCGGCACCAGCGGCGCCGGGCGCGCCGTGCACAGCCGGTAGAGGTCCGGCCGTGCCTGGCGGCCGAGCTCGACGAGGTCGGTGAAGCCCTCGGTGGCGCAGAGGGCGGTGCGCGCGCCGACGCCTTCGAGGAGCGCGTTGGTGGCCACCGTCATGCCATGGGCCAGGACGGTGACGCCCGCGGCGTCGCGGCCCGCGGCGGCCAGGGCAGCGGCCACCGACTGCAGCACGCCGACCGACTGGTCGGCGGGCGTCGTCGGCGCCTTGGCGGTGACGAGCCGTCCGTCGTCGACCAGGACGGCGTCCGTGAACGTCCCTCCTACGTCGACGCCGAGCAGCATGGGCGCGGGACGCTACCGCCCCGCGCGCCGAGGAGGGTCAGGCCGCGAGGGCCGCGCCGACCTCGACCTCTTCGGTCTCCGCGAGGTGCTGGTGCGACGGGCAGTAGCCGTTGTGCGGGAGCGGCATCCGCTGGCACGCGGTCCCGCGTCGCGTCGTGGCCCGGCACTGCAGCGGCTGGCCGTTGGCGTCGACGCCGTTCTGCGGCATGCGGTCCAGCCACTCCTCCGCGGCGGTGACGTACTGGTGCACGACCACCCAGACGCGCGCCTGCGCGGTCATGGGGAAGTAGGGGCGGATGTCGCTGAAGAGCGTCCGCGCCGGCCGGGCGAAGTAGTGGCGGTCTCCCACCAGCCGCTCGATGTTCTGCTCGCAGGCCTGCAGCACGTGGTGATGCGCGTCGGGTTCGGTCGACGCGTCGATGTGCTTCGCAAGCTCCCGGTACATGGCCCTGCTGAACTGGTACATGCGACCTCCCTGGACCGTTGGGTTCGTCACGGCTCCCCAACCGGGCCTCATCGTCGCCCGGCCTCATGAAGCACCAACGATTCGCATGTTGTTTTCGTATTAACGATCCCCTGCACCGGCCGGACGGCGTTGCGGCCGCCGGAGGCGGTCCGCTCAGGTCCAGGGCTCGAACACCGGCTCGTCGCCGTCGCGCAGCACCGCATGCTGCCCGTCGAGCGCCGGGTCCAGCTCCGGGAAGTCAGAGCGGGAGTGGGCGCCACGGGACTCCTCGCGCAGCAGGGCGCAGGCGGCGACCATGCGGGCCAGCGGGTGCGGGTCGTCCAGCAGGCGCAGCAGGCCGGCGCGCTCGCGCGTCAGGCCGGCGTGCCGCCAGAGCGCCTCGCGGGTGGCGGCCGAGGGCGGCTCCAGCGGCTTGGCCGCGGGCGGGTCGTCGGGCGCCACCGGCAGCCGCGGCTCGTCGAGGCCGGCCAGGGCCGCGCGCTTGCCGAGCACGAAGCACTCGGTCAGCGAGTTGGACGCCAGCCGGTTGGCCCCGTGCAGCCCGGTGCAGGCGGTCTCGCCGACGACGTACAGGCCGGACACGCTGCTGGCGCCGTCGAGGTCGGCGACGACCCCGCCCATGCAGTAGTGCGAGGCGGGGGAGACGGGGATCAGCTCGCTGGCCGGGTCGAGGCCCTTCTCGCGCAGCGCGCCGACGACGTTGGGGAACAGGAGCGGGTCGACGTGGCGCATGTCGAGCCAGACGTGCGCGGTGCCCTGCTCGACCATCTTCTCGGTGATCGCGCGGGCGACCTCGTCGCGCGGCTTGAGCTCCTCGACGAAGCGCTCGTGATCGGCGTCGAGCAGCGTGGCCCCCTCACCGCGGATCGCCTCGGTGATGAGGAAGCCCTCGCGCCCGGGGATGCCGGCGACCGCGGTCGGGTGGAACTGCACGAACTCGAGGTCCGCCAGCGCGGCGCCGGCGCGCCGCGCCAGCTGCACGCCGATGCCCAGCGACCCGGGAGGGTTGGTGGTCCGCGCCCACAGGGCGGCCGAGCCGCCGGTGGCGAGGATGGTCGCGCGTGCCCGCACGGCGCGGCCGTCCTCGAGGACGACGCCGACGCAGCGGCCGTCGGCCATCCATGGGACCACGGCGCGCGCCTGCTCCAGGACGTCGATGCGCGGCTCCTCGACGACGACGGCGCTGAGCTGGCGGACGACGCGGCGGCCCGTGGCGCTCCCGCCGGCGTGGACGACGCGGCGCCGGCGGTGGCCGCCCTCGAGGCCGAGGGCCAGATCCCCGTGCCGGTCGGCGTCGAAGCGGACGCCGAGTGCCTCCAGCTCGCGCACGGCGCGCGGGGCCTCACGGCACAGCAGCGCGGCGGCGCTGCGGCGGACGGCGCCGCGGCCGGCGGCCTCGGTGTCCTCGCGGTGCAGGTCGGGCGAGTCGTCGACGGCGAGCGCCGCCGCGAGGCCGCCCTGCGCCCAGTAGCTGGCGGTCTGCGCCAGCGGGGTGGCCGACACGAGCGCGACGCGCGCGCCGGCACGGGCGGCCGTCAGCGCGGCGTACAGGCCGGCGGCGCCGGCGCCGACCACCGCGACCTCGGCGTCGACGATGGAGCGCGGCTCGGCCACGCGGGTACCGTACCGGCGAGATGGTGCAACCCGTCCTCTTCCACCACGACTCGTCGCTCGACCACGATCCCGGACCCCACCCGGAGCAGCCGGCGCGCATGGTCGCGATCGAGCGCGCGCTCGAGGAGCGCGCGTGGCTGGGCTTCGACCGCCGCAAGTCGCCGGCGGCCACGCGCGAGCTGCTGCAGGCCGTGCACCCGCCGCGGCTGGTCGACGCGATCGAGGCGCTGTGCGCGGCGGGGGGTGGCGCCATCGACGCCGACACGATCGTCTCGGAGGGCTCGTGGCGGGCGGCCCTGCACGCGGCGGGCGGGGCGGCCGCGCTGGTCGACGTCCTGCTGGGCGACGGCGTGGGGCTCGGCGCCTCGCTGCACCGACCGCCCGGCCATCACGCGGAGGTCGACCGCGCGATGGGCTTCTGCCTCTTCAACAACGTGGCCGTCGCCGCCCGGCGCGCGCGCGACGCCCATGGCGTGCAGCGGGTGCTGGTCCTCGACTGGGACGTCCACCACGGCAACGGCACCCAGGACGTCTTCTACGACACCGACCAGGTGCTGTTCTGCTCGATCCACGAGTGGCCGCTGTACCCGGGGACGGGCAGCGCCTCCGAGCAGGGGACGGGCGCCGGGAGCGGGTTCACGATGAACCTGCCGGTGCCCTCGGGGTCGGGCGACGACGTCTTCACCTCGCTCGTCGAGCACGTCGTGGTCCCGGCCGCGCGGACGTACGCGCCGGAGCTGATCCTCGTGTCGGCGGGCTACGACGCGCACGCCGAGGACCCGCTGGCCGGGTGTCGCGTCACGGACGCGGGCTACGCCACGATGAGCGCCTCGGTGCGCGCGCTGGCCGCCGAGCTGGAGGTGCCCGTCGGCGTCGTGCTGGAGGGCGGCTATGCGCTCGGCGCGCTCGCGCGCGGCGTGGCGACGACGCTCGAGGTGCTGTCCACCGACGGAGACCAGGCGCCCGACGTGGGCGTGCACGAGCTGGCGCTCGAGCATCGGGCGCGGCGCTCGCCGTCGGCCGGCTGAGCGGACGTCCGGGCCGCGGGTCCGATCAGGGCGTGCCGGTGGCCGCCGGCACGCCGGTGCTGGCCGGCGTGGCCGTCGACGCCGGGGTGGCGGTCGACCCTGGCTGCAGCACGCCGGCGGCTGGTGCGACGCCGGGCACGGTCGTGTCGTTGGGCTGCGCCGGGGCGGCCGGCGCCGTCGTCGTCGCGGTGACGACGCCGTCGTCGTGCGTGAGCGCCGCGAAGGCGATCGCCAGGGCGACTCCCGCCGCGAGGACGACGGCCACGAGGATCGCCACCGGCAGCCGCCAGCTCGGCGTTGGGGCCAGGCGCGTCCGTGCCGGTGCGCCGCACTCCAGGCACCAGTCCTGCTCGGGCCCCACGGGCGCGCCGCAGCGCGGGCAGCGCATCGGTGCGGGCGCGGGCCCGCCGGGCGCGTGCTGGGGCTCGGAGACGCTCACGCCTGGCGGCGGTCGGGCGGCGCCAGCGGGTCGCCGCTGGTGATCGTGGGCGGCTCGGCGTCCGCCGCCTCGCCGTTGGCCGGCGGGGGCGTGGGGCCCTCGATCGCCGGCATCGCCACGGTCGGCTGGTCGGGCACGGCCGCGGCGGGCGGCTCGGGCGTGGCCGGCGGCGGCGTGCCGCCGCCGGCATCCGGTGCGGCCGGCGCCGGC
>DASTWY010000013.1:0-77672 GCA_035765735.1 Baekduia sp. | reverse complement strand
GATGGTGAGGTCAGGTGTGGTCACGGCCCTCACGCTAGGTGCAGCCCGGTCCCCGGTGCTTCTCGATTCCTGACCGGTCGGGTCACCTTCTTCTCCAGGCAGGACGGCAGGCCCGCCGCCGACCGCGTCGCACGGTCCCGGTAGACGCTGGGCGGCATGCCCACCAGTTCGGTGAACCGCGTGCTGAAAGTGCCCAGCGACGAGCAGCCGACGGCGAAGCACACCTCGGTGACGCTGAGGTCGCCGCGGCGCAGCAGCGCCATCGCGCGCTCGATGCGGCGGGTCATGAGATAGCTGTACGGCGACTCGCCGTAGGCCAGCCGGAACTGCCGGCTGAAGTGCCCGGCCGACATGTGCGCGCCGCGGGCGAGCGCCTCGACGTCCAGCGGCTGGGCGTACTCGCGATCGATGCGGTCGCGCACGCGGCGCAGGAGCACGAGGTCCCGGAGCTCCTGCGTCGCGGTCGCGCTGGCCGGCATGCCGAGATCGTGCCACACGCGCCGCGGGGCGATGGCACGGCGGGGCTCGCGCTGCCTCCGGCGCGCGTTCCCGGCGCCACGCGCGGGAATGCCAGGGCCCGTGGGCCCCGAACGTGTCGTCTCCTTCCGCCCGCGCGCCGTGCTCTCGGTGGCCGGCGTGCTCATCGGCCTGGCCATCGCCCTGTGGATCGTGTGGGTCTCGCGCCACGTCCTGACGTGGGTCCTCATCTCGCTCTTCCTCGCGATGGCGATGAACCCGGCCGTCGACTGGCTCCACCACCATCGCGGCGTCGCCAACCGCGGCGTCGCGGCCGCGATCATCTACGTGCTGGTGCTGCTGGCCCTGGTCGGGCTCGGCTTCCTGCTGGTCCCGCCGCTGGCCGACCAGGTCCGCGGCTTCGTCGACGCGGTGCCCAACTACGTCGACGACCTGACCAAGGGACGCGGGCCGTTCGGCTTCCTGCAGACCAAGTACCACGTCGTCGACAAGATCCGCAAGGCCACCGAGGGCGGCATCGGCCTGTCCAGCGGGGCGTCGACGGCGCTGGCGTTCACCCGGGGGATCGTCACCGCCATCTTCGGGATCGTGACGGTGGTGTTCATGACGTTCTTCATGATCCTGGAAGGCCCGACGTGGATGGACCGCATCTACGACCTGGCGCCCGCGCACAGCCGCGGGCGCTGGGAGAACGTGGGCCGGCGGATCGCCCAGACGGTCAGCGGCTACGTCACCGGCAACCTCTTCATCAGCTTCGTCGCCGGCGCGGCGGCGTCGGGGGTGCTGTTCGCGCTGGGGGTGCCGTACTCGCTCGCGCTCGGGCTGCTCGTCGCGGTGCTGGACCTCATCCCGCTGGCCGGAGCGACGATCGCCGGCGTCATCATCGTCACGGTCGCGCTGCTGACGTCGCTGACCGCGGGGCTCGCGGTCGCCGTCTTCGTGGTCGTCTACCAGCAGCTCGAGAACCACCTGCTCCAGCCGCTGGTCTACGGGCGCACCGTCGAGCTCTCGCCGCTGGCCGTGCTGATCTCCGTGCTCGTCGGGGCGGAGGTCGCGGGCGTCCTCGGGGCGCTCGGCGCGATCCCGGTGGCCAGCTCGCTGCAGATCGTGCTGTCGGACATCCGCCTGCACCACCGCCTGGCCGACCGGCTCGAGAGCGACGGCGAGCAGCCGGCGGCGGTCGTCCCCGAGGCGCTGATCGAGGAGCAGCAGCGCTGAGCGCGCGCGCCGCCCGCGGCGGGCGCTAGGGTCGCTCGCCGTGTCGGGGATCGGCGTCCTGCGCGAGGGGCCGCTGCACGCAGCCGTCAAGGACCTGCTCGCGCGGCCCGGCGACCGCGCCGAGGTCCGCGTCGACGGCTTCGTCATCGACCTCGTCCGGGCCGACGGCGAGCTGGTGGAGATCCAGACGGGCGGCTTCTCGCCCTTGGGGCGCAAGCTCGACGCCCTGCTCGACCGCCATCGCATGCGCATCGTGGTGCCGCTGCCGGGCGAGCGGCGGATCGTGCGCGTCGACGACCAGGGCGAGGTGCTGTCGGCGCGCCGGTCACCTGCGCGCGCCACGCCGCTGGACGTCTTCGACCGCCTCGTGTCGTTCCCCTCGCTGCTGGCGCACCCCAACCTCACCGTCGAGGTGCTCCTCTGCCGGGAGGACCACGTGCGCGGCCCGGAGGCGGGGCGCTCGCGGTCGGGCCGGCGCCGGCGCGACCCGGGCGAGCGGCGGCTCGTCGACGTGCTCGAGCGGGTGGAGCTCGCCGGGCCGCGGGATGCGGCCGCGCTCCTGCCCGCGCAGCTCGGCGCCGAGCCCTTCACCACGCGCGAGCTGGCGGCGGCGCTGGGCTGCCGGATCGTGCTCGCCCAGCGCGTCGCGTACTGCCTGCGGGCGCTCGACGTGCTCGAGGACGCCGGGCGCCGGGGGCCGGCGCCCCTGCACCGCGTGAACGGTCAGCCGCCGCGGGCGGCGGGCCGGCGATCGCGCTGATGGGCTGCGCGGCGCTGCGCCGCGCGCTCGCGGTCGGCGGCGGCGGTCATCTCGGCGCGCACGGGCGCGCCCCAGGCCGCGTCCACGGCGGCGAGGATGCCCGGGTCGGTCCCGCAGTTGATGCAGAAGTGGCGCTGCCCCCAGCCGATCGCCCGCGCCAGCACCTCATTGGCGTAGGCCACGCCGGTGAGGTCGTGCCCGTAGTAGTCGTAGGCCGCGCGCCACGCCGACGCGTCGAGGTGCCGCCCGGCGCCGGAGTCGCGCAGGAGCTCCGCGGCCGCCATGATCGCGTCGTAGTCGTCGTAGATCGACGGATGGCGCCGCGTCGGGTGCGGATACCCGGCCGGGCGGGTGCCGACGGCGCCTGCGTTGCGGTAGCGGTCCCAGGTGCTCGTCGGGCCGTTGGTGACGTTGAACTGCATCGGGCCGGCGCAGCAGCCGGCGAAGTTCCGGCCGTGGTAGGTCGTCGGGTGCGTGGAGAAGGCCGTCTCCTGCTTGTGCACCGAGGCGATGAGCAGCCAGTTGACGCCGAACACGCGCTGCGCCTCGGCGTAGATGTCGTAGAAGCCGGCGACCCAGGACGCCCGCACGTGCGCCTGGTCGTTCTGGGCGAAGCGCCGCTCGTCGGTGACGTGCTCGACCTGCTGCGGGGCGGGCGCGCCGGCGACGGCCGGCGCCGGCGGCCCGACCACCGCGGCCGCGGGGGTGGCGACCACGACGGCCGGCGGGGTGGGCGGCGCCGCGGCGGCTCGCGCGCCGTTCCCGCCGCCGAGCTGCCCGAGCGCGACGGCGAGCAGGGCGACGCCGGCCGCGACGGTGAGCAGCGCGAGGGCGAGCGGCCAGCGCTCGCGGGGCGGGGTGGGGAGGGACACCGGGCCGGACATGGGCACGCGCGGACGAGCATAGAGCGGGTACCCGGGACCGACCGCCGGTGCGCCGGATCTCGGACAGATCCCGCGCGGTTCGTCACGAAGCGCGGCCACGGCGACGCGATGGCCCGCGTAGCATCGCCACGGCCATGGACGACCTGCTCAAGCTCGCCGCCGACGCCGGACACGAGGTCTCGACCGCCGAAGCGGCGCTCGAGGACGAGGCGCCCGGCACGGCGCGGGAGGCGATCGATCGCGCCGCCGACATCCTCGCCGGCCTGCGCACGCGCTGGGCGGCGATGTCGGGCGCCGAGCGCGCCGTCGTCGGTCCGGCCGCGCGCGCGGTCCGCGAGCGCCTGGACGCCGTCGAGGCGCGCCTTCCCGCGCGCCGGACGCTCAGCGAGGGGACGGCCGAGGTGGACCCTGAGCAGGAGCGCGACCCCGACGCGGCGTAGCGCCTGACCAGCGCGTCGCCAGCGCCTCGAGCAGCACGACCACGCCCATCACGAGGAAGAACGCCGTCGGCGCGCTCTGGTCGCTGAAGCCGAACAGGAACGGCGAGATGATCAGCAGCGCGGCGACCACGAGGTCGAGCACCGCGTGGATCCCGACGGGAATCGCCTTCACCAGCGAGATCCGCCAGCGCGTGCTCATCCCGACGACGAGCACCGCGATGCCGATGACGATCGACGCGGTGGTCGGCGCGCCCTGGTCGCTGAAGCCGAACAGGAACGGCGCGGCGACGAGCAGGCCCGCCACGAGCGGTTCGAGCGCCGCGTGCAGCGCCAGCGAGATCGGGCCCTGGCGGATCATGGCCCGGGTCGTTCCCGGGCGGGCGGGCGCCGAATCCGCGGGCGCCGAATCCGCGGGCGCCGAATCCGCGGGCCCGCCCTTCGGCACGAGGGCCGTCAGAGCCCGAGCGGGTGGCGGACGACGAACCCCGCGTAGCTGCGCCCGTCGGCCGGCTGCCAGCGCGTGCCGGTGACCTGCCGGCCGCTGGTGTCGAACCGCAGGCCGGCCACGACCATGAAGGTGTGGCCGCCGTTGGCGTAGATCGTGACCCAGCGCCCGGGGCCCGGACGGCCGAACGACATGAGCGTCGTCGAGTCGACGGGTCCGTCGAGGTAGCCGGCGGCGGCCAGCGCGTAGGACACCGAACCCGAGCAGTCGTACGCCGTGTCGGTCCAGATCTCGTCGGCGTTGCGCCCGTGCCCGCCGCCGTAGACGTAGGGCTTGCGCGCCACCTCGTTGGCGCCCTGCATGAGCGCCACGAGCCTCGCCGGCGCGGTCGAGGGGATGACGGCCAGGCCGTCCGCGTCGATCGCCGCGCGGTCGAGGTCGTCGCCGGCGGCCCCGCCGTAGGCCTCGCGCAGATCGGCGGCGACCTGCGCGTCGGTCGGCGCCCCGGCGGCCGGGCTCGGGCCGGCGTCGAAGGCCGTCCGGCCAGCCGCCCCGGCATCGCCGGGCGACGCCGCGTGGCTCGCACGCCGGTTCGTCGCCGCAGGCGCGTCGCGGGGGAGCGTCGCGGGATCGGGCGGCGGCAGGTACGGCGCGCGCACGTCCCACGCGTGGACGGTCGCCGCCGGCGGTGCGGGCGCGCCGCTGCCTCCGCAGCCCGCGACGGTCGCCGCGGCGAGGCAGGGCAGGAGGAGGCGGCGAGCGGGCATCCACCCGCAAGTATCGGCGGTCGCCGCCGCGGCCTCCAGCGCCGTCGCGCCGGTTCGTGGTGTGACCAGATCGCCGCCCTTCGCCCTTGCGGCGATTGGAGCGGTCGGCCAGCGGTGACCCCAGGGGGACCCTTCCCCGGCAGCGCCATGCCCCTCACCAGCCCACCTCTCGACATCCTGCTGGCCTTCCCGCCGGTCCCCGATGCCGTCTGCCAGGCGCGTCACGCCCTGATCCAGCGCGGCGTGGGAGAGGACCTCGAGCACACCGTGTCGCTGTTGACCTCGGAGGTCGTCGGCAACGCCGTCCGCCACTCCGGCGGCGTGGAGGTCGGCGACCGGATCGTCTTCCACGCCCGGCTGAGCAAGGACCACATCCGCGTCGAGGTGGCCGATCACGGCCCGTGCTTCGACCCCGAGGTCCGGCACGAGGCCGAGGGCTTCGGCCTGCGCCTGGTCGACAAGCTGGCCAGCCGCTGGGGGGTGGAGCGCACCGCGCGCGGCTGCCTGGTCTGGTTCGAGGTCGATCGCCGCAGCGGCCGCTTCGACCGCTCGGCAGCGCTGGAGCTGTAACGGCTCTTTAGGTTCCTTCGTACCATCCTGCGGCGGCCCGCGGATGCGGGCCGTCGCCCAGATCACGCGGGCAGTCACGGCGCGGTGCGCTGCGCCGACCTCGTACCGTTCGAAGGACCCATGGCACCAGACTCCGCACCCACCAAGCGCGAGCGCCGCGACGCGGCGCGGGAGGCCCGCCGGCAGCGCGAGGCGGCCGAGGCCGCCGCCGCGGCCCGCAAGCGCCGGCTGATCCAGCTCGGCGGCCTGCTCGCCGTCGCCGCCGTCGTCGTGATCGTCGTGATCGTCGCCTCCTCCGGCGGCGGCAGCAAGTCGTCGTCGGACGGCTCGCTCGCCGGCGCGTCCGAGTCGCAGAAGATGCTCGCCGGGATCCCGCAGAACGGCATCACGCTCGGCAAGCCGAACGCCCCGGTGACCGTCGTCGAGTTCGCCGACCCGCAGTGCCCGTTCTGCAAGGACTACACGCTGAACGAGATGCCGAAGATCGTGCAGGACTACGTCCGCACCGGCAAGGCCAAGATGGACCTGCGGCTGCTGACGTTCATCGGCCCGGACTCGATCGACGCGGCGCAGACGCTCCTGGGTGCCGGACAGCAGGACAAGCTCTGGAACGCGGCCGACCTCTTCTACTACAACCAGGAGCAGGAGAACTCGGGCTACGTCGATGACGCGTTCCTGCGCAAGGTGCTGGGCGGGGTGCAGGGGCTGGACGTCGACCAGGCGATGAAGGCGTCGACCTCCTCGCAGGTCACCGACGAGCTGGGCGCGGCCAAGACGCTGGCCAGCCGCTACGGCGTCGACAGCACGCCGACGGTGCTCGTCGGCCCGACCGGCGGCGAGCTCAAGGACGTGGGCGGTCAGGCGCCGACCGCCGAGAGCGTCGGCAAGGCGATCGAGGCCGCGCTGAAGGCGAAGGGCTCGAGCGGGACGTGAGGATGTCGCGGCTGCGGCTCACCGGCATCGTCCTGGCCGTCCTCGGCCTTGGCATCGCCGGCTACCTGACCTACGTGCACTACGCGGGCATCGAGCCCGTGTGCAACATCGCGCACGGCTGCGTCAAGGTCCAGACGTCGCAGTACGCGGAGCTCGCCGGCATCCCCGTCGCGGTCCTCGGGCTCGCCGGCTACGTCGCGATCTTCGTCGCGCTGATCGTGGACGGGGAAGCCGGCCGCATGGCCGCCGCGCTCTTCGCGCTCGTCGGGTTCGGCTTCAGCGCCTACCTCACGTACCGCGAGCTCTTCACGATCGATGCGATCTGCCAGTGGTGCGTCGCGAGTGCGATCCTCATGACCGGCCTGGCGATCGTCACCGTGTGGCGGCTGCTCAGCGTCCCCGGCGCCGTCAGGGCCTCACCCGTCGCCACATGAGCCGCCCGCTGACCGCCCTCGCCGTCGTGCTCGGCGTCGCGACGGCGGTCGTGGTGGCGGCGATCCTCGCGTCGAGCGGCGGCGGCCATGCGGCGACGGCCCAGCGGTCCTCCGGCTCGCGCGACGTCACGGGCGTGCTGCGCGGCATCCCGCAGCACGGGCTCGTGCTCGGCCGGCCGGACGCGCCGGTGCTCCTCGTCGAGTTCGCCGACCCGCAGTGCCCGTTCTGCAAGGAGTTCGCCGACGGCCCGTGGCCGGAGATCGTCCGCCGCTACGTCCGCGCCGGCAAGGTGCGGATGGAGCTGCGCCTCATGACGTTCCTGGGGCCGGACTCCGAGCGCGGCGCCCGGGCGCTGCTGGCCGCCGGCCAGCAGGACCGGCTGTGGGACGCGGCCGCCCGCTTCTACGCCGTCCAGGGCGAGGAGAACACGGGCTACGCCACCGACGCCTTCCTGCGGCGCGTGCTCGGCGGCGTCGACGGGCTCGACGTGCGGCGGGCGATGCGCGCGCGGGCCTCGGCGACGGTCGACGGGGAGCTGGGCGCCGTCCACTCGCTCGCCAGCCGCTACGGCGTGACGTCCACGCCGACGCTGCTCATCGGCACGAGCGACGCCAACCTGCACTCGATCGGCTCCGGCACCCCGAGCGTCCCGCAGGTGAGCGCGTCGATCGACGCGGAGCTCCGCAAGCACCGGCCGTGAACGTAGGGTGCTACCCTACGTAGCGCCGGTGCTGAAGAAGACAAGCATCTACCTCGACGAGGAGCTCGACCACGGCCTCGCCCGACGCGCGGCCGAGGAGGGCATCACGAAGGCGGAGTTCATCCGCCGCACCCTCGCCGGCGCCGTGCAGCGCCCCAAGCGCCCCCGCCCGGAAGCCGTCGGCTTCGAGGACCGCCGCGGGGCGCACGCGTGACCGTCGTCGTCGACGCCGGGTTCGTGCTCGCGCTGGCCCGCCGCCGGCACGCGGGCCACGAGGCGGCGCGGCAGCTGCTCGACACGCTCGACGAGGACCTCGTGACCTCGCCGCTCGCGCTGGCCGAGATCGACGCCGGCGTCCTCGAAGCCGCCGGAGAAGAGGCGCAGCGGGCCGTCTGGCGCGACTTCGAGCGCGGCGCCTACGCCGTGCGCTGGTGGGCCGACGCGCTGAAGGAGAGCCTTGCCATCGCCCGAGCCCAGCCGCACATCGGGCTGACGACCGCCTCGCTCGTGGCGCTCGCCGGCCGTCTGAACACGAGCCGCATCGCCACGTTCGACGAGCGGTTCCGGACACTGACCACGCCCGCCGGGGAAGCCTTCGTGGTGCTCCCCGCGGATCGCTGAAAGGACCACGAAGCCATGGCCGACCATCCCAACTCCTTCGACGCCCGGGGCACGCTGCGCGTCGGCGACCGCGAGCTCGAGATCTTCCGGCTG
This sequence comes from Baekduia sp., assembly GCA_035765735.1. Taxonomy (GTDB): domain Bacteria; phylum Actinomycetota; class Thermoleophilia; order Solirubrobacterales; family Solirubrobacteraceae; genus Baekduia. The sequence goes on along the minus strand of DASTWY010000013.1, from coordinate 69,329 downwards.
AACGCCCTGCAGTCGCGCTTCGACATCGCGCGCCTCCCGTTCTCGCTGAAGATCCTGCTGGAGAACCTGCTGCGCACCGAGGGCAACGGCGCGGTCGAGGCCTCGCACATCGAGACGCTCGCGCGCTGGGACGCGAAGGCCGAGCCGAGCGAGGAGATCGCCTTCACGCCGGCGCGCGTCGTCATGCAGGACTTCACCGGCGTGCCGGCCGTCGTCGACCTCGCCGCGATGCGCGACGCGATGGCCGACCTCGGGGGCGACCCGGCCAAGATCGAGCCGCTCGTCCCGGCCGAGCTGGTCATCGACCACTCGGTGCAGGTCGACGAGTTCGGCACCCGTCGCGCGTTCGCGTTCAACGCCGAGCGCGAGTTCGAGCGCAACCGCGAGCGCTACGAGTTCCTGAAGTGGGGCCAGGACGCGTTCGAGACCTTCAAGGTCGTGCCGCCGGACACGGGCATCGTCCACCAGGTCAACCTCGAGTACCTGGCCCGCGTCGTCTTCGCCGACGAGAAGACCGGCCAGGCCTATCCCGACACGCTGGTCGGCACCGACTCGCACACCACGATGATCAACGGCCTCGGCGTGCTGGGCTGGGGCGTGGGCGGCATCGAGGCCGAGGCCGCGATGCTCGGCCAGCCGATGTCGATGCTGATCCCGCAGGTCATCGGCTTCAAGCTCTCCGGCGAGCTGCCCGAGGGCGCGACGGCGACCGACCTCGTGCTCACGGTCACCGAGCTGCTGCGCCAGAAGGGCGTCGTCGGCAAGTTCGTCGAGTTCTTCGGCCCCGGCGTGTCGCGGCTGCCGCTGGCCGACCGCGCCACGATCGGCAACATGAGCCCGGAGTTCGGCTCGACCTGCGCGATCTTCCCGATCGACCAGGAGACGCTCCGCTACATGGCCTTCACCGGCCGTCCGAAGGAGCTCATCGACCTCACCGAGGCCTACGCCAAGGAGCAGGGCCTCTGGCACGACGAGCAGTCCGAGCAGCCGACCTACTCCGACATCGTCGAGCTGGACCTGTCGACGGTCGAGCCGTCGCTGGCGGGCCCGAAGCGCCCGCAGGACCGCATCGCGCTGTCGGGGGCGAAGGAGAGCTTCCGCGGCGCCCTGGGCGAGCTGCTCGGCGAGGGCGCCGAGGAGGTCGTCTCCGCGCACGACGAGGCGGTCGCCGAGACCTTCCCGGCCTCCGACCCGACGGCCGAGCAGTCGCCGTCGCACAACGGCGAGGGCTCGCGCGATCCCGTTCCGGCCTCCGCGGTGGCGGCCGGCGCCGTCCTCGCCGAGCGCTCGAGCACCGCGGCCGAGGTGACGATGGGCGGCGAGACCTTCGAGGTCGACCACGGCCACGTCGTCATCGCCGCGATCACCTCGTGCACCAACACCTCCAACCCGTCGGTCATGCTCGGCGCGGGCCTGCTGGCGCGCAACGCCGTCGCCCGCGGGCTCACGCGCGCGCCGTGGGTCAAGACCTCGCTGGCCCCCGGCTCGAAGGTCGTCACCGAGTACTACGAGCGCGCCGGCCTCGTCGAGGACCTCGAGGCGCTCGGCTTCCACCTCGTCGGCTACGGCTGCACGACCTGCATCGGCAACAGCGGCCCGCTGCCGGACGAGATCTCCAAGGCGGTCAACGACCACGACCTCGCGGTCTGCTCGGTGCTGTCGGGCAACCGCAACTTCGAGGGCCGGATCAACCCCGACGTCAAGATGAACTACCTCGCGTCGCCGCCGCTGGTCGTCGCGTACGCGATCGCGGGGACCATGGACATCGACCTGGTCAACGACCCGCTGGGCAAGGACGCCGAGGGCAAGGACGTCTACCTCAAGGACATCTGGCCGTCGTCGGCCGACGTGGCCCGCACGGTCGAGGAGGCCGTGCAGTCCGACATGTTCCGCACGTCCTACGGCGAGGTCTTCGCCGGCGACGACAACTGGCGTGGGCTCGAGGTGCCGGGCGGCGACCGCTTCGCCTGGGACGACGCCTCGACCTACATCGCCAAGGCGCCGTACTTCGACGGCATGGAGGCCGAGCCGTCGCCGGTGACCGACATCGAGGGCGCTCGCGTCCTGGCCAAGCTCGGCGACTCGGTCACGACCGACCACATCTCGCCGGCGGGCGCGATCAAGCGGGACAGCCCGGCCGGCACGTACCTGCAGCAGCAGGGCGTCGAGGTCCGCGACTTCAACTCCTACGGGTCGCGCCGCGGCAACCACGAGGTGATGATCCGCGGCACGTTCGCGAACATCCGGCTGCGCAACCAGCTGGCCCCGGGGACCGAGGGCGGGATCACCCGGCACCTCCCGGACGGGGAGCAGACCTCGATCTACGAGGCGGCGATGCAGTACGCGTCCGACGGCGTGCCGCTCGTCGTGCTCGGCGGCAAGGAGTACGGCTCGGGCTCGTCGCGTGACTGGGCGGCCAAGGGCACGAACCTGCTCGGCGTCCGCGCGGTGATCGCCGAGAGCTTCGAGCGCATCCACCGCTCGAACCTCGTCGGGATGGGCGTCCTGCCGCTGCAGTTCCCCCAGGGCCAGAGCGCGGACTCGCTCGGCCTGACCGGCGAGGAGGAGTTCTCGATCACCGGCCTGGCCGAGCCGCTGAACGCCGGCGAGCTGCCGCGCGAGGTGCAGGTGCAGGCGGGCGACGTGTCCTTCGCCGCGCGGGTGCGCATCGACACGCCCAAGGAGGCGGACTACTTCCGCCACGGCGGGATCCTGCGCTACGTCCTGCGCCAGCTCGTCGCCCAGCGCTGAGCGCGTCTGGGCGCCCCCGGGATCCGGCGCGGCCGGGTCCCGGGGAGCACCGGCCGCTACATTCCGGGCGCATGCCCCTGCCCGACGTCCTGCGCCAGCTGCTGACCGCCTCCGGCCCCTCCGGCTACGAGCACGCCCCCGCCAAGGTCTTCGCCGAGGCGTGCGCGCCGTTCGCCGAGGTCGAGACCGACGTGATGGGGACGGTGACGGCCCGGGTCAAGGGCACGGGCGACGGCCTGACGGTGGCGATCGTCGGCCACATCGACGAGATCGGCCTGATCGTCACCCACATCGACGACAAGGGCTTCCTGAGCTTCCGCGGCGTGGGCGGCTGGGACCCGATGATCCTCGTCGGCCAGCGCGTGGAGCTCAGCACGCGCGACGGCGTGGTGCCCGGCGTCGTGGGCAAGAAGCCGATCCACCTGCTCAGCGCCGACGAGCGCAAGCGCGTGCCGGAGATGAAGGACCTGCACATCGACATCGGAGCGCGCGACGGCGACGACGCGCGCTCGCGCGTGCGCCTCGGCGACGTCGCGGTGATCGCCGGCGAGCCCGTCGAGCTGCCGAACGACCGCGTGATCTCGCGCTCGATGGACAACCGGCTCGGCTGCTACGTGGCCTACGAGGCCGCGCGGCTGGTCGCGGAGGCCGGCGGGGCCGCGGGCGACCTCGTCGCCGTCGCGGCCGTGCAGGAGGAGACGGTCATGGGCGGCTCGCGGACGGTCGCCCACGGCGTGCGCCCGGATGTCGCGATCGCCGTCGACGTCACGCACGCGACCGACGCGCCGGGCATCGACGAGCGCGAGCACGGCACGGCCACGTTCGGCTCCGGCCCGGCCATCGAGCGCGGCTCGACGATGCACCCGAAGGTCTTCGAGCTGCTGCACGACGCGGCGGAGGCGGAGTCGATCCCGTTCACCGTCGCGGTCTCGGGCGGCCGCACGGGCACCGACGCCGACGCGGTGCAGCACGCGCGCGGCGGCGTCCCGGTCGGGCTGATCAGCCTGCCGCTGCGCTACATGCACTCGCCGGTGGAGATGATCCAGCTCGACGACGTCGCCAACACGGCCAAGCTCGCCGCGGCGTTCGCGCGGCGGCTGGCCGCCGACACCGACTTCCGCCGCTAGCGGGGCGGACGGGTCCGCCTCGGCGTGCTGCTGCTCTTCGACATCGACGGCACGCTGCTGCTGCGGGCCTCGCGCGAGCACGCCGAGGCGATCTACGCCGCGCTGCGGCGGGTGCACGGCATCCAGATCCCCGAGGCGAAGGTCGAGGCGGCCGGACGCACCGACGGCGCGATCGCGCGCTCGATCCTGACGCTGGCCGGCGTGTCCGCCGACGTCATCGACGCGCGGGCGCTGGACGTCCGCGCCGTCGCGTGCGAGGAGTTCGCCCGCCGCTGCCCGCCCGACCTGTCGGCTCACGTCTCGCCCGGCGTGCCGGCGCTGCTGGACGAGCTCTCCGCGCGCGACGACCTGCGGCTCGCGCTGCTGACCGGCAACCTCGAGCCGGTCGCCCGGCTCAAGCTGCAGCGCGCCGGCATCGGCGGCCACTTCCCGCGCGGGCAGGGCGCGTTCGGCTCCGACCACGACGACCGCGCCGCGCTGCCCGCGGTGGCGCGCATGCGCGCCGGGGAGCGCCACCGCCCGTGGCCCCGCGAGCAGACGGTGGTCATCGGCGACACCCCGCGCGACATCGCCTGCGCTCGCGCCGACGGCGTCCACGTGATCGCGATCGCCACGGGGCCGTTCCGGGCCGACGACCTGCGCGGCGCGGACGCGGTCGTCCAGCATCCGCGCGAGATCCCCGCGGCGCTGGCGGCGCTGCCGTCCGCCTGAGCTGCGGCGACTCCGCAGCGGTCCCGCGGCTCGGTGCGGTGGTGCGGCCGGCGATGGCCTGTGAGGCTCGGCGCCATGAGGCGCCGCCATCGCGCATCGCTCGCCGCGCTCGCCGGGGTCGTGGGCTACGACCTCGTGCAGCGCCGCCACGCCATCCTGCGCAACTTCCCGGTCGCCGGGCACCTGCGCTTCCTGCTCGAGGCCTTCGGCCCCGAGCTGCGCCAGTACATCGTCACCTCCAACGACGAGGAGCGTCCGTTCTCCCGCGACCAGCGGCGCTGGGTCTACGCGTCGTCGAAGCGCGAGGTCAACACGTTCGGCTTCGGCACCGACAACGAGATGGAGCGCATCGAGAGCCTGGTCGTCCTCCAGCACGAGCCGTTCCCGCCGCCGGCGCCCGCCGACGGGGAGCCCGGCGGTGCGCCCACCTACGCGGTGCCGGCGGGCAAGGTGCTCGGCGCCCGGACGCGCCGGCGGCACGCGTTCCGCCCGGCATCGATCGTCAACGTCTCCGGCATGTCCTACGGGTCGCTGTCGGCCTCCGCCGTCGAGGCGCTCAACCGCGGGTGCGCGCTGGCCGGCTGCCTGCAGAACACCGGCGAGGGCGGCCTGGCGCCGGCGCATGGCCGCGGCGGCGAGCTGATCTTCCAGATCGGCACCGGCTACTTCGGCTGCCGCGGCGAGGACGGCCGCTTCGACCTCGCGCGGCTGCGCGAGCGCGTGGCCGAGGCGCCGGTCCGCGCGCTGGAGATCAAGCTCTCCCAGGGCGCCAAGCCCGGGCTCGGCGGTCTGCTGCCGGCGGCGAAGGTCACGCCGGAGATCGCCGCGATCCGCGGCGTGCCCGCGGGGATGGACTGCGTCAGCCCGGTGCGGCACTCGGCGTTCACGACGGTCGAGGAGCTCGTCGAGTTCGTCGAGCGGCTCGGCGACGCGACCGGGCTGCCGGTCGGGGTCAAGTCGGCCGTCGGCGATCCGGCCTTCTGGGACGCGCTCGCCGCGCGCATGGCGGTCACCGGCGGCGGCCCCGACTTCATCACCGTCGACGGAGCCGAGGGCGGGACGGGTGCGGCGCCGCTGGCCTACGCGGACCACGTGGCGCTGCCGTTCAAGCTCGGCTTCTCGCGGGTCTACGCCACGTTCGCGCGCGCGGGCCTCGCCGAGGACGTGACGTTCGTCGGGGCGGGACGCCTCGGCTTTCCGGACTCCGCCCTGTTCGCCTTCGCGCTGGGCTGCGACCTCGTCAACGTGGGCCGCGAGGCGATGCTGGCGATCGGGTGCGTGCAGGCGCAGCGCTGCCACACGGGCCGCTGCCCGGCGGGCGTCGCCACGCAGAGCCGCTGGCTCATGCACGGCCTCGACCCGGCGCTGAAGTCCGTGCGCGCCGCGAACTATCTGACCGCGCTGCGCGCCGAGCTCCTGTCGCTGGCGCGGTCGTGCGGGGCGACACATCCGGCGCTCGTGTCGGCCGACCGGCTCGAGGTCGTGTCCGAGCGCTACGGGTCGGCATCGCTGCGCGAGGTCTTCGGCTACGAGGACGGGTGGCCGCTGCTGTCGCCCGAGCGGCGCCGCCTCGTCGCCGGGCTCGTCGGCAGCCGGCGCGTGCCGGGGCCCAAGGCGGGCCCGGTCCCCGGAGACGCGACCGGCGTGCGTGGGGCCTAGTCGTCCTCGGGGCCGACGCGGTCGTCGGCCTCCGGGGCGTTGTCGGCGGGGCCCTCGAGCTTGCGTGCGGCCTTGCGCGCCGCCTTCTCGGCCCGCCGCTCGCGGAGGCGCTGCTCGCGGTTGAGCTTGGCGAACGTCGTGCGCTTCTTGGCGTTGGAGCCCATGGCGCCTACAGCGCCTGGACGTTGGCGGCGTTCGGGCCCTTCGGGCCCTGCTCGGCCTCGTAGCTCACCTTCGCGCCCTCGGCCAGCGACTTGAAGCCGCTGCCCTGGATGGCGGTGTGGTGCACGAACAGATCCTTGCCCTGGTCGTCGGGCGTGATGAAGCCGAAGCCCTTGTCGTCGCTGAACCACTTGACGGTGCCGGTGGCCATATCGTTCCCCTCCGGGGTATGTGCAGAGCGAAAACGCGGAGGGTGCCGAGAGCAACGACCTGCGAGAGCGCGAGCACGCTGTCGGTCGAGCGGATGCCCGACCCGTCCTAGGAGTCTAGCCGCCGCGCGGGCCGCGGGCGAGACGTTCGGCGCGGCGGCATGGGCGCCAGCCTCGCACACGGAGTCCCGGGTGGCGGGCCGAGCGCCGGCGTCCTGCCGATCCGTGTGGCCTGGACCCCGTCCTCCGGGGTCCAGGCCACACCGATCATCCGGTCGCCCCCGAAGGACCTCGGCGCCGGGCCACACCGCCCTCGCCCCGGCCCACCCTCTGCCTCGTCGCCCGTCGATGATCCCGGCGTACGTGCCGCACCGTCCGGGCGCCCGCGCTGGACGCCACCACGCCCGAGCCCGGCGACCTCGCCGCCTCAGTCGTCGATGCCCGGCTCGTCCTCGGCGAAGATCGTCTGCAGCGGATGGCGGGCGAGCGTGCGCACCTTGGAGCGGTCGTCGCCGTCGAGTGTCGCGTAGATGGCGCCGCCGCCGACCAGCAGCGCGAACGCGCCGGCCGCGGTGGCGAGCCCGATCTGGAGGGGCCCCGAGAGGGCTTCGATGATCACCCGGCAGAGGCTACGCCGCCAGCGTCCAGAAGCCGTCGTAGCCGAGCGGCCGCTCGACCGCCACGCGGCTGAGCTCCTCGCGGGCCTCCTCGAAGCTGATGTCGCGCACGACCGCCACCTCCTGCGTGGCCAGCGGCGTGCCCGTCCAGGCCAGCACCTCCACCGCCGTGGCGAGCGGCTCACGGCGGTCGAGGCCGGGGACCAGGTTGGCGGTGATGACGTCGTAGACGGCGAAGGGCTGGAAGCCGGGCACGGCGATCCGCACGCCGTCGGACCTGCGCGTGATCTCGTACGACGGGCAGGTGTAGCGCCGGCCGCCGGACCAGTTGGCGAGCTTGTCGTCGAGCACGCGCGCTGCCGGCAGCGGGCGGCGGGCCGCGGCCATGTCCTCCCGGAGCGCCGCTTCGACCGCCGGGTCGTCCATCCACCCCCGCAGCTGCTCGGGGTCGAGCCCGGCGTCCCGCGCGGCACCGGCGATCGTCGCCGGCTCGTCGAGCAGCTCACCCGAGAAGCAGCGCACGCGCAGGCGGCGCAGCAGCCGCCGGGTGCGCTCGGGAGCGTGCAGGCGGGACGCGACCACCGCACGGCAGGCGGGCATCGTCGCCGCCAGCCGGGGGCGCTCGCTGGTGTCGATCGGCATCCGGTGGTCGCGCGCGATGGCCTTCATCCCCCGGGCCATCGCCGCGGTCGTGTAGCCCTTGGCCGCGTACTCCTCGGGCGACGAGGCGAGGCCGACCATCCGCACCTCCCACTCGAGGCTGTCGCCGTAGAGCCAGTCCAGCCGGCGGCGGAACGGCTCGGCGCTGTAGGCCCAGGGGCAGCCCGGATCGGTGTACTCGGTGATGCAGACGTCGGCCATGCGAAGCGTGCTTCCCCGGAAGCGGCCGCAACGTGCGGGATCGTCGAAACACGCTCTTGACTTTGAAGACGCGTTCGTTTCTACTACGCGCCGTCGCTCGGATCTGGCGGGACGACCACTCACCGCGAGTCCCGAGCGACGCAAAACGGCGCGTTCCCCTGCGCGTCGGGCCATATCGCCGGGCGGTGCCTTCTCTCTCACCGCTTCGGGCCGGGGTGGTGTGCGGAGACGCGGGTTCGTCCCGGCTCCGCACGCCTCTGCCCGGGCAAGACTTCGTCGCCGGTCGCGCCTCATCCCCGCGACCGGCGGCGGGGAACCCTCTCAGGTGCGCGTCAGCTTCTTGTAGGAGATGCGGTGCGGCCGGTCGGCCTCGGGGCCGAGCTGCTCGCGCCGCCAGGCCTCGTAGGACTCGAAGTTGCCCTCGAACCACGTGACCTTCGAGTCACCCTCGAACGCGAGCACGTGGGTGGCGATGCGGTCCAGGAACCAGCGATCGTGGGAGATGACCACCGCGCAGCCCGCATAGTTGAGCAGGGCCTCCTCGAGCGCCCGCAGCGTGTCGGTGTCGAGGTCGTTGGTCGGCTCGTCGAGCAGCAGCAGGTTGCCGCCGGTGCGCAGCAGCTTGGCGAGGTGCACGCGGTTGCGCTCACCGCCCGACAGCATCGCGACCTTCTTCTGCTGGTCGGCCTTCTTGAAGTTGAAGCCCGACGTGTAGGCCCGCGAGTTCATCTCGCGCTCGCCGACCTTGATGATGTCGTAGCCGCCCGAGATCTCCTCCCAGACGGTCTTCTCCGGGTCGAGCGCGTCGCGGCTCTGGTCGACGTAGGAGATCTGCACCGTCTCGCCGATGCGCAGCGTGCCCTCGTCGGGCTGCTCCTGGCCGGCGATCATCTTGAACAGCGTCGTCTTGCCGGCGCCGTTGGGGCCGATGACGCCGACGATGCCGCCGCGGGGCAGGTCGAACGTCAGGTCGTCGACGAGCAGCTTGTCGCCGAAGCCCTTGCGCAGGCCGTCGGCCTGGACCACCACGTTGCCCAGGTGCGTCGCCACCGGGATGTGGATCTGGACGTCGTCCAGCTTGATGTTCTTCTCTTCGGCGACCAGGGCCTCGTAGTTCTGGATGCGCGCCTTCTGCTTGGTCTGGCGGCCCTTGGGGTTCTTGCGGACCCACTCGAGCTCCGACTTGATGATCCGCTCCTTGGCGAGGTCGCGGCGCTCCTGCATCTCCAGGCGCTTCTCCTTCTGCTCCAGCCAGGAGGAGTAGTTGCCCTCGTACGGGATGGCGCGGCCGCGATCGAGCTCGAGGATCCAGCCGGCGACGTTGTCGAGGAAGTAGCGATCGTGGGTGACCGCGACCACGGCGCCCTTGTAGTCGGCCAGGAAGCGCTCCAGCCACGCGACCGACTCGGCGTCGAGGTGGTTGGTGGGCTCGTCGAGGAGCAGCAGGTCGGGCGCGCTCAGCAGCAGCCGGCACAGCGCGACGCGGCGGCGCTCGCCGCCGGAGAGCTGCGTGACGTCCGCGTCGGACGGCGGCAGGCGCAGGGCGTCCATCGCGTAGTCGACGTTGGTGTCGAGGTTCCAGCCGTCGGCCGCGTCGATCTTCGTCTGGACCTCGGCGAACTCGTCGGCGGTCTCGTCCGAGTAGTTCATGGAGAGCTCGTTGAAGCGCTCCATGAGGTCGCGGATCTCGGCGACGCCGTCCATGACGTTGCCCCGGACGTCCTTGGTCTCGTCGAGCTGGGGCTCCTGCGCGAGGTAGCCGACCGTCGCGCCGGGCGCGAGCATGACCTCGCCCTCGCGGAAGTCGGTGTCGATGCCGGCCATGATCTTCAGCAGGCTCGACTTGCCGGCGCCGTTGTACCCCAGCACGCCGATCTTCGCGCCGGAGTAGAACGCGAGCGTGACGTCGTTGAGGATCGGCTTCTCGGGGCCGTACGCCTTGGTCAGGCGTTGCATCTGGAAGATGTACTGGTGCGCCATGAAGGGTTCAGGATAGGCGCTCGGGCGCCGGCTCCCAGGCGTGGCCGACGAAGACCGGCTCGGGATGCAGGCGCACGCCGAAGGCCGCCTCGACCCCATCGGCGATCTCGCGCGCGAGGCCGACCAGCTCGGTGGTGGTCCCGCCGCCGCGGTTCGTCAACGCGAGCACGTGCTTGGAGGAGATGGCGATCCCCGCCGGATCGCCGTGGCCCTTCGCGAACCCGGCGCGCTCGATCAGCCAGGCCGCCGAGGTCTTGACGCGGCCGTCGGGCTCCGCGAAGGCCGGCACGCGCACGTCGCCGCCCAGCCGCTCGCAGGCGCGCGCCTCGAGTGCGGCGAACGCGCCGGCGTCGAGGATCGGGTTGGTGAAGAACGACCCGGCGCTCACCGAGTCGGGGTCGGCGGGGTCCAGGACCATGCCCTTGGAGCGCCGCAGCGCCAGCACCGCCGCGCGGACATCGGCCAGCGGCGCGCTGCCGCCGACCTCGACGCCGAGCGCCCGCGCCAGCTCCGCGTAGCGGATCGGCCGAGCCTCGCCCCCGGCATGCAGCGCGTAGGAGACGCCGAGCACCACCCAGCGCTCGGGGTCGCGCTTGAAGGCGCTGGACCGGTAGGAGAACGCGCACTCGGCGGGGGAGAGGTCGACCACCTCGCCGCTGCGGCGGTCGAGCGCCCGCACCGACATGATGGTGTCGCTGACCTCCTGGCCGTAGGCGCCGACGTTCTGGATCGGCGTGGCGCCCACCGAGCCGGGGATGCCGGAGAGGCACTCGATCCCGGCGAGGCCCTCGAGGACGCAGCGCGCGACGACCGCGTCCCACGGCTCGCCGGCGGCGGCGCGCACGACCTCGCCGTCGCGCTCCACGCCGCGCGTGACCACCAGCACGACCAGCCCCGCGAACCCCTCGTCGCTGACGACGACGTTCGAGCCGCCGGCCAGCACGAGCACGGGAGCGCCGGCCGCGTCCGCCTCGCGGACGGCGCGGACGAGGTCGTCGTCGGTCGCCGCCTCGACGAGCCGGGCGGCCGGTCCGCCGAGGCGCAGGGTGGTGTGCGCGGACAGCTCCACGGCTGGGAGCCTAGGGCGTTCGGCGATACTCTCGTGGGTCGTGCCGCAGGTCCTGGACATCGAGCAGGCGCTGCTCCTGCTGGAGCTCGAGCCGCCCTTCGAGAAGCGCGACGTCCAGCTCGCCCGACGCCGGCAGGCCAAGGTCTGGCACCCCGACCTGGCGCCGCCCGGCAAGCAGATCGAGCACGAGCGCCACCTCAAGGCCATCAACGAGGCCGCCGACCAGCTCGAGACCCTGGCGGAGGGCTCGCGCGGCGGGCGCGTCTCGCGCAACGCCGTCAAGGCCAGCGCCGCCGCGGCCCGCGCCGCGCGCGCCGAGGCCGGCCGCCGGGCCTACGAGGAGGAGCAGCGCCGGCGCGAGGACGAGGCCGACCGCGCCAAGCACGATCCGTTCGGCACGCGCGTGCCCGACCACTCCGTCGTCCACCGCTACGCGCGCTGCCTCTCCTACCCCGAGTGGGGCGTCGGCGAGGTCGCCGGCATCTACTTCACCGGCGGCGGCGACGACGTCCAGCAGTGGGCGCGCGTCCGGTTCCAGCCCGGGGTGCGGACGGTGCCGGCCGGCTCGCTGCAGTTCGTCGACTTCTCCAAGCCCGACCCCGGCCACGAGCGCGTCCAGCGCTTCGTCACCGCCGCGCAGCACGCGATGGCCGAGGGCGACTACGCGCTCGCCGCCCAGCGCCTCATCTACGCGCGCGACGCCGAGCCCGACAACACGTCGGTGCTGCGCCTGCTGACGCTCGCCTTCTGGCAGGCCGGCGACCTCAACGCCGCCGGGCGCTCGGTCCGCGACTGGGCGCGCCACGATCCGGGCCGGCCCACCGCCCACCGCTACGCCGCGCGCATCTACGAGGACATGGGCGCCGTCGACCTCGCGGAGGAGTCGGCCGTCCGCGCCGCCGACCGCGCGCCCACCGACGCCGGGGCGTGGGAGCGCGTCGGGCGGCTGCGGCTGCGGCTCTTCGACCGCGGCGGCGCGCTGGAGGCGCTGGACCGCGCGCGCCGGCTCGGCCCGAGCGTCGAGGGCCTGCTCGACCTGGCGCTCGCCCATCATCTCGGCGGCGACCTCGGCGGCGAGGTCACCGCGACCGAGCAGGCCACGCTGCTGGACCCGGAGAGCGCGGCCGCGTGGGCGCGCCACGCCCATGCGCTGGCGCGCACCGACCGCGTGAGCGACGCCATCGCCGCGTCCGAGCGCGCGCTGCGCCTCGGGCCCGACGACATCGAGGTCGCCGACCTGCTGGCCCGCCTCCACGACGCGCAGCCGCGCGTGCTGCCGGCCGCATGACGCGGCGGCCGCTGGTCGCCTGGCTGGCGAACCGCACGTCGCCGGAGGCCGAGGCACTCCAGGTGCCCGAGGGCGTGGAGGTGGTCGACGAGCCGCGCGCGGACGTCACGTTCGCCGTGCCGGCGTGGAACGCCGCCGGCGATCTCCGCGCGATGCCGGAGCTCGAGGTCGTCCAGGTGCGGTCGGCCGGCGTCGACTGGATCGTCGACGACGTTCCGCCCGGGGTGACGCTGTGCAGCGCCCGCGGCACGCGCGACGCCGGCATGGCCGAGTGGGTCGTGCTGGCGCTGCTGGCCGACGTGCGCCGGGTGGGCGAGCTGGCCCGGGCGCAGGGGGAGCGGCGCTGGGCCGACGGCGTGCCGCAGCGCGACCTCGCGGGCCTGCGAGTGCTGATCCTCGGCCACGGGTCCATCGGCCGCGCCGTCGCGGAGCGGCTGGCGCCGTTCGGCTGCGAGGTCGCCGGCGTGGCGCGCCGGGCGCGCGACGGCATGCACGGCATGGACGAGCTCGACGCGCTGCTGCCGGCCGCCGACGCGGTCGTCAACCTGCTGCCGCTGACGTCGGAGACCCAGGGCCTCGTCGACGCGGCGACGCTGGCGCGGATGCGCGACGGCGCGCTGTACGTCAGCGCCGGCCGCGGCGCGACAACCGACACCGGCGCGCTGCTGGCCGAGCTGCAGCGGGAGCGGCTGCGCGCCGTGCTCGACGTCGTCGACCCCGAGCCGCTGCCGGCCGGCCACCCGCTGTGGTCGGCGCCCGGCGTGCTCATCAGCCCGCACCTGGCGGGCGACTCGCCCGCGGGCGAGCGGGCGGCCTGGGCGCTGGTGGGCGAGCAGCTGCGCCGCCACGCGGCGGGCGAGCCGCTCGCCAACGTGGTCGTCGACGGCTACTAGCGGTCCGGCGCCCCCGCGCGCTCGCGGACGGGCGCGATGCGGGCCAGCAGGGTGCGCGCCGCGGCGATGACCAGCCCGCGGTCGTAGACGGTGGCGAAGGTGAAGCGGCGGTCGCGGTCGGGCCGGTCGTCGTCGCCCAGGTCGCGGGCGACGAGCGCGCCCGAGAAGTGCGGGCCGAGCACGACGACGCTCCACTCGTCGGCCAGCGGGTCGCCGGGCTCCAGCCACGCGCCGCGCACCCCGCGGACGGGCTCGTCGGAGAGCCCGATGCCGAGGGCGGCGACGAGGCTCGAGCTGCGGGCCAGCGTCTCGTAGCGGCGGACCGTCGCGGGCGTCAGCCGTTCGGCCTGCTGGAAGGCGGAGAGGATCACGGCGCCCTCGCCGATGCGCATCGCGCGGTTCTCGAGGTGATGGCTCATCGGCAGCAGCAGCCGCTTGGTCGCCTCGGCCACCGGCCGCTCGGCGGCCACGACCTCGTACGGCGTGCGCCCCGCCGCCCGGCCGGCGCGCGCGACGCGGCGCAGCGGGGTGCGCGGCTGCACGGGCAGCGGCCCGGGGCGGCCGAACAGCCAGCCCTGGCCGAGCGTCGCGCCGAGCGTGCGGGCGACGGCGAGGTGCTCCTCGGTCTCGATGCCCTCGGCCAGCACGGACGAGCCGGTGCGCTCCCGCTCGGCCGCCACGGCGCTGACGATCGCCGCCTGGTCGGTCGACGGGCGGTCCTGGACGAGCCGCAGGTCGAGCTTCATGACGTCCGGCTCGACGAGCGGCAGCAGCGCCAGCGAGCGGACGTCGGCCCCGAGGTCGTCGAGCGCGATGCCGTGGCCGGCGGCGCGGTGCTCGCCGACGACGCGGTGCAGCTCGGCCGGCCGGTCGGTGACGGCGCGCTCGGTGATCTCCAGCACGAGGTCGAGCTCGGCCAGCGCCCGGTGCCAGATCTCGGCGTGGCGCTCCGGGCACGGCGCGTCGATCGCGCGCGGCTCGCAGTTGAGGAACAGCGAGGCGGAGCGCCCGAGCCCGGCCGCCAGCGCCGCGCGCACGGCGGTCGCCCGGCAGGCCCAGTCGAGCTCGACCACGCGGTCGGCGGCCTCGGCCGTGGCGAAGAGCCGGTCGGGGCGGTGCAGGGGCGAGCCCTCCGGGCCGCGGGCGAGCGCCTCGTAGGCCACCACCTCGCGCGTCGTCACGTCGACGATCGGCTGGAACGCCGTGGTCAGCGCGTCCCCGGCGAGGACGCGGTCGAGCTCCGCGACGTGGTCGGCGGCGGCGAACGCGTCGTCGGGCTGGTGCCCGGTGCCGACCGCTCGCGCGCGGTACAGGTGGAAGCCGTCCTTGCCGCCGCCCTTGGCGACGTACATGGCGGCGTCGGCGTGGCGGAGCAGGTCCTCGGCCGTGCCGGCGTCGTGCGGGTAGGTGCTGATGCCGACGCTGGCGCGGACGTCCATCGGGATGCCCTCGGCGTGCAGCGGCTCGCGCAGCGCGGCGACGATGCGCGCGGCGAGGTCCGTGCCGATGGCCATCGCGTCGCGCGGCACGTCCTTGACCAGCAGCGCGAACTCGTCGCCGCCGGGCCGGGCGAGCAGGTCGGACGGCCGCACGACGGAGCGCAGCCGGTCGGCGACCGCGCGCAGCAGCGCGTCGCCGGTCAGGTGGCCGTGCTCGTCGTTGACCCGCTTGAAGTCGTCGAGGTCGACGAACAGCACCGCGACCTCACGGTCGTGCACCCGCGCGCGGTGCAGGGCGGAGCGCAGCTCGTCGTGCAGGGCGGCGCGGTTGGCCAGCCCGGTGACCGAGTCGAAGTAGGCGAGCTCGTGGATGCGGGCATCGGCGCGCATCTCCGCGGTGACGTCGCGCTGGACGCCGAGGTAGCGGACGAGCCGGCCGTCCTCGTCGTGCTCGGGGGCGATCGAGACCGCGTTCCAGAACGGTGTGCCGTCGGCGCGGTAGTTCAGCAGCGTGACGTGGGCGTCGCGGCCCGCGGCGACGGCCTCGGCGAGCGCGGCGACCGCGCGCGGGTCGGTGTCGGGTCCCTGGAGGAGCTTGCAGTTGCGCCCGAGCACCTCGTCGGCGCCGTAGCCCGTGAGGGTCTCGAACCCCGGGCTGACGTACGTGATCGGATGGCCGTCGCGCGCCGGGTCCACGACCACGACGCCGCTGACCGCGTCGACCTGCTCTTCCTGCGCCTCGAGGTGCATGCCCAGGCCTATCGGCCGGCGCGGCGGCCGATCCAGGGCGGTGGTCGCCCGGTCGCACGTCGTTGGCGCAGCGCCGCTCGCCGCCGTCGGCGGTCACCCCGCCGCTCCCGCGGCTCAAGTCGCGGCCCCGACGCTCCGATCTCCGGGGTGACGATGAGACTTCCCAAGATCCTGCTGTCCCTCGCCGCCGCGGCGCTCGCCGTGCCCGCCGGCGCCCAGGCCGCGACGCCCGGCGTGAACGTCGTCGGGCCCGCGCCGCAGGCGCTCGCCCAGGCGCTGGGCACCGGGGCCAAGACCGTCCGCATGTTCGTCCGTTGGACGGACTTCGAGCCGCAGGCGCGCGGCCAGTACCCCGCCAACCCGCAGCACAACGCCGCGGTCGACGCCGCCATCCTCGAGTACGACACCGCGATCCGCACGCTCAACGCGGCCGGCGCCAAGCCGCTCTTCGTCGTCACCGGCGCGCCGTCGTGGGCCAACGGCTCCAACGACGCGACCGTCGCGCCCAGCGACCCGGAGGACCTGGCCGCCTTCCTCGGGCGCTTCGCCGCCCACAACAAGGCCGTCGGCTCCGTGCTCGGCTACGAGGTCTGGAACGAGCCGGACGAGAACCTGTTCTGGCATCCCGCGCCGGACGCCGCGAAGTACGCGGCGCTGCTGAAGGCGTCGTACGCGGCCATCAAGGCCGCGGACCCGAGCGCCACGGTGGCGACGGGCCCGATGACGGGCAACGACTACGCCTGGCTCGACCAGCTCTACGCCCAGGGCGCCGGTGGCAGCTTCGACGTGGTCTCCGTGCACACCGACACGGCGTGCTCGGTCAACGGACCCGACTTCTTCTACCGCGAGGACGGGCGCATCGCGCGGTACGCGTTCCTCGGCTACCGCAGCGTGCACGACGTCATGGCGGCGCACGGCGACGGCGGCAAGCCGATCTGGATGAGCGAGCTCGGCTGGACCACCACCGGCGGCGTCCCGAGCTCCTGCCAGCGCGGCATGTGGGCCGGCCAGAAGGCGTCCGGCGTCACCGAGGGCGACCAGGCGGCGTTCCTGACGCATGCGTACGCCTGCCTGGCCAACGACCCGTACGTGACGCAGGCGGCGTGGTTCACGCTGCAGGACGACGCGACGCAGTCGACCGACGAGCTCCGCCACTACGGGCTGCTGCGCGGCGACGGCTCGGCGAAGCCGTCGCTGGACGCCTTCAAGGCGGTCGTCGCCGCCGGCGGCGGCCCGGCCGGCGCGTGCGGCGACTTCGACGCTCCGCGGCTGCGCGTCATCAAGCCGGTGGCCAACCAGCAGTTCGTCGACCGCCTCGACATCCAGGCGGCTGCCGAGGACGGTCCCGGCGGCGTCGGCCTGTCGCGCATCGGCTTCACCTACGACGGCGGGCAGAAGCTCGCGAACTTCGCGGAGAACCTCGGCTGGGACAAGCCGGTGGGGCTGACCCCGTGGTACGGCTCCAGCGACCTGGCGCTGGGTCCGCACACGATCGAGATCCTCGCCATCGACAAGAACGGCAACGCGGTCACGCAGACGATCCCGGTCGTGAAGGTGGCGACGCTGAAGGCGACGCTCAAGCCGACCTTCAAGCTCCACCGCTTCAAGGTCCATCACAAGCGGCAGGTCGTCCGCTGCCACCACCGCGTCTGCCGGCTGCGCGGCATGCTGCTGCGTGGCGCCTCCGCGGCCGCGGGTGCGGCGCCGACGATCGGCGGCCACGTGTGGGTGCAGTGGCAGTACCGCAACAACCACCACAAGTACCGCCGCCTGAGCGGCGCGCTGGCGCTGGCCAGCAAGCCCTTCGCCTTCCGCGCCGACCTCAAGCGGGCGGGCCGCTGGCGCGTGCGCGTCGTCTACCAGGGCCAGGCGCCCTGGAAGACGGCGAAGACGAAGTTCACCTACTTCCGCCTGAAGTAGCGCCTCCGACGGCGCGGGCGGGCCGGCGCCCGCCCGCGACCGTCGAACCCCTGTCCAGCTCGTGTGGCGCGGCGGGGCCATGGGTACGCCGTGGGGCGTGATCGGCCGTCAAGGCGCCGATCGAACCCCCAGAACACGGAGGCTTCCATGGGCATCGGCACATCGATCTTCCTCATCGCGCTCGGCGCGATCCTGCGCTTCGCCGTCAGCGTCTCGACCAGCGGCTTCAGCATCCACACGATCGGGGTCATCCTCATGATCGTGGGCGTCATCGGCCTGCTCATCTCGCTGTTCGCCACGAGCCTGTGGCGCGACCGCGGCGACCGCACGACGGTGGTCCGCGAGCGCCGCGAGGTCCTCTGAGCGGGTCCAGCTGCGGACACCGGGTCTCCGAGCCGGGTAGGACGGGTCAGGGCCGGCGGGCGGTGGAGACCCCCACCGCCCCGGCCTCCCGGATGCGCGAGCCACAAGACCCACACGAGCGCGAGCGGCGCGACGCCGTCCGCACCACCTACGTCGGCAGCACGCTGCGCCTCGACGTGGACGACCACGGCGAGGCGCCGCGCGTCGCCCTGGCCGGCGAGCTGGACCTGGCGGCGATGCGCCGCCTGCGGACGGTCCTGCGCGACCTGCGCCGCCGCGCCCCGCGCCGCATCGAGGTCGACCTCGAGCGGCTGTCGCTGATCGAGACGGTGACCGCCGCCTCGCTGGTCCGCGAGCGCGAGGCCGCCCGGCGGGAGGGCGTCGAGCTCGAGCTCTCCGGCGCCGGCGGGACCGTGCGGCGCCTGCTGGAGCTGGCGCAGCAGCGCGTGCGCTGACGGTCCGGCGGCGTCGGGATCAGGCCACCCGGCCGTCGCCGGCGCGCGGCGCCCGCTGCTCGCCGCGGGCCACGACGGCCACGATGACCGCCGCGACGCCGATCGCGATCAGGAACTGCAGCAGCCCGCCGAGGTCGGCGGCGTGGGCGATGATGCCGCCCAGCAGCGAGCCGGCGATCCCGCTGGCCGAGGTCGCCAGCGCGCCGATCGGCTGACGGCCGGGGAGGGCCAGGCGCGCGAGCGCCCCGATCACCAGGCCGATCAGCGCCCACCACAGCAACTTGAGCACGACGCCGACGACGACGGCGCCGATGACCAGCAGCACGATGACAGCCAGCAGCAGGATCAGGAGGAAGCCCATGCCGGTCACGGTACCCGGCGAGCACGTCGTGCCGTTCCGCCCGGCGGGGTTCGTACCCTCCGCGGCCGTTGCGCCTGATCGTCGCCCGCTGCGACCCCGTCAGGCGCGGAGATCCTCGACGACGCATGGCGGGTCGTCGAGGTCGATCAGCTCGGGATCGCCGGTGAGGAGCGGCAAGCCGTGTGCCGCTGCTGTGACCGCGGCGAAGCAGTCGCCGAGTGCGATCGAAGCGCGGGCCTTGAGCCGAGCTGCTTCGATCATGCGAGCGGTGCCGGGAAGGTCGGGGGCGAGCGTCGCCCGAAGCGACGAGAGGACCTCGTCGGCGGCGGGCCGGTCGTGGTCGCGCTCTACTCGGTAGTAGACCTCGACGAGGTTGACCCAGCTGACGACGGGCCGCTCGGCGAGCAGGGACTCAACGCGGCTGGTGGCCGGCTGGTCGCCGTCGAGCCACGCGAGGACCGCCCACGAGTCCAGGCACGCGCTCACCGCGGTTCACGTGCGCGGTCGTCGAGCAGTCGAGCGGCCATGCCGCTCCCGCCGAACCGGCCGCCCAGCGTCGGCGGTCGCTTGGCCGCAACGAGGACCACCTCGTCGTCGCCGCGCAACTCGAAGTCGACCTCGTCGCCGGGGTGCAGGCCGACGCGGTCACGTACGGACTTGGGGATGACCACTTGGCCTTTGGCGCCGATGCGGACGGTCATACCTGGCGAGTATGACAGGCGTTCCCTCGCTGTCCACCAAGCCGCTGAAGGGCTCGAGTCCCAGCTGCTCGAGGCGTGCGACGCGCCGAGCGATCTCTTCGGGTGCGAGGCCTGCTGCGGCCGCCGTCTCGGCATGGAGCGGCGCGAGGCGTTCGCAGAACTCCGTGAGCCACCCGTCGGCGTCGTCCAGGTCTGCACGACTTCGAGGTCGTCGAGAACCGGATCGTGATCCTCGCACCGCCGTGCGAAATCGGTCGCTCCGTGCGGGGACGCGATTCGGTTCCGCCCGGCCGGCTTCGTACCCTCCGCGGCCGATGCGCCTGATCGTCGCCCGCTGCGAGGTCCGCTACTCCGGCCGCCTGGACGCGCTGCTGCCGGAGGCCCTGCGGCTGCTCATGATCAAGTCCGACGGGTCGGTGATGGTCCACGCCGACACCGGCGGCTACAAGCCGCAGAACTGGATGACGCCGCCGACCGTCGTCGAGATGGATGGCGAGCCGCTGGAGAAGCTCGTCGTGCGCAAGCGGGCCGGCGCGACCGAGGACCGGCTCGACATCACCATCGCCGAGGTCCTGTCGGACGTCACCCACGACATGGGCGAGGCGGCGGCGCTGGAGAAGGACGGCGTCGAGGCGCACCTCCAGGAGCTGCTGGCCGAGCAGCCGCACTGGTGCGGCGAGGGCTTCCGGCTCGTCCGCCGCGAGTGGCCGACGGACATCGGCCCCGTCGACCTCATGTGCCGCGACGAGGAGGACGGCTGGATCGCCGTCGAGATCAAGCGCGTGGCGACGATCGAGGCGGTCGAGCAGCTCACGCGCTACCTCGAGCGCCTGCGCGAGGACCCTGCGCTCTCCGACTGCCAGGGCGTGCTCGCCGCCCAGCAGATCAAGCCCCAGGCGCGGGTGCTCGCCGAGTCGCGGGGGATGCGCTGCGTCGAGGTCGACCTCGCCGTGCTCCGCGGCGAGCGCGAGCCGGCGCTGACGCTCTTCGCCTGACGCGCCCGGTGACGGCCGCCGCGCTCGGCGTGGCATAGATTCCCCGGCCATGTCCGAGCAGCCCGCCGTCCTGACCGAGCGCCGCGATGGCGTTCTCGTGATCACCCTCAACCGCCCCGAGGTGCGCAACGCGGTCAACGCCGCGCTGGCCGAGGGCGTCGCCAACGCGCTCGACGAGCTCGACGGCGACGACGGCCTGTCCGTCGGCATCCTCACCGGCGCGGGCGGCTTCTTCTGCGCCGGGATGGACCTCGGCGCCTTCGTCAAGGGCGAGTCGCCGTGGTACGGCGACCGCGGCTTCGCCGGCATCGCCCAGCGCGCGTCGCGCAAGCCGCTGATCGCCGCGATCGAGGGCTTCGCCGTCGCCGGCGGGTTCGAGGTGGCGCTGGCGTGCGACCTCGTCGTCGCCGCCAAGGGCGCCAAGCTCGGCATCCCCGAGGCCAAGCGCTCGCTCGTCGCCGCCGGCGGCGCGCTGCTGCGGCTGCCGCGGCGCATGCCGTACCACGTCGTCATGGAGCTGGCGCTCACCGGCGACCCGATGCCGGCCGAGCGGTTCCACGAGTTCGGCGTCGTCAACCGCCTGGCCGAGCCGGGCGCCGCGCTCGACGCCGCCCTGGAGCTGGCGGCCGCGATCGCCAAGAACGGCCCGCTGGCGCTGACCGCCTCCAAGCAGATCTTGCAGGAGCAGTTCGACTGGTCCAGCGGCGAGATGTGGGACAAGCAGGGCGCGATCAGCGGGCCCGTCTTCGCCTCCGAGGACGCCAAGGAGGGCGCGACGGCGTTCAAGGAGAAGCGCGACCCCGTCTGGCAGGGCCGCTGAGGCTCGACCCCGCCCGGCTCGAGCGGCTCAAGCTCGCACCGCTGTGGCTGCACCCACGGCGGTTCGAGCCGCTCTGGCTGGCCCGGCTGCAGGACGCCGCCGGCTGGCTGACCTACGCCGTCCTCCTCGTGCTCGCGCCGTGGGGGCGGCCCTGGGAGCTGCTCGGGCTGCCGCAGCCGCACCCGGCGGCGATCGCCATTGCCGCCGGGATCGCGCTGGCCGCCTCGGGCGTCCTCCTGCTGCGCGCCGCGTCGCCACGGGCCGTGGCGGCCGCGGCCACGGCCGACGCCGCGGGCGCCCTGGCGGTGGCGGCCTGGTGGCTGGTCGCGCACCCGGGTCACGGGACGCGCGGCACGATCGTGCTGGCGGCGATCGTCGCCAGCCTCGTCATCCAGGCCGTGTTCGACCTGATGATGCTGCGGGAGCCCCCGGCCGGCGAGCGGCCCGGCGCGGCCTAACGTCCGCGCCGGAGCATGACCTGGCCCAGCACGCGCCGGCCGGCGCGCACCTCCGCGCGGACGGTGCGGCCGCGCGCCAGCCGTCGTCGCCCGAGCCGGTTGAGCGCGACGGACACCGTGCCGGTGGCTCCACCGGCCAGCGCGGCGGAGCCCGTCCCGATGGCCCGCCCGCCGTCGCGAAGCTCCACGGTCGAGCGGCAGCGCCGGCTGCCGCGGCAGCGCAGCGTGACCGTCGCCCGGCCGCCGCGAGCGGTTGCGTCGTGCTTGGCCAGCAGCAGGGTCGAGCTCGCGGGGGGATCGTCCGTGCCGCCGCCAAGCAGGGAGACCGCGCAGAGGACCAGCCCCGCGATCACCAGCATGAGCCCGACCCGGCCCTTCTTCGCGGCGGTCACCAGCGCCTCGAGCACGAGCGTCCACGGGTCGGCGGCGATCGCGGTGGCGTCGCGCCCGGCCCGCAGCTGCTGCGCCTTGCGCGTGCGCAGCGCCGCCTCCAGCTGCTCGCGGCGAAGCTCGATCAGGGCGCCGGTGACCGCCAGCACGATCCCGAGCGCCAGGAGGACCCAGCGGCCGGCGGTGTCGGGGACGGAGAGCGTGACGGCGATGGGCACGCGCGCACCCTGTCACAACGCGCTGAGCGGATGCAAGCAAACGTCGCGGCTCAGCGGCGAGCGCCGCTGTGCGCCCCCGTCAGGCCTTCGGCCGCAGCACGAGCACGAGCTGCAGCGCCAGCAGCTCCGGCCAGCGCGCGACCGCAGGGCCTCGCAGCCGCCCCAGCGCGGCCGAGTGCGACTCCAGCGGCAGCGGCGCCGGCACCGGCAGCTCATCGACGACCGCGAACCCCGCGCGGCCCGCCAGCTCGTGGGCGCTCGCGCGTGTGAAGAAGCGCAGGTGGGTGCGGTCGAAGAGGCCGAAGTCGGCGTAGGGGAACCGGCCGCGCAGCAGCGCGCGGCGCGCCGTCCAGTGGCCGATGTTGGGGACGGAGATGACCGCGCGGGCGCTCGGCTCGTCCCGTAGCAGCGTGCGCAGCCAGGCCAGCGCGGCCCACGGGTCGCGCAGGTGCTCGAGGACGTCGGCGCAGACCACGACGTCGACGCCGCCGGGTGCCGCGCGCTCGACGGCGTCGCGGGTCGCGGGGGACTCGAGGTCGCCGACGACGACCTCGGCGCAGTGCGCGCGCGCCTGCCCGGCCGCCGCAGGGTCGAACTCGACGCCCACGACCTCGGCGCCGCGCCGCCGCAGCTCGGCGGCCAGATAGCCGGTCGCGCACCCGACGTCCAGGACGCGTTCCGCGTCGCGCGGGACCGCGTCGAGGACCAGGCGGTGGCTGGCCGACAGCCCGTGCTCGGCGACCAGCCGCGCGTACGGCCCGCCGACTGCCCCGCCGCTCACTCGCCCCACAGCGTGGCGACAAGCGAGCGCGCGCCGCCGCGGTCGCGGTGCTCGCAGAGGTAGATGCCCTGCCACGTGCCGAGCGCCAGCCGGCCGTCGGAGACGGGCAGGGTCACGGACGGCCCCATCAGCGACGCCTTGACGTGGGCCGGCATGTCGTCGGCGCCCTCGAGCGTGTGCGTCCAGGCGAAGTCCTCCGGCACCGCGTGGTCGACCCAGGTCTCGAAGTCGCGTCGCACGTCGGGGCTGGCGTTCTCGTTGAGGGTCAGCGACGCCGACGTGTGCAGGATGTGGACGTGCAGCAGGCCGACGCGGAGCTCGGCCAGCTCGGGCAGCTGCTCGACGACCTCGCGCGTGACGAGGTGGAAGCCTCGAGGCCGCGGCTGGAGCGTCAGCTCACGCTGGGTCCACATCGGCGGCCTCCCGCGCGTGCACGCCATCCCAGTAGTCGACGGCGTCGGCCATCGGGAAGTACAGCTTCAGCCCGCTGCCGTCCGGCGTGCGCTCGGCCGGCGAGATCTTCCCCTCGTCGGGGTAGAGCACCACGTCGGGCTGGCCGTGCGTGCTGACCGCCAGGAAGCGGACAGCGTCGCCGGTGTCGTTGCGCAGCTGGTGGGCGCCGTCCTCGCCCATCGGGAAGCGCACGACCTCGCCGCGCTCGAGCCGCCGCTCGCCCTCGGGCGTGCGCAGCAGCGGCGCGCCCTCGAGCACCACGAGCAGCTCCTCCTCGGCGAGGTGGAAGTGGTACGGGTAGGCCCGCTCGCCGGGCGGGAGCTCCCAGAGGCTGATCCCGACGCGCTCGCTGCCCAGCTGGTATCCCAGCCGCGCCCGCCGCGCGCGGAACCCCTCGTGGTCGCGCGGCTCGTCCCACACCGGCTCGTAGATGTTCGGCATCGCCCGGAGGTCTACAGGTCCGGCGGCAGGCGCGCCACGCGCAGGTCGACGCGGTCGCCGCGGAACGGCACGCCCTCGGCCTCCAGCAGGGCGCGCTGCCGCTCGCCCTTGGCCAGCGAGCCGTCGGCGCGCACGACGCGCCACCACGGGACCTCGGCGTCGGTGGTCCGCAGGACCGTGCCGGTGTACCGCGGCGCGCCGGGAGACAGGTCGCCATAGGTCCGGACGAACCCCTCCGGGATCGCTCGCACGCCGTCGAGGACGCGCGCTTGCGATGCTGGGGCCATGGTCCGCCGAGGCACGTACTCGATCGTCGCACGCGACCCCGACACCGGGGAGCTGGGCGCCGCCGTCCAGTCGCACTGGTTCTCCGTGGGGTCGATCGTCGTCTGGGCGCGCCCTGGCGTGGGCGCCGTCGCGACGCAGTCGATCGCCGAGCCGGCGTATGGCCCGCGGCTGCTCGACGCGCTCGCCGGCGGCGAGGCGCCCGCCGTCGCCCTCGCGGCGCTGCTGGACGGCGACGAGGCCGCGGGCTACCGGCAGGTGGCCGTCATCGGCACGGCCGGCGCGCCCGCCGTGCACACCGGCCCCGGCTGCATCGCGTTCGCGGGCCACGTCGCCGGCGACGACGTCTCGGTCCAGGCCAACATGATGGCCTCGGAGGCCGTCTGGCCGGCGATGATGGAGGCCTACGAGACGGCCGACGGCCCGCTCGCGCGCCGGCTGCTGGCCGCCCTGCGCGGCGCCGAGGGCGCCGGCGGCGACGCCCGGGGCCGGCAGTCGTCGGCGATGGTCGTGGTCCCGCCGGAGGGCGAGCCGTGGCGCCGCGCCGTCGACCTGCGCGTCGAGGACCATCCCGAGCCGCTGGACGAGCTCGAGCGCCTGCTCGGCCTGCACGACGCCTACACGCTGGCCACCCGCGGCGACGACCTCACCGGCGAGGGCCGCCACGCGGAGGCCGGCGAGGCGTACCGCGCCGCCGCGGCGCTGGCGCCCGACAACCACGAGCTGCTCTTCTGGGCCGGCATGGCGGAGTTCGGCCACGGCGACCGCGAGGCCGGTCTGACGCAGGTGCGCCGGACGATCGAGCTGCAGCCGGGCTGGCACGGCCTGCTAGGCCGGCTCGGGCCCGACGTCGCGCCGGACGCGGCCGCCGTGCTGCGGGCGCTCGAGGGCTGAGGGTCTCCGCGGGCGCCTCACACCGCTTCGTAGCGCGCTGAACGACCGGTTCGACCCCGGGCCCGACCGCTGGTACGGTCGCCTCGCCGGCGGCGGCCGAGCCGGCGGCGACGGCCTGGAGTGGTGGTGGCACGATCACGCGGCAATCCCGAAGCAGCAGTGCTCGCGGCGCACGAGTTCTTCCGCCGCGGGGAGGCGAACGCCGAGGGCTGGAGCATGCTCATCGGCCGCGGGCGCGGCTGGGAGAAGGCGTACCGCGACCGCTGGCGCCACGACAAGGTCGTGCGCTCCACGCACGGCGTCAACTGCACCGGCTCGTGCTCCTGGAACGTCCACGTCAAGGACGGGCTCATCACCTGGGAGACGCAGGCCGTCGACTACCCGCGGACCGATCCCAACCGCCCCGACCACGAGCCGCGCGGCTGCCCGCGCGGCGCCTCGTTCTCCTGGTACACGTACTCGCCGGCGCGGTTGAAGCACCCGTACGTCCGCGGGAGCCTCCTGGAGCTGTGGCGCGCGGCGCGGGCCGAGGAGCCCGACCCGGTCGCCGCCTTCGCCCGCGTGGCCGCCGACGGGCGCTACCGCGGCGAGCGCGGCCGCGGCGGCTTCGTGCGCGCGACGTGGGAGGAGCTGGGCGAGCTCATCGCCGCCGCGACCGTCCACACGATCCGCGAGCACGGCCCCGACCGCGTCGCGGGCTTCACGCCGATCCCCGCGATGTCGCCGGTCTCGTTCTCGGCGGGCAGCCGCTTCATCTCGCTCATCGGCGGCGCGATGGCGACGTTCTACGACTGGTACGCCGACCTGCCGGCCGCCTCGCCGCAGGTCTTCGGCGACCAGACCGACGTGCCGGAGTCGGCGGACTGGTGGGACGCGGGCTATCTCATCATCTGGGGCACCAACCTCCCGATCACGCGCACGCCCGACGCGCACTTCATGACCGAGGCGCGCTACCGGGGCCAGAAGGTGGTCGTGGTCTCGCCCGACTACTCCGACCACGTCAAGTTCGCCGACGACTGGCTCGCCGCACACCCGGGCACCGATGGCGCGCTGGCCATGGCCATGGGCCACGTCATGCTCCGCGAGTTCTGGGTCGACCGGCCGGTGCCCCGCTTCCGGGACTACGGCAGGCGCTTCACCGACCTGCCGCTGCTCGTCACCCTCGACGAGCGCGACGGCGTCCACGTCCCCGGCCGCTTCCTCAGCGCCGCCGACCTCGGACAGGCCGTCGAGCACGCCGACTGGAAGCTGGTGGTGCTCGACGCGGCCACCGGCGCGCCGGTCGTGCCCAACGGCTCGGTCGGGTTCCGGCACGGGGAGGAGGGCAAGGGCCGCTGGAACCTCGAGCTCGGCGACCTCGACCCGGCGCTGACGCTGCACGACCGCGAGCACGAGGCCGTCGAGGTGGCGCTGCCGCGCTTCGACGTCGGCGACGGCCCCGGTGGCGACGTCATGCGCCGCGGGGTCCCCGCGATCCGCGTGGCCGGCCGGCTCGTCACCACGGTGCTGGACCTCATGCTCGCCACCTACGGCGTCGCGCGCGACGGGCTGCCCGGCGACTGGCCGGCGGACTACGACGACCCGTCGCAGCCGTACACGCCGGCCTGGCAGGAGGCGATCACGTCGGTCGACCGGCGGCAGTGCGTGAAGATCGCCCGCGAGTTCGCCCGCAACGCGGAGGTCAGCGGCGGGCGCTCGATGATCTGCATGGGCGCCGGGACCAACCACTGGTTCCACTCCGACCAGACCTACCGCTCGTTCATCTCGCTGCTGCTGCTCTGCGGCTGCGTCGGCATCAACGGCGGCGGCTGGGCCCACTACGTCGGCCAGGAGAAGATCCGCACGTTCGCCGGCTGGCAGATGCTGTCGGGCGCCAGCGACTGGAACCGGCCGGTGCGCCAGGTGCCGGGCACGGCGTGGTTCTACGCCCACACGGAGCAGTGGCGCTACGACCGCGTGCGTCCCGAGGCGTTCGCGTCGCCGCTCGGCGAAGGGCTGCTCGCCGGGCGGACGGCGATCGACGCCCAGGCGCAGGCCGTCCGCATGGGATGGATGCCCTCCTACCCGACGTTCGACCGCAACCCGCTCGACCTCGCCGACGAGGCGGAGGCGGCGGGCGTCGATCCCGCCGACCACGTCGTGGAGGAGCTGAAGGCCGGCCGCCTGCGCTTCGCGGTCGAGGACCCGAGCGCGCCGGAGAGCTTCCCGCGCGTCTTCTTCGTCTGGCGCTCCAACCTGCTCGGCTCGTCGGGCAAGGGCCAGGAGTACTTCCTGCGCCACCTGCTCGGCGCCGGCCATGACGGCCCGCTGGCCGAGCAGCTTCCGCCCGACCAGCGGCCGCGCGACGTCCGCTGGCGCGACGAGGCGCCGCAGGGCAAGCTCGACCTGCTGGTCACGCTCGACTTCCGCATGACCACGACGGCGCTCTACTCGGACATCGTCCTGCCGGCGGCCACCTGGTACGAGAAGCACGACCTGTCGATGACCGACATGCACCCGTTCGTGCACTCGTTCAACCAGGCCGTGCCGCCGCCGTGGGACGCGATGACCGACTGGGACGCGTTCGGCCGGCTCGCCCGCGACTTCTCGAAGCTCGCCGCCGAGCACCTCGGCGTCCGCCGCGACGTCGTGGCCACCGCCGTGCAGCACGACACCCCGGGCGAGATCGCCCAGCCGCGGGGCGAGGTCGCCGACTGGCGCGCCGGGGAGTGCGAGCCGATCCCGGGCCGGACCATGCCGGCGATCACGGTGGTCGAGCGCGACTACGGCGCCGTGGCCGACCAGTGGGCGGCGCTGGGGCCGCTGGCCGAGCGGCTGGGCAGCGCGGTCAAGAGCGCGCCGTGGATCCCCGACGAGGAGGTCCGCTGGCTGGCCGAGCGCAACGGGGTGGTCCGCGAAGGCCCCGCCGCGGGGCGGCCCTCGCTGGAGCGCGCCGAGCAGGCCGCCCAGGCCATCCTGGCGCTGTCGGCGGTGACCAACGGCCGCCTGGCGGTCGAGGGCTTCCGCGCCCTCGAGGAGCGCTGCGGCGTGCCGCTGGCCGACCTCGCCACGGGCGACGCCGCCCACCGCGTCACCTTCCAGGACACGCAGGTGCAGCCGCGGCGGGTCATCACCTCGCCGGAGTGGTCGGGCATCGACGAGGAGGGCCGCGCCTACGCCGCGTTCACCATCAACGTCGAGCGCGGCAAGCCGTGGCACACGCTCAGCGGCCGGATGCACCTCTACCTCGACCACGCGTGGATGCGCGAGCTCGGCGAGGGCCTGCCCGCGTACCGGCCGCCGCTCGACCCGCGGCTGGTGCTCGCGGGCAGCATGGAGATCGGCGGGACCGGCGAGCCGGAGATCACGCTGCGCTACCTGACGCCGCACTCGAAGTGGTCGATCCACTCCGAGTACCAGGACAACCTGCACATGCTCACCCTGTTCCGGGGCGGGTCGGGCCTGTGGATGAACCCGGACGACGCGGCGTCCATCGGCGTCGGCGACAACGACTGGGTCGAGGCCTACAACCGCAACGGGGTGGTGGTGACGCGGGCGGTCGTCTCGCACCGCGTCCCGCCGGGCGTGTGCCTGCTCTACCACTCCAAGGACCGCCAGCTCAACACGCCGCGCAGCGAGATCGACGGCCGCCGCGGCGGCACCGAGAACGCCCTGACGACGATCTCGATGAAGCCCACCCACATGATCGGCGGCTACGCGCAGCTGGCGTGGGCGCCGAACTACTACGGCCCGACGGGCTCCAACCGCGACGCGGTCACGGTCGTGCGCCGGCGCCGCGCGGAGGTGACGTTCTGATGCGCGTCAAGGCCCAGGTC
Source organism: Baekduia sp. (assembly GCA_035765735.1). Classification (GTDB taxonomy): domain Bacteria; phylum Actinomycetota; class Thermoleophilia; order Solirubrobacterales; family Solirubrobacteraceae; genus Baekduia. The sequence goes on along the minus strand of DASTWY010000013.1, from coordinate 40,463 downwards.
GCGATGGTCATGAATCTCGACAAGTGCATTGGGTGCCACACCTGCTCGGTGACCTGCAAGCAGGTGTGGACCAACCGCCCGGGCACCGAGTACGTGTGGTTCAACAACGTCGAGACGGCGCCCGGGCAGGGCTATCCGCGGCGCTGGTCGGACCAGGCGCGCTGGCGGGGCGGGTGGGAGCTCGACCGGCGCGGGCGGCTGCGGCTGCGGGCCGGCGGCCGGGTCAAGAAGCTGCTGACGATCTTCTCGAACCCGGACCTCCCGGCGATCGACGACTACTACGAGCCCTGGACCTACGACTACGAGACGCTCGTCACGGCCCCGCTGAGCGACCGCGACCCGGTCGCCCGGCCGCACTCGCAGCTCACCGGCCAGCCGATGGACGTGCAGTGGGGGCCCAACTGGGACGAGGGCCTGGCGGGCGGTCCGGAGCACGCGGTCGAGGACCCGCACCTGGCCGGGATCCAGGAGCAGGTCCGGATGACCTACGAGCAGGCGTTCATGTTCTTCCTGCCGCGCATCTGCGAGCACTGCCTGAACCCGTCGTGCGTGGCCAGCTGCCCCTCGGGCGCGATGTACAAGCGCGAGGAGGACGGCATCGTCCTCGTCGACCAGGACCGCTGCCGCGGCTGGCGCTACTGCGTCTCGGGCTGCCCGTACAAGAAGGTGTACTTCAACCACCGGACCGGCAAGGCCGAGAAGTGCACGCTCTGCTACCCGCGCATCGAGATCGGCCAGCCGACGATCTGCTCGGAGACGTGCGTCGGGCGCATCCGCTACCTCGGGCTGATCCTCTACGACGCCGACCGCGTGGAGGCGGCGGCGTCGGTGCCCGACGAGCGCGACCTGCTGGGCGCCCAGCGCTCGGTCTTCCTCGACCCCGAGGACCCGGCCGTGCAGGCGGCCGCCCGCGAGGCCGGCATCCCCGGCGACTGGCTGGAGGCCGCGCGCCGCTCGCCGGTCTACGACCTGGCGATCCGCTGGGGCGTGGCGCTGCCGCTGCACCCGGAGTTCCGCACGCTGCCGATGGTCTGGTACGTGCCGCCGCTCTCGCCCGTGGTCGCGACGCTCGAGCAGGACGGCTACGAGGCCGACCCCGACGCCGTCTTCGGCGCGATCGACCACCTGCGGATCCCGCTGGAGTACCTCGCCAACCTGCTCACCGCCGGCGACGTCGAGACGGTGCGCGGGGTGCTGCACCGGCTGGCGTCGATGCGCGCCTACATGCGCAAGCGCGAGGTGCTCGGCGAGGTCGACGAGGCGCTCCCCGAGCACGCCGGCATGACCGGCGCCGAGCTGGAGCGGATGTACCGGCTGCTGGCGATCGCCGACTACGAGGACCGCTACGTGATCCCGCAGGCGCACGCGGAGCTGGGCGAGCGCCTCATGCAGGAGCAGGGCTCGTGCGGGCTGGACTTCGCGGGCGGGCCCGGCAACTGCGGCGCGGTCGAGCGGCGGCCCGACACGTCGTCGCCGGTCGTGCCGAGCGAGGGCGAGCAGTTCCACCTCATCGACATCCTCGAGCGCGGGGAGCACCGCGGGGCATGAGGCTGCGCCGCGGACCCGACCGGCGCGGCGGCGCCGCGGCGCCCGAGCCGCCCTGGGCGCTGCTCTCGTTCCTGCTGCGCTATCCCGACGCGCGCGTCGTGGCCGCGCGAGAGGACATCGCCGCGGCGGTCGAGGAGGTCGAGGAGCCCGCGTGCCGCACGGCGCTGCGGCGCTTCCTCGCCGGGTGGACGGGCGACGCCCAGGAGCTGGCCGCGCACTACGTCGCGACCTTCGACCTGCGTCGCCGCGCGAGCCTCGAGCTCACCTACTACGCGCACGGCGACACGCGCGAGCGCGGCATGGCGCTGCTGCGGCTGAAGAAGCTCTACCGCGCGGCCGGCCTGCCGCTGGACTGCCCCGAGCTGCCCGACCACCTCACGGTCATGCTCGCGTTCGCCGAGCTGGCGCCGCCCGGCCACGGGGCTGCGCTGCTGGCCGAGCACGGTGCCGCGATCGAGCTGCTGCGGCTCTCGCTGCACGACCTCGGCACGCCGTACGCGCACCTGCTCGACGCCGTCGTCGCGGGCCTGCCGCCGCTGGGCGTCGACGGCCGGGCCGAGGTCGCGCGCCTGGCGCGCGAGGGGCCGCCGGAGGAGGCGGTCGGCCTCGAGCCCTACGGGCCCCCGGAGGCGATGCCGGAAGGAGCGCGCGCGTGAGCGCCGGGGAGATCCTGCTGTGGATCATCTTCCCGTACGCGGCCGCCGCGACGTTCGTCGTCGGGCACTGGTGGCGCTACCGGACCGACCAGTTCGGGTGGACGAGCGGGTCGACCCAGCTCTTCGAGCGCCGCATCCTCGGCTGGGCGGGGCCGGCGTTCCACTACGGCGCGCTGGCGGCCGTCGGCGGCCACGTGATCGGCCTGCTGATCCCGCAGTCGTTCACCGACGCGGTCGGCATGAGCGAGCACACCTACCGCTGGTTCTCGGCCATCGCCGGCGGCGTGGCGGGCGCGATCACCGTGGTCGGCTTCGTCGGGCTCGTCTACCGCCGCGCGACCAACGCGCGCGTGCGCCGCGCCACGTCGCGCACCGACCTGCTCGTGTACTTCCTGCTGGTCGTCCTCATCGGCCTCGGCTGCTGGATGACGTTCGGGCACAACCTGCTGACGACGTCGCCCTACAACTACCGCGAGAGCGTGTCGGTCTGGTGGCGCTCGCTCTTCATCCTGCAGCCCGACGTCGGGGCGGTCGAGGGCGCCAACACCGTCTACCAGGTGCACGCGATCATCGCGTGGGCCTTCTGGGCGCTGTTCCCGTTCAGCCGGCTCGTGCACGCCTGGAGCATCCCGCTGCAATACCTCGGCCGCCCGTACATCCTCTACCGGCGCCGCTATGCGGCCCCCTCGACCCGTGCCCGCTGAGCCCGGCGACGAGCGGCCGGGCGCGGGCGCGCAGCTGGCGCTGGCCACCGTCGCGTTCACCGTCTGCTTCTTCGCGTGGTCGCTGCTGGGACCGCTGGCGCCGGACCTGCAGGACGCGCTCGGGCTGTCGGACGTGCAGACGTCGGTGATGGTGGCCGTGCCCGTGCTGCTCGGCTCGCTCATGCGCATCCCGCTCGGGTGGCTGTCGGATCGCCACGGGGGCCGCGAGGTCTTCGTGGCGCTGATGGCCTTCACGCTGCTGCCCGTGGTCGCGCTGGCCGTCTGGCACGACTCGTTCGGCGCGCTGCTGCTGTTCGGCTTCCTGCTCGGGTTCGCCGGCGCGTCGTTCGCGGTCGGGATCCCGTTCGTCGGCGGCTGGTACCCGCCCCAGCGCCAGGGCTTCGCGCTCGGCGTCTACGGGATGGGCATGGGCGGCACCACGGCGGCCGGCCTCGTGGCGCCGCGGATGGGCGGCCTGACCGCGCCGTTCGTCGTCGCGGCGGTGCTCCTCGCGGTCATGGCGGTGATCTTCTTCGCGCTCGCCCGCGATGCGCCGCGTCCTGAGCCGCCGGGCGTGCCGCAGTCGATGTTCGCCTCGCTGGCCGTGTTCCGCACGTCCGGGCGGGCGTGGGCGCTGACCCTCTTCTACTTCCTGGCCTTCGGCGGCTTCGTGGCGATGTTCCTCTACCTGCCCAAGCTGCTGACCGGCGTCCACGACCTCAGCAAGTCCGACGCGGGCGCCCGCGCGGCCGGGTTCGCGCTGCTGGCCGTCGTGGCGCGGCCGACCGGCGGCTGGCTGGCCGACCGCGTCGGCGCCGCGCACGTGCTGCGGGCGTGCTTCGCCGGCGTGCTCGTGCTGGCCGTCGTGCTGGCCGGGACCTACGAGCACATGGTGCCGCTGACCATCGCCTGCCTGACGATGGCCGTCGCGCTCGGGCTGGGGACCGGCGCGGTGTTCAAGCTCGTGCCGGCGTGGTTCCCCGACCGCGTCGGAGCCGTCACCGGCGTCGTCGGCGCCGCGGGCGGGCTGGGCGGCTTCTTCCCGCCGCTGGTGATGGGCATCGTGAAGTCGGCCACTGGCGGCTACGCGATCGGCTTCCTGCTCATGGCCGTCGTCGCGGTCGTCTGCCTCGTCGTCCTCGCGCGCGTCGGCGCGCACGAGCGGCACGGGCCGTCCGGCCATGCGGTGCCGCGCGAGGCCGATGCGCAGCTCAAGCCGCTCAGCGGGTAGGGCGAGGCGCATGGCCCGCCGCACGACGATCGCCGACCTCCTCGACGCGGCGCGCGCCCGGCTGGACCGGGTCACCGGCGAGCAGGCGCTGGCGGCGGTCCGCGGCGAGGACGCGGTGCTCGTCGACATCCGCTCCGAGCTGCAGCGCGAGCGCGACGGCCTGATCCCCGGCGCCATCTTCCACCCCCGCAACGTGCTCGAGTGGCGCATGGACCCGGCGTCGGGCTACGACGACCCGCGGCTCTCGCGCGACCCGGGCCGGCGGATCATCCTCGTCTGCGACGAGGGCTACCAGTCGAGCCTCGCGGCGGCCACGCTCCAGGACCTCGGCTTCACGCGCGCCACCGACCTCGTCGGCGGCATGCAGTCCTGGCTGGCGGCAGGCCTGCCGGTCGAGCCCGCCGTGCCGGCGTAGCCGGCAGCCGGCCGGCACGTCGTGTGCCTGTCTCCGGTCGCGGGGCGGCCGGAGACAGGCACACCACGGCGGGAAGGGGGGGCTACCGCTCGCCCGGCGTCTTGATGGGGTACATCGAGACCGGCACCGACAGGTCGAGCGCGGTCCGCAGGATGCGGGTCTGCTCGGCGGTGTGGGCGGCCGGGTAGCCCTCGCCCGGGCTGGCCCGCTCGGGCCGCCCGATGTACCCGAACGCGAGGTGCTCGGGCAGCACCTGCAGCAGGCGCGGCGACATGTGCGCGCGGGCGCCCATGTTGCGCGGCTCCTCCTGCACCCACACGACCTCCTCGAGGTTCGGGTAGGTGTTGATGAGCTCGAGGACCTGGCCCTCCGGGAAGGGGTACAGGAGCTCGATGCGGCCGATGGCGACGCCCTCGTTGTCCGCCCGGTTCGGGTGCGAGACCAGGTCGTAGTAGATCTTGCCGGTGCAGAGCACCAGGCGCTTGACCTTCTCGATCGGGACGCGCGGCTCGCCGAGCACCGGGAAGAAGCGCGACTCGGCCAGGTGCTCGACGCGGTTGGTCGCCTGCGGCAGGCGCAGCAGCGACTTCGGCGTGAAGATGACCAGCGGGCGCTGCTTGGTGATCTTGGCCTGGCGCCGCAGCAGGTGGAAGTACTGCGCCGGCGTCGTCAGGTTCGCGACGCGGATGTTGCCCTCGGCCGCCAGCTGCAGGAACCGCTCGATGCGGGCGCTGGAGTGCTCGGGGCCCGAGCCCTCGTAGCCGTGCGGGAGCAGCAGCGTCAGCCGCGAGGTCTGGCCCCACTTGGCCAGGCCCGACGCGATGAACTGGTCGATGATGACCTGCGCGCCGTTGGCGAAGTCGCCGAACTGCGCCTCCCACAGCACGAGCGTCTCGGGCGCCTCGGCCGAGTAGCCGTACTCGAAGCCGAGCACCGCGATCTCGCTCAGCGGCGAGTTGTGCAGCTCGAACGGCGCCAGGGCGTCCGGCAGGCTCTGGATCGGGCAGACGGTCTGGCCCGTCTTGGCGTCGTGCAGGACGAGATGGCGCTGGCTGAACGTGCCGCGCTCGACGTCCTGGCCGGTGAGCCGGACCGGGGTGCCCTCGGTCAGCAGCGACGCGTAGGCTAGCGCCTCGGCGTGCGCCCAGTCGATGCCGCCTTCGGCGCCCAGGGCGGCGCGCCGGCGATCGAGCTGCTTGACGAGCTTCGGATGGACGGTGAAGCCCTCCGGGGCGCGCAGCAGCTCCTCGTTGAGCTGGCGCAGGCGGTCGGCGTCGACCGCGGTGGGCACCTCGGGCGACGGCGAGCGGTCGAGCTGGTACTCGCCGGTGGTCTGGGTCACGCCGCCGGAGGCCTCGGCCGCCTTGATCTGCGCCTTGAGCTCCTGATGCAGCTGGGTCAGGTGGTCCCAGATGCCCTGGCGCTGCTCCTCGACGTCGGCCTCCGTGATCACGCCGTCCTTGACGAGCTTGTCGGCGAACAGCTCCGCGACCCGCTTGTGCGCCTTGATCTTGGCGTACATCTCGGGCTGGGTGTAGGCGGGCTCGTCGGCCTCGTTGTGGCCGAAGCGCCGGTAGCCGATGAGGTCGATGACCACGTCGTGGCCGAACTCCTCGCGGTAGGAGAAGGCGAGCCGCACGGCGTGGATGCACGCGGCGACGTCGTCGGCGTTGACGTGGATGATCGGGACGTCGTAGCCCTTGGCGATGTCCGACGCCCAGCGCGTCGACCGCGCGTCCTCCGGGTCGGTGGTGAAGCCGACCTGGTTGTTGGTGACGACGTGCAGCGTGCCGCCGACCTTGTAGCCGTCGAGCGCCTGGAGGTTCAGGGCCTCGGCGACGACGCCCTGGCCGGGGAAGGCCGCGTCGCCGTGGAGGACGATCGGCACCGCCGCGTCGGTGTCGCGGTGCGCGTGCGCCCCCTGGCGCTGGGTCTGCGCGGCGCGCGCGGCGCCGACGACGACCGGGTGGACGAACTCGAGGTGCGACGGGTTGCTCTCGAGGTTGACGAGCACCGACTCGCCGTTGGGCAGCTGGTAGGAGCCCTGGGCGCCGTGGTGGTACTTGACGTCGCCGGTGCCGCCCTGCGGGATCGTGGTGACCGCCTCGAGCGTCGAGGCGCCCTCGAACTCGGCGAAGATCGTCTCGTACGGACGGCCGAGGTTGTGCGCCAGGACGTTGAGCCGGCCGCGGTGCGCCATGCCGACGACCACCTCGCGGGCGCCGTGGGCGGCGCCGAGCTGGATCATCTCGTCGAGCATCGCGACCGTCATGTCGAGGCCCTCGATCGAGAACTGCTTCTGGCCCAGGTAGGCCTTGTGCATGAAGCGCTCGAAGGCGTCGACCTCGATCAGGCGCTTGAGCAGCGCACGCTGCTCGTCGGAGGTCAGCGGCTTGCGGTACTCGCCCGTCTCGATGGCCTTGCGCAGCCAGGTGCGCTGGCGGTGGGAGGCGAGGTGCTCGATCTCGTAGGCGATCGTGCCGCAGTACGTCTCGCGCAGGTGCGGCAGCGCGTCGGCCAGCGTCGCGCCCGGCACGCCGAGCCGCAGGATCTTGGCCGGGATCTTGGCCATGAGCTCCGGCGTGAGCCCGACCGTGTCGGGGTCGAGCGCCGGATCGCCCTCGGGCTCGGTGCCCAGCGGGTCGAGGCGCGCGGCCAGGTGGCCGTGGGTGCGGTGCGCCTTGAGCAGCGAGGTCGCCGCCTGCACCGCCTGCATGAGCTCCTCGTCGATGACCGGCGCGCGGCGATCCTCGGCGCGCGACTCGCGCGCGGCGGCCGCCGCGGCGGCAGGGGCCGGGGGCGCCGGGGCCGGGCCGAGCGTGGCGCCCAGCGAGGCGAAGACGCCGTCGTAGAAGCCGTGCTCGCCCTGGAGGTAGGCCTCGACGACCTGCAGGAACCGGCCCGACTCCGCACCCTGGATGACGCGGTGGTCGTAGGTCGAGGTCATGGTCATGACCTTCTCGGCGCCGATCATGTCGCCGATGTTCCCGAGGCCCACCGGGTAGGCGATCGAGCCCGTCGCGACGATCGTCCCGTTGCCCTTCATCAGGCGCGGGACCGAGGCGATCGTGCCGATGCCGCCCGGGTTGGTGAGCTGGATGTTGGCGCCGGCGAGGTCGTCGGCGGTCAGCTTGTTCTCGCGGGCGCGCGCGATGAGGTCGTCGAAGGCGGCCTTGAAGTCCTTGAAGCTGAGGCGGCCGGCGTCGCGGATGACCGGCACCATCAGCGTGCGGCTGCCGTCCTTCTTCTCGACGTCGACGGCGATGCCGAGGTTCACGGCGCCGTCGTCGACGCGCGTCGGCTTGCCGTCGACCGTGTCGAAGTGGTGCGCCATGACCGGCATGTCCTGCTGCGCGGCCAGGGCGATGGCGTAGGCGATGAGGTGGGTGAAGGAGACCTTCTCGCCGGCGGCCTTCAGCTGCTTGCGCCGGCCGTCCATCGCCGTGACGGTGATCGTGCGGAACGAGGTCGCGGTCGGGATCTCGCGCGACTCGTCCATGTAGCGGGCGAGCATCGCCGCGCCGCCCTTGAGGACCGTCCGCTCGCCCGCGGCGGCCGCGGGGGCGGCGGTCGCCGCCGCTCCGCCGTTGGCCTTGGCGTCGAGGACGTCGCCCTTCATGATCCGGCCCTGCGGGCCCGTGCCCGCCACGCCGGCGAGGCTCACGCCCTCGGCGGCCGCCACGCGTGCGGCGACGGGGGAGACCTTCGTGCCCTCGGGCACCGCGGCGGCGCCGTTGCCGGCGGCCGGCGTCTCGGGAGCGGCCGGGGCGGCGGCGGAGGCCGCGCCGGCGCCGGCCTGCATGCGCGCGATGACCTGGCCGACGGTGACCGTCTCGCCCTCCTCGGCGAGGATCTCGGTGATGGTGCCGCCCGCGGGCGCGGGAAGCTCCATGTCGACCTTGTCGGTGGAGAGCTCGACGACGGTATCGCCGTCCTCCACGCGGTCGCCGACCTTGACCGTCCACTCGAGGATCGTGCCCTCGGTCACCGACTCGCCGCCCGCGGGCGTGGTGATGTCGATGATCTCGCCGCCCGCCTCGGCCTCGGGCTCGGCCGCCGCGGGCGCGCCGCCGCCGGAGCCGTTGCCTGCGGACGCGCCGTTGCCGCCACCCACCGCGATCTCCGCGAGCAGGGCGCCGACGCTGACCGTGTCGCCCTCCGCGGCGTGGAGCTTGACGATGGTGCCGCTCGCCGGCGAGGGCACCTCCGCATCCACCTTGTCGGTGGAGATCTCGACGAGCGTCTCGTCGGCCTCCACGGTGTCACCTTCCTGCTTGTGCCACTCCAGGACGGTGCCTTCCGTCACCGACTCGCCCATGGCGGGGAGGGTGACCTCGATGGTTGAGGCTTCAACGGCCATATGTCTTTTTTCGACTCTAGCGGGGGGTCGTGTTAGCTGGGGTTAGGGTGCGACGGCGCTGCTCGCGGACGAACTCGTAGGACCCGACGAACGGCCCCACGGCGCCGATGACGGCCACGGCGACCGCCAGGCGGAGGGAGATCACGCGCTGCCGGAGCGCCTCCAGGCACAGCACGCACATGAGGATCCAGCCGAGCCCGTGCGCCATCCCGAAGACGAACTCGAAGGTGTGCAGTCCCGGGACGATCCAGGCCGTCAGCAGCGCCGCGTACACCGTCGAGTGCGCGAACGAGAGGTGCTTGAGCGTCGTGAACGGGAGCGTCACGCCAGCAGCCGCGCCATCCGGCGCAGCGTCTCGTCGGCCTCGGCGGGCCAGTCGTCGATCTCGGCGGGCCACCAGGCGTAGGCGTCGTGCTCCTCGTCGGGCGTCACCTCGGCGCCCTCGGCCAGCCACGCCTGGCCGACGAACATGATCATGTTGTGCGGGAGCCGGACGAGCGCCTCGGCCTGGACGCGGTGCGGGGTGACCGACCACTCCTCCTCGAGCTCGCGCGCGAGCGTCTCGAAGGGGCTCTCGCCGTGGTCGACGGCGCCGCCGGCGCCGAGCGCCCAGCGCCCGGCCCAGGACGAGAGCCACGCCGCGCGGCGGCCGGCGAGCCAGCGGCCGGCGTGGTCGCGCGTGACGCACAGCGCCGACACGGAATCCGACGCGTCGCCGTCGACGAGCCGCAGCGCCCAGCGCAGCGGCTGGAGCTCGAGGTGCAGCCGGTCGTCCTCGGCGCGGAAGCCGACCAGGCGCGCCGAGACCCCGTCGTGGCTGGGCGATCCGCGGTCGCGCAGGGCGCGGATGGCCTCGTCGGCCGCCTGCGCCTTGTCGCCGCCCGGGTCGAACGCCTCCGGCCGCCAGACCGCGCGCACCTGCTCGGCCGACCAGGGGCCGCGAGCGAGCAGCGCGGGGGCGTGCACGTCGGTCATCGCCCTACAAGGTACGCTCGCCGCGCCGTGGAGCGCTCCCCCGTCGCCGTCTTCGCCGAGCACTGCCGCCGCCGAGAGCTGGCCTACCAAGTGGACGAGGCCGGGCGGCCGGTCTTCCGCCCGCGGGTCGGGCCGGCGACGTGGCGCGTCAGCGCGGGGCACGGCACGGTCTACGCCGCGACGGTGATGCGCCCGCGCGGCGGCGAGCCGCGCAGCCTCGTGCTCGTCGACCTCGACGAGGGATTCCGGATGATGAGCCGGGTGGTCGGCGCCGAGCCGGACGCGGTCCGCGTGGGCGCGCGGGTCACGCTCGACTGGGCCGACCCGGAGGCGGGCGCCGACGCGGAGGACGCGGCGCCGGTGCCGGTCTTCCGCTTGCAGCCTGAGGCAGGCGCATGACGGGGATCGCGATCGCCGGCGCCGCCGAGGCGCAGGTCGGCCAGGCGCTGCCCGGGCTGAGCGCCAGCGACGTGATGGCCGAGGCGGCGCGCGCCGCGCTGGCCGACGCGGGCGTGGCGCCCGCCGACGTCGACGGCGTCTTCGCCGCGTCGACGCAGCTGCCGTGGGCGTCGGTCAGCCTCGCCGAGGAGCTCGGCATCCGGCCGCGCTACAGCGACTCCACCATGTTGGGAGGCTCGTCGCCGATGGCGCACCTCGACCACGCGCGCGCGGCGATCGACGCCGGCCTCTGCGACGTCGCGCTCATCGCCTACGGGTCGACGCAGCGGTCGGTGGGGCGGGCGTCGGCGTCGGTGCAGGAGATCGACCCGTGGGAGGCGCCGTACCGGCCGATGCTCCCCGTCGCCGCCTACGCGCTGGCCGCCTCGCGGCACATGCACGCGTTCGGCACCACGCCCGAGCAGCTGGCGTGGGTCGCCGTCAGCGCGCGGCGGTGGGCGCAGGGCAACCCGCGCGCCTGGTCGCGCGACGAGCTGACGATCGAGGACGTGCTGGCCGCCCCGCGCGTCTGCGACCCGCTCGGCGTGCGCGACTGCTGCCTGGTCACCGACGGCGGCGGCGCGCTCGTCGTGACCTCCGCCGAGCGCGCGGCGGCGCTGCGGCGCCGGCCGGTGCACCTGCTGGGCGCAGCCGAGGCGCACAGCCACCGGCACATCTCCGCGATGGCGGATCTGACGACGACGGCCGCCGTGGAGTCCGGTCGCCGCGCGTTCGCCGAGGCCGGGCTGACGCCCGCCGACGTCCAGAGCGCACAGCTCTACGACGCGTTCACCATCACGCCGATCCTCTTCCTCGAGGACCTCGGCTTCTGCCCCAAGGGCGAGGGCGGCCCGTTCGTCGCCGACGGGCGGATCGCGCCCGGCGGCGAGCTCCCGGTCAACACCAACGGCGGCGGGCTGAGCTACGCGCACCCCGGGATGAACGGCCTCGTGCTGCTCGTCGAGGCGGTGCGCGAGGTCCGCGAGGCCGGGCGCGACGTCGTGCTCGCGCACGGCAACGGCGGCGTGCTGAGCACGCAGTGCACGGTCCTGCTCGGCAGCGAGGCCGCCGCGGAGGAGCGCCCGCGCGCGATGCGAGCCCGCGCTCGGCGGCCGGGCGGCGCGCCGCTGGCCCGCCGGCGCTCCGGGGCGTCACGGGCGGCGGGGCGGTAGGGCGCCCGGGGTCAGCCGGCGCGCCGGTGCCGGCGGTTCCGGGGGCCGACCTGCCACAGTGCACCGTCCGATGCCCTTCTCCCGCGTCTGCGTCTACGCCGGCTCGTCCCCCGGCGTCAACCCCGCCTACGTGCACGCCGCGAGCGCCCTGGCCGTCGCGCTGGCCCGTCGCGGCGCGGGCGTCGTCTTCGGCGGCGGCAGCCTCGGGCTCATGGGCGCGCTCGCCGACGCCAGCCTCGCCGAGGGCAACGACGTCATCGGCGTCATCCCGCGCTTCCTCGACGAGCGCGAGGTCGCGCACCGCGGCACCGAGCTGCGCGTCGTCGAGACCATGCACGAGCGCAAGATGCTCATGGCGGATCTCGCCGACGCGTTCGTCGTGCTGCCGGGTGGCATCGGGACGCTCGAGGAGGTCGTCGAGATGCTGTCCTGGTCGCAGCTCGGCCTGCACCGCAAGCCGATCGGCCTGCTCGACGCCGGCGGCTACTGGGGTCCGCTGCTGGAGCTCATCGATCACGCGATCGGCGAGGGCTTCGTCCGCTCTGAGCACCGTGAGCTCGTCCTCGTCGACGAGGACCCCGACGCGCTCCTCGAGGCGATGGAGGCCTGGGAGGCTCCGGACCTCGCGCGCTGGCTGCAGACCGACGAGGAGACCTAGGGCCGGTGGCGGTCGACGTCGCGATCCTGGGCTCCGGCGCGGTCGGGGCCCTGGTCGGCGCCGCCCTGGTGCGCTCCGGAGCCTCGGCGCTGCTCGTCACGCGCGAGGCGACGGCGGACCGGCTGGCCGCCGAGGGGCTACGGGTCACGAGCCCGCGGTTCGGCGAGCTGCACGTCGACGTGCCGGCGGCGCCGCGGCTGGCCGAGCCCGCCGGCGCCCTGCTGGTGGCGGTCAAGGCGCCGGACCTGCGCGCGGCGCTGGAGCGCGTGGAGGCCGAGCCGGACGTGGTCGTGCCCCTGCTCAACGGCGTCGACCACGTGGCCGTCCTGCACGAGCGCTTCGGCGACCGGGTCGTGGCCGGCGTGATCCGCGTCCAGGCCCACCGCGAGGGGCCGACCCACGTCGTGCACCGCGCGCCGTTCGTCACGGTCGCGCTCGCCGATCCGCCGGCCGTGGTCGCCGGCGCCACCGACCGGCTCGCCGCCGCGCTGACCGCCGCCGAGGTCGACGTCAGCCGCGGCGGGTCCGAGGCGACGGTGCTCTGGGGCAAGCTCGCCCGGCTCGCCGGCCTGGCGCTGGCCACCACGGCCGCCGACGCGCCGTTGGGCGAGGTCCGCGCGGACGCCGAGGCGGTCGCCCGCGAGGTCGTGCCGGTCGCCGCCGCGGAGGGCGCCGGGCTCGACGCCGACCGGCTCGTCGGCGAGCTGCGCGCCCTGCCCGACGCCGCCTCGTCCTCGCTGCGCGCCGACGTCACCGCGGGCGTCGCCGACCACGAGCTCGACGCCATCGCCGGGGCCGTCCTCCGCGGCGCCGCGCGGCACGGCCTGCGTGCGCCGCGCACGGCGGAGCTCGCCGAGCGCATCGCGGCCCGGGCGCGGGGTACGCTGTAGCCGCGATGGCCGACACGTCGAAGATCGCCAAGAACCTGCAGGCGTTCCAGATCGCGATCAACGCGCACGATCGCGAGAACCCCACGCACAACGCCTGGGGCATCGGGCTGGCGCACTTCGACATGGAGCGGCTGGGCTTCGACGAGGGCGAGGAGATCCTCCCCGGCATCGTCATCCAGGCCGACGGCGGCGTGACCGGCAACTTCCGCGTGCTCTGCGATGGCCAGCACGACGAGGACCTCGAGCGCGAGGCCGAGGAGGCCGACATCGTCGAGGCGGTCGCGGCCGAGCGCGGCATCACGATCGCTCCGGGCGGCGGGCAGCAGGGCGCCTGAGCGGCGTCATCCGCCGGTCCACCTCCAGAAACGCTCAAGTTCCCGGGGGTGCCGGCCGATCGACCCGGTCATGGGGTCGACCACGGACGACGTCGAGCGCTTCTTCGAGCGCGCGCCCGACCTGCTCGCCACGGCCGACCGCCGTGGCCGCTTCACCCGCCTGAACCCGGCGTGGGAGGTCCTGCTGGGGTGGACCGAGCAGGAGCTCATGGCCGAGCCGCTGCTGAACCTGGTCCATCCCGAGGACCTCGAGCGCACGTGCCTGGAGATCGCGCGGGCCACGGGCCCGACCCCATGCGTCACCAGCTACGAGAACCGCCTGCGCACGCGCGACGGCGGCTGGCGCTGGCTGCTGTGGGGCGCCCGCTGGGACGGCGAGGCCTGGACGATCGTGGCCAAGGACATCACCTCCCGCAAGGAGCGCGAGCGCCAGGCGCTGCACGACCCGCTGACCGGCGTGGCCAACCGCGCGCTGGCCACCGACCGGCTCGGCGCCGCGATCGCGCGGCTGGGACGCAGCGCGGGGGCGGCGGTCGCCCTGCTCGTCGACATCGACGACCTCACCACCGTCAACGACACGCACGGCCATGCCGGCGGCGACATCGTGCTGCGCGCGATCGCCGAGCGCCTGACCGAGCGCTTGCGCGCGGCCGACACCGTCGGGCGCTTCGGCGGCGACCGCTTCCTCGTCGTCGCCGAGGGCCTCGCCGACGGCGGCGCGAGCGGCGTCGAGGCGGTCATCGAGCGGGTTCATGGTGCCTTCGCGCGGCCGATCCCGACCCGCAACGGCCTCATCACCGTGACCGCCAGCGTCGGCGTCGCCGTGGCGCGCGAGCCGTCCGTCGACCCCGAGCACCTGCTCCGCGACGCCGACGTCGCCCTGCGCCGCGCCAAGACGCAGGGCCGCGGCCACGCCGAGGTCTTCGACGCCGCGCTGGCCGCCGAGGTCCGCGCGCGCCTGGCGCTGGCCGCCGAGCTGCGCGGCGCCCTGCAGCGCGAGGAGCTGCGCGTCGTCTTCCAGCCGCTGGTGGCGCTCGCCGACGGCACGCCGATCGGCTGCGAGGCGCTGCTGCGCTGGCAGCACCCGGACCGCGGCGAGCTCGCGCCGGCGGCCTTCCTGCGCATCGCCGAGGACGACGGGCTGATCGTGCCGATCGGCGCCTGGGTCCTCGAAGAGTCGTGCCGCCAGCTGGCGGCGTGGCGCGAGCAGGGCCGCGACCTGTGGGTGTCGGTCAACGTCTCGGCGCGCCAGCTGGCGCAGGTCGACTTCGTCGCCGTGGTGGAGCGGGCGCTGCGCCGCACGGGCGTGCCCGCGTCGGCCATCTGCCTCGAGGTCACCGAGACGGCGGTCCTGCGGCGCGCCGACGTGGCCCGCCGCGGGCTCGAGGCGCTGCGCCGGCTGGGCGTCCGCGTGGCGCTCGACGACTTCGGCCTCGGCTACTCCTCGCTGACGCACCTCAAGGCCCTGCCCGTCGACGTCGTCAAGGTCGACCGCTCGTTCGTCGCCGACCTCTGCAAGAGCACCGAGGACCGCGCCGTCGTCGAGGCCGTCCTGACGCTCGCGCGGCGCATGGGCCTCACGGTGATCGCCGAGGGCGTCGAGACCGCCGACCAGGACGAGCTGCTGCGCGAGATGGGCTGCCCGGTCGTGCAGGGCTACCTCTACGGCCGGCCGGTGCCGGCCGCCGACGTGCTGCTGCCCGAGCCGGGCGTGGAGCGCTCGGCGCCGCCGCTGGCCGACCCGCCGCCGCCCGAGCCGGCGGCGGACGCCGCTCGAGCCGGGAACGGCCGGCGCCTGCCGATGCCGGGTGCGGCGACGGGGTCCCGGCTGCCGGCGGGCCCGCCGGTCGACGTGGTGCAGGCCTCCGCTCAGGCCGGCGCGATCGCCAGCTCGCGCCCGTAGGCGCGGCGGAACAGCTCGCCCTCGCGTCCGGCCGCCCAGCGCGCGACGCGGACGTCCTCCTCGGCGCGCAGCGCCAGCGTCACCGTGCCGTCGGCGACGTCGACGTCCGCGCGGCGCACCGCCTGGTCGCGGCTGCGCTCGAGGTCCTCGGCGAGCCGCAGCAGGACGGCCAGCCGGTCGAGGACCGCGCCGTCGCCCTCGTGCAAGAGCGCGTCGAGGCCGCCGGCGTCCGGCATGCCCTTGCGGTGGTAGCGCACGGCCTGCGCGACCAACGCGACCTCCCGCTGCGTGAAGCCGGGCAGTCCGGAACCCAGCACGAGGTAGCGGCCGTGCTTGTGGTGGTCGTCGTAGTCGACCGCCATGCCGATGTCGTGCAGGACGGCCGCCGCCCACAACAGCTCGCGCTCCCACGGGTCGCCGCCGTGCAGGCCGCGGGCGGCGAGGTCGTCGAACAGCCCGAGCGCCAGCCGGGCGACGTGCTCGGTGTGCGCGGCGTCGACGGCGTACTGGCCGGCGAGGTTGAGCACCGACGCCCGGCGGACGTCGGCGACGTACGGCTGCCCGTGTGGCTCGCCGTCGAAGTGGCGGGCGAAGAAGACGCCCTCGCGCAGCCCCGCCTCGGTGACCTCGAGGTGGGCGAAGCCGCCGAGCTCGACGACGGCCTGGATGGTCGCGGCGCCGGCCAGGATGAGGTCGGCGCGGCTGTACTTGATCCCCGGAACCTTCCCGCGCTCGCTGGGCTTGAGGCCCGCCAGGCGCTCCACGAGCTCGGCCAGCGCCGCGGGCTCGACGACGAAGCCCTGGACGCCGAGGTCGGTGGGCATGCCGGCGGCCCGCTGGACCGCCGCGGCCAGGTTTCGCACCGTGCCGCCGATGCCGACCAGCCGGCGATCGGCGCCCGCGTCCAACGTCCAGGGCGCCCGCTCGAGCTCGGCGGCGACGTGGTCGCGCAGCGCGCGCAGCTGGCGCTTGGAGGCGGTGCCCTCGCCGAGGCCGAAGCGCTCAGTCATCCGGACGGCGCCGAGCGGCCACGACTCGAGCGCCTGGGCGTCGCGGCCCTCGACCCGGACGAGCTGCATCGAGCCGCCGCCGAGGTCGAGCACGGCGCCGTCGAGCAAGGTGGTGGAGTTGATCGCCGCCAGGTAGCCGAACCGCGCCTCCTCCTCGGTGCTCAGCACGCGCACGGGCAGCGGCGCGCGGTCGAGGAAGGCGCGGGCGTTGGTGGCGTCGCGGATCGCGCTCGTGGCGACGGCGTCCACCTCGTCGATCTGCATCGCGACGATGAAGTGGGCGAAGACGTCGGCGGTCGCCAGCCCGCGGGCGATGCCCGCCTCGCCGAGCTCGCCGGTCTCGGCCAGCCCGGCGCCGATCCGCACCGCCTCGAAGATCTCGTCGGTCCGCCGCCACCAGCGGTGCCCGGCCCACGTGCCCGCGGTGAAGACGACGAGGCGGAACGAGTTGGACCCGAGGTCGCAGACGGCGATGCGGCGGTCGGCCATCGAGGGGGAGCCTACGGCGCGCGCCGGGCGGCGTCCCCGCTCGCCGGCGCATAGGTCTCCTCTATGGAGCCTTTTGCGCCGGCGAGCTGAGGGCCAGCAGCCGGCGCAGCTCGTCGGCCACGTGCGCCGGCCGGTGGACGAGGTCGTTGGCGGTATACGCCACGACGGCGGCGCCGTGCAGGACGTGGTGGCGGTTGCGCGCGCGGTCGGCGCTGAAGCGGAGGCGGTCGCCGTGCCAGGCGTGGCTGTCGATCTCGACGATGAGGTGGTGGTCGGGCCAGCGGAAGTCGGGGGTCCGGCCGTGGGCGCGGCGGTTCACCTCCGGCCGCGGCAGCCCGAAGTCGACGCAGAGCTGCAGCATGCGCGCCTCGGCGTTGCTGCGCGTCAGCGTCGTCCCGTGGCGGGCGTGCTCGTCCGCGAGCGCCTGGAGCGCCGGCACGCCCGGCCGCCCGCCGCGGCCGTCGAGGACCCGCGCCAGCGCGGCCGGGCGCAGCAGGCGGCGGACCGACGCCTGGTTGAACGCCTCGCGCAGCGCCACCCGGTCGACCACGGTCGCCAGGTCGAGCAGCGTCCGCTCGACCGTCGTGATCGGGATCCCGCGGTGCTGCGTGCGCTCGTCGGGCCGGAGGTCCGGGCGCCGGAGCAGGCGGACATCGCGCCGGCGGCGCCCGTGGTCGTCGGCCATGACCACGTCCACGCGCACGGCGCGCGACGGGCGGATGTCCCATGCCGCGCCCGCGGCGGCGGCGCCCAGCACCGCGCGTGGACCGCAGGACAGCACCGCCCCCAGCCAGAAGCCCTCTGGCCGCAGCTCGCGGTGGCCCGCGGCGTAGACGCCGGCGTGCAGGCGCACGAGGCGCCCGGTACGCACCCGGTAGGCGACGGCCTTGGCGCCGAGGCCCAGCGCCAGCAGCTGAGCGCGCGTGACGACGCCGTGCTGGCGCGCGACGAGCTCCCGCAGCACGATCTCCTCGGCGCGTTTGTCCCCCATGTGGGGACAAAGGCGCCGGCCACCGCAGGTTCGCCCCCTACGGCCGCTCGATCAGCTCGATCCGGTAGCCGTCCGGGTCGCGCACGAAGCAGATGAACGAGCCGCCCTCGCCCACGTGGTACGGGGGCTTCTCCGGCTCGATGCCCTTGGCGCCCAGCTCGCCGAGGGCGTCCTCGAGGCTCGGCACGGTCAGGGCGATGTGGTTGTAGCCCGTGCCCAGGTCGTAGGACTCGACGCCCGGATTCCACGTCAGCTCGAGCCGATCGCCGTCGCCGGGCATCCCGAGGAAGACGTTGATCGCGCCGTCGGGCAGGTCCATGCGCCGGCGCTCCTCGAAGCCCAGGGCCTCGTAGAAGGCGACGGAGCGGTCGATGTCGCCGATGCGGTAGCAGGTGTGGAGGAACTCAGGCATCGGCTGTCAATCTACCCACATGATCCTCGAGCGATCGATGCACCCGCAGTTCCTGTCGAACACCTACCTGGTCGCGGCGCAGGACGGCGGCGAGGCCTTCTTCGTCGACGCCGGCGGCCCGATGGAGCCGCTGTTCGCCAAGGTGGAGGAGCACGGCCTCACCCCGACGCACGTCCTGCTCACCCACCACCACCACGACCACGTCTCCGAGGTGCCGCAGATCCTCGAGCGCTGGCCGGAGGTCCAGGTGCTCATCCACCCCGCCGAGCGCGACCAGGTGCCGACCGCCACCGGCACGATGGACGCCGGCGAGACGGTCCGCGCGGGTGGCCTGGACGTGCAGACCATGGCCATCCCCGGGCACACCGCGGGGATGCTCGGCCTCCTCGTCGAAGGCAACCTCTTCACGGGCGACACGCTCTTCAAGAACTCGGTCGGCGGCGTGCGCGCGCCCGGCAGCACCTCCTACGCCGACCTCAAGCACTCGATCATGGACGTGATCATGCAGCTGCCGCCCGAGACCGTCCTGCGGCCCGGGCACACCGATCCGTCGACGGTCGCCGAGGAGTGGGAGGGCAACCGCTTCGTGCGGGTCTGGCGCGGCCTGGACCCTGAGGGCGACGAGCCGTGCACGGCCTTCGGCGAGCCCGCCACGCTGGTGCTGCTGGGCGACGACTACGACGGCGGCCACAAGGCGTGGGTCCGCTGGCCGGACGGGCGCGACGACATCGTCCCCGGCAGCCAGGTGCAGCGCGGCGCCTGATGGCCCGCGACGACCGCATCCCGACGTCGCGCTGGGCGCGGGCGGCCAAGGTCGGCCGCCTCGCGGCCACGCAGGGCGCCAAGCAGGCGGCGACGCGCGCGGTCAACGTCGCCCGCAGCGAGGAGGCGGCCGACCGCGCGCTCGCGCGCCGGCAGGTCGAGACGGCCGAGCAGATCGTCGCGGCGCTCGGCACGATGAAGGGCGCCGCGATGAAGCTCGGCCAGGTCATGTCCTTCCTGGACGTCGGCCTGGTGCCGGAGGAGTACCGCGAGGAGTTCCAGGCCAAGCTGGCCACGCTCCGAGACATGGCGCCGAAGGTCTCCTTCAAGGACATGAAGAAGGTCCTCGAGCAGGAGTACGGCGAGCGCTTGGAGGACGTCTTCGAGAGCTTCGACCCCGTGCCGATCGCCGCGGCGTCCATCGGCCAGGTCTACCGCGCGCGGCTCGACGGCCGCGACGTCGCGGTCAAGGTCCAGTACCCCGGCGTGGCCAGCGCCGTGCGCGCCGACATGCAGAACCTCGGGATGATCCTGCGGCTGATGAAGTCGGTCGCGCCGGGGATCGACCCGCAGGAGCTCGGCGCCGAGATCCGCGGCCGCATCGAGGAGGAGCTCGACTACGAGCTCGAGGCCCAGAACCAGCGGACGCTCGCGCGCATCTACCGCGGGCATCCGTTCGTGGTCATCCCCGACGTCATCACGTCGCTCTCGCACGAGCGCGTGATCGTCAGCGAGTTCGTCACCGGCCGGCGCTTCGAGGAGTTCAAGAGCTGCCCCGAGCCGGAGCGCGACCGCATCGGCGAGATGGTCTTCCGCTTCTACTTCGGGTCGATGTACCGCCACCGCCAGTTCAGCGGCGACCCGCATCCCGGCAACTGCCTGCTGCTCGACGACGGGCGGATGGCGTTCCTCGACTTCGGGCTCTTCAAGCGCATCTCCGCCGAGGCGGCCGAGTACGAGCTGCAGACCCAGCGCCTGGGCATCGAGGGCCGCGGCGAGGAGCTCATCGCCCACCTCCACGCCGGCGGCTGGCTCGGCTCGCCCCAGTACTACGACCCGAAGTCGATCCTCGAGCAGTTCATCGACCTGACGGGCTGGTACACGCTCGACGCCGACATCGAGCTGACGCCCGAGGTGGCCACCGACGTGATGGTGCAGATGAGCGACCCGCGCTCGCGGTGGTGGGGCAAGATCCGCCACGAGTCGCTGCCGCCCGAGCACCTCTTCGGCCGGCGCCTGGAGATGCTCACCCTGGCCGTCATCGGCCAGCTGCGCGCGACGGCCAACTGGCACCGGATCGCCCGCGAGTGGATCTACGACGACGAGCCCCAGACGGAGCTCGGCCGCCAGGAGGCCGAGTTCTACGCCCGCTGAGCGCCGGCGCGCGCTGCTGCGGCTGGCGCTGCTGGTCGCCTTCGTCGCGGCCGCGTTCGCGATCGTCGCCTCGTCGGGCTCGCTCTCGTCCGAGCGCGTGCGCGGCTGGGTCGACGGCTACGGGGCGGCGGGCCCGCTGGTGTTCATCGCCGTCTCGTCGCTGCTGACCGTGTGCTTCTTCCCCGGCCCACTGCTGTCGGGCGCGAGCGGGCTGCTGTTCGGCACCGCGCTCGGCACGCCGGTGTCGATCGTCTCCGCGACGCTGGGCGCGACGCTGGCGTTCTCGCTGGCACGCTGGCTGGCCCATGACGCCGTCGAGGACCTCCAGGGCCCTCGCCTCCGCACGTTGCGCGCGTGGATCGGGCGCCGCGGCTTCGTCTCGGTCCTCTACGCGCGCATCGTCCCGGGCATGCCCTACAACCTGGTCAACTACGCCGCCGGGCTCTCACCGGTGGCGCTGCGCGCGTTCGCCGCCGCCACGGCGCTCGGCTGCGCGCCGCGCGCGTTCGCCTACACCGCGCTGGGCGGCAGCCTCGACGACCTCGGCTCGCCGGAGGCGATCATCGCGCTGGTCGTGCTCGTCGGGATGGCGGTCGCCGGCCTGGTGCTGGCGCGCCGCGACCTCCGGCGCCGGGCGGGCGGGGCCAGCGTCTAGCGGTCGCCGGCGCGCCGGCGACGCTGCTCCTGGCCCGGCGGCACCAGCACCTGGACCTGGAAGAGGCTGGTGGAGCCGGGGCGCCCGGAGGGCAGCCCGGCGGTGATGCCGACGCGCTGGCCCGGCTCGAGCCAGCCCAGCTCGACCACGCGGCGCGCAGCGTCGGCGATCAGCTCCTCGGTGACCTCGTGGCGGCGCATCGAGGCGGCCTTGACGCCCCACATGAGCTGGCAGCGGCGCACGGTCTCGCGGCCGGGGGAGAGGGCGTAGACCGGCACGTCCGGCCGGTGGGCCGAGACGAGGCGCACCGAGCGCCCCGACAGCGTCGGGATCACCAGCGCGTCGAGCCGCAGCTCGCGCGCGGCCTTGCAGGCGGCGTGCGCGACGGTGTACGAGGGGTCGCGCTCGTCGCGCGCGACACGGTGCTCGATCCAGCGCTCGTAGGGCAGGTGCTTCTCCGTGAAGCGCGCGATCGCGTCCATCATCTCGATGGCGCCGACCGGGTGGGCACCGACCGCGGTCTCCTGCGAGAGCATGATCGCGTCGGTCCCGTCGAGGATCGCGTTGGCCACGTCGGCGACCTCCGCGCGCGTCGGGCGCGACGACGTGACCATCGAGTCGAGCATCTGCGTGGCGGTGATGACCGGCCGTGCATGCGCGCCCGCCAGCGCGATGAGGTTCTTCTGCACGATCGGGACCTCCTCGATCGGCAGCTCGATCCCGAGGTCGCCGCGCGCGACCATGATGCAGTCGGCGACCTTGACGATCTCCTCCTGGCGCTCGACGGCCTGCGGCTTCTCGATCTTGGCGATCAGCGGCACGCGGGTGTGCTCGCGGACCTGCAGCACGTCCTCGGGGCGGCGGACGAAGCTCAGCGCGACCAGGTCGACGCCGATGCGGCGGCCGGCCTCCAGGTGCGCGAGGTCCTCCTCGGGCACCGACGGGAGCTCGTCGGCCGGCCCTGGGATGTTCAGGCCCTGGCGCGAGGCGACCGTGCCGCCGACCTCGACCTCCGCCTCGACCTCGAGCTCGTCGACCCGCACCGCGGTGGCGCGCAGGCGCACGGAGCCGTCGGCCAGGTAGAGGACCTCGCCGACGTCGATCGCGCGCGGCAGGCCGTCCCAGCTGATGCTCATGCGGCGGGCGTCGCCGGCGCCGTCGTCTCGGCCGCACTCGAAGACGACGCGGTCGCCGACCTTCAGCTCGGCGGTGCCCTCCAGCAGCGGCCCGATGCGGAGCTTGGGGCCCGGCAGGTCCTGCAGCAGCGCGACCGGCCGGCCGGCGCGGCCCGCCGCCTCGCGGACGAGCTCGGCCGTCTCGGCGTGCTGCTCGTGGGAGCCGTGGCTGAAGTTCAGCCGGGCGACGTCCATCCCCGCCTCGATCATCCGCACGAGCGTCTCGGGGTTCCCGGAGGCGGGGCCGATCGTGGCGACGATCTTCGTGCGACGGTTCATCGCGCCGACACGTTAGTGCGCGGATGCCCAGATCCGGCGGGCGGGTCGGCGGTTCGACGCGACCGGGCGGCGATGTCGAGGCCGGCAGGCGCCCCTCTCGCCTACCGCTCGAGCTGCCCGTCCTCCTGCGATCCGGTGGTGTGCCGAGCGTCGCCGGCCCGGGCGCGGGCGGCCTGGCGGACCAGGTGGTCGCGCTCGGCGACGTTCGTGGCCCGCCGGGCGGCATCCGCGTACGCGGTGGCGGCAGCCGGGAGGTCGCCGCCGAGCTCGTGCAGGTAGCCGCGGACCGCGTGCCAGCGGTGCCGCTCGCCGAGCACCTCGCGCAGCCGGTCGGTCTCGCGCAACCCGGCGGCGGGGCCGAGGACATGGCCGACCGCGACAGCGCGCCCGAGCACCGCGGCGGGGTCCTGGCGCACCGGGTCGTCCGCGAGGGCGACGAGGTCGTCGTACCAGGCGAGGATCTGCGGCCAGTCGGTCTCCGCCGCGCTCGCCGCGTCGTCGTGCAGGGCGGCGATCGCGGCCTCGACCTGATAGCGGCCCGGGCGCCGTTCCTCCGTCTGCACGGCGAGCGCCGACTGCAGGACGCGCACGCCCTCGGCGATCTCGCGGGTGTCCCACCGGCTGCGGTCCTGCCGGTCGAGCGTGACGATGCGGCCCTCGGGGTCGAGCCGCGCCGGCCGGCGGGCGTGGTTGAGGAGCATCAGCGCGAGCAGCCCGCGCGCCTCCGGCTCCTCGGTGGCGAGGGTGAGCTGGCGCGCGAGCCGGATCGCCTCGCCGGCCAGGTGAGCCTGGCCCCCGTGCCCGGCCGTGTAGACGAGGTAGAGCACGCGCAGGACGACGGCGAGGTCGCCGGGCTGGTCCAGGCGGCGGGCGGGCGGGCCGGCCAGCGCGCGCTTGGCTCGGCTGATCCGCTGCGCCATCGTCGCCTCCGGCACGTAGAACGCGTCGGCGATCTCGCGGGTCGTGAGGCCGACGACGGCGCGCAGGGTCAGCGCCACCTGGGAGGCGGGCGCGAGATCGGCATGGCAGCAGCAGAAGAGCAGGAAGAGCGTGTCGTCGCCCTGCTCCGGAGGCGGCTCGCCCTCCCCACCCGCCCGCGGCTCGGCGCCCGTCGCCTCCTCGCGGCGACGACGGGCGGCCTCGCTGCGACGGGCGTCGACGAGCCGCCGCGTCGCGACCGTGGTCAGCCACGCGCGCGGGTCGCGCGGCGGGTGCTCGGGCCACACCCGCAACGCCTCCACCAGCGCATCCTGCAGCGCGTCCTCGGCCGCGTCGAAGTCCTCGCCCCGCCGGACCAGGCCCGCGAGCACCCGGGGGACGAGCGCGCGCAGCGCGCGCTCGTCCAGCCGTCGCGTCGGCTCGTCGGTCACGCCGGTTCAGTCGCCGGAGGACCCGTGGGACATGACCTCCCGGACGTCGATCCACTCGTGCAGCGGCCCTCCGCCGGGGCCGGGCTCGGACGAGATGTAGGCCGCGATCTCCACCGCCCGCTCGTACGACTCGACGTCGATCATGAACCAGCCCGCGATCAGGTCGCTGGTCTCGGGGTGTGGGCCGTCGGTGGTGACCGGCGCGGCGTCCGGGCCGCCGTAGCGCACCCACGTCTGGGCCGGCGTGAGCGCGCGGACGTCGACGAGCTCGCCGTTCTCCTCGAGCATCCTGTTGACCTGCCGGAGGAAGGCGAAGTGCGCCTCCACGTCCTCGGGCGCCCACTGGTCCATCGGCGGGAACGGGTGGTGCGGCTCCGGGCCGCCGCGGTAGTGCTTGAGCAGCAGGTACTTCGGCATCGTGGTCTCCTGGTGTCGGTGGGCCACGCCGGTCGAGGCCCTTCACCTGAGGAGCGGAGCCGGCCGCCGGTTCTCGACATCCAACCACGCATGGAGCTCGCCACGCTCCGTGCGCTGGAAGCCGACGAGTGGACGCACCTCGCCACGCTCCGCGCTCATCAGCACGAAGCGCTCGTGGGCTCGAAGGGTCACTTGAAGCGCCCGTCCTCCTGGATCACCTCGCCGTCGGCGGTGAGCCGCCCGCCTTCGCGCAGGTCGCAGATGAGGTCCCAGTGCAGCGCGCTCACGTTGGTGCCGCCGGTCTCCGGATAGGAGCGGCCGAGCGCGACGTGGACGGTGCCGCCGATCTTCTCGTCGAAGAGGATCGCGCCGATCGCGCGGTCGATGCCGTAGTTGGTGCCGATGCCCAGCTCGCCGAGGCGGCGGGATCCCGCGTCGAGGTCGAGCGCGCGGCGCAGGTAGTCCTCGCCGCGCTCGGCGCGCGCGTCGACGACCACGCCGTCGCGGAGCTCCAGCTCGACCCCGGCGACGTCGACGCCGGCCGGCGCCGACGGCACCGTGAAGCGGATCCGCCCGTTCGCCGAGGTCTCGTGCGGGCCGGTGAAGACCTCGCCCGACGGCATGTTGCGCTTGCCGTCGCTGTTGATCCAGGTGCGCTTGGCCACCTTCAGCCGCAGGTCGGTGCCGTCGGCCTCGATGCGGATCTCCTCGGCCGGCGCCAGGCGTGCGATCAGGGCGTCCTGGAAGGCGGCCAGCTCGCGCCAGCCGCCGACCGGATCGGGGCGGTCCAGGAACAGCGCCCGGGCCACGAAGGCGGCGAACGCGCCGAGGTCCATCCCGGCCAGCTCGGCCCCGGCGGAGGTCGGCCACAGCGTCGAGCACCAGCGGTGCTTGAGCATCTGCTCGCGCACGTCGCGGCGGCCCCGGGAGGCACGGGCGATGACCTCGGGATCGACGGCGGCCAGGGCGTACGGGTCGTCGGGAGCCTGGATGCCGACCGTCGCGTCGATCCGCTTGGCCTCCTCGTAGGCCAGTCCCGCGTAGCCGTCGAGGTGCCGATCGCGCGCGTGCCGGTAGAAGCCGCGCGCCTCGCCGGGCAGCTCGACGCGCAGCAGCGGCCACGCGTCGCGCTCCAGGATCGCGCGCTGCAGCTCGAGCAGGAGCGGCGCCGCCATCGTCGTCGAGCGCACCAGCACCTGCTGGTCGGGCTGCACGTCGAGGCAGTAGCCGACGAGCAGGTCGGCGAACGCCGCCGGGTCGAGGTGCTCGGTCACGTCCATGCGTCCTCCAGTGCCCGGATCGCAGCCGCCTCATCGCTGGGCGCGACGCGACGGGCCACCGCGCGCACCAGGCGCTCCTGCGGCTCGGGGCGCGCGCCCTCGCCCATGACCCCGATCCGCCAGGCCGACCCGGCGAGCGGGCCCAGGCCGCCGCTGACCTCGATGCCGTCCTCGCGCAGCAGCGCGCCGCGGACGGCGGCCTCGTCGACCGCCGCGGGCACGCGCACGGCCAGCAGCGGGTGCAGCTGCTCGCCGTCGGGCGCGAGCCGCTCGAAGCCGAGCACGGCGAGCGCGGAGCGCAGCGCTCCGTGGGCGCGAGCGTGCCGGGCCCATCGCGCCTCCAGGCCCTCCTCGTCGACGATCCGCAGCCCCTCGTGCAGCGCGTAGATGAGGTTGATGGGCGCCGTGTGGTGGTACGCCCGCGGGCCCTCGGCGAACCAGTAGTCGACCATCGCCTGGAGGTCGAAGTACCAGGAGCGCCGCTGCAGGCGGCCGAGCGCGCGCTCGCCGGCGGTGAACGGCGCCAGCCCGGGCGGCACGTTGAGGCACTTCTGCGTGCCCGAGAACGCGACGTCGACGCCGGCCGCGTCGAGCTCGAGCGGATGGCCGGCCAGCGACGTGACGCAGTCCACGAGCAGCAGGCCGTCGCGGGCGTGGATCGCCTCGGCGAGGCCGTCGAGCGGCTGCGCCACGCCGGTCGACGTCTCGCCGTGGACGACGAACAGCGCGCGGGCGTCCCGGGCGTCGGCGGCCTCGATCAGCCGCTCGGGCGCGATCGCGCGGCCCCACTCGGCCTCCACGCGGACCACCTCCGCCCCGGCGCGGGTCAGCGCGTCGGCCATCCGCGCGCCGAACGCCCCGTGCACGCCGCACACGACCGGGTCGCCTTGCGCGACGAGCGTGTCGACCATCGCCTGCATCCCGCCGCTGCCCGTCGCGCTGAGCGGGAACGTCACGCGGTGGCTCGTGCGCATCGTCCGGCGCAGCAGCTCGGCCACGTCGTCCTGCAGCGCGCCGAAGGCCGGGTCCAGGTGGCCGATCGTCGGCTGCGCCAGCGCGGCGAGCACCCGCGCGGGAACCGGCGAGGGGCCGGAGCCCAGGAGCAGGCGCTCGGGGAGGTCGGCGGCGGCCGGCACGCTACGGCAGCTCTGCCAGGATCTCGCCCAGCGGCCGGCGGCGGCCGACGTGGAAGGGGATCTCCTCGCGGGTGTGGCGGCGGGCCTCGGCGCCGCGCAGGTGGCGCATGAGGTCGACGATCGGCTCGACCTCGTCGCACTCGAAGGCCAGCAGCCACTCGTAGTCGTTGAGGGCGAAGGCGCTGACGGTGTTGGCCTGGACCTCGGGCCGCAGGCGGCCCATCTCGCCGTGCTCGCGCAGCATCTGCGCGCGCTCCTGCGGCGGCAGCAGGTACCACTCGTACGAGCGGACGAAGGGGTAGACCGACACGTACTTCCGCGGCTCCTCGCCGCGGAAGAACGCCGGGGTGTGGCTCTTGGCGAACTCGGCCTCGCGGTGGACGCCGATCACCGACCACACCGGGCGCAGCCAGCGGCCCAGGGCGGTGCGGCGGAAGGCCGTGTAGGCGTCCTGGAGGTCGTCGACGGCCGTGCCGACGAGCCACAGCAGCAGGTCGGTCTCGGCCCGGTAGCCGCTGGTGTGGTACGCCCCGCGCAGGTGGGCGGGCGTCGAGCCGAGCGCGGCGAGCGCCTCCTCGGCGGCCGCGGCGCGCTCCGCCTCGGGCACCGCGCCGTGGACGGGCGCCTGGAACGTCGCGTAGAGGGTGAACGGGACGTCGGTGGGCTGCTGGTCGGGCATGGGGTGTCGCTCCTGGGTGGGTGGGGAAGAGGGGTGCGGGCGCCGCTACGGGACCTTGACGTCGGGGAACCACGCGGCGCAGTGCTCGCGCAGCACGCCGGTGACCCACGCGCGCTCGTCGCGGGTGGCGGCCCGGTAGCGGGCGAGCAGCGGCTTGGCGCCCTCGGTGGGCACGTCGTGCACGACCCAGCGCGCGACCAGGCGCTCGAAGAGGAACTCGATCGCGCGGGCGCGCACGTCCTCGACGTTGGCGGCGGCGCGCGCCTGCGCGGGGTCGGCGGCCTTCGCGTACTCGGCGCGCGTCCTGGGCGTCAGCGCCCCGCGCAGCGTCAAGACCTGCTCGCCGTCGGGCGAGGCGTAGTCGGTCGTCGGCGCCTCGAGCTTGTCGACCCGCCCGCGCTGGCGGCTGCGGCGGCCCATCAGGTGGTGTCGGCGGCGTGCTCGAGGATGCCGCGAACGTCGCCGGTCAGCGGGTCGGCGTGGCCGGCCCAGGCGACCGCGGGCTCGAGCGCGGCGAGCTTGCGGATGGACGCGCGCGCCTGCTCGGTGTCCCAGTTGAACGCTGCGTGGGGCACGCGGGCATGGCCCTTCTTTCCGGTCTGCGGGTCCAAGGTGTAGAAGACGTCGCTGACGATCGCCAGCCGGTCGCGCTCGCGCCACAGGCCGATCAGGCCGGGCGCGTGGCCGGGGAAGTGCTTGACCTCGAACTCGCCGAGCCGGTCGCCCTCCTCGACGGTGCCGGCGATCTGCACCGGGCCGCCGTCCCACACCTTGAGCAGCAGCCGCGGCATCAGCACCCTGCCGAGCGGGTTCAGCTTGCTCATGTCCATGTAGTGGAAGCCGCCGTCGCCCTCGGCGTCGGCCTTGTCGGCCGGGTGGCAGTAGACGGGGACGCCGAGGAACGGCGCGACGCCGCGGTGGTCGGCGTGCGCGTGGCCGAGCACGACGCGCGTGATGCCCCCGAGCCGGGCGCCCGCGGCCGCGACCGCGCTGGTCATCGCCTTGATGCCGGCGTCGAAGACCAGCACGCCCTCGCCGTCGCGGACGAAGTACACGTTCATGGTCCGGGACGGCAGCCCGCCGCGGAGGAGCCAGACCCCGTCGGCGATCTCCTCGAGCGGGCCGGCGTGCAGCCGGCCGGCCATCCGCGTGCGCGCGTTGACCGCGCGCTGCATGCCGACGTCCTGCTTGGAGCCCTGCGGCGGGAGCAGGCCGGCCTGCCGGCCGAAGGTCATCCCGTCGGTGTAGGCGTCGTTGCGGACGATCAGCCCGTCGCGGACGGTCAGGACGTCGCAGCCCTCGAGCTCCACGCGCGCGCCCGTCGCGACGAAGCCGAGGAACGGCTCGCCGGCGAACGTGCCGGTCAGGCGCCATTGGACGGCGCAGCGCTCGCCCTCGGTCGTCGTGTCGACGACCTCGAAGCGCAGGTCGGGGATCGCGGCGAGCATGCCGCCGATGAACTCGCGCACGCCCTCGGGCGCGGGCGCGTCGATGATCCCGCGGACCACCTCGCGCCCGCCGGGCTGCCAGCACGCGATGGCGGTCTCGAGGTCGCGGGCGGTGATCGCGGCGAAGTACCGCCGGGCGACGGCCTCGGCGTCCGCGCTCGTGGGCTGGGATGGCGTCGCGGTGGACATGGCTTCCTCTCGGGCGGGGCTGACGGTCGGCAGTCTAGGCTGCTGGCCGATGCCCGAAGCACGCCGAAAGCGCGAGGTCGGCCGCGGGGAGCGGGTGCTGCCCGGGGTCTGGCGCCTGCGCCTGCCTCTGCCCTGGCCGGGGGTCCCGCACTGCAACGCCTGGGCGCTGGCCGCCGGGGACGGGGTCGTCCTCGTCGACACGGGCATGCACGAACCCGGCTCGCTGGCCCACCTCGAGCGGGCGATGGCGCAGGTCAACCTGCGCCTCGAGCACGTGCGGCTGCTGGTCTGCACGCACGCGCACGCCGACCACTACGGGCAGGCGGCGACGATCGTGGAGCGCGCCGGGTGCGAGCTGTGGATGCACCCCAACCACGAGCACATGCTCAAGCACGCCCAGGACCCCGACGCGGCGCTCGACCGGCGCATCGAGGTCGCGCGCCAGAGCGGCGTGCCGGAGGAGCCGCTGCGCCGGCTGAGCGCGTCGCGGCGCGGCGAGAGCTCCGGCATCGCGGGGATCGTCCGGCCGCACCGCGCCCTGCTGCC
The DNA here is from genome assembly GCA_035765735.1 of Baekduia sp. Lineage (GTDB taxonomy): Bacteria > Actinomycetota > Thermoleophilia > Solirubrobacterales > Solirubrobacteraceae > Baekduia. The sequence continues at coordinate 10,966 of DASTWY010000013.1, read as the reverse complement.
CGGCGTTGAGGTGCACACCGACCTCGGCACGTGGCAGGTGTTCGAGACGCCCGGCCACGCCCCATCGCACGTGTGCCTGTACCAGGAGGAGCGCCGGCTGCTGATCTCCGGCGACCACCTGCTGGGGCGCGTCTCCCTCTACTACGACTACGGCTACTCGCCCGACCCGGCGGGGGAGTTCCTGCACTCGCTGGACCTCGTCCAGGAGCTCGACGCGCGCCTGTGCCTCGCCGGGCACGGGCGGACGTTCACCGACGTGCAGGCCCACATCGACGCCAACCGCCGGCTCGTGCGCGAGCGGATGGCGAAGGCCGCGGAGGCGGTCTCGGGCGAGCCGATCACCGCCTTCGACGCCATCCCCCACGTCTACGGCGAGGCGGCGACGCCGGTCACCGCCAGCTGGTGGCTCAACGAGACGCTCTGCTACCTGACGCACCTCGAGCTGACCGGCCGCGTGCAGCTGATCGAGGGCTCGCCCGAGCGCTGGCGAAGCGCCGCGTGACGGCACCGCGCCAAACCTTGACACGATCGTGTTAGGGTTGCGCGGCGATGCGGATCGACGAGCTCCTCGGCGGCGACGAGCCGATCTTCTCCTTCGAGTTCTTCCCGCCCAAGACGGCGAAGGGCGAGGAGACGCTGTTCCGCGCGGTCGCCGACCTGCAGGCGCTGCACCCGGCGTTCACGTCGGTGACCTACGGCGCCGGCGGCACGACGCAGGACAAGACGCTCGAGATCGTCAAGCGCATCAAGGACGAGTTCGGGCTGGAGTCGATGGCGCACTTCACGTGCGTCAGCGCGACCACCGAGCAGCTGCGGGAGCGCCTCGACGAGATGCAGGCGGCCGGGCTCGACAACGTCCTGGCGCTGCGCGGCGACCCGCCTCAGGGCCAGGAGGAGTGGCTGGCGGCCGAGGGCGGGCTGGAGTACTCGCACCAGCTCGTCTCGATGCTGCGCGCCGACTATCCGTTCTCCGTCGGCGCGGCGTGCTTCCCCGAGGGGCACATCCACGCCAGCTCGCCCGAGGACGACCTGCGCTACCTCAAGGAGAAGGTCGACGCCGGCGTCGACTTCCTCATCACGCAGATGTTCTTCGACAACCAGCTCTTCTACGACTTCGTCGAGCGGGCGCGGGGCATCGGCATCGACGTGCCGATCATCCCCGGCATCTGGACGATCACGTCCTACAAGCAGATCGCGCGGGTGACGGCGATGTGCGGCGCGACGCTGCCCGAGCACGTGCTCACCGAGCTCGAGGCGCGCAAGGACGACGACGAGGCGGTGGCGGAGTTCGGCGTGTCGTACGCGACCATGCAGTGCGCCGACCTGCTGGCGCACGGCGTGCCGGGGCTGCATTTCTACACCATGAACCGCTCGCCGGCCACGCGCGCGATCCTGTCGACGCTGAAGCTCTGGCGCCCGTGGGACCCCGAGCACCGTGGGCTCGGCGCGCCGCGCCGGCCGCCGGCCGTGGCCTAGGGCTCGAGCGCCTCGATCTCCAGTGCCTCCGCGACCGCGGGCCGCCCGTCGGCGGTCGTGTAGCGGACGTCGACCGAGTCGTTCTGCCGGTACGTGCCGACGCCCCACGCTCCGAGGAACCAGCGCCAGCCGCTGATCTTGTCCTTGCGCAGCGTGCGGTCGAAGACCAGCATCCGGCCCTCGACGCGGTAGTCCTGGCCCTCGACCTGGGGCACGCCGGACACGTAGACCTCGTAGGGCGGCTCGACTCGGGGAGGTAACCGCACGATGGAACCGGCCATCGCCGGGCATCATGGCGTATCGCATGGATCTGATCAGCCGCTCGCCCATCGTTCGCGCGCTCAACGAGGACGTTCGCCGCTACCACCGCTGGTGCACGCCCTCGATCCTGCCCGGCCAGGAGCGCGTCGAGGACTTCTACGAGACCGACGTCTCGATCTCGGCTGGGTTCTTCGGCACGCTCGTCGGCCACACCGGCGTCTTCGGCGAGGCCGAGCGCTTCGCGGCCGCCGCCCAGGGCGCCGACCGCACGATGTTCTCCGTCCACGGGTCCAGCGGCTCGAACTGGGTCGTGCTGCGCATGCTCGCGATGGAGCGCCAGGACGGGCTCGTGCTCGTCGCGCGCAACATCCATCACTCGGTGATCAACGCCATCAAGGCGTTCGACATCGACTTCCGCTTCCTGCCGGCGCCCTACGACGCGCGCTTCGAGGCGCTGATGCCCCCGAGCGTGGCCGACGTCACCGCGGCGCTCGACCGCTACCCCGAGGCGCTCGCCGTGATCTACACGTCGCCGACCTACGAGGGCCTGGCCGCCAACACCGCGGAGATCGCCGCCGCGGTGCGCTCGCGGTCGGAGGACTGCCTCGTCATCGTCGACGAGGCGTGGGGCGGGCACCTGCACTTCCACCACGACCTGCCGCCCTCGGCGATGGCCGCCGGCGCCGACATCTGCGTGCAGTCGACCCACAAGCTGGCCGGCGGGCTGCAGCAGACGGGGCTCATCCACTGGCAGGAGACGCGCGTCGACACCGAGCTGCTGGAGGAGGCCTACCGCGAGTACGTGACGACGTCGCCGTCCTACGGGCTGCTGGCCTCGGCCGACGCGGCGGTGCGCGCGCTGGCCGCCGAGGGCGAGCAGCTGCTCGGCGTGGCGATCGAGCGCACCAACGAGCTGAAGGCGGCGCTGCGGCGCCGGCTGCCGGAGCTCGACCACCTGGACGACCCACGCTGGCTCGACGCCGTCCGCCACCACGTCGCCGGCGGCGACCTCATCAAGACGACGATGGGGCTGTCGCGCTACGGCCTGTCGGGCTTCGAGGTGGCCGAGGAGCTGGTGCAGCGTGGGATCGTCATCGAGAAGGCCGGCGTGCAGACGATCACGCTGATCACGACCTTCCAGCTGCGCGACGACGCCGTCGAGGACACCGTCGAGGCGCTGGTCGACGTCCTCGGCGGTCACGAGCTGCCCGGCCATGGCCACCAGCCGATGCCCGGCAACCCGTTCGCCGGCATCGACGACCGCCCGGTGATCCGGCCGTACGACGCCAAGCGGCTGGCCAAGTCGATCGGCTACGAGGTGCCGCTGCGCGAGGCCGTCGGCAAGGTCGCCGCCGAGGAGGTCGAGGTGTATCCGCCCGGCATTCCGCTGATCCTGGAGGGCTTCCGCGTCAGCGCCGACGCCGTCGCCTACCTGGAGCGCGCGAAGGAGCGCGGCGGCTCGATCGTGGCCCGCGACACGTCGCTGGCGACGGTGCGGGTGCTCTAGGCGCACGTCCGTTTCTCGCCTATGCTCAGCGGCCCTGCGCGCAATCGTCCGCGCTGGCCGCTCGGATGCTCCACGACACTGCCATCACCGAGGCGCTGGCTCGCCAGGCCCGCGACGAGGCCGCGGTCGAACGGCAGGCGCGGGCGCTCTCGCGGCTGGCCGGACCTCCCGAGGCAGCGCTGGTCGATGGCGACTCGCCGCGGGAGCGGAAGCCGTGGTGGTGGTCCGTCGCCTTCGCCGCCGGGCTGGTGGTCCTGCTGCTGTCCGGTCTCTCCGACTTCGAGCATCTGCGCGGTTGGACGCGCGTCGTGGCCGGGGTCCTCGCCACCGCGGCGACCGTCGTGTCGCTTCTTCGCCGCCGGCTCGGCAAGTGGGCAGCGCGCTGATGGCCGATGGCCGGACGCTGAGGCTGGTCGACGAGCTCGTGCTGCTCGTCGAAGACCTGCTGAGGTGGACGCGACCCGCCCCCGTCTCTAGAGATGAGCACCTCCGACCCTGGCGTCTCCGACGGCGTCACGTCGCCCGGAGCGTGGTGACGGCGTGAGAGGCGAAGCCATGGTCGCGACCGCTGTCGCCTTGTGGGTCAGCCCGCTGGGTGCCGCCGTGGTGTTCGCAAAGGTGGTGCTCGTCGGTTGGGCGCGCTTGGGGGTCCAGAAGTGCGGCGCGGTCGGCAGCGTTCCGCGACGCGTCGGGCCAGCCCTGCTGGTCGCGGCAACGGCGAGCTTCGGCTTCAGCGCAGGCCACCGGTGGGTGACGTGGAGCCTCTTCGGCGTCGCGGGGATCTACGGCTGGGCCGTCGCGCGCCGCTCAACGCCAGGTCTTGATGTGGCTGCCGACCGTGCGGTGCTGTAGGAGCGCCACCATCCGTACGAGGATCATGTACATCGAGAGCAAGGCCGACGGGCTCAGCGGGCCGGCGCGGATCGGTCGCGTCGCTTTCTCGAAGACGCGGCGCACCCTCTACTCCCGTGGCCGCGCCTTTCAGAGCTTGAAGGGCACCGGTTTCAAGGCGAACTACTACGACATCGAGACGGGCGACCCGTACTGGATCTCCGGTCCACGCCGGGACGGTGCCGACCGCCTGCATGGCGAGCGCGCGGCGGTCGAGGTCGACGACGACGTGCGAGTGGAGTACTGGTCCGAGATTCGTGGTCAACCTTCCCGCATCGCCGACGCGGACGCCAACCGGTGATCGTCCGCCGTGCGGCCGCGGTGAGAGGGATGCCTGAGGAACATCGCCCGACCGCGCCGCTCGTCGCCCGCGACGAGCGTGGGCTGCGCGAGATCGCAGGCGCCGTCCACGACCTCTGGTTTCTGCTCCCGGATATCGCCTACGACGCCGCGGCCGGGCGGGTGACCATCCCGATGACCCACGAGGAGAAGCGTCGAGGCTGGTTCGGGATTGCGTACTGGACAGGCGGGGAAGTGCCGGCGGGGGTCCTGACCTTCGACGCCGTTCAGAGCTTCCGCGTCATCGACGAGGCGCAGATCGACACGTATAACGTGAGCAGCCTGGTCGTCGACTCGCTGGCGGGCGGCGGGGTTCGCATCACGCTGTACGGCGGCATCCCCATCGAGCTCCACGTGATCGCCGACCGCATCGTCGCCCGGTTCGATCCCGCGCCGCCGCCGTAGTTGCGATCGACGTCCCCGGCGCCTCGTACCCTGGTGCGCCGCCGTGCCCGACGCCGCCCCGCCGTTCCCGTACTCCGTCCGCCGCTCGGATCGCGCGCGGCGCGTGCGCGTGCGCGTCGACCCGCGGGAGGGGGCGGTCGAGGTGGTGCTGCCGCGGCGGGCCGCGCAGCGTGAGGCCGCCGCGGCGGTCGCGCAGCTGCGGCCGTGGATCGAGCGGCGCCTGGCGGAGGTGGCGGCCGCGCGGGCGCGGGTGGCGGCGCGCGACGGCAACGTGCCGTACCTGGGGCGCGAGCTGCAGGTGCACGCCGAGGCCGGGCGGACGCGCGTGCACCGGCGCGGCGACGTGCTGCTCGTCCCCGGGGAGCCGGTCGCCGCACGGGACGCGCTCGAGCGCTGGTACCGCCGGCAGGCCAAGGCCGAGATCGCCCCGCGGCTCGACGCCGCGGCGGCCGCCGTGGGGCGCAGCTACACGTCGCTGACCATCCGCGACCAGCGCACGCGCTGGGGATCGTGCTCCGCCCGCGGCGGCATGTCGTTCAACTGGCGGCTGCTGCTGGCCCCCGAGGCGGTGCTGGAGTACGTGATCCGCCACGAGGTCGCGCACCTCGTCGTGATGGACCACTCGCCGCGCTTCTGGGCGGTGATGGAGCGGCTGATGCCGAGCTACGAGCTGCCGCGCCGCTGGCTGCGCGAGCACGGCGCGACGCTGGTGCTGTGAGGCTCGCGGTCGTCGGCCACGTCGAGTGGGTCGACTTCCTGGTCGCCGAGCGGCTGCCGCGGCCGGGGGAGATCCTCCACGTGCGCTCCGCGCACGAGGGCCCCGCGGGGGGCGGCGGGATGGCCGCCTCCGCGATGCGGTCGCTGACCGGCGGCTGTGCGTTCTACTGCGCCGTGGGCGACGACGCGCGCGGACGGCGGACGGCGGAGGGCCTCGCGGCCGCCGGGATCGACGTCCACGCGGCGGCGCGGCCGGTCGGCCAGCGCCGGATCGTCACCTACCTCACCGACGACGGCGAGCGGACGATCACCGTCCTCGGGGCACGGCTCATGCCGCTCGGCGCCGACCCGCTGCCCTGGGACCGGCTCGCGGACGCCGACGGCGTCTACCTCACGCTCGGCGACGCCGGGGCGGTGCGTGCGGCTCGGGCGGCGCGCGTGCTCGTCGCCACGCCGCGGGCGCGCGACGCGCTGATCGCCTCGGGCGCCGGCGTCGACGCGCTGGTCGGCAGCGCCGCCGACCCCGGCGAGGCGGTCGACGACCAGCTCGTCGCGGCGACGCGCCCGCGCTTCGTGGTGCGGACCGAGGGCGCTCGCGGCGGCGCCTGGCGGGCGGCGGACGGCACGGCCGGCCGCTGGGATGCCGCGCCGCTGCCCGGGGCGCCGGTCGACGCCTACGGCTGCGGCGACGCGTTCGCGGCGGCCCTCACCGCCGGGCTGGCGGCGGGATGGACGATCGCCGAGGCCTGCGCGATGGCCGCCCGCGTCGGCGCTGCGCTGCTCTGCCGGCGGGCGCCGGCCGTCGGCGACCTCGCACCGCTCCTCACCCCCTGATCCGACCCACGCGCGCGTCGAGGGACGAATCATCCACCGTGGCGGTGGATGATTCGTCCCTCGACGCCCGGGGGCCTGCGTGAAGGGCTGGAGGCGTGCGAGATGATGGCGTCATGCCGACTGTCGACGTCCCCGCCGCCGGCCGCTTCGTCGCCGCCCACGCGCGGCTCGTCGACCGCCGTCGCTTCGCTCACCTGTTCGAGGGCGCGCCCGCGGCGCTGGTCCGCGCCGCCGTCGCCGCCTATCGCAACCCCGACGGTGGCTTCGGCGCGCTGGAGCCCGACATCCGCAGCGCCTCCAGCCAGCCGCTGCCGACCCTGTACGCCTTCGACCTCCTGCACGAGGCGCGGATCGACGATCCCGCGCTCGCCACCGGAGCGCTCGACTGGCTGGCGACCGTCACCAACGACGACGGCGGCCTGGCGTTCGTCCTCCCCTCGGTCGACGAGGCCGACCGCTCGCCGTGGCTGGCGCCGCCGGACGGCTCGCCGTCGTCGCTGCACATCACGTCGGCGCTGGCCGGCGCCGCGCACCGCCTCGGGCTCGAGCATGCGTGGCTCGACCGCGCCACCGCCTACGTGTGGGACCGGCTGCCGCACCTCGACATGGTCGCCGCCTACGAGGTCCGCTACGTCGTCGACTTCCTCGACAGCGTGCCGGACCGCGACCGCGCGGCCGCGGCGCTGGAGGCGCTGCGCCCGCACGTGCCGCCGGCCGGCCTGCCGGTGCGCGGCGGCGCCGAGGGCGAGACGCTCTCGCCGCTCGTCGTGGCGCCGTGGCCCGAGCACGCGGGCCGCGGGCTGTTCGCCGACGCCGCCATCGAGGCTGCGCTCGACGAGCTCGCCGCCGGGCAGCAGCCCGACGGCGGCTGGACCTTCGACTGGCCGCCGCTCAACGACGCCGTCCTCTGGGAGTGGCGCGGCGCGGTGTCCGTGACCGCCTGCCGCACCCTCCGCGCCTACGGCCGCCTCTGAACCCCAGCGCTGCGTCGAGGGACGACTGAACCATCCCCCAGGCGGATGAGTCGTCCCTCGACGTCGCCGGGGGGCGGGGGGCGGGAGTGCGCCGCGGGCTCAGGCCTCGTCGGCCGCCGCGTTCAGGCGCTCCATCTCCTCGGCGGTCAGCTCGAGGTCGGCCGCGGCCACGTTCTCCTCGAGGTGCTCGACCGAGCCGGTCCCCGGAATCGGCAGCATCACCGGCGAGCGCTGCAGCAGCCACGCGAGCGCCACCTGGCCGGTCGTCGCGTCGTGGGCCTCCGCGATGTCGGCGACCGGGCCGCCCGGCTCGGCGAGCTTGCCGGCGGCCAGCGGGAACCACGGGATGAAGCCGATGCCCTGCTGCTCGCAGTACTCGAGGACGTCCTCGGACTGGCGGTTGGTCAGGTTGTAGAGGTTCTGCACCGTCGTGACCTCGAAGACCTCCTGGGCCTCCTTGATGTCGTCCACGGAGACCTCCGACAGGCCGAGGTGCCGCACGTGGCCCTCGTCCTGGAGCTTCTTGAGCTCCTCGAACTGCTCGCGGGCGTCGACCTTCGCGTCGATCCGGTGCAGCTGGAAGAGGTCGATCGTCTCGACTCCGAGCCGGCGCTTGCTCATGAGGCAGCACTGCCGGAGGTATTCCGGGCGTCCGAGCGGCGGCCACACGTTCGGGCCCGACCGCGTCAGGCCCGCCTTCGTCGCGACGACGATGCCGGAATAGGTCCCATCCCGCCCGTGCAGCGCCTCGTGGATGAGGTCCTCCGAGATGTACGGCCCGTACGAGTCCGCGGTGTCGATGAAGTCGACGCCGAGCTCCGGCAGCCGCTGGAGCACGGCGATGGCCCGCTCATGGTCGGCGGGCGGGCCCCAGATGCCCTCCCCGACGATGCGCATGGCGCCGAAGCCGAGGCGCGTGACCTCGAGGTCGCCGCCGATCTTGAACGTCCCGGATGCCGTTGCGGTCGTGGCCATGACGACGGCGCTACCCGGGCGCCGCGCCCACCACCCGCCGCAGCGTCAGATAGGCGTCCTCGCCGTCGCGCGCCGCGGCCAGCCGCCGGACCACGTGGCCGGTGTAGGCCTCGGCCGAGCCGTCCCCGCGAACGTCGATGCCGGCGCGCAGGCCTCGCGGCCCCCGCAGCTCGCCGCGGGCCGCGACCTGGCGGACCGGCTCGTACTCCCGTCCCATCGCGCGCTCGGTGCGCGGCCGCTGCTCGGCCGCCAGCGCCCGCAGCCGGTCCTCGAGCGCGTCCAGCGCGTCGTCGAGGCTCGCGTGCCGCGACTTCTCGGTGCGGCCGCGCCGGCGGATCGTCACGCGGTAGGTCGCCGCCATCGGCGGCGGAGCCTACGCTGCCAGCAGGACCGCGGCCAGCTCGTCGACGCCGTGGTCGTGGCGCACGTGCAGCGACGAGGTCAGCCGGGCCAGCAGCCGGCGTGCCGCCCTGTTCTCCGGCAGCATCGTGGCCGTGAAGCGGGTGATCCCGCGCTCGCGCGCCGCGGCGGCCAGCGCCTCGCCGACGCGCGTGCCGACGCCGCGGCCCTGGAGGTGGTCGGCGACGACGATGGCGATCTCCGCGCTGTCCGGGCGGTCGGCGTGGCGGACCCAGCGGCCCACGGCGAGGACGTGGCCGGGCGCGTCGACCGGGGTGGCCACCAGGGCGTAGTGGTCGACGAAGTCGACCTCGCTGAGGTACCGCAGCTCGCTCGCCGAGAAGCGGGGCTTCGGCGAGAGGAAGCGCTGGTAGGCCGAGTCGCGCGAGAGGCGGGTGAGGCCGGCGGCGAGCGCCGCCTTGTCGCCGGGGCGGATGGGTCGCAGCGCCAGCGGGGGAGTGGGGAGAGGAGTCGGTAGCGCCATGAAACGCACCCTACGCCTCCGTCGCGCGCCGTTTGTGAGGCGCATCACGCAACCCTCTCGACCGGCGCCCTGAGACGGCGAGAGGCCCGTCGCGCCGGCGCGACGGGCCTCTCGGCACAGCGGAGGGCGTTGCGGCTCAGCCGCGCTGGTCGATGCCGACGTAGTCGCGCGTGCGCGCCCCGGTGTAGACCTGGCGCGGACGGGCGATCTTCTGCTCCTTGTCCTGCGTCATCTCCAGCCACTGGGCGATCCAGCCCGACGTCCGCGGGATGGCGAACATCACGGGGAACATCGACACCGGCAGCCCCAGCGCCTCGTAGATGAGGCCCGAGTAGAAGTCGACGTTCGGGTAGAGCTTGCGCGAGACGAAGTAGTCGTCCTCGAGCGCGATCTTCTCGAGCTCGAGCGCGATCTCCAGCAGCGGGTTGACGCCGGTGACCTCGAAGACGTCGTCGGTCGCCTTCTTGATGATCTTGGCTCGCGGGTCGTAGTTCTTGTACACGCGGTGGCCGAAGCCCATCAGGCGCTCGTTGCCGTCCTTGACGCCCTGGATGAACTCCGGGACGCGGTCCTTGCTCTCGATCCGGCGCAGCATCCGGAGGACCGCCTCGTTGGCGCCGCCGTGCAGCGGGCCGTAGAGGGCCGCGACGCCGGCGGCGACGGCCGAGTACGGGTCGACCTGCGAGGAGCCGACCGCGCGCACGGCGTTGGTCGAGCAGTTCTGCTCGTGGTCGGCGTGCAGGATGAACAGGATGTCGAGCGCGCGCTCGAGCCGGGGGTCCGGCTCGTACTTGATCTCGGTCATCTTGTACATCATGCTCAGGAAGTTCCCCGGGTACTTGAGGTCGTTGTCCGGGTAGACGTACGGCTTGCCCTCGCTGTGGCGGAACGCGAACGCGGCGAGCGTCGGCATCTTCGCGATCAGCCGGATCGTCTGGATCATCCGGTTCTCGGGATCGGTGATGTCGTTGGCGTCCGGGTAGAACGTCGACAGGGCGCCCACCGAGCCGAGCAGCATCCCCATCGGATGCGCGTCGTGGCGGAAGCCGCCGACGAACTCCTTCACGTTCTCGTGCACGAACGTGTGGATCGTGACCTCGTGCTCCCAGTCGTCGAGCTGGTCGCGCGTCGGCAGCTCGCCGTGGACGAGCAGGTAGGCGACCTCGAGGTACGTCGCCTGCTCGGCGAGCTGCTCGATGGGGTAGCCGCGGTACTCGAGGATCCCGCGGTCGCCGTCGATGAACGTGATCGCCGAGCGGCACGACGCGGTGTTCGTGAACGCCGGGTCGTAGCTCATCAGGCCGAAGTCCTCGTCGTCGACCTTCATCTGGCGGAAGTCCATCGCCCGGACGGTTCCGTCCGTGATCTCGATCTCGTAGGTCCGGCCGGTCCGGTTGTCGGTGACCGACAACGTGTCCTTGCCGGACTGCTCTACGCCGGCGCCGTCCTGCGTCTCCGTCTGGCTGCTCACGATCGGTGCCTCTCCTCGGGGTGGAATCAGTCGGATGATAGGACTCCCCCGCGGGCGCCCGGAGCTATCCCGGGTGGGCGGGTCCTCATCAGCGGCTACCTGCGGTCCCAGCGGTCGCGTACCCCGCGGCCCCACCGCTTCGCGCGCCGCACGGTCTGCGACTGGGAGAACGCGCGCCCCATCGCGGAGCCGCGCTGCTGGACGTGCCGGTCCGTCTCGGCGGCGGGGAACGT
>DASTWY010000012.1:0-33955 GCA_035765735.1 Baekduia sp. | reverse complement strand
GGCGGCGGCGCGCCGGCGGAGCGGTCCTTCCGGCGCCGGGCGCCCGCCGCGCGGCCACGCGGCGCCGCCCCGGCCAGCGCCGCGTCCAGCCCGCCGAAGCCCGCAGCGACCCGCTCGCGGACGACCCGCCCGGAGGCCAGCTCCGCGCGGGCCTCGGGGTCGACCGTGGCGGCGTGCAGGGACGCGCGCACCTTCTCGCGCGTGGGGCCCTCGGGCGCCGCCTCGGCGGCCAGCGCGTCGACGAGCCGCCGCGCCGCCTCGACCGCGTCGCGCAGCACCCGCGGCGGCGCGCCGCCGAGCAGCTCGTCCTGGGCGCCGGCGAGCGCCTCGCCCGCCTCGACGAGCCCGCGCACCTCGTCGGGGCGCTCGCGCACGAGCCGGTTGAGCGCCCCGGCGGCGCGAGACGGCTTGGCCAGGCGCTTGACGGCGTCGGCCGCCTCGCGGTCGCCGGCGCGGCGCAGCTCGCGGGCCAGCGCGTCGCGCTCCCGCACGAAGTCCTCCAGCGGCAGGCCGTAGAGCCGGTCGACGGGGTCCTCGCTCATGCTCGCCATGGTGCCCTATCGGCGGTCGGCCGCCTCCAGCGCGCGCACCGCGCGCTCGACCGGCGGCGGCACGACCCGGCGCTCGCGCAGCACCCAGCGCGTGCCGGCGACCGCGTCGGCGAGCGCCGCCACCGCCGTCCGCGGCTCCCGGCCCGCGGCCGCGCGCAGCAGCCGCCCGGTCTCGCGCGCGGCGGACGGCGCCGGCCGGCGCAGCCACGCCGACCAGAGGTCGTTGCGCAGCTGCCGGCGCAGCCGTCCCGGGCGCGGCCCCGCGGCGGGATGGTGCTGGGCCACGACCTCTGGCACGTACGCCAGCTCCCAGCCGAGCGCGGCCAGGTCGAAGGCCAGCCGCCGCTCCTCGCCGCCCACGCCGTAGCGCGGGTCGAAGCCCCCGGCGGCCAGGAGCGCGTCGCGCCGCACGACCGCGCCGCAGGCCACGAAGCCCAGCACGGCGGGCCCGGGGAGCGGCCGCTCCGCGGCGATCGGGCTCGCCGCCATCGCGGCGCACGTCGGGTCCAATCGCTCGCCAGGGCCGACGAGCACGCGGGCGGCGAGCAGCCCGAGCCGGGGATGGGCATCCAGGACGGCGGCCGCGCGCGACAGCGCGCCGGGCGCCCACCATGAGTCGTCGTCGCTGAAGGCCACGTACGGCGTCGCCAGCGCCCGCGCGCCGGCCGTCCGCGCGGCGGCCCCGCGGTTCTCGCCGAGCGCCATGACCGCCACGGCGTCTCCGAAGGCGGCGCGCACGGCCTCCGGCGTGCCGTCCGACGAGCCGTTGTCGACCACCACGACCGGCGGCGCGTCCGGCAGCGCGAGCAGGCGCCCGAGCGTCTCGAGCAGGCCGTCGCGCCGGTCGCGGGTGGCCACCACGATCCCCACGGCTGCGGCATCCATCTCCCGCTGGCCTGCCCGTGGCACGAACCGGCTACGCCTCGGGGAGCGTCGGGTGGCCGCGGCCTGACGACCGCTGCGGCGCCGCGGCGCACCCGGCCGCCGGCGCCCGTAGGCTCCGTCGCCGTGAGCGACCTCGACGTCGGCGCCGCGGCGCGGGCGCTCCTGGAGTCGAACTGGCGCGAGGGCGACTACCGGGGGCGCCGCTACGCCTTCTCGGTGCCCAGCCCGCGCAGCTACCCGTGGCAGTGGTACTGGGACTCCTGCTTCCACGCCATCGTCCGCCGGCGCTACGACGGCGCCAAGGCGCGCGCCGAGCTCGAGACGCTGCTGGCCGCCATGGATCCCGACGGCTTCATCGGCCACACGGTCCTCTGGGGCCACCCGCTCGACTGGCAGCGGGCCATCCGCTACAACATCGCCTCGCGCGCCGACCTCATGACGCGCACGATCCAGCCGCCGCTGCTGGCGTGGGCCTGGGCGTGGGCGGTCGGGGACCCGCGCGAGGAGCCGCGCATCGCGCGCCATCACGCCTGGCTGCGCGAGCACCGCGCGCTCGAGGACGACGGCCTGCTGTGGCTCGTGCAGCCCGACGAGTCCGGCATGGACGCCTCGCCGAAGTTCGACCACGTCTGGGGCCGGCTCGCGCAGGGCCGGCCGCTCTTCCCGCTGCTGATCGCCCGCAACCGGCGACTGGGCTTCGACGCCCGCCGCGTGGCGGCGGCGGGACGGCCCGTGGTCTGCGAGGTGCTCACCAACGTCGTCTGGGCGCTCAGCGAGCGCGCGCTCGGCCGGCCCTCGCTCACGCCCGCGCTGGTCGAGCGCCTCTACGACCCGCACCGCGGCCGCTTCGCCGACGCCGTCCGCCACGCGGTGCGCCCGACGCCGCCCGAGCGCCGCCCCGCCACCTGGGACACGCTGGCGCCGCTGGCCCTGCCCGACCTCCCCGACGCCATCGCCGAGCGGCTCGTCGACGAGGTCCTGCGCGCGCCGCGCTTCGACGATGGGATCCCGCTGCCGGCCGTCGCCCTCGACGATCCGGAGCACTCGTCGCGGGAGACGTGGTGGGGGCGCCACCGCCACTGGCGCGGGCCGTCGTGGATCAACAGCGCGTGGCTGGTCGCGCTCGGCCTGCGGCGGCTGGGGCTCGACGACGAGGCCGACCGGATGGCGGCGCGCCTGACCCCGCTCGTGGCGCGCGAGGGGTTCCGCGAGTACTACGAGGCCCGCGCGGGCTACGGCATGGGCGCGCACGACTTCGGCTGGTCGACGCTGCTGTGGGAGCTCGTCGACCCCGCGCCGCCGCCGGCCCTCGCGTCGCCCTGACAGCGGGCACGCGCCGGCCGGCGGCGGCGGTCCTCCCTGCCCGTCAGCTCTGGATCACCGGCAGCGAGAAGCCGCCGTCGCGGACCCCGCCCGCCAGCTCGCCCTCCAGGCGCTGCGCCTCGGCGCGGAAGCGCTCCACGTTGCGCAGCTTGATCTCCTCGTAGCCGCGGACCACGTCGGGCAGCGCGGCGATCTGGGCGACGGTGGCGTGCGTGGCCGGGGTCAGGCGCTCCAGCGCGCGCGCCACCAGCGCGCGGTACTCGCCGGGCAGCGCCCGCTCGACGCGGCGCACCCCGGGCCGCCCGAAGACGTCGAGCTTCGTGCCGCGGATCCGCCGCATGGCGCGCAGGCCGCGCAGCGCCGGCGTGAACCACGGCCCGAGCTTGAGCTTGCGGTCGAGGCCCATGCCGCGCAGCAGCGGGGGATGGAGCATGAAGTACACCTTGGCGTCGGCGCCGAACGCCGCCTCGCGCCTGGCCTGCTCGGCGGCGTCGAGGTGCAGGCGCGCGACCTCGTACTCGTCCTTGGCGGCCAGCAGCTTGTGCAGGTTGCGCGCGTAGGCCTCGGCGATCGCCGTCTCGCCCGGGGCGCCGCGCTGCTGCTCGACGGCGGCCACGGCCATCACGTCGTCGGCGTACTCCCGCGCCAGCGCCGCGTCCTGGTAGCCGATGAGGTCCGGGACGCGGATCTCGAGCAGGCGCCGCAGCTCGCCCTCGGCCCCGGTGCGCTCGACGATCTCGCGCGCCTCGCCCGCGAGCTCCGGTGCGGCCGGCGCCGGCGGCTCGAGCACCGCTTCGACGACCTCGGGCGCCGCGATCGCCGCGCGGCCCCAGGCGAAGGCGGCGAGGTTCTTCTCGACCGCTGCGCCGTTGAGGCGGATCGCCTGCTCGAGCGCCTCGGCGCTCAGCGGCAGGCAGCCGGCCTGGAAGGCGGCGCCAAGCAGCACGGTGTTCGTGGGCAGGTGGTCGCCGAGCAGCGCCTGCGACAGCGCCTCGGCGTCGAGGTGCACGTTCTCGCCGGCGCGGGTGGCGCGCCCGATGCTCGCGAGGTTGCGCTCGAGCGCCGGGAAGCGGACGCCGGTGTCGGTGACCATCGCCGACGTGGGCGTCGCGTGGCTGTTGACGACCGCCACGGTGCGCTCCGGATCGGCGACGACGAGGTTGCGCGGGTTGGCCGCGCCCAGCACGTCGAAGCCCAGCAGCAGGTCGGCCTCCCCGGCCCCCGCGGCGTTGGAGCCCTCGATCGGCCGGTCGCTGATGCGCACGTCGGAGATCACCGGCCCGCCCTTCTGGCTGAGCCCGGTCTGGTCGAGGCCGTAGCTGAAGCGCCCGTCCAGCAGCGCGGCCATCTGCACGACCTGCGAGATCGTCACGACGCCGGTCCCGCCCACGCCGGGCATCCGCATGACGAAGCCGTCGCGGCGCACGCGCAGCCGCGGCGCCGGGAGGTCGACCGGCGGCATCGAGATCGCCCGCGGAGCGGCGGCCGCGCCGTCGCGCTCCTTCGGGACCACGGTCAGGAACGACGGGCAGTCGCCCTTCACGCACGAGTAGTCCTGGTTGCACGAGGACTGGTGGATCTGGGTCTTGCGCCCGAGCTCGGTCTCGACCGGCAGCACCGACAGGCAGTTGGACTTCTCGCCGCAGTCGCCGCAGCCCTCGCACACGCGCTCGTTGATGTGGATGCGCTCGGCGCGCCTGGGCGCCTTGCCGCGCTTGCGCAGCCGCCGCAGCTCGGCGGCGCAGTGCTGGTCGTGCAGCAGGACCGTGACGCCCTCGACGGCGGCCAGCTCGGCCTGCGCGGCCTCCAGGTCGTCGCGGTGGCGGACCTCGGCGATCGGGTCGAGCTTCACGCCGCGGTAGCGGCTCGGGTCGTCGGCGGTGATGATGATCCGCTTGACGCCCTCGAGCGCCAGCCAGCGCGTCATCTCGGGGATCTTCAGCTGCCCGAGCACGTCCTGGCCGCCGGTCATGGCCACGGTGTCGTTGTAGAGCAGCTTGTAGGTGACGTTGACGCCCGCCGCGACGGCGAAGCGGATCGCCAGCGAGGCCGAGTGGTGGAAGGTGCCGTCGCCGAGGTTCTGGACGACGTGGGGCGCGTCGGCGAACGGCTGCATGCCGGCGAACTGCGCCCCCTCGCCGCCCATCTGGGTGATGCCGGTGATCGTGCCCTTGCCCTCCGGCGAGAGCAGGACCATGGTGTGGCAGCCGATGCCGGCGCCGACCAGCGTGCCGTCCGCGTTGGCCGTCGAGGTGTTGTGCGGGCAGCCCGAGCAGAACGCGGGCGTGCGCGCCAGCGTGGCGGGCAGGCGCGTGGCCGCGTCGCGCCGCGCGCGGATCGCCGCGACGCGGGCGTCGATGCTGTCGCGCTCCACACGCGGGGCGAGCCGCGCCGCGACGGCCAGCGCGATCGTGTCGGCGTCCAGCGAGCCGTCGGCCGGCAGCAGCCGCGCGCCGTGCTCGCCCGCCTTGCCGACCACGCGCGGCTGGTCCGGGCCGCCGTACAGGGCGTCGCGCACGGCGGTCTCGAGGAAGGGCAGCTTGTCCTCGACGACGAGGACCTCGTCCAGACCGCGCGCGAACGCCCGGAAGCCGTCGCGGTCGTGCGGATAGAGCATCCCGACCTTCATGAGGCGGACGCCGGCGCGGTGCAGCTCGGCCTGGTCGAGCCCGAGGTCGCGGAGCGCCTGCAGCAGCTCGTAGTACGTGCGCCCGGCGGCGACGATGCCCAGCCACGCGTCCCGCGTCGGCACCGCCACGGGGTTGAGCTGGTTGAGCGCCGCGTAGCGCCGGGCGATCTCCAGGCGGACGCCGAACAGGTTGCGCTCGAGCTCGAGCGACATCGGCGCCAGGAGGTTGCCGTCGGGCCGGTGGCGGTACGGGCGCCCGTCGACCTCGAGCTCCGGCAGGACGGGGCCGACGCGCTCGGGCCACACCTGCACGGTGCCGGCGGCGTCGGCGATCGCCGTGACGATCTTCATGGCGCTCCACAGGCCGGACGCCCGCGAGCACGCGACGGCGTGCAGGCCGAGGTCGAGGACCTCCTGCAGCGTGCCGGGGAAGAACGTCGGCATGTGCAGCGCGGCGAGCGTGGCCTCGGCCGCGCTGGGCAGCGTCGAGGACTTCGACGACGGGTCGTCGCCCACCAGCGCGACGGCACCGCCCTTGGGGTGCGTGCCCGCGTAGTTGGCGTGGCGCAGCGCGTCCATCGCCCGGTCGAGGCCCGGGTTCTTGCCGTACCAGAAGCCGGTGACCCCGTCGACCTTCGGCCCCGGGAGCCCGAGCGCCAGCTGCGAGCCGTACACCGCGGTGGCGGCCAGCTCCTCGTTGAGGCCCGGCGTGAAGTGCAGCGCGTGCTCGCCGGCGAGGTCGCCGAGCCGCAGGATCTCCTGGTCGAGGCCGCCGAGCGGCGAGCCCTGGTAGCCGGAGACGAAGGTCGCGGTGCGCAGGCCGCGGCGACGGTCGGCGCGCACCTGGTCGAGCATCACGCGGACGAGCGCCTGGATGCCGGACACGAGCACGGTGCCCTGCTCGAGCGCGTAGCGGTCGCGCAGGGTGACGTCCGGGCGATGCAGCTTGACCGGCGCCGGGCGTCCGGCGGCAGCGGGCGGCGGCGCGACGCGATCGCGGCGCTCCTGCGCGGTCTCTTGCTCCGTCCTGCCTCGCGTGGCTCGCGGCACGTCCGGCGCTCCCTCTCCTCGTGGCCAGATCACCAGACCCGAATGGGTCAGTTGACCTTACCACCGTCCCGGGACGTTCTAAACGGACGGTCAGCTAGGCGGCGGACGGCTTGCGCGCCGACGCCGGCAGGAGGAAGTCGGGCAGCGGCCGCACCAGCGCGCGGGCCGTCTCCTCCTCCCACGTGAGCTCGAGCTTGCCGACGTGGTCGTCCATGACGCGCTCGACGGCCTCGAGGTCGCCGGAGCGGACCGCGGCGACCGTGCGCTCGTGGATCTGGATCGTCCACTCGGGGACGAGCGGCAGGTGCATCGCCATGTCGCGCACGATCTCCAGGCGCCGGAAGAGCTCGCGCATCAGCGACTCCACCGTCCCGTTGCCCGAGGCGCGCGCCAGCGCCAGGTGGAACTGCACGTCGAGCTGGAGGAAGCGGTCCTCCTCGGAGAGCGCGCGGCCGGCCTCGACCAGGGCGCGCATCCCGTCGATCGACCGCTGGAGCGCCGCGAAGTCCTCCTCGGTGGCCCGAACCGCGGCCAGCTGCGCGACGCGCGGCTCGATCATCCGCCGCGCCTCCAGCACGCCGCCGACCTCGCTGACGCGCAGGCTGGAGCGCTCGCGCACGACCTCGATCCCGACGACGTCGGTGGCGACGAACATGCCGCCGCCGGGACCGCGCCGGACCTCCAGCAGCCCGGCCTCGACCAGGACCTTGACCGCCTCGCGCAGCGTCGGGCGGCTGATCTGCATCTGCGTCGCCAGCGCACGCTCGCCGGGGAGCTTGTCGCCTACGCGCAGCTCCCCCATGCGGATCTTGTCCGCGATCTGCTCGGCCGCCTCCTCGAACGTGCGGCGCGTCCGGACGGGGGTGAACACCCCCGGGAGCCTACACCCGAGCCGACCGGGTGGTCAGCGCAGCGGACCAAGGTCAGGCGACCTCACCGGACCATCCGCCGCTGATCGCCGGGCCCTACGGCGCGTTCGTGCGCCCGCGGCGCCGTCCGCCGCGAGCGCCGGGCCCTACGGCGCGTTCGGTGCCGGGTCCTCGTTGCCGCGCTCCTCGGGCGGCTCGGGATCGTCGCCCTCGTACTCGACGTCCGCGTCCAGCGGCTCCGCGTCCTCCTCGATCATCTCCGGGTCGTCCGGCGGGTTGGCCGCCTGGGCGTCGCCCAGCGACGCCTCGCCACCGTGCACGCGGTCGGCTCCGTGGTGCTCGCTCATGTCGAGGCACCTACCCAGGGGCTGCCGGCGCGATGCGGGCGATGCGCCGGCCATCGGAGAGGTGCTTGCAGCCCTTTCGCAAGCGCCGCGGATCGGGTACGGATCAGGGCATGCCTCGCATCCCCAAGAGACTCCTCGCCCTCGGCGGCCTCGTGGCCGGCGGCGCCGGCGCCATGACGGCGCTGCGCAAGCGCCGTGCCGGCCGGCCCGCGACCCCCGCCCCGTCCGCCGCCGCTGCCCCTGCGCAGCCGCCCACGCCGGCCGCCGCCGCCGGGCCGGCGGCGGAGTCCGTGCCGATCGCGCCGCCGCCGGTCGAGACGCCCGGCCCGTCGGTCACCGCGCCGGCGGACCCCGGCTCGAGCACCGAGAGCGAGGAGCGCGCCGACGCCGCGACGCCGGACGGCGAGGTCATGGCCCGGCAGGCGGGCGGCCCGGTCGACGAGCTCGTCGAGCGCGAGACGGCCGCCGCGGCGGCCGAAGCCGGCGGCATCGGCGGCCACCGGCCCGAGGAGGGGGTGCCCGAGGATCCCGCGATGGCTCCCGTCTACGAGGCCGGCGGCGGCGAGGCCGAGGGCTTCGAGCAGGCCGAGGCCGACCTGGTGGAGAACGCCTCCCACGGCGGCGGCCGCGGCAACCCCACGCGCGACGCGTTCACCCCCGAGGTGGAGTCCGACGAGGCGACGGGCATCTCCGCCGAGGGCGACCAGGAGAAGGTGAGCGAGGTCGTCGAGGAGGCGCCGGAGGCCGAGACGACGAGCGCCGCCGAGGCGGAGGCCGAGGCCGCCGAGGACCCGGGCAGCGGGCCCGGCGTCACGCACGAGCGCCAGTAGGCCGAGCGGCGCTCACATGCTGCTGCGACCCGACGGCGATGACGCGGTCATCGCCGTCGGCCAGGCCGCCCACGCCTGGGTCTCGGGGCAGCTGGCCCGCGCATGGGGCGGCGGCCGGTTCCCGCCGCCCTCGCCGCGCGAGGAGGTCTGCCTCGGCGCCGAGCAGCACGACGTCGGCATGGCGCTGTGGGACCTCGAGCCCGCGCTCGACCCCGAGACCGGGCTGCCGGCGCCCTTCTACCGGATGGACCGCCGCACCCACCTGACGCTGTGGGAGCAGGCGCCCCGGCGGCTGCTGACCCAGTCGCGCTACGCCGCGCTGCTCGTCTCGCTGCACGGGACCGGGCTCTACGAGCGGTTCCCCCCGCGCACCGACGACCCGGAGATCCTGGCCGCGGTCGACGCCTACCTGGCCGGCCAGCGCGGGCTGCAGACGCGGCTGGCCGCCGAGCTCGGCGCGCCGGAGGACGAGCTGCGCCGCAACCAGGCGCTGCTGGCCGCCTGGGACGATCTCTCGCTGGCCGTCTGCCAGGCCGCGCTCCCGCGGACGGTGCCGGACGTGCCGTCCGCCGGCGGGCCCGTGGCCGTCACCGCCGCCGCGGACGGCGACCGCGGCGTGATCGTCGACCCGTGGCCGTTCGCGGCCGACCAGGTCGAGGTGCGCTTCGAGGGCCGCCGGCTGGCCGGCCGCTTCGCCGACGCGCGCGCGCTGCGGGACGCGCTCGAGCGGGCCGAGCACGTCGCGCTGCGCCTCGAGCTGCACCCGGCAGCCCGCTGAGGCGCCCGAGACGGCGCCCTCCGGGCGTTAGCGATGGCCCACGATGGGCAGAGATGAGGATCGTGATCCCGCCGTCGCATCCCGTCGCCCGGCCGCGGGCCGCCCGGCACGAGGGCGAGCACGCCGTCCTCGACGACCTCGACGTGGTCGTGGTCGCCGGCCCCGGCGCCCCATGGCAGCTGGCCGCGCTCCACGCCGCCGTCGAGGCCGACCTCGGGGCGGGCTGGCGCGGCGGCGTCTACGTGGTGCAGGACGGCGTGGGCGAGCGCCCCGCCCGCGACGCCCGCCGCGCGCTGGCCGCCCACCACCCGCTGGCCCGGCGTACGCTGCTCGCGCTCCCCCGGCGCCTCGGGGCGACGGCGGCGATGGACCTCGGGCTCGACGAGGCGACCGGCGAGTGGGCCGCGCTGCTCGACGTCGCCACGCGACCCGGCCTCGGCACGCTCGGCACGCTCCTCGACGAGCTGCACGAGCACCCCGGCGCGCTGTGGGCCGCCGCCCCGGTGCCGGGCTGCGCGGTCGTCCGCCGGCGCGCGTTCCTGGAGATCGGCGCCTTCGACCCCGCGCTGCGCGACGGCCAGGCCGTCCGGGACGCGGCCGCCCGGGCGGGCACGGCGGGCTGGGAGCTGCGCACCGCGGCCGACGCCCGCGCCCGGCGGGAACTGGCGGGCGGGGCGCAGCGGACGGCGCGCCTGCGCCGGCCGCCGGGGCCGACGCGACGGCCGTGGTCGCGGGCGGCGCTGGAGGCCTGGCTGCCGCGCGCCCGCCGCGCCGCCGTCCGGGTCGACCTGGGTTGAGATCGGTCCCGGCTGCTGCGGCGCCGCTATCGTCGCGAGGCATGGACGAGCGGTTCGCCGACGTCGGCGGCGGGATCACCATCTGCTACGAGACCTTCGGGTCGCCGGACGACCCGCCGGTGCTGCTGATCATGGGCCTGGGCATGCAGATGCTCGCCTGGGACGAGCGCTTCTGCCAGGACCTCGCCGGCCGCGGCTTCTTCGTCATCCGCTACGACAACCGCGACGCCGGCCGCTCGACGCACATCGACGACGTCGCGCCGCCCTCGCTGGCCACGCTGCTGCTGCGCCGCCGCGCCGGCGCGGCCTACCGGCTGCCCGAGCTGGCGCTCGACGCCGTCGGCCTGCTCGACGCGCTGGAGCTGGACGGCGCCCATGTGGTGGGCGCCTCCATGGGCGGCATGATCGCCCAGACGGTCGCGGCCAAGCATCCGGGGCGCGTGCGGTCGCTGACGTCGATCATGTCCAACACCGGGGCCCGCTGGACCGGGCAGCCCGCCTTCAAGACCTATCCCATCTTCCTCGCCGCGCCGCCGCGCGACCGCGATGGCTACGTGGAGCACGGCGTCAAGCTCTTCACCGCGATCGGCTCGACGGCGTTCGACCGCGAGGAGGAGCAGCTGCGCGACCTGATCGGCCGTGGCTACGACCGCCGCTTCGACCCCGACGCGACGGGGCGGCAGCTGCACGCGATCCTCGCGTCCGGCGACCGGACGCGCGAGCTGGGCACGATCACGGCGCCCACGCTCGTGATCCACGGCGGGGCCGACCCGCTGGTCGCGCCGTCCGGCGGCCGCGCCACGGCGAAGGCGATCCCCGGCGCCCGGCTGCTGACGATCCCGGGCATGGGCCACGACCTGCCGCGCGGCGTCTGGCCGCAGGTGCTCGACGCCGTCGAGGACCTCGCCCGGACCGCTGACGCCGGCCGCGCCGCCGCGACGGCGGCCGCCGCGTAGGGCCGCGGCTCAGCCCCGAGCGCGCCGGCGGCGCTGCAGCCGCTCCATCTCGCGGCCGAAGGCCTCCTCGCTGGCCTCGGCCATCGCGGCGCCGAAGATGGCCAGCAGCGAGTCGGCGGCCAGCGGGCGCAGGCGCTCGAGCGCGGCGCGCACCTCCGGCCAGCGCTCCTCGGGCGCGCCGGCCTCCTCGAACGGCTTCCACACGCGCTCGAGGAAGAGGTCGACGTAGGCCTGCGCGATGCCGTCGGCGTGCTCGCGGACCCGTTCGGCGACGTCGAGCGCCGCCTCCGGGGGCACGCCGAGGCGCGCGAGCTCGCCGCCCGCGCGCGTCAGCCGCGGGCTCGTGTCCTCGTAGGTCCCCTCGCCGAGCGGCCGCAGCAGTCCCATCGTGACGGCGCGCTGGAGCACCGCCGGGTCGCTCGTGCCCCAGCGCCCGGCCAGCTCGGCGGCGCTGAGGACCTCGGGCTCCTCCTGGGTGTACGGCGCGGTGACCGCGCGCAGGAAGCGCAGCGGCTCCTCGCCCGCCCCGGGCGCCGCGTCGACCAGGCGGCGGATCGCCTGGAGGTTGAACCCCTGCGCCTGCATCTCCTGGATCAGCTCGATCCGGGCGAGGTGCTCGGCGCCGTAGTAGCCGGTGCGGCCGCGCACGGTGGGCGGCGGGACGAGGCCCCGGGACTGGTGCGCGCGGATGTTGCGGACGGTCATCCCGGTGCGCTGGGCGAGCTCGTCGATGGTGAGCTCGCCGGTCGGCTTCCCGCCGCTGCGCTCGGGCGCCTCCGTGACATCGGGCACACGAGCAGGCTAGCGCGTTTCATGTGACATGGATCGGTGTAACATCGCCCCATGGCAACGATCTTCCCTGCGCTGGCGGCGGTCGTCGCCGCGCCCGCCGCGTCCGAGCCGGCCGGAGGCGCCGCGCTCGACCAGGTCGCCATCGCCACGGGCGCGGCCAGCGTCGCCACCGCCCTGATGCTGGCCATGATCTTCGGCTATCGCAACGGCCGCGGGACGCTGCTGCGCCGCGCCGCGGCCGCCGCCGAGCGCGCGACGGGGCTGCCCGCATGGGCGGGCCTGCCGGCCGGCCTGTCCGGCGCGGCGCTCGCCGTGGCGCTGCTCGGGATGTACTGGGACATCTCGCTCCACATCGACCAGGGCCGCGATCCGGGCCCGCTGGCCAACCCGGCGCACTACCTGATCCTCGCCGGGCTCTACGGCCTGTTCGCGGCCGGTTGCTTCGCGATCGCGCTGCCGGAGGGCCGGCCCGGCCCGGCGGCGATCCGGATCACGCGCGACTGGTACGTGCCCGTCGGCGGCGTCCTCACCCTGGCCTGCGGCGGCTTCGCGCTGCTGGGCTTCCCACTCGACGACATCTGGCACCGGATCTTCGGCCAGGACGTCACGCTCTGGGGCCCCACCCATCTGATGCTGTTCGGCGGCGCCGGCCTCAGCCTCGTCGGCCAGGCGGTCCTGCTGGCCGAGGGCCTGCGGGCGCGCGGCGTGCGCATCGACCGCCTGCGCGACGCGCAGTTCCTCGTCGCGGTGCGCCGCGTCGGCCTCATGGGCGGCCTGCTCATCGGCCTGTCGAGCTTCCAGGGCGAGTTCGACTTCGGCGTGCCGCAGTTCCGCATGATCTTCCACCCGATGCTCGTCGCGCTGGCGGCCGGGATGGCGCTGACCGCCGGGCGCATCTGGATCGGCCGCGGCGGCGCGCTGGCGACGGCGGCGATGTTCCTGCTCGTCCGCGGGGTCGTGGCGCTGATCGTCGGCCAGGTCTTCGGCGAGTCGACCCCCGCGATGCCGCTCTACCTCGTCGAGGCCCTCTGCGTCGAGGCCGTCGCGCTGGTGGCCGGGCGCCAGCGCCCGCTGCTGCTCGGCGCGGTCGGGGGCGTGCTCGCCGGCACCGTCGGCCTGGCCGCCGAGTGGGCCTGGGTCGGCGCCGTGTTCCCGATCCCGTGGTCGGACGGGATCCGCACCGAGGCGCTGGTCCTGGCGCCGATCGCCGGCGCGGCCGGCGGCGTGCTCGGCGGGCTGCTGGCCAGCGGGCTGCGCTTCGAGCTGCCGCGCCCGGCCGTGGCCCGCACGGCGACCGTCGGCGCGCTCGTCGCGATCGCCGCCCTGACCGGCTACGGGCTGTCGACCGTGGCGCCGCACGGCCTCAGCGCGACGCTCGACCTCCGCGACGCCGGCGGCGGCCCGCAGCACCGCATGGTCACGGGCACCGTCACGCTGCATCCGCGCGACGCCGCCGACGGCGCGGCGTGGGTCACCGTGACCTCGTGGCAGGACGGCGGCCTGAAGGTCGACCGCCTGCGGCGGATCCGCGAGGGCGTCTACGCCTTCCGGCAGCCCGCGCCCGCCTACGGCGACTGGAAGACCGTGCTGCGCGTGCAGCGCGACCGGACGATCATGGGCGTGCCCGTCTACCTGCCCGAGGACGCGGCCATCCCCGCGCCCGAGGTGCCGGCCCTCTCGCACGTCACCCGCCCGTTCGTCGCCGACCACGAGCTGCTGCAGCGGGAGCGCAAGGACGACGTGCCGTCGTGGCTGTGGACCGTCGCCTGCTCGGTCGTCCTGGTGCTGGCGCTGATCTTCTTCGCGGCGCTCTCGTGGGGCGTGGCGCGCGTCGCCCGCGGCGACGGCGGCGCGCCGCCGGCCGGTGGCGCCGCCGACGAGCGGACGGGCCCGCTCCAGCGCTTCGCGCGGCCGGTCGGCGCCGCGACCGGCGCGTGAGCCCCCGGTCCGCCGCATCCGCTACAAGGAGCGGTGGGCCATGCGCACCGAGCAACCACCTCCTGCTGACGCTGCGCGGCACCGGCTCCTCGGTGCCGCGCTCGTCGTCGTCATGGCGGCGGGGTCGATCCTCATGTGGGTCGGCGTGCCGGTGGGATGGATGTGGCTCGGGTCGCGGATGACCAGCTCCACGCAGGCCCAGCTGGGGCCCTACCTGCTGGTGCTGCTCGGGACGATCGTGTCGATGATCGCCATCGGCAAGGGCCTGGGCGTGGTCAACCGCCTGCACATGCAGGTCACCGGGCGGCTCGACGATCGCCGCACCCAGGCGACGTGGATGCGCAGCATGCGCGGGGAGCGGCGCGTCGTCCGCGACCGCGGCGTCCTGGACGGCGTGATGCTCGTCAGCGTCGGGCTCGCCGTCGTGGCGTTCGTGATCTGGTTCTTCGTGTTCGCGGGATCGTCGCTGCCGACCTGACCCGCCCCCCCCGTCCGGGACGTCGAGGGACGACTGAGCCGCGCATGGCGCGGGTCTGTCGTCCCTCGACGCGTCTGGGTGGTCGATACCCTGCGGTGAAGTGCAGCTGGCCCCCGACCGCCCGAACGTCGAGATGCGCCGGGGGCCCGACGGCCAGCCGATCATCGTCCTCGCGTTCCCCTACGACCCGCACATCGTCGCGGTCGTCCGGCAGATCCCGCACCGGCGCTTCGACTGGGACACCCGCGAGTGGTGGGCGCCCGTCGACGACTGGGCCGCCGTCCACGTCGCCGAGGTCCTCAAGCGCTTCCCGCAGCTGACCACGAGCGCGCAGGTCGACATCTGGCTGCGCGGCGTAGGCGAGCGCTGGGTGGCGCGTGTGCGGACGACGCGCCACGACGGCCGCGGCTGGTGGGTGCTCGACACGCGCGCCGGCACGATCCCCGAGGCGCTGCTCGACGGCGCGGTCGAGCGCGAGGACGGCACGCTGCTGGCGCCGCTGACGCGCGCCGGCGCGGAGGTGCTGGCCGACGCGCGCGGCGCCAAGCTCGACGGCGCGGCGCACCGTTGCGTGCTGGCGCTCGAGCACGGCGGCGAGGCGCCGCCGGCGCGGCTGGTCGTCCAGCACTCGGTCGAGGGCGAGTCGTTCCTGCTCGAGACGCTCTGGGACCCCGACGCCGGCGAGGCCTTCGAGCGCCTGCCCGGCACCGCGGACGGCGGCCGCACGCTGCCGCTCGACCCGTGGGTCGTCCACCACCTCGACGCCTTCCTGGCCCAGCACGGCGTCGCCGTCGACGCGCAGGCCGAGTGGTCGCTCGAGCAGCTGCGCGAGGAGGCGGCCGAGGCCGCGGCCCAGATCCGCCGCTCGAAGGCGACCGAGGCCGAGCCGCTGGAGGCCGTCGCCGCGCTCCTGGGCGGCGAGCTGCAGCCGTTCCAGTGGGCCGGCGTCCGCTACGTCCTCGACGCCCGCCGCGTCTTCCTCGCCGACGAGCAGGGCCTGGGCAAGACCGTGCAGGCGCTCGCCGCGCTGGAGGCCGACGACGCCTACCCCGCGATCGTCGTCTGCCCCGCGTCGCTGAAGCTCAACTGGCTGCGCGAGGCCGGCCGCTGGCTGCCGCACCGCAGCATCGAGGTCGTCGAGGGCGGCGTCGCGGTGCCACGCACCGGCGACATCACCATCCTCAACTACGAGGTCGTGGGCAAGCACCTCGAGACGCTGCGGCGCCTGCGCCCCGGGGGCCTCGTCGTCGACGAGTCGCACTACTGCAAGAACCCGCGCGCCAAGCGCACGCAGGCCGTCCGCAAGCTCGCCGAGGCGGTGCCGCGCGAGGGTCTGCGCGTCGCACTCACCGGCACGCCGGTGCTGAACCACGCCGAGGAGCTGATCGCCCAGCTGCGGATCATCGGCCGCCTCGACGAGTTCGGCTCCGGCGCGCGGTTCTCGCGCCAGTTCCAGGGCGTGCTGACCGAGGAGCGGCTGCACTGGCACCTGCGGCGGCGCTGCTTCGTGCGCCGGCTGAAGTCGGAGGTCCTCCCCCAGCTGCCGGCCAAGCGCCAGGTCATCGTGCCGGTGGCGCTCGACAACGAGCGCGAGTACCGGGTGGCCGAGCGCGACGTCGTCGAGTGGCTGCGCTCGCAGCCGCTGGAGCTCAGCGACCTCAACGCGAAGATCGCCGCCACGCTGCGCGCCGAGCGGCTCGCCCAGCTCGGCGCGCTCCAGCGCCTCGCCGCCCGCGGCAAGCTCACCGCCGCGCTGGCGTGGATCCACGACTTCCTGGAGTCCGGCGAGCCGCTGGTCGTCTTCGCCCGCCACGTCGAGGTCCAGGAGGCGGTCCTCCAGCGCTTCCCCGAAGCGCTGCACCTGCTCGGCCGGGACGCGCTCGAGGCCCGCGAAGCCGCGGTGCAGGCCTTCCAGCGTCCCGACGGGCCGCAGCTCATCGTCTGCGCCACGCGCGTGGCCGCGCAGGGCATCACGCTGACGCGGGCCTCGAACGTCGCGTTCCTCGAGCTCGAGTGGACGCCGGCGCTGCACGACCAGGCCGAGGACCGCTGCCACCGGATCGGCCAGCGCGACGCGGTGACGGCGTGGTACCTGCTGGCCGCGTCGACGATCGACGAGACGATGGCCGAGCTCGTCGAGCGCAAGCGCGGCATCGTGGCCGCCGTGACCGACGGCAAGCGCCTCGACGGCGAGGGCCTGGTCGACGGCGTGGTGCGGGCGCTGCGCGGCGAGGCGCCCTACCGGCACCTGCGGCCGGTCGCCTAGCCCGTCGGGTCGAGCGCCTTGCGCTCGAGCTTGTCCGGGCTGACGCGCACGACGTCCCACGCCAGGCCGAGCTTCTCGAGCGTCCAGATCACGTACGCCGAGGGGTCGAGCTGCCACCGGCTGAGGCCGTGGCGCGCCGACGTCGGGAAGGCGTGGTGGTTGTTGTGCCAGGACTCGCCGAACGTGAACGGCGCGAGCCAGAAGACGTTGCGCGACTCGTCGGGCGTCTGGAACTGCCGCCGCCCGGTGAAGTGGCAGAGCGAGTTGATGGAGTAGGTCACGTGGTGGACGACGAGCATCCGCACGCCACCGCCCCACAACAGCCCCGTCCACGCCGTGTGCAGCGACCCGCCGAGCAGCCAGCCCGCCGCGAAGCACGCCGCCAGTCCGCCCAGCGCCCACACCAGGAAGGTGCGGTCCAGGAACATCATCATGGGGTCGGCCCGGAGGTCGCGGGCGTAGCGCTCCTTCGCCCCGCGGTGCGTGTGCACGAACAGCCAGCCGACGTGGGCGTGGAAGAGCCCCCGGAGTGCCCCCGCCCAGCCGTGCCCGTGCTCCACGTGCGGGCTGTGGGGATCGCCGAGCTGGTCGGAGAAGTCGTGGTGCTTGCGGTGGTCGGCGACCCACGCGGTGACCGGGCCCTCGATCGCCGCCGAGCCCAGGATCGTGAACAGCGCCTTGACCGGCCGCGTGGTCTTGAAGCTGCGGTGCGTCAGCAGCCGGTGGAAGCCGACCGTGACGCCCAGCCCCGTCGCGACGTAGGCGACGGCGAAGATGACCACGTCGCTCCACCGCAGCCAGCCCGCCCACGACTGCCAGACGGCGACGGCCAGCGCGACGAACGGCAGGACCGTGACGGTCCCCGTCGCGATGCGGTCGCGCAGCTCGTTGTGGACGGGCTCGACGAACTCCGGGCCGGGCACCGCCCCGGTCTCCCCTGCTTCGGTCGGCTGTGCGTCGATCGCCATAGCGGCCGGAGTGTAGACCCGGCCTCGATAGGTTGTCCGACGCCATGGCCTTCTCCCGACCCGATCTCCTGCGCGAAGAGCTCCACCGCGCCCTTCCCGACCGTCCGTTCGCCGTCGACTTCTGGGACGGCTCGCGGCTCGCGCCGACCAACGGCGACGCCGGCCCGACGCTGACCGTGCGCTCGCCGCAGGCGCTGGCGCACGCGCTGCGCGCGCCCGGCCAGCTCGGGATCGGGCGCGCCTACGTCGCCGGTGCGCTCGACGTCGACGACATCGACAAGGCCATCCACATGCTCGACACGTGGCAGCCGCCGGCCCTCGACGCGAAGGCGAAGGCGCGCCTGGCCGTCGCCGCCGTGCGGGCCGCCGGTCTCGTGCCGCCGCCCAGGCCGCCGGCGGCCGAGCTGCGGCCGCAGGGGCGGCGCCACAGCATCCTGCGCGACCGCCGCGCCGTCCGCCACCACTACGACGTCTCCAACGACTACTTCGCGCTGTTCCTGGACGAGTCGATGACGTACTCGTGCGCCATCTTCTCCCGCGGCGCGACGACGCTCGAGGAGGCGCAGTGGACCAAGCGCGAGCTGGTGTGCACGAAGCTCAACCTGCGGCCCGGCGAGCGCGTCCTGGACATCGGCTGCGGATGGGGCGCCTTCGCCATCCACGCGGCCAAGGAGCACGGCGTCCACGTCACCGGCGTGACGCTGTCGGAGCCGCAGGCGCAGCTGGGCCGCCAGCGCGCCGAGGAGGCCGGCGTCGGCGACCGCGTCGACATCCGGGTCATGGACTGGCGCGAGCTGCAGGCCGAGCCCTTCGACGCGATCGCCAGCATCGGGATGGTCGAGCACGTCGGCAGCGGCAACATCGACGCCTACGCCGGGCGCGTGCACGACCTGCTCAAGCCCGGCGGCCGGCTGCTCAACCACGGGATCGCGCGCCTGCGCCACGGCGACCCGGAGGCTGGGCCGTTCTCCGAGCGCTACGTCTTCCCGGACGCCGCGCCGCTGCACCTCTCGCGGATCAGCTTCGCGCTGGAGGGCGCCGGCCTCGAGGTGACCCACGCCGAGGGCTTCCGGATGGACTACGCCGAGACGCTCACGCACTGGGCCGAGCGCTTCGACGCCAACCTCGACGAGGCGATCCGCCTGGGCGGCGAGGAGCGCGTGCGCGTCTTCCGCCTGTACCTGCGGGTCGCCCGGCGCGGGTTCGAGACGGGCTTCCTGTCGGTCTTCCAGGTGCTCGCCCGCCGCCCGGATCAGGGCTGACTGCCGGCCCGCCGCAGCGGGCAGCCCGCCGTCATGGACCAGCGCCGCCTCGGACCCCGCACCGTCAGCGCCATCGGCCTCGGCGAGATGCCGCTCTCGAACCCCGGCCGGCCGGACGACGCGCGGGCGATCGCGACCATCCACGCCGCCCTGGACGCCGGGGTCACGCTCATCGACACCGCCGACGCGTACGCGACGGGCGCCGGCGACGTCGGCCACGGCGAGGAGCTCGTGGCGCGCGCGCTGGCCCGCTGGAGCGGCGACCCGTCCGACGTGCTGGTGGCCACGAAGGCCGGCCACGTCCGGACCGCGGACGGCGGCTGGGCCCTGGACAGCCGCCCCGAGCACCTGCACCGCGCGGCCCGGGACAGCCTGCGCCGCCTCGGCGGCGAGGCGATCGGCCTGCTGCAGCACCACCGCCCCGACCCCGACGTCCCGTACGCCGAGGCGATCGGCGCGCTCAGGGAGCTCTTTGACGAGGGCCTCGTGCGGCTCGCCGGGATCTCCAACGCGGACATCGGCCAGATCGACGAGGCGCGGGCCATCCTCGGCGACGCCCTCGTCAGCGTGCAGAACCGGTTCTCGCCGGCGTTCCGCGCGAGCGAGGACGAGCTGCGCCACTGCGCCGAGGCGGGGCTCGCGTTCCTGCCCTGGAGCCCGCTCGGCGGCATCTCCAGCGCCGCCGCGCTCGGCGACGAGCACGCCGCGTTCGCCGACGTCGCGGCGGCCCACGACGCGTCGCCCCAGCAGGTCTGCCTCGCCTGGATGCTGGCCAAGGGCGACCACGTCGTCCCGATCCCCGGCTCGAGCCGGCCGGAGACGATCCGCAGCTCCGCGGCGGCGGCCGACCTGCGGCTGAGCGCCGACGAGCTGGCACGGCTCGACGCCGTGCCGGCCGCGTCCGGCTGATCGTGCGCGCGGCCTTCGGCTGAGCGGCCGGCAGGCGCGCGCGGCGACCTACTCCGGCTCGACGTAGACCGGCAGCATCCCGTCGAGGCCGGACACCGCCAGCGTCTGCCGGAGCTGGCCGTCGGCGATGACGATCCGCAACGACCACCCGTCCTGCCGGGCGGCGGCGTCGGCGTTGATCAACGCGCGCAGCCCAGCGGAGTCGGCGAAGGCGACGCCGCGCAGGTCGAGCACCACGGGACCCCCGTGGGCGGCGGCGTGCTCGCCGATCCAGGCGCGCACCTCCCGCTCGGCGCCGAGGTCGAGCTCACCGCTGAGCGTCAGCGTCAGCGCGCCGTCGCGGACGGCATGCGAAAGCGCGGCGCTGCCGGTGGGCTGGAAGGTCATCCTCGTCGCTCCTTGGGTCCCAGGACGGCGGACCGGGACGACGGGAGCTCGAGCATGCGCTCTCCCGCGGCCATCCGTGGTCGCGATCGATGCTATCGGCCCGAGAAGTGGTGCTTGACCGGGCGGTCAGCCGCCGGTCACGAACCGCATCGACAGCCGGGCGCCCGCCGCCGTGCCGGCCGTCAGCTCGACCGCGTCGGCAACCGAGGCGATCGTCGGCAGCCCGAGGCCGAGCCCCGGGCTGTCGGGGCGCGGGAGCGGGCCGAAGCCGTCGTCCTCGACGATCACGGCCAGGCAGCCGTCGGCCTCGACCGTCGCGTGGACGCGGACCTCGCCGGGGTCGCGGTCGCGATAGGCGTGCAGCACAGCGTTGGTGACCGCCTCCGACACGGCGAGGCGGACGTCGCCGAGGCGCCCGTCGGTGATCCCGGCGCCGCGGGCGTACTCGCAGACGGCACGGCGCAGCACGGCGACCTGATCGGGAGTCGCCGCCACTGTCCAGCGGCCTGGCTCGGGCGCCATGGCGCGAGGGTGCCCGCACGCGGGTGGCGCCCATTCGCCATCCGCGACAGGCGGACCCGGAGCGTCCGACGACGTCCGGTGTTGGACGCCGGCCTCGGCGCTATGCGAGCAGCGACCAGGGGTCGAAGCGCTCGATCGGGATCACGCGGACCCGCGGCAGGGCGACGGTGAACGCGCGGACGTCGTCCTCCAAGTCGAAGAGCTGCAGCCCGTCGCCGGCGAGCTCGGCCAGCGCGCTGCTGATGAGCTCGCGGAAGCCGAGCACGCCGACGCGGCGATGATGGTCGGTGAGGAGGTCGGCGAGCTGCGGCGCGAAGTCGCCGTCGTGGCTGGCCAGCAGCACGTCGCCGTGGCCGCGCTGGGCCAGCGCCTCGAGCGTGCGCTGGATGCCGACGTCGACGACCTTGACGTCGGACGGGCCGCTGAGCAGGACGGGCCGGTAGTCGAGCGCGGACAGGGCCTGCACGAAGGCCATGGGCAGCTGGCCGGAGCCGTTGAGGAAGAAGAGGCCGCGCACCGGCTGGTCCCAGACGTCGTGCGCGTGGTCGCGGACGCGGTCCCACCGCGGCCGCTCCTCGGGGGCGGGGCGGCGGCCGAGCAGGCTGCCGCCCAGCGTCGCGTCGATGTTCTCACCATCGACGAGCAGGAACGTCTCGGGGCGCGGGTGATCGGCCACGCGGCGGAGCCTACGCGTCCGCTGCGAGCAGGGCGTCGAGCAGGCCGCTGGCACCGATCCGGAACGTGGACGGCCGCGCCCGTCCGGGGCCGAGCACGTCCTCGGCGAGCTGGGCATAGGCGCGTGCCTGCGCGACGGTGCGCACCCCGCCCGACACCTTGACGCCGCCCCGGCCGTGCTCGCGGACCGCCTCCAGCAGGACGCGCACCACCTCCGGGCTCGCTCCCGGCCCAGCCGTGCCGGTCGAGGTCTTCAGGAACGCGGCGCCGGCGTCCAGGGCGGCATCGGCCATCGCGCGCGTCGCGGCGGGATCCGGGTGCGAGCCGGTCTCGAGGATCGCCTTGACCGGTCGCCCGCCGGCCGCGGCCACGCATGCCCGGACCACGGTGCCCACGGCCTCGCCGTCGCCGGCCAGGTGCGCGCGCCACGGCACCACGACGTCGAGCTCGTCGGCACCGGCGGCGACGGCGGCGCGGACCTCGGCCGCGGCGCGGTCAGGGCCGCCGGTGCCGGCCGGGAAGTCGACGACGGTGGCGACGCGCACGGGGCCGTCGCCCAGCTCCGCGGCCGCGACGTCCACGAGGCGCGGGATGACGCAGACGGCGGCGACCGGCCCGAGCGGGGTGCGGGTCCGCGCGCAGAGGACTCGCACGTCGGCGGCGGTGTCGTCCGCGTCGAGGCTCGTGAGGTCGAGCAGCGCGACGAGCGCCGCGACGCTCATGCCGCCAGCTCCGCCGCGAACCGGGTGAGCAGGTGGGCCAGGTCGACAGCGGCGCGCCCGGCGGCCGCCAGCGTGCCGGCGTGCGAGAGGGGCGCGGCGCCGAGGCCCTCGGCGAGGTTGGTGATCGCCGAGACGGCGGCCACCCGCAGCCCGCAGTGGCGCGCGGCGATCGCCTCCAGCGCCGTGGACATCCCGACGGCGTCGGCGCCGAGCGTCCGGAACGCCCGGATCTCGGCCGCCGTCTCGAACGACGGGCCGCGCACGGCGAGGTAGACGCCGTCGGCCAGATCGATGCCCTTGGCCTCGGCCGCCGTGTGCAGCCGTCCGCGCAGCTCGGCGTCGTACGCGCCCCCCATCGCCACGAAGCGCGGGCCCACGGCGTCGTCGCTGGGCCCGGCGAGCGGGTCGGCACCTGTCATGTTGATGTGGTCGGTCACCGCCATGAGCCGCCCCGGGCCGACCTCCGGCCGCAGCGAGCCGGCCGCGTTGGTCAGGACGATCGCCTCGGCGCCCAGCGCGCGGGCGGTGCGCACGGGGATGGCCAGCGCCGCCGGCGCGACGCCTTCGTAGAGGTGCGCGCGACCTTGGAGCACGAGCACCGGCGTGCCGGCGAGCGTGCCGCCCACCGCGCGGCCCGCGTGCCCCGCGACCGCGCCGACCGGGAAGCCGGGCAGGTCGCCGTAGGGCACCGCGACGGCGTCGGCGACGGCGTCGGCCACCGCGCCCAGGCCGGAGCCCAGCACGATCGCCAGCCGGGGCGCGGGTCGGTCGCCCCAGGCCTGGCGGAGGACCGCGGCGGCGCCGGTCACTCCACGGGCTCCGCGTGCTCAAGGAGCGCGGCATATCCCTCAGCGACGACGTGCTCATCGAGGACGCCGAGGGCACGGCGCAGCTCGGCGACCTTCGCGTGCTCAGCGGCCAGATCGGAGCCCGGCGCGGCCACGGCCTCCAGCTCGACCCAGGTGCCCAGGCCGTCGACCTCATCAAGGTGGATGCGCACGCCCTCCCACAGCAGCAGGCGCCGGCGCTTGGCGACGACACCGGTCACGCCGAGCGCGGCGCCCAGCGCGGCGCTGGTCGCCTCCGGGTCGTCCACCGGCGCACGGTGATAGGCGCTCCGGCGCGCGACCGCGGCGTCGGCGCGCTGGTAGGCGATCAGCTCGGCCCGCGCCGGGGCTGCGTCGCGGCGCTCCTCGCGGAGCTTGAGCCGGCCGGCCGGGACGGAGAAGTACGTGTCGCGCTGCTCGAGCACGCCGGCGTCGACGGCACCGAGCGCCAATGCCGCCGCCAGCGTGGCGGCCGGCTCCGGATCGCGTGCCTTGAGCTCGACGTTGCGCCCCGTGGACATCGGCGCGCCACCCTATTCGCTCTTCGTGGGGTGGTCGCGATGGGTCCGGGCGCCCTTGCGGTCCATGGGACCGCAAACCCGCCCGCGCCCACAGCGCCGTGGAAAGCCCGACGGCGCCCGGGCGCCCTTGCGGTCCATGGAACCGCAAACCCGCCCGCGCACGCGGCGGTGAGGGGTGGGGCACCGCTCGCCCGGGCACCGCGCGTGCGCCGCGATCGTCGCGTGCGGATGGTGAAATCCGGTGTTCCTGCCGCTAGGGTGGCCCGACCATCTCCGAACCGGAACGTCCGCCCATGACCACCGAGCCCAGCCCCGCCCCCGCGCCCGGCCGGCAGCTGCCGAAGGGCCGGCACGGCCTCTCGCGCGAGTTCATCGTCCGCAACCAACGCGAGCGCATGCTCGACGCGATGGCCAACGTCGTGGCGGACAAGGGCTACGCGGCGACGCGCGTCGCCGACGTCACCGAGTACGCCGGCGTGTCGCGCAAGACGTTCTACGAGCAGTTCACCGACAAGGAGGACTGCTTCCTGGCGGCGTTCGACGCCATCGCCGGGCTCATGATGGAGAAGCTGGCGCGGCGGCTCGCCGAGGCCGACGACACGTGGGAGTCCAAGGTCCACGCCCTACTCGGCGAGTTCCTGGCCTTCTGCGCCGCCGAGCCGGCGTTCGCGCGCATGTGCATCGTCGAGGTGCTCAGCTCCGGGCCGCGGGGCCTCGAGCGCCGCGACCAGGCGATGGCCAACTTCTACCCCATCATCGACCAGCTGCCGCGCGAGGAGCTGGGATCGCCGTCGTGGCTGTCCCCCATCACGCCCAACTACCTCGTGGGCGGCATCTACGAGGTCATCTACTCCGCGATCCGCCGAGGTGAGGTCGAGCGGCTGCCCGAGCTCGAGGGTGAGCTGACGAGCCTCGTCTTCCGCGCCTACCTGCACCCGCGCGAGTGGGAGCGGGGCACCGGGCGCAAGGCCACCACCAGCTGACGCCGAGGCCGGTCCGCGAGGGCACCTGATCTCCCCGCTATAGTTGCTTGCAGAAGGCAACTACCGATGCCCGGCACTACCTCCACCTCCACCTCCATCGACACGGCCATCGAGGCCCTCGTGCGCCAGCTCTACGGTCTCGGCACGATCCGCCGCGAGATCGGCCGCCACGCCCACGACGAGCTCGGCTCCCAGGGCTTCACGGCGCTGGCGGTGACCTACGTCCACGGCCCGCTCCGCGTCAGCGAGGTCGCCGAGCACCTCGGCGTCGACCTGTCGGTCGCCAGCCGCCAGATCGCCGCCCTGGCCGCCCAGGGCCACGTCGAGCGCCACGCCGACGAGCGCGACCGACGCGCCCAGCTGGTCGCGATCACCGAGACCGGCCGCCACGCCCTCGAGGAGGCCCACCGCCGGATGGTCGACGCCTTCGCGAGGGCGCTGGCCGGCTGGACGGCGGAGGACGTCGCGGCGCTCACCGACGGCCTCGAGCGCCTGCGCGCCGCCTTCACGGAGGCCGGCGCCCCCCATCCCACTCCCCATCCTTCGACCGACCACGAGGACCCCACCCGATGAGCAGCACGACCGTCACCGAGCTCGGAGCGCACGACCTCGCCCACCGCGAGGGCGAGCCCGAGGCGATGACGCACCGCCAGGTGCTCGAGGCGATGTCCGGGCTGCTGCTCGGGATGTTCGTGACGATCCTGTCGAGCACCGTCGTGTCGACGTCGCTGCCGCGGATCGTCGCCGACCTGCACGGCAGCCAGTCCAGCTACACGTGGGTGGTCACCTCGACGCTGCTGGCCCTGACGGTCACCACGCCGATCTGGGTCAAGCTCGCCGACCTCTTCGACCGCAAGCTGCTCGTCCAGACCGGCCTGGCGGTCTACATCCTCGGCTCGCTGCTCGCCGGCCTGTCGCAGTCGATGACCTGGCTCATCGGCTGCCGCGTCCTGCAGGGCCTCGGCGTCGGCGGCCTCACCGCGCTCGTGCAGGTGATCCTCGCCGACCTCGTCTCCCCGCGCGAGCGCGGCCGCTACTCCGGCTACCTCGGCGCCGTCTTCGGCCTCGGCACCGTCGCCGGCCCGCTGCTGGGCGGCGTGCTGACCGACTCGGTCGGCTGGCGCTCGTGCTTCTACGTCGGCGTGCCGTTCGCCGCCGTCGCCTTCGTGCTGCTGCAGCGCACGCTGCACCTGCCGCGCCGGCGCGCGGAGGTCAGCATCGACTACCTCGGCGCCGGCCTGATCGCCGGCGGCGTCTCGAGCATCCTGATCTGGGTCTCGCTGGCCGGCCAGTCCTACGACTGGCTCTCGTGGCAGACCGCCGCGCTCGTCGGCGCCGGCATCGCGCTGATCGTCGCCGCGATCCTCGTCGAGCGCCGCGTGCGCCAGCCGATCATCCCGCTGCACCTCTTCCGCGAGCGCACCGTCGTGCTCGCCGTGGTGGCCAGCGTCGCCGTCGGCATCGCGATGTTCGGCACGACCGTCTTCCTCAGCCAGTACATGCAGATCGCGCGCGGCAAGTCGCCGACCGAGTCCGGCCTGCTGTCGATCCCGATGGTCGTCGGCCTCTTCCTGGCCTCCACGATCATCGGCCGCCAGGTGACGAGGACCGGCCGCTACAAGAAGGCGATGCTCGCCGGCGCCGTGCTGCTGACCGCCGGGCTGGCGCTGATGGGGACGCTGGACGAGCGCAGCTCGCTGGTCGAGCTGAGCGCCTTCATGCTCATGGTCGGCGCCGGCGTCGGCATGCTGATGCAGAACCTCGTGCTCGTCACGCAGAACGCGCTGTCGATCCAGGAGATGGGCGCCGGCAGCTCGCTGATCGCCTTCTTCCGGACGATGGGCGGCGCGATCGGCGTCTCGGCCCTCGGCGCGCTGCTGGCCACCAAGGCCCGCACCTCGATCATCGACGGCCTGGCGGAGCTGGGCGTGCCCGTCCCCAACGGCGGCGCCGGCGAGGTCCCCGACGTCCACGCGCTGCCCGCGCCCGTCGCGCACGTCATCGAGCACGCCTACGGCATCGGCGTCGGCGAGATCTTCCTGGCCGCGGCGCCGCTGGGGCTGGTCGCGCTCGTGGCGATCGCGCTGCTGCGCGAGGTGCCGCTGGGTACCAAGAGCGGCATCGAGCTGACGCACCGTCCCGAGGCCCCGGCCGACGCCGAGGCCGAGCCGGTCGCCGCCTGAGCCCCGAGGAGTCCCCGCCGTGGCCGCCGAGGATCCGATCGCCGACCAGCCCCCCGAGCGTCCCACGCCGCTCGGCGAGCTGCGCTTCAACCGGCTGCTGGTCGCGATCGACGGCTCCGAGAGCGCCGAGCTGGCGCTCTCGGCGGCGGTGACCGTGGCCCGGCGCGACCGGTCGGCGCTGACGCTGCTGGTCGTCGTGCCCGACTTCGTCGCCGACGCGGCGCGCTGGCCGTCGCCGGGCGCGCCCGACCCGCGCACGATGCAGGAGGAGGCCGACGCCGCCGCGGAGCGCCTGCTGCGGGAGACCGTCGACCGGATCCCCGAGGACATCTCGGTGACCAAGCTCGTGCGCCGCGGCCGGGCCGCGCAGGAGATCGTCGCCCAGACCGAGGCCCAGGACTACGACGCGGTCCTGCTGGGCGCGCGCGGGCTCGGCCGCGTCGGCGCCCTGCTCGGCAGCGTCAGCAACCACGTCCTGCGCCACGCGGCGACGGACGTGTTCGTCGCCCACGCGCGCCCGCACCGCGGCGACGCGGCCGGCTGAGCCGCTCAGCCCTCGAGCGGCGGGGCGTCGGCTCGGACGTCGAAGCCCAGCGCGACCGCGATGGCGATCGCCTGGTCGGGGTCGACGATCGCCCCTGCCAGCGGCACGGGGCCGCCGCGGTGGACGGCGTCGCCGTCGATCTCGGGCAGGTCGGAGCCGCGCAGGTCCGCGCCCGCGAACGTGGCGCCCGCCACCGACGCGCCGCTCAGGTCGACGCTCCACAGCCGGGCGCCGTCGCACTGCGCGCCGCTGAGGTCGGCCTCGCGCAGGCGCACGTCACGGAACGACGCGCTGCGCAGGTCGGCGCGGACGAGGCCGGCGAAGGACCAATCGCCGCCGTCGACGCGCAGGACGTCGAGGCCGCAGCGGTCGAAGCTCGTGCCCAGGAGCTTGCAGCCGGCGAACGTCGCGTCGAAGAGCCGGCAGCGGACGAACGCGCACCCGACGAAGGCGATGTCGGTGAACGTGGCCGAGCTGAAGCGGCAGTCGGTGAACGTGCACGCCGTGAACGACGCGCCGCGGGCCGTGACGTCGGTGAAGTCGACGTCGACGAAGGCGACGGCCTCATGCTCCTGGCCGGTGAGGTCCTCGCCCTCCCAGTCGGCGCCGCGGACCTCGCTCGTCGTCGCGGGCCCGCGGCGGCTCACGGCGTGGCGGCGTCGTTCACGTAGGTCATCGCGTCTCGGCAGGCCTCTCCGCGCAGCCCGGGGCACGGCGGCAGCGGCGTGGGCGCCGTCAGCCCCGCGACGACGGGCAGGCGCAGCACCGACGCGTGCCGGCCGCCGTGGGCGACCGCGATCCGCGCGCCGCCCGACTTCGGCACCGTGGCCCCGAAGGCCCACACCGACTGGTCGCCCGACGGCGCGGTGATCGTCAGCCGGATGCGCGAGCCCGCGCGGTAGACGTGGCCCTGGTAGTACAGCGGCACGGTGACGGCGGCGAACGCGTCGCTGGGCATCCGCTGCACGTCGCGGCGGCGCAGGCTCAGCACCGGCGCCAGCGGGGTGCTCTTGGCCGCGTCGAGCTTGCGCTCGCTCGCGCGCACCCAGCCGTTCTGGACGAAGACCTCCTTGCCGTCGGGGCGGACCTCGGAGATCGAGACCTGCAGGTCGACGTCGGGCGCCGAGGACCGCACCCAGGCGTCGACCTCGCCGGCGCCGACCACGCCGGCGTCCGCGGCCAGCGGCGCCGAGGTGTAGACGGCCGCGGTCCCGGCCGGGTTGGGCAGCCAGCGGTACTCCGGCGTCGCCGTCCACAGGCCGCCCGGGCCGCCGGCGGTGTTGCCGGTGAAGCTCGTCGCCGGGCGCGCCCCCTGGTCCCACGTGAACCCGTCGGCGCCCTCCGCGGCCGGCGCCGCGTCCTCGAGCGTGCCGCCGTCCCCGAGGTAGAAGGACCGCGCCTCGGTGCCGGGCGCCGGCCAGCTCGCGTAGGACTGCTCGAAGCCGGGGTACGGCAGGCCGGGCGCGGCGCCGCCGGCGCCGTTGTCGAACAGGATCCGCACCGGCGGCTGGGCCTCGAAGGCGGCCAGCGCGGCCTCGTACGTCGGCTGCGCCTGGATCGGGTCATCGGGCAGCGTGACGCCCGGGATGCCCATCGCCGCCTGGAAGATCACCGGCGCCACCTGGCGCGTGCCCGCCGACAGCGCGGGCCTGCGATGGGCGACGTAGAGCTCGAGGAAGTCGAACCAGCGGTTGAACGTCGCCGGGTCCAGCGAGTCGATGTGGGTGCCGTTGGTGAAGGTGAACCACTTCCGGGTCGTGCCGGTGAAGTGCGACGCCAGCGCCGGGCAGTGGCCGCCGGTCTGCTCGTCGGTCCACTGGCAGGCCAGGAACGTCGGCGCCTTGATCTTGTGCACGAACGTGATCGGCGCGAGCGGGTCGGCGACCTTCGGCTTGTAGTGGCGGTTGCGGTGCGTCTTGGCCAGCAGGTCGACGGCCTCCGTGTGCAGGGCCTGGTTGGCCTTGCAGGTCCGGTCGCCCGAGGCGATCTGCTTGAGCACCCACGGCTGGCCGCCGGTCTTCGACGCGGGCTTGGCGTCGTGCACGCGGTCCTTGGCCCACGAGAGCGCGAAGCCGGTGTTGAGGATCCCGCCCGGATACAGCGTGGTGATCGTGTTGTCGATCACCGACAGCGGCGTGATCGCCGCCAGGTGCGGCGGGTCGGTCTGCGCGGTGAACAGCTGGCTGATGCCGCCGTAGGAGATCCCCATCATCCCCGGCCGGCCGTTGAGCACCCAGGGCTGGCGCGCGACGGTCTCGACGACGTCGTAGCCGTCGAGGCTCTGAAGCCGCTCGAAGTAGTCGAACGCGCCGCCCGAGCAGCCGGTCCCGCGCATGTTGACGTCGACGACCGCGTAGCCGAGGGCGTTGGCGACCTGGGCGATCGAGCTCTCCCCGCCGGCCGGGTTGGCGTAGCCGTAGCCCGAGTACTCGACCAGCGTCGGGTACTTCGGGCCCGCCGGGCCGGGGAGGTGCACGTCGATGGCGAGCTTGGTGCCGTCGCGCGTCGTGAGGTAGCCGTAGCCGCTCCTGGGCAGCCGCTGGTCGTAGATCCGCGGGCTCGGCGGCGCGTCGCGCGCGGTGAGCACGCGCACCGGCCGCGACGTGCCGTGGCCGGCGCGCACGCGGTAGCCGCGGCCGGGCCGGACGTGGCGGAACAGCGCGCCGCCGAGGCTGCCGGCGCGGTCGGTCCCCACGCGATGGCCGTGGCGCAGCAGCACGACCTTGGCGTGCGGGCGGACACCGGTGGCCTGGACCTGCTCGACGCTGCCGCGCGCCTTCGGGCCGGCGGCCGTCGCGGTGGCGGCGGTCAGCGACAGGGCGAGCAGCACGGTGGCGACGAGCGTCGCGGCGCGGGACATGCCGGCGAGCCTCTCATGCCCGGCGGCCGAACGACGCCGCTCTCGGCGCGGCGCCGCTACGGGGCCGTCAGCACGACCACGCAGTTCTGGCCGCCGAAGCCGAACGCGTTGACCGCCGCGGTGCGCACCGTCGCCTCGCGCGCGGTCAGCGCGACGTGATCGAGCTCGCACTCCGGGTCCGGGTGCTCGAGGTTGATGGTCGGCGGCAGCACGCCGTCGCGCATGGCCAGCAGGCAGGCCATCGCCGACAGCGCGCCCGCGGCGCCGATCATGTGGCCGGTCATCGACTTGGGCGAGCTGACCGGCACGCGCATGGCGTCCGCCCCCAGCGCCTGGTGGATGGCGCGCGTCTCGACGACGTCGTTGGCCCGCGTCCCCGTGCCGTGCGCGCACAGGTAGTCGAGGTCCTCGGCGCGCGTGCCCGTGCGGGCGAGCGCCTGCTCGATCGCCCGCGCGGCGTGGCGGCCGGACGGCTCGGGCGCGCTCATGTGGAAGCCGTCGGCGGTGAGCGCCCCGCCGGCCACCGCGCCGTACGGCGTCGCCCCGCGCTCCCGCGCGTGCTCCGCCGACTCCACCACGAGGAGCACCGACCCCTCTCCGAAGACGAACCCGTCGCGATCGGCGTCGAAGGGCCGGCTGGCGCCCTCGGGGTCGTCGTTGCGCTGCGACATCGGCCCCATGTTGGCCAGGCCGGCGAACATCGCCGCGGTGATCCCGGCATCCGTGCCGCCGGCGATCACGACGTCGGCCTCGCCCGCCAGGATCAGCCGCCGCGCCTCCAGCAGCGCGGCGTTGCCGCTCGCGCACGCCAGCGCGCTGGCCGAGACGGGCCCGTGCACGCCGAGGTCGATGGCGACCTCGCAGGCCGGCATGTTGAGGATCGTGGTCGGGACGTAGAACGGGCTCACCGCGCGCGGGCCGTCGTGCACCAGCGCCTTGACCGCGTCCTCGGTCTCCGGCACCCCGGCGACCGCGCTGTTGACGATCACGCCGATGCGGTCGGCCGCGGCCGCGGCGTCGAGCCCGGCGTCGGCGACGGCCTCCCGCGCCGCAGCGACCGCCAGCTGCGAGAAGCGCGCCGTGCGGCGGGCGCGCTTGTCGCCGAGCAGCGCCTGCGGGTCGAAGCCGTCGACCTCCCCGGCGATGCGCACCGCCAGCGCCGAGGCGTCGAACGAGCGGATCGGGCCGATGCCCGACCGGCCGTCGATCAGGCCCTGCCACGTCTCGGCGGCGGTGAGTCCCAGCGGCGAGACGGCGCCGATCCCGGTGATGACGGGCGCCTCGCCCGCGACGGTGGCGCTCACGGGCGCTCGAGCAGGCCGGCGGCCGCGTCGTCGCGGGCCAGCTCACGGATACGGAAGTGCATCAACTTGCCTGTCGCCGTCATGGGGAGCTCGTCGACGAAACGGTAGGCCCTCGGCCGCTTGTAGGCGGCGAGCATCGGATGGCCGTGGCAGTGGGCCTCGCACGCGGCGGCGTCCAGCGCGCCGTCGGCCGGCACGACGTAGGCGACGACGAGCTCGCCCCAGCGCTCGTCGGGCACGCCGACGACGGCGGCCTGCGCGACGCCGGGGTGCTCGTTGAGCACCGCCTCGACCTGCGTCGGGTGCACGTTCTCGCCGCCGGAGATGATCATGTCGTCCTTGCGCCCGACGATCGTCACGTACTCGTCGGCGTCCCAGGTGGCGAGGTCGCCGATGTGCAGCCAGCCGTCGTGGAAGCGCGCCGCCTGCTCCTCGGCGTTGTTGACGTAGGCGTAGCCGCTCTTGACCGAGCGGACGATGACCTCCCCCACCTCGGTGCCGTCCTTGGCCACGTGGTCGTCGTGGCCGGCGAGGCGGTCCTCGTAGAGCTTCACCACCGCGACGTCGTCGTCGGTGCAGGCGCGCCCCGCGCTCCCGGCGTGCTCGGGCAGGTCGGCCGGGCGCAGGAAGGTGTTCCAGAACGCCTCGGTGGTGCCGTAGCCGTTGAAGATCCGCGGCGTGAGCACGCGCTGGTAGCGCAGGCACGCCTCGCGGTCCAGCGGCGCGCCCATCGTGACGATGCCCTTCAGCGTGTCGAGGTCGCGCGGGCGGCGCTCCTGCTCGGCGGCCAGCAGGGCGAGGTTCGTCGGCGCGCCGACGAGGAACGTCAGGCCGTGCTGCTGCACGCGGTCGAGCACCACCGCGGGGTCGAACTGGCGCAGCGCCACCGCCTCGGCCCCGACGTAGAGCACCGGGTTGGGCCCGCCCGAGTACAGCCCGCCGCGGTGGAACCACGGCGTCATGTTCATCGTGCGGTCCTCGGGGCTGAGGGGGAAGTGCATGATGACGTCGTGGGCCGAGAGAACCTCGACGAGGCTGCTGAGCGAGACGCCCTTGGGCAGGCCCGTGGTGCCGGAGGTGTAGAGGCGGGTGGTCTCGTCGTAGACGGTGGTCGCGGGAGGCGGCGCCGGCGCGTCGGCGGCGTCGGCCTCCAGCAGCGCCGCGAACGGCATCGCGCGCCCGGCGTCGCCCCCGACGGCGACCGTGGCCGCCGGCGCGTGCCCCGCGCGCGCCAGCGCGTCCCGGGCGGTGGCCGCCAGCGCCGCGTCGAAGATGTAGGCCTTGGGCCGGCTGTCGT
The DNA here is from genome assembly GCA_035765735.1 of Baekduia sp. Taxonomy (GTDB): domain Bacteria; phylum Actinomycetota; class Thermoleophilia; order Solirubrobacterales; family Solirubrobacteraceae; genus Baekduia. The sequence continues at coordinate 1,502 of DASTWY010000012.1, read as the reverse complement.
CGAGCACGTGCGCGGTCTCGCCCGACGACAGGCGGAAGTTGATCGGCGCCGCGATCGCGCCGAGGCGCTGCGCCGCCAGCCACAGCAGCACGAACTCGGGCCCGTTGAAGAGCTGGAAGACGACGACGTCCCCCGGCGCGACGCCGCCGTCCCGCAGCCCGGCGGCCACGCGACCGGCGTCGTCCCACAGCTCCGCGTACGTCCAGCGCCGCCCGCTGTCGGGGTCGTGCAGCGCGTGGCGCGCGGAGAAGCGGTGGCTGTTGCGCTCGACGCCGGCCAGGTAGGTGAAGTGGCGCTCGAAGACCTCCCGGAACGCGGAGGGGTCGTAGCGATACGGGGCGTCGGGGCTCATCGTGGCGCTCCTGGCTCGGGGATGGGTGCGGCGGGCGAGGCCGATGGCGTCAGCCGTGAGCCTACGTCGGCCAGCCGCTCGTACTGCGCCAGGGCGTCGCCGCCGTACGGCATGAGCACCAGCTCGTCGACGCCGGCGTCGAGGTGGGCCTGCAGCTGCTCGGCGACCTCGTCCGCCGACCCCAGCGCCGTCCAGCGCTCGACGCGGTCGAGCTCGAGCCGGTACTGGCCGCGCAGGTGCGCGGCGGCCTGGGCGCGCGCCGCGGCGCGGTCGGCGTCGACGTGGACGCCGGCGAGCAGCGCCAGCCGCGGCCGGGGCCGCCCGTGCGCGGCGGCCAGCTCCGCGAGCCGCTCGCCGCGCTCCGCCACGGCGCCGGGCGTGAGCCACATCGGCAGGTAGACGTCGGCGACGCGGGCGGCCCGCGCCAGCGCCGCCTCGCTGCGGCCGCCGACGTAGAGCGGCGGCGGGGCGGACGGCGCGGGCTCGAGCGGGGCGACGTCGAACGCCTGCGTGCGGCCCTGACGGCGGACGGGCCGCCCGGCCAGCAGGTCGGGGAGCGCGTCGAGCGCGTCGTCGAGCCGCGCCCCGCGCCGCCGGTGCGGCACGCCGGCGGCGGCGAACTCCTCGGGGAACTCGCCGCCGACGCCCACGCCGAGGCGCAGGCGGCCGGGCCCGGCCAGCGCGTCGATGGTGGCCAGCTGCTTGGCCGCCCAGGCGACGGGGCGCAGGCCGAGCAGCATGACGCTGAAGCCGAGGGCGACGCGCTCGGTGACCACCGCCGCGGCCGCGAGGCAGGCCGGCGCGTCGAGCACCGGCGCCGGCGCGATCAGGTGGTCGCCGGCCCAGACGGCGTGGAAGCCCAGATCCTCGGCGAGCCGGGCGGCCTCGGCGACCCGCGGCGGGTCGCCGGTGCGCAGCGGGTCGAAGGTGGGCAGCAGGACGCCGAGGCCCGGGATCACGCGGTGCGACGCTAGCGGGCCGCCTGCGGCCATGGCGGCGCGGGCCTAGGTGTCCTGCTTGCGGTCTTAGTGGACGCGGGTGATGGGTGGCCGGCCGCCGGCGGCGCTGTGAGGGCGTTGGCGGTTGTAGTACCTCAAGAACGATGACAGAGCGCGGTCGCGCTGGCGGGAGGTCTGCCAGATGCGGCCGT
>DASTWY010000011.1:0-76327 GCA_035765735.1 Baekduia sp. | reverse complement strand
TGCTCGAGGCCGGAGGGCCCCCGCACGTATGAACCTCACCTGGTACCTGGTCGTCTCGGCGCTGATCTTCTCCACCGGCGTGGGCGGCGTGCTCACGCGGCGCAACCCCCTGGTCATCCTGCTCTGCCTGGAGCTGATGCTCAACGGCGCCAACCTGTCGCTCGTGGCCTTCGCGCGCGCGCACGGGAACATGGGCGGCCAGATCTTCGCGCTGGTCGTGATGGTCGTCGCCGCGTGTGAGGTGGCCGTCGGGCTCGGCCTCATCGTGGCGATCTACCGCCGCCGGCTGCCGATCGACGTGGACGAGCTGCGGGAGCTCCAGGGTTGAGCACGTTCGGCTGGCTCGTCCTGGCCTTCCCGCTGGCCGGCTGCGTGCTCATCGCGCTCACGTATCGGGTGCTGCCCCCGCGCGTGCACGGCTGGCTGGGGACATTGGCCATCTTCCTGTCGTTCCTCAGCGCGGTGGAGATGTTCCTCAAGCTCCAGGACCGCGCGGAGGGCTCCAAGCAGGTCGTCTCGGTGGGCTGGAACTACGCGGTGACCACGGGGATCGACGCCAAGTTCGCCATCCTCATCGACCCGCTGTCGGTGCTGATGGCGCTGATCGTCTCCGGCGTCTCGACCGTCATCCACCTCTATTCGGTGGCCTACATGGGCGGCGACCGCGGCTACACGCGGTTCTTCAGCTACCTGAACTTCTTCGTGTTCAGCATGCTGCTGCTCGTGGAGGCGAGCAACTTCTTCCTGCTCGTCGTGGGCTGGGCGTTCGTCACCGCCGCCTCCTACTTCCTGATCTCGTTCTGGTACCGGCGCACGACGGCCACGGCGGCGGGCATCAAGTCGTTCGTCATCAATGTGGCCGGCGACGTCGGGCTGGTGCTCGGCACCTTCTTCATCTTCCGCGGCGTGCACACGCTGGACTTCCTGACGACGTTCCACCGGATCGACGCCGCGTTCTCGGTCAACCAGGGCAGCCTGGTGGCGGGTTGCGTGCTGCTGCTGGTGGGCGCGTTCGCCAAGTCCGCCCAGGTCCCCCTGCACACCTGGCTCCCGGACGCCATGGAGGGCCCGACCCCGGTCTCCGCGCTGATCCACGCGGCCACGATGGTCGTCGCGGGCGTCTATCTGATCGCCCGGCTGCACCCGCTGTTCGAGCGGGCGCCGGCGGCCGCCGCGGTGGGGGCGATCGTCGGCTGCGCGACGCTGCTGATCGCCGCCACCATCGGCCTGGCCGTGACCGATCTGAAGCGGGTCATCGCCTACTCGACGATGTCCCAGATCGGCTACATGATCATGGGCGTCAGCGGCGGGGCGTACGTGGCCGGCATGTTCCACCTCATGACGCACGCCTTCTTCAAGGCGCTGCTGTTCATGTCCGCCGGCTCGCTCATCAGCGCGATGGGCGGCGAGCAGAGCCTGGACCGCATGCGCGGCTTCCGGCGCGCGATGCCGTTCACGTTCGCGTGCTTCGTCATCGGCGGCCTGGCGCTGTCGGGCGTGCCGCCCTTCTCGGGCTTCTTCTCCAAGGACGAGATCCTGCTCGTCATGGGCGAGCGCGGCGGCTGGTACTGGGTCGCCTACGCCGCCGGCTACGTCGCCGCGCTGATGACCGCCATCTACACGTGGCGGATGATCTTCCGCGCCTTCTGGGGCGAGCCCGTCGAGCAGGCGCGCGAGCTCGAGCACGGCCACCTCTACCACGCGCCGCAGCCGACCAACCCGGCGACCGGCGAGGTCGAGGACACCGACGTCGGCTTCCCCGGCCCCGAGCACCACATCGCCGAGTGGCAGTGGCCGATGAAGGTCGCGATGGGCGTCCTCGCCATCCTGGCGACCGTCGGCGGCATCGTCCTGATCCCGAAGACGACGACGTGGCTGGACAGCTTTCTCGAGCCGACGTTCGGGCGCCCGAGCCTGGTGGCCGAGCCCAACGACTCGCTGATGTGGATCGGCCTGGTGATCGGCACCGTGCTCGGCCTGGCCGGCATCGCCATCGCCTACCGGATCTGGGGCGCGGCAGAGGGCGAGATCGCCGTCCGCCTGCGCGAGCGGCTGCCCGCGCTGCACCGCCTCTTCGTCAACAAGTGGTACTTCGACGAGCTCATCGAGGCGCTCGTCGTGCGCCCGTTCGCCTGGTTCGGCCGCTTCGGCCAGCAGACCTTCGAGCGGATCTTCGTCAACGGCACGCTGGTCGGCGGCACCTCGGGCGTCGTCCGGGCCGGCTCGGCCGCCGTGCGCGCGCTGCAGTCCGGCTTCCTCCGGGCCTACGCCGCGCTGCTGCTCGTCGGCGCCAGCGCCGTCGTCCTCTACTTCCTCCTGCAGTCCTAGGGCATCCGCATGAGCCTCCCTCTCTCCATCCCTCTCTGGATCCCCCTGGCGGCGGCGTTCGTCGGGCTCTTCCTGCCCGGCGTCGCCACGCGCGCGATCACGATCCTCGGCTCGCTGGCGACGCTCGCCTGGGCGGTCTGGGCGATCTTCGACTTCCAGCGCGGCGCCGGCCTGCAGGACGTCACCGACATCATGTGGATCAAGGAGCTGGGGATCCACTACGCGCTCGGCGTCGACGGGCTGAACCTGTTCCTGATCGTCCTGGCCGCGTTCCTGTTCGCGGTCTGCACGATCTGGGCGGCCACGCGCGAGTGGCCCCGCAGCGGCCAGTTCTTCTTCTTCCTCGGGCTGGCCGAGAGCGGCGTGCTGGGCGCCCTGATGGCCCAGGACCTGGCGCTGTTCGTGATCTTCTTCGACCTGATGCTCGTGCCGTTCTTCTTCCTGGCCGGCATCTGGGGCCCGGAGGCCACGCGCATCCAGGCGATCACCAAGCTCTTCATCTACACGCTGGTCGGCTCGCTGCTGATGCTCGTCGCCGCGATCGCCACCGCGGTGCTCGTGTCGACGCAGACGGGCAACGACCTCGACTTCTCCTTCAAGGCGCTGGCCGCCGCCGGCCCGCTGGCCAAGGGCTCGCAGGAGTGGATCTTCCTCTGCTTCGCCGCGGCCTTCTGGGTGAAGATGCCGGCCTTCCCGTTCCACGGCTGGATGCCCGACGGCTACCGCAACATGCCGCTGCCGGTGCTCGCCGTGTTCTCGGCCGTGCTGTCGAAGGTCGCCGCCTACGGCTTCCTGCGCATCGTCGTCCCGTTCTACCCGGACGCCAGCGCGCACTTCCAGGACCTGATGCTGATCCTGGCGCTCGGCTCGATCCTCTACGGCTCGGCGATGGCCTTCACGACCACCGAGTCACGCCTCGTGCTCGGCTACTCGTCGGTCGCCCAGCTCGGCTTCATCACCCTCGGCATCTTCGCCCTCAACGGCGACGGCGCCCAGGGCGCGATCCTGCAGGCCGTCAACCACGGCCTGGTCGTCGCGCCGGCGTTCGTCGTCGTCGCCTACCTCGCCCACCGCGCCGGCGGCAGCGAGGATCTCCGCGACATGGGCGGCATCGCGTTCCGCGCGCCGGTGCTCGCCACGCTGTTCCTGATCGTCGCGCTGGCCAACCTGGCCATGCCCGGCTCGTCGAACTTCGTCGGCGAGTTCCTCATCCTGCTCGGCGTCTTCCACTCCAAGCTGGTCATCTGCGCGATCGCCTTCGTCGGCGTCGGGATGGCCGCCGTGTACTCGCTGCGGCTGTTCATCCGCGCGGTGCACAACCGCGTCGGCCCCGAGGTCGCCTCGCGCGAGATCTCTGCGCGCGAGGGCCTCGTGCTGGTGCCGCTGGTCGCCGCGATCGTCGGCCTCGCCCTCTACCCGCAGCTGGTGCTGCACCGCGGCGAGCCGGAGATCACCAAGTCCGTCCGGGCCGCCGGCCAGATCGCGGACTCCACCGCCCAGCAGGCCGCTGCGCCCGCCACCCCGACCGCGTCGTCGAAGCCGTGACCCACTTCGCTCCCATGCTCGCCGCCATCACCAAGCCCTCCATCGACTGGGCGGGGCTCTCGCCCATCATCGCCCTGTTCGGCGGGTCGCTCGTCGTCCTGATCGCCGGCCTGCTGCGCGGGCGCTTCATCCGCGAGCAGCTCGTGCCGTTCCTGGCCCTCGCGACGTTCGGCGCGGCGATCGGGCTGGGCGTGTGGCAGTGGAACCACGCGACCGACCTCTTCGTCGCCAAGGGCTCGCAGGGCAGCATGCGCCTCGACGACCTGACGCTGATGATCACGTTCATCGTCAGCGTCACGGGCATCGCCGCGACGCTGCTGTCGTGGCGCGCGCTCGCCCCGCGCGAGGCCGCCCACGGCGAGTACTACGCGATGATGCTGTGGTCGGCCGCCGGCATGGTGATCCTCGCCGCCGCGCAGAACCTGGTGACGCTGTTCCTCGGGCTCGAGCTGCTGTCGATCCCGCTGTACGTGCTGTGCGCGACCGAGATGCGCCGCGAGCGCTCGCTGGAGTCGGGCTTGAAGTACCTGATCATCGGCTCGGTGGGCTCGGCGACCTTCCTCTACGGCCTCGCGTTGCTCTACGGGGCGTCCGGGAACACGGACTTCCAGGGCATCGCCCAGGCGGTGGCGGGCGGCGCCGGCAACGACGTGCTCCTGCTGACGGGCATCGCGCTGGCGATCGTCGGCCTCGGCTTCAAGGCCTCGGTCGCGCCGTTCCACCAGTGGACGCCCGACGTCTACGAGGGCGCCCCGACGCCCGTGACGACGTTCATGGCGGTCGCGACGAAGGCCGCCGCGTTCGGCGCCGCGCTGCGCCTGTTCGACGTCGCCCTGATCGACGCCCACGCCGACTGGGCCCCGGCGCTGGCGACCCTGGCCACGGTGACGATCGTCGTCGGCAACGTCGGCGCGCTGTCGCAGTCGTCGGTCAAGCGCCTGCTGGCGTGGTCGTCGGTCGCCCAGGCCGGCTACCTGCTGGCCGGCGTCGTCGTGGCCTCGGCCACGGGCGTCAAGGCGACGGTCTTCTACCTCGCCGTGTACCTGCTGATGAATGTCGCCGCGTTCGCGGTCGTCGTGGCGCGCGAGCGCGAGACGGCGCTCGGCGACGACGTTCGCGCGCTGGCCGGCATCGGCGCCACGCGGCCGCTGCTGGCGTGGCCGATGACGCTGGCGATGCTCTCGCTGGCCGGCATCCCGGCGACGGCAGGCTTCATCGGCAAGTTCCAGCTCATCGACGCGGCGGCCGACGGCGGCTACACGTGGCTGGGCATCGTGATCGTCATCGGCTCGATGATCTCCCTGGCCTACTACCTGCGTGTCGTCGCGGTGATGTGGATGCGCCCGGCGCCCAGCGCCGAGGAGGTCGCCGGCACCGGCGGCGCCGTCGCCGCCCCCCGCCTGGCCGGTGCCGACCCGGTCGCCGAGCGCGGCAACTGGGAGGTCACGCTTGTGGCCGCCGTCGCGGGCGCCGCGGTCCTCTTCTTCGGGGTCATCCCGTCGCCGCTGCTCAACCTGGCCGCCGACGCCGGCCGGGCCTTCGGGCTGCTGTAGGGCGCGCGCGGGCCACGGCCGCCCGCCGCTCCTCGCACCCTCGCAAGCGTCCAGGCACCCTCGCAAGCGTCGAGGGACCCTCGCAAGCGTCGAGGGACGAATCATCCACCGTGGCGGTGGATGATTCGTCCCTCGACGCGTTGGGGGTCGCTCGACGCGTCTTGGGGTGGACTTCCGCGGGTGGAGGGTGGGTAGGCCCTGGGGCATGGACGACGAACGCGCCCCCGATCACGAGCACGATCCGCGCGACCAGAGCAGCGCGCCCGGCGGCTACCCCGAGGACCAGCCCGACGGCGCCGCCTCGTCGGAGGGCACCGACACCGGCCCCGCGGGCGAGAGCGGCAAGGGCGGTGGCGACACCGGCGCCCGCGAGCGCGGCACGCCCAGCACGTCGACGCCCAAGGAGGGCGACCGCGCGGCGAGCACGGGCAACCCGCACGCCGCGGGCTGAGCTCCCGCCCCGCCCCTCGGCCCCCGGCCGTCTCCAGACCCCCCACGGAACGTCGAGGGACGAATCGTCCACCGCCACGGTGGATGATTCGTCCCTCGACGCGCTGGGGGGCTTCGCGGCGTGGCGGCGCGCGCGGACCTCGCGGCGGCCGCGCCGTCTGGAACGATGGGCCGGTGCGCATCTCCGCCAAGGCCGACTACGCGGTCCGCGCCGCGATCGAGCTCGCGGTGGCCGGACCCGAGCGCCCGACCAAGGGCGACCACCTGGCGCGCGCGCAGAGCATCCCGCTCAAGTTCCTGGAGAACATCCTGGCCGACATGCGCCACGCCGGGCTGGTCACCAGCCGGCGCGGCGCCGAGGGCGGCTACTGGCTCGCCCGGCCCGCCGAGGACATCACCGTCGCCGACATCATCCGCGCCGTCGAAGGTCCGCTGGCGTCCGTGCGCGGCGGCCAGCCGGAGGACGTCGACTACAGCGGCTCGGCCGAGCCGCTCCAGCAGGTCTGGATCGCCGTCCGCGCGAGCCTGCGCAGCGTCGTCGAGCGCGTGACGCTCGCCGACCTCGCCGCCGGCGAGCTGCCCGAGGACGTCCGCGACCTGGCGAACGATCCCGAGGCGTGGGTCACCCGACGGGCCTGAACTCCCGCCCCAGCGCCACGCCCGTTCGCACGTACACGATGTCGCCGGCCACCAGCTCCAGCTGGTCGGCCTCGTGGCGCGTCAGCTGCACCGCCACGTCGGGCTCGTCGGCCCCGGGCAGCCGCAGCTCCGCCCGCACCTCGAAGCCGAGGTGCACGACGCGCACCACCTGCGCCTCCACGGCGCCCGGCTCCGGCTCGGCGCGGACCTCGAGGTCGTGCGGCCGCATCAGGCCGTCGCCCAGCCGCGCCACCGGTCCGAGGAAGCCCATGACGAACGCGTTCACCGGCCGGTCGTAGAGCTCGCGCGGCGGGCCGGCCTGCTCGACGCGGCCGCCGTTGAGGACGACGATCCGGTCGGCCAGCTCCATGGCCTCCTCCTGGTCGTGGGTCACGAGCACCGTCGTGACCTCGACCTCCTCGTGCAGGCGCCGCAGCCAGGCCCGCAGCTCCGCGCGCACGTTGGCGTCCAGCGCCCCGAACGGCTCGTCGAGCAGCAGGACCTTCGGCTGGATCGCCAGCGCCCGGGCCAGCGCCATCCGCTGCCGCTGCCCACCCGACAGCTGCGCCGGATAGCGCCCCTGGTAGCCCGCGAGGCCGACGATCTCCAGCAGCTCGTCGACGCGCGCCGCGATCTCCGCCTTCGGCCGCTTGCGGATCCGCAGGCCGAAGGCGACGTTCTCCCGCACCGTCAGGTGCTTGAACGCCGCGTAGTGCTGGAACACGAAGCCGACGTCGCGCCGCTGCGGCGGCACGCGCGTGACGTCGCGGCCGTCGAGCACGACCTCGCCGCCGTCCGGAGCCTCCAGCCCGGCGATCACCCGCAGCAGCGTCGACTTGCCCGAGCCCGATGGCCCCAGCAGCGCCGTCAGCGAGCCCGGCTCGATGGCGACGGAGACGTCGTCGAGCGCCAGGAAGTCGCCGTAGCGCTTGACGATGGACGTGGCGGAGATCATGCGGCATCACCTCGGCGGTGCAGGACAGTCATTGCCAGCAGGGTCGCCAGCGCGATCAGGGCCAGGAGGGCCGAGGCGGCGTACGCCCCGGCGAGGTCGAAGTTCGTGAAGCGCTGCTCGACGAGGAGCGGAAGCGTGACCGTCTCGCCGGAGATCTTCCCCGAGACGACGCTGACCGCCCCGAACTCGCCGATCGCGCGCGCGGTCGAGAGCACGACGCCGTAGGCGACGCCCCAGCGGATGGCCGGCAGCGTGATGCGCCGGAAGGTCTGCCAGGCCGACGCGCCCAGCGTGGCGGCGGCCTGCTCCTGGTCGTCGCCGACCTCGCGCAGCACCGGCGCCACCTCGCGGACCACGAACGGCAGGGTCACGAAGATCGTCGCGAGCACCATCCCTGGGACGGAGAAGACGATCTGGATGCCGTGCTCGGCCAGCCATGGTCCGAACCAGCCAACCCGCCCGTAGAGCAGCACGAGCGCCAGCCCGACCACCACGGGGGACACCGCGAACGGCAGGTCGATCAGCGCCTCGAGCACGCGCTTGCCCCGTACCTCGCCGCGGACCAGCACGAGGGCGGTGACGATCCCGAACGCGGTGTTCAGCGGCACGGCGATCGCCGCCAGCTCGATCGTCAGCCAGAAGGCGTGGATGGCCGCCGGCGTGGTGATCGACGCCCGCACCTCGCCGAGCCCGGGCTCGAAGGTGCGGACCAGCACCACCGCGACCGGGACGAGCAGGATCAGCGCCAGGTACCCGAGCGCGACGAGCCGCAGCGCGAGGCGGCCGGACGGCCTAGCGGTCATGCCGGCTCCCCCAGCGCTCGATCACGCGCAGGCCGAGCAGCACGGCCAGCGACACCGCGAGCAGCACGACGGCGACCGCGGCCGCGCCGGTGGCGTTGTCGCTCTCGACCTGCTTGAAGACGAAGACCGACGTGACCTGCGTGTCGAACGGCTTGTTGCCCGAGATCAACACCACGGAGCCGAACTCGCCGACGGCCCGCGCGAACGACAGCGCGGCGCCGGACAGGATCGCCGGCACGAGGTTGGGCAGCACGATCCGCCGGAAGGTCGCCGTCGCTGACGCGCCCAGGGAGGCGGCCGCATGCTCCATCTCGCGGTCGAGCTCGAGCAGGACCGGCTGGACGGCGCGCACGCCGAACGGCAGCGTCACGAAGAGCAGCGCAAAGGCGACCGAGGCCTGCGTGAACGCCACGTTCACGCCGATCGGGCTGGTCGGGCCGTAGAGCGCCAGCAGCGTGATGCCGGCGACGATCGTCGGCAGCGCGAACGGCAGGTCGATGACCGCGTTGACGATGCGCCGCCCGGGGAACGGGTCGCGCACGAGGACCCAGGCGATCAGGGTGCCCATGACGGCGTTGGCCGTGGCGACGACCAGCGACACGACGATCGTGAACCGCAGCGCCGCGACGGCCTGGCGGCCGGAGACGGCATGCCAGAACGCGCCGAGGCCGCCGTCGAGCGACGCGACGACGACCGCGGCGAGCGGCAGCAGGACGATGACGCTCAGCCAGAGCGTCGCCACGCCGAGGCCGAGCGCACCGCCCGGGGAGCGCACGGCTCCCCGGGAACGCGCCCGGCCCGGGAGGACCTTGGCGGTCGCGACGCTCACGAGGCCGTCGACACCCCCGCGTCCTCCTCGATCTTGGCGATCGCCCCGGTGTCCGCGTCGAACAGCTGCGGGTCGACCACGTCCCAGCCGCCGACGTCGTCGATCGTGACGAGCTTCTTCGGGTCCGGGAACCTCGACGCGTTGGCCTTGAGGACCGACGCGTCCACCGGCCGGTACCCCCACGCGGCGAAGCGCTCCTGCGCGGGCGTGCTCAGCGCGTAGTCGACAAACGCCTTGGCGGCGGGCGACGCGTCCTTGGTCACCGCGATCGGGTTGTCGATCTTGAACGTGTCCGACGGGATGACGTAGTCGACGTCCTCACCCTTCTTCTGGGCCGTGAGCGCCTCGTTCTCGTAGGAGATGAGGACGTCGCCCTCGCCGCTGGTGAACGTCTGCAGCGCCTCGCGCCCGGACTTGGGCTGGACCTTGACGTGGTCGGTGAGGAGCGTGCGCACGTAGGGCAGGCCGCCGTGCTGGTACGCGCCGAGGAGGTTCCACTTCGCCGAGCCCGAGGTGAACGGGTTGGGCGTCACCACCTCGACACCGGGCTTGAGGAGGTCGTCCCAGCCGTGGATGCCCTTGGGATTGCCCTTGCGCACGACGAGCGCGACGACCGAGGTGCTGACGAGCCCCTTGGTCGGGGTGTCGGCCCAGTCGCCGGCGACGAGGCCATCGCCGACGAGGCGGTCGACGTCGGGCGCCAGCGAGAAGGCGACGACGTCGGCGTGCAGGCCGCCCTCGACGGCGCGGCTCTGGTCGCCGGACGCGCCGAACGACGTCTTGAAGCCGACGCCCTCGCCGGCGGGCGTCTTCTGGAAGCCGGGGATGATCTCGTCGTAGACGACCTCGGGCGTGGAGTAGGCGACGAGCGACAGCGTGGTCCTGGCGTCGCCGCCGCCGGCCGCAGCCGCGGCCGGATCGTCGGAGGCCCCGCCGCAGCCGGCCAGCAGCGACGAGCCGAGGGCCGCGGCGGCCAGGACGGGAAGCAGGGTCTTCGATCTCACGATGGTTCCTCCGGTTTCTCGACAAAGCCTGTGGGATTTGCAGGGTTGGGGAACCGTAGCGCATCTTCACTTCCCCTGTGGGAAAGGCAGGCAATGTCGCCACCCGCACGCCGTCGAGGGACGACTGAGCCACCGTGGCGGTGGTTGATTCGTCCCTCGACGGCGGGGCGTAGGGGGCCGGTGGGGCCGCACCTGGGGCGCGCCGCACCCGGAACGGCGATTCGACATCCACGAGGCCGTGTGTCGAGATGGCGAAACCTCGAGGCGGCGACACGCTACGTATGGATAGTGCCGCCGATCGCCGCGATCTTCCCAGGGCAGGGCAGTCACGCTCCCGACATGGACGAGCCCTACCGGGGCCACCCCGCGTTCGAGCGCGGCCTGGAGCTGCTGGGCTTCGACCCCTTCGAGCGCCTGGACGAGGGGACGCGCTTCCAGCAGCCCGCGATCTTCCTCTGCAGCGTGGCAGCCTGGGACGTCTGGCGCGCCGATTCCCCGGACGAGGCCGCCGACGTTCGCGCGGCCGCCGGCCACTCGCTCGGCGAGTACGCCGCCCTCGTGGCCGCTGGCGTGCTGCACTTCGACGACGCCGTCGCGCTCGTCGCCGAGCGCGCCGCCGCGATGGCCGACGCCAGCGAGCAGCGCGCCGGCACGATGCTCGCGATGCTCGGCGGCGAGGACCACGCGGTCCGCGCGCTGGCCGCGCGCCTGAACCTCACCGTCGCCAACGACAACGCCCCCGGCCAGCTGGTGCTCTCCGGCGACGTCGCCGCGATCGAGCAGGCCGAGGAGGCCGCCCGCGACGAGACCGGCGCCCGCGCCCGCCGCCTCCCGGTCTCCGGCGCCTTCCACTCCCCGCTGATGGAGCCGGCCGCCGACCGCCTGCAGGCGGCGCTGGAGCGCGTCGAGGTCCGCCCCGGGGCGTTCCCCGTCTACGGCAACGGCACCGCTGCGCCGTTCCAGGACGTCCGCGGCGAGCTCAGCGAGAACCTGCTGCGCGGCGTGCGCTGGCGCGAGACGCTGCTCGCCCTGCGCGCCGCCGGCGTCGAGCGCTTCGTCGAGCACGGCCCCGGCGCGGTGCTCACCGGCCTCGTCAAGCGAACGCTGGCGGCCGCCTGATGGCCGCGACGATCACCGAGACGGCGGCCGCCCGCGCGGCTGCGACACCCGCTCCCCGGACGCGCACGCGCTTCCAGCCGCCGCTGCCCCGCGGCCTGACCGCCGGCCTGTTCGGCGTGGGTGCCGCGCTGCCCGACCGGGCGATCGGCAACGACCACTTCGAGGCGCGCCTGGACACCACCGACGCCTGGATCGTCCGCCGCACCGGGATCCGGACGCGCCACTGGCTGGAGCCCGACGAGCCGATCGCGCCGCTGGCCGCACGCGCCTGCGTCGAGGCGCTGGCCGACGCCGGCCGCACGCCCGGCGAGGTCGACCAGCTGATCGTCACCACGATCACGCCCGACCGCATCACGCCCGGGCTCGCCCCCGACGTCGCACGCCTCATCGGCGCTCACGGCGCGGCCACCGTCGACCTCAACGCCGCCTGCGCCGGCTTCCTCTACGCGCTCGACCAGGCCGCCGCGCTCGTGGAGACCGGCCGCGCCCAGGTCGTGCTCGTCTGCGCCGCCGAGGCCCTCAGCCGCATCACTGACCAGGAGGACCGCGGCACCGCGGTGCTCTTCGGCGACGGCGCCGGCGCGGTCGTCGTGGCCGCCGGCGAGCTCGACCGCGGCTGCGGCCGCTTCGTCCTCGGCTCCGACCCCGACCAGGCCGACCTCCTCTTCGCCGGCCGCGACGAGCGCAAGCTCCGCATGGAGGGCCGCGAGGTCTACCGCCACGCCGTCGCGCGCATGGTCGAGGCGACCTCGGAAGCCCTGCGCCGCTCGGACGTCGCCCCCGCCGACATCGACCTCTTCGTCGCCCATCAGGCCAACTCGCGGATCATCGAGGCGGCCGCCGCCGAGCTCGGCGTTCCCCGCGACCGCATCGCCATCAACGTGGACCGCGTCGCCAACACGTCGTCGGCGTCGATCCCGATCGCCCTGGCCCAGGCCGAGGCCGACGGCCAGCTGCAGCCCGGCATGACGGTCGCCTTCGCCGCCTTCGGCGCCGGGTTCGTCTGGGGCGCGGGCGTCGTGAGCTGGAAGGAGCGCCGCGTTGTCTGCGCGTAAGGACGACGGGGTCGCGCTGGTCACCGGCGGCACCCGCGGCATCGGCGCGGCGATCGCCGAGCGCCTGCGCGGCGACGGCTGGACCGTGGCCACGCTGGGCCGCAGCGGCGGCGACGTCACCGCCGACGTCACCGACGCCACCAGCGTCCAGGCCGCCTTCGAGGCCGTGCGCGAGCAGCACGGCAAGCCCGTGCTCGTGCTCGTCAACAACGCGGGCGTGACCGCCGACGGCCTGGCCATCCGCATGCCCGACAAGGATTGGGCGCGCGTGATCGACACGAACCTCACCGGCGCCTTCAACTGCACCAAGCGCGGGCTGGAGGACATGCTCCGCGCGCGCTGGGGCCGCATCGTCAACATCTCGTCGGTCGTGGCCGAGCGCGCCAACCCCGGCCAGGCCAACTACGTCGCGGCCAAGGCCGGCCTGCTCGGGTACACGCGCGTCGTCGCCCGCGAGATGGGCAAGCGCAACATCACCTGCAACGCGGTCACGCCCGGCGTGATCGAGACGGACATGACGGCCGAGCTGACCGGCGACCTCGCCGGCGCCGTGCCGGCCGGGCGCATCGGGCAGCCCGAGGAGGTCGCCGCCGCGGTGAGCTTCCTCGTCAGCGACGATGCCGCCTACATCAACGGAGCGACCCTCGCCGTCGACGGCGGCCTGGGCGCCTAGACCATCCACGTACCCCACAGGAGCACGCACACCATGGCGAACCAGCAGGAGATCCTCGAGGCCATCCGCGCCGAGCTCGCGGCGATCAAGGTGCCCGACGCCGAGAACGCCCAGCCGGAGACCACCTGGGAGGACCTCGACGTCGACTCGCTCGACCTCGTCGAGCTCGTCAAGGCGCTCGAGGACCGCTTCGACGTCCAGATCGCCGATCCGGACCTGAAGGGCATCGCCTCCGTGGGCGACGCGATCGCGCTCGTCGAGCGCCTGCAGTCGACCGCCGCCTAGTGCCCGGGATCGTCGTCACCGGACGCGGCGTCGTCTCCCCCGTCGGCACGGGCGCCGACGCCTTCTTCGACAACCTCCTCGGGATGCAGGGCGGCATCACCGAGGACGGCATCGCCCCGTGCGCCGACTTCGACCCGGAGTCGGTCCTGACGCCCAAGGAGGCGCGGCGCACCGACCGCTTCACGCAGCTGGCCATCGGCGCGGCCGACGAGGCCGCGGACGAGGCGGGGCTGCGCGAGGGCGTCGACCCCGACCGCGTCGGCGTCGTGATGGGCACCGGCGTCGGCGGCCTCACCACGCTGCAGCGCGAGTGCACGACCTGGCTGCGGGAGGGCGACCGCTCGGTCTCTCCCCTCTTCGTGCCGATGATGATGCCCAACGCCGCCGCCGGCCACATCGCCATGCGCCTCGGCGCGCACGGCCCCGGCTTCTCGGTGGCGTCGGCGTGCGCGACCGGCTCGCACGCCATCGGCGAGGCCAAGCGCATGATCGAGCGCGGCGAGGCCGACGCGGTCGTCGCCGGCGGCACCGAGGCCGCGCTCGTCGGCCTGTGCCTGGCGGCCTTCCGCCGCATGGGCGCGCTCTCGCGCGAGGGCATCTCGCGCCCGTTCGACGCGCGCCGCGACGGCTTCATCATGGGCGAGGGCGCCGCCGTGCTGATCCTCGAGCGCGAGGAGCACGCCCGCGCCCGCGGCGCGCAGATCCTGGCCCGTGTCGTCGGCTACGGCGCGTCGAACGACGCGTTCCACATCACCCAGCCCGACGAGAACGGCCGCGGGGCGATCAAGTCGATGCAGGCGGCGCTGCGCGACGCCGACATGGCGCCCGAGGACATCGGCTACGTCAACGCCCACGGCACGAGCACGCCGTTCAACGACCGCATCGAGACGATGGCGATCCGCCAGGTGCTCGGCGAGGACGGCCCACCGGTCTCGTCGTGCAAGGGCGCGGTCGGGCACACGCTCGGCGCCGCCGGCGCGATCGAGGCGCTGGCCTGCGTCGAGGCGCTGCGCCGCGGCGCGCTGCCGCCGACCCTCGGGCTCGAGGAGGTCGACCCGGAGTGCGCCGCCGACCACGTCGCCGGAGCGCCGCGCGAGGCGCCCGACCTCAAGGTCGCGCTGAGCAACTCGTTCGGCTTCGGCGGCCAGAACGCCACCCTCGTCCTGCAGGCGGCCTGAGATGAGCGCGGTCTTCGACGTCGGGGTCGGCCAGCTGGCGTCGGGGGCCCGCGCGCGCCTCGAGCTGCTGTTCGACGCCGGCACCTTCCGCCCGATCCGCACCGCCGTCGGCGACGGCGTGCTGTCGGGCAGCGGCCGCGTCCAGGGGCGCGCCGTCGTCGCCTGGGCGCAGGACGGCTCCTTCAAGGGCGGCTCGCTGGGCACCGCGGGCGGCGAGACGATCGCCCGCACCATCGCGCGGGCCGACGCGCTCGGCGTGCCGGTCGTCGGCTTCCCCCACTCGGGTGGCGCCCGGCTTCAGGAGGGCGTGGCGGCGCTGACCGCCTACGGGGCGATCTTCCGCGCCCAGGCCACGGCGACGGTGCCGATGATCAGCGTCGTCAGCGGTCCATGCGCCGGCGGCGCCGCCTACTCGCCCGCGCTGGGCGACTTCACGGTCATGACGCAGGAGGCCGTGATGTTCCTGACCGGCCCCAAGATCATCGAGCGCGTGACGCGCGAGTCGGTGACCAGCGCCGAGCTGGGCGGCCCGAAGGTCCAGGGCGCCAACGGCGTCGCACAGCTCGTCGCCCGCGACGACGTCCACGCTGCCGAGCTGGTGCGCGAGCTGCTGCTGGTGCTGCCCGGCCGCGTCGGTGAGTCGCCGCCCCTGGTCCCGCCGGGCGCACCGCCGGTCACCGATCCGTCGGCGCCGCTGCCGGCGTCCGAGCGCCAGGTCTACGACGTGCGCGACGTCGCCGCCGCGCTGCTGGATCGCGGCGCGCTGCTGGAGCTGTCGCCGCGCTGGGCCCGCAACCTCGTCGTCGGCTTCGGCCACCTCGAGGGCCGGCCGGTCGGCGTGATCGCCAACCAGCCGCGACATCTCGGTGGCTGCCTGGACGCTGATGCGTCCGAGAAGGGCTCCTGGTTCGTCGACCTCTGCGACCGCTTCCGCATCCCGCTGGTCGTGCTGGCCGACACCCCCGGATACCTACCGGGCACGCGCCAGGAGGCCGCCGGCGTGCTGCGCCACGGCGCCGGGCTGCTGCGCGCGTTCGGCCGGGCGACCGTCCCACGCGTGACGGTGACCCTCCGTCAGGCGTATGGTGGAGCGCACATCGTCATGAACTCTCGCGATCTCGGTGCGACGCTGACCCTCGCCTGGCCCGGTTCCCGGATCGGCGTCATGGGCGCGCGGCAGGCGGTCGAGCTGGTCCGCCGGCGCGAGATCGCGGCCGGCGCGGACGCGCAGGCGCTCGCCGATGCCTACGCCGCCGAGCACCTGCCGGTACGGGTGGCTGCCGCGGCGGGGTTCGTGGACGAGGTGGTCGCGCCGAGCGACACGCGCGACCGGATCGCCCACGAGCTCGAGCTGGCCAGCGCGTGAGCGAGGCCGGCGAGCCGCTGCGGGACGCGTCGCGCAACGCGACGGAGGAGGGCATCCTCGACGCAGCTCGCGAGGCCCTGGCCGACACGGAGTACCGGCGGCTGACGATGGACGTGATCGCCAGGCGCGCGTTCGTCAGCCGCACGGCGCTCTACTTCTACTTCCCGAACAAGCGGGCGATCGTCGACCGCCTGATCCAGCGGACGTTCCTCGACATGTACGAGGCCGCCGCGCCGTATCTGAACGGCGGCGACGACCCGCGCGCGGAGCTGCGCCGCAGCCTGGCACGGACCGTGAAGATCATCGACCGCGACGGGCACGTGCTCACGCTGGCCGCGATGCTCTCCGGCGAGGAGGACCGCCTGCCGCCCCAGTGGGCGCCGTACGTGGTCCGGTTCGTCGAGGGCGCCACGGCGCGCATCGCCCGCGACCAGGATCGCGGGATCGCCCCGTCGGACATCCCGCCGCGGCTGGCCGCGCAGGCGCTCCTGGCGATGGTCGAGCGTCACGTGACGCTCGAGCTGATCCAGGGCGGCGGCGACGCGCACCAGTCGATCCGCGTGCTGGCGGAGCTGTGGTGGCGCGCGGTGTATTCGAAGCCCGAGCCGCCGACGGCGGTCTCGTAGCGGCCTACTCGGCCGCCGGGGCGCCGGGCGCGAGCTGCATCGCCCCGGGCGCGCCGACGGCGTGGAAGCCGCCGTCGACGTGGACGATCTCGCCGCTGATCGCCCGCGAGAGCGGCGACAGCAGGAACAGGCAGGCGTCGGCGACGGGGTCGGGGTCCTCGAGGTCCCAGCCCAGCGGCGCGCCGCGCTCCCACGCAGACGAGAGGACGTCGAAGCCCTCGATCGCGCCGGCGGCCATCGTGCGCAGCGGGCCGGCGGAGATGAGGTTGGAGCGGATGCCGCGCGCGCCGAGGTCACGGGCGAGGTAGCGGTTGACCGACTCCAGCGCGGCCTTCGAGACGCCGGCCCAGTCGTAGACGGGCCAGGCGACCGAGGCGTCGAAGTCCAGGCCGACGAGCGAGCCGCCGCCCTCGGCGCGCTCGAGCAGCGGCGCCATCGCGGCGCCCAGCGACTTGTAGGAGAACGCGCTGATCTCGAAGGCGCTCTTGGCGGACTCCGCCGGCGCCTCGAGGAAGCGCCCGCCGAGGGCGTCGCCGGGCACGAAGGCGATCGCGTGCAGCACGCCGTCGAGGGCGCCCCAGCGCTGCTCGAGCTCGGTGGCGACCGCGTCGAGCTGCTCGTCGTTGGTCACGTCGAGCTCGAGCACGTCCGGCGGCTCCGGCAGCCGCTGGGCCATCCGCTGGGTCAGCCGCAGGGCGCGGCCGAAGCCGGTCAGGACGATCTCGGCCCCCTCCTCCTGCGCGCGCCGCGCCACCGCGAACGCGATCGAGCGGTCGGTCAGCACGCCGGTGATCAGCAGCCGCTTGCCGGAGAGAAGTCCCATCGCCTCATCCTTACGCACCGGCGCCCGGAGGGTTTCCCCGGCTCGACACCCACCCCAGCAAGCGTCGAGGGACGAATCATCCACCGTGGGGGTGGAAGATTCGTCCCTCGACGTCGCTGTGTGCGCGTGGGGGGCGGGTGGTGCTGTCGTCAGGCCTCGCGGAGCGGGCCGTCGGGGTCCTGCGCGGCGCTGGCGGCGCGCCAGCCCACGGCCTTGTGCATCCCGTCGCAGAACGGCTTGCGCCGCGAGCGGCCGCAGCGGCACAGGGCGATCGTGCGGTTGCGGACCTCGATCTCGTTGCCGTCCTGGTCGGCGAGCACGAACGGGCCGCGGACCAGCAGCGGGCCGTCGCGGTAGGGCGTTATGCGGGCCTCGTCGCTCATGCCGCCACCCGAAGGCCGAGCGGCGCGCGCAGCGACGACGCGCCGCGCTCCCACGCCGCGAGCAGGTGGCGGGCCCAGCGGCCCTCGAGCTCCACGAGCGCCCGGGCGCCGAAGAGGACGTCGTCGACGAGCGCGGGCTCGCCGCGCACCAGGCCTCCCGCGAGATCGACCGACGCGACGTTCTCGTGGACCGCGTCGGCGGTGACGTGCTCGTCGAAGAACTCCGTGGCCGCCTTGGTCCGGAAGCCGAGGCGCCGCAGCCCGGTCGCGTAGCGCCGGTTCGGGATCGAGGAGGTCATCTCGAACAGCGCCAGGTGCCCGACGATCATCCCCCGCCGCCGCCGGTGCAGCCCGAAGAGCGACATGAGGTTCACCGTCGCCAGCGTCACGCCGGGCAGGCGGTCGAGGTAGGCGCCGTAGGTGTCGTCGAGCCCCACGGCGCGCAGCGTGTCGGCGAACAGCTTGGCGTGGACGCGCGCCGGGTCGCCGCCGCCGTACTCGTCGGCCTGCACCTCGACGAGCGCCGCCTTCGGCGGCCCGGACAGGCGCGGGATGGCGAACGAGTGCGGGTCGGCCTCCTTGAGCTGGTAGGCCGAGCGGTGCACCAGGAACTCGTGCAGCTGCTGGAGGGTGCCGCGCGTCTCCAGGTGGCGGGAGAGGGACGGCGCATCGTCGGCGTCGATGATCGTCCGCAGCGCGAGGTCCATCGTCGTGGCGTCGGCCGGCGGCGGCGTCCAGCCCGCGAGCGCGTCGCGCAGCCCCTGCTCGAAGACGGCCTCCATCCGCGCACGCAGCGCCAGCAGCCCGGGATCCCACTCCCAGGCCTCGTCGACCCCGTCGAACCCGCGGTAGTGCAGCTCGTAGCAGCAGTAGAGCGCGAGGTGCAGGTCGTCGTCGGCCAGCGGGTCGCCGACGTGGTCGAGGGCCACAGCCGGCAGCGCGGACCCGGGGGCGTGGTGCAGCGCGCCGAGGACGAGTTCGGACAGGGGTCCCCGCGGCGTTGGGGCGGACGGCATGTGGGGCGCATACCCGCCCGCCACGGCGCTTAGCCCAGGAAGCGGTCGGCCAGCTCCACGGCCCAGGCTCCGGTGCCCTGACGTTCGGCGATCTCCCGCGCGTGCCGCGCGCGCGGATGGCGCACGAGGTCACGCGCCGCCGCGAGCTCGTCCGCGCAGCCGAGGCGGTCCGCGGCGGGCGTCAGCTCGTCGAGCAGCGCCTCGAGGTGGTCGCGCATCGGCCGGCGCCGGCCGGTCTCCGGATCGGCCCAGTCGCCCTCGACGCCGTGGCGGCACGCCGACCAGCGGTTCTCGGCGATGCGCCAGCAGGCCGGCGCGCCGAGCGCCTCGCCGGCGTCGTGGCGCTCGGCCAGCGTCGCGACGAGCGCGTGGACGACGGCGGCGATCGCCGCGACGTCGCCGACCGTCGCCTGCGCGTCGGGCACGCGCACCTCGACGGTCCCGTGCAGCGGGTGCAGCCGCGCCTCCCACCACCACTGCGCGGGGTCCGGGAAGCGGCCGCTCGCGCGCCCCCAGGCGAGCGCCTCGGCCAGCGCCTCCCACGTCGGCATCGCCGGCGGCACGCCCTGCCGCGGCAGCAGGTCGCAGATCTTGGGACGAACCGAGGCCAGGCCCGTGTCGCGGCCGGCGTAGAACGGCGCCGATGCCCCGAGCGCCGCCAGCGCCGGCAGGTGGCCGCGGAGGGCGTTGAAGACCGCCAGCGCGCGATCGGCGCCGCTGACGGCCACGTGGACGTGCAGGCCGAAGACGAGCTGCCGGCGGGCGATGGCGCCATACTCGGCCAGCATCGCCGCGTAGCGCTCGCCGGGGTTCAGCTCGCCGTGCGGCGCGGCGAACGGGTGCACGCCCGCGCCGGCGAACCGCACCGCGCCGTCCACGGCGGCCACGAGGTCGGCGCGGGCCGCCCGCAGCGCGGCGGCCGCCTCGCCGACGGTGGCGCAGACCGGCCCGGCGATCTCGACCTGCGCGGCCGGCATCTCGCGCTTGAAGCGGGCGTCGCCGCCCACCGCCGCAAGGACCTCGTCGACCCGTGGCGCGAGGTCGAGCGTCGCGGCGTCGAGGATCATCAGCTCCTCCTCGACCCCGACGGTCATCGGTCGCGGGACCTCGAACGGCGCGCGCAGCCGCGCGACCGCCTCCTCGGGACCGATGGGGTTTGGCGCGGACGTCACGCGGGATACCTCCCCCGTCATGCGGATCGTCACGCTTCCCGGCGTGTTCTCGCCCATCTCGGACACGTGGCTGCTGGCCTCGGCGCTGCGCGAGCAGATCGTGACCGCCCGGACGTCGGTGCTCGACGTCTGCACCGGCAGCGGCGCGCTGGCCGTGTGCGCCGCGAAGCGCGGGGCGCGCAGCGTGACCGCGGTCGACGTCTCGCGCCGCGCGGTGCTGACCGCCGCGATCAACGCGCGCCTGAACGGCGTCCGCGTCGACGCGATCCGCAGCGACCTCTTCGCCCAGCTCGGCGACCGCGCCTTCGACGTGATCGTGTCCAACCCGCCGTACGTGCCCGCCGGGACCGACGAGCTGCCGTCGCGCGGGCCGGGGCGGACGTGGGACGCCGGGCGCGACGGGCGCGCGCTGCTCGACCGCCTGCTCGCCGGGGCACCGGCCCACCTGCGCCCCGGCGGCCGCCTGCTCGTCGTCCACAGCGAGATCTGCGGGATCGACGAGACGATGGAGCGGATGCGCGCCGGCGGGCTCGAGCCCGACATCGCCTCGCGCCACCGCGGGCCGCTCGGCCCGTTGATGCGCGCCAGGGTCGCGCAGCTCGAGGCGCAGGGCCTCATCGCGCCCGGGCGGCGCGACGAGGAGGTCGTCGTGATCCGCGGCACGGCGCCGCTGCGCCACCAGCGAGTGACGGTGCCGGCGCGCGCCGCCGCGCCCGCGTAGCGCCGAAGCCTCAGCCGGTCGCGCGCTCGGCCTCCTGCTCGCGCAGCTCGATGCGGCGGATCTTGCCGGTCAGCGTCTTGGGCAGGTCGGTGACGAACTCGATCCGCCGCGGATACGCATAGGCCGACAGCCGGTCGCGGACGAAGCCCTTGATCTCGTCGGCGAGCGCGTCGCTGCCCTCGTGGCCGTCGGCGAGCACGATGAAGGCCTTGACCACGGTGCCGCGGCGCTCGTCGGGCGAGGCGACCGCGGCGGCCTCGCGCACCGCCGGGTGCTCGATGCAGGCCGACTCGACCTCGAACGGCCCGATGCGGTACCCGGCGGAGATGATCACGTCGTCGGCGCGCCCCGCGTACCAGTAGTAGCCGTCCTCGTCGGTGGTCGCCGCGTCCTTGGTGTGGAACCAGTCGCCGCCGAAGGTCTCCTGCGCGGCCTCCTCGTTGCGCCAGTAGCCGAGCGGGTAGTGCGGGTTGCTGCGCGCGCGCAGGCAGATCTCGCCGCGCTCGCCCGGTCCCACCTCCTGCTCGTCCTCGTCGAGGATCCGGACGTCCCAGCCCGGCATCGGCTTGCCCATCGAGCCCTCGCGGACCTCCATCCACGGGTAGTTGGCGACCAGCGGATAGGACTCGGTGAGCCCGTAGTAGTCGAGCACGGTGACGCCGTACTGGTCGCGGAACCAGCGGATCGCCTCGGGGTTCAGCGGCTCGCCGGCGCTGCAGACGCGGCGGAACCGGCACGGGTAGCGCGTGCCGGCGTCCTCGATGGCCATCATCGAGCGCATCGCCGTCGGCGTCGTGAAGACGTTGGTGACCTCGTGGCGGCTGAGGAAGTCGAGCTGCTGGTGGGGGTCGAAGCCGCCCTGCCGCTGCAGGACCACCTGGATGGCGCCGAGCCGCCACGGCCCGAGCAGCGGCGCGATGCCCGCCGCCCACGCCCACTCCCCCATCCCGTGGAAGCGCTCGCCCTCGGCGACCTCGTGGCAGTACATGAACTCCTCGTGGGCGAGCAGGTAGCGGTGGGCGTGGATGATGCCCTTGGCCAGCCCGGTGGTGCCCGAGGTGTAGTAGAGCTGCGCCGGGTCGTCGGCCGACGTGTCGGTGGTGATCGGGTCGGTCGGCGCGCCGGCCAGCGTGCCCTCGTCGAGGACCAGCACCTTGCCGCTCCACTGGGCGAAGCGGGGCGCGTTGGCCGCGTCGGTGACCAGCACGCGCGGCTCGCTGTCGTTGAGCCGGTGGGCGATGCCCTCGTCGCCGTAGAGCACCGACATGGACAGCAGCAGCGCCCCGAGCTTCCAGGTGCCGAAGAAGATCGCCGCGGTCTCCGGCGTGGGCGGCAGGACGACGGCCACGCGATCGCCTCGCGTCACGCCGTGCTCGCGCAGCACGAACGCGGCTTGGTTGGCGAGGTCCTGCAGCTCACCCCACGTCAGGTCGCGGCGGGCGCCGTCGTGGCGCTCCCAGATCAACGCGAGCTTGTCGCGCGGATGCTTGTCGCACACGTCGTGGGCGATGTTGTACCGCTCGGGCACCGCCCACTCGTGGCGTGCGACCTCGTCCTCGTAGCGACCCATCCCCCGACCCTCGCAGAGCGGACCCGCGGGCGGCAAGCGGGGAGGCACGCATGCCGACGGCGCCACGAGGGCGCCGCCGGCCGTGCGTACGGCGGACCGGCCTCCTGGTCACGGAGAGACCGGCTCACCCCGACCATGAAACACAGCGAAGGCTCCAACGTCAAGCACGCACCCCGCCGTCTCACCACGTCTTCGGGCTCAGCCGCTCCGGCGCGACATCGAGCCGCATCCGCACGCCGCCGACCGCCACCCCGTCCTCCCGCACGAGCACGGGATCGAGCTCGACCTCGGCCAGCTGGGGCACCGCGTCGGCCAGCGCGGCCATCCGCAGCACCACCTCGCGCAGCGCTGGGGCGTCGTGCGGCGTCGCGGTCAGCGCGGCGCGCAGGCCCGGGGGCGCCGCGACGAGCTCCTCGGCGTCGAGGTCGGTCATCGGCGCGAGGCGGAAGGCGACGTCGCCGGCGACGAGCGGGCGGCCGCCGCCGGCGCCCACGCCGACGACCGGCCCCAGCTCCGGGTCGTTGACCGCGCCGACGAGCACCTCCACCGCCGTCAGGTCGTCGGCGGCCCCGGCCACATCGGCCAGCGCGATGCCCGCCGCGCCCAGCAGCGCCCGCGCGTCGTCGGCCGCCGCCCACCCGCTGCCCGCCTGCGCCGCGACCTCCTGCGCCGCCTCGGCGTCGAACCCCTCGAGCGCCGGGGCCTGACCGAGCCGGCGGCCGAGCCAGTCGCGCCGGTCGGCCGCGATCGACAGCGCCCGCACCGCGGCCTCGGGGAAGCGGTAGTTCGGCACGACCCGCTCGTCACGCGCCGGCAGCTCGCCGTTGGGCCCGACCACGCACGCCACCACCGGCTTGCTCGCGCCCGCGGTCGCCGCCTCGAGCTCCGCCAGCCGGCGGACCGGATCGTCGTCCGGCCCACCGCTCAGCCCGATGTGCACCACGAGCACCGCGTCGACCGCCTCGTCGGCCAGCAGCGCCGAGACCGCCTCGCGCTGGTCGCCGGTGCTGGCCCGCACGCCGAGGTCGATCGGGTTGCCAAGGCGATCCGCGCCCGGCAGCGCCTGCGCCAGCCACGACCGCGTCTGCTCGGAGAGCCGGGCGAGCCCCAGGCCGCGCGCCGCCGCGGCGTCGGCCGCCACCGTCCCCAGGCCGCCGGAGTTCGTGACGATGCCCAGGCACCGCGCCTCCGGCAGCGGCTGGCGCTCCAGCAGCTCCGCGGCGTCGAACAGCGTCTGCGTGCTCTCCACGCGCAGCACGCCCGCCTGGCGGAACAGGGCCTCGGTGGCCGCCTCGTCGGTCAGCGCACCGCTGATCCGCAGCCGCCCCTGCGGGACGGCGCCGCGGCGCGAGCCCTTGACGGCCAGGATCGGCTTGCTCCGCGACACCCGCCGCGCCACCTGCGTGAAGCGGCGCGGATTGCCGAACGACTCGACGTAGAACCCCACGACCGTGGTGCGCTCGTCGTCGGCGACGTGCTCGAGCACGTCGTTGGTCGACACGTCGGCGCGGTTGCCGAGCGCCACGAACGACGAGACGCCCATCCGCCGTGCGGCGGCGTGGCCGAGCAGCGCGACGCCGAGCGCCCCGGACTGCGACGACAGCCCGAGCCCGCCGGCGCGCACGCCGACGCTGCCCAGAAGGGCGTGCAGGCTCACGGCCGGGTCGGTGTTGACGACGCCGAGCGAGTTCGGGCCCACGAGCCGCAGGCCGTGGGCCCGGACGCTGTCCAGCAGCGCCTCCTGCCGCGCCTGGCCCTCCGGCTCGTCGGTGTCGGCGAACCCGGTCGAGACGACCAGCAGCGCCCGGACGCCCGCACGCGCGGCGTCCTCGGCCACCGCCTGCACCTCGGCCGCCGGCACCGCCACCACCGCCAGCTCAGGCGTCTCCTCGATCTCCGCCAGCGACCGCGCGGCGCGCGTGGAGCCGACGACGCCCGCCTCCGGGTGCACCGGCGTGGCGACGCCGGCGAAGCCGCTCTCGACCACCTCGCGGAAGATCTGCCCGCCGACGCTGCCCTCGCGCGACGAGGCCCCGACGACGGCGATCGATCGCGGCGCCAGCAGCGGCCGCAGCGAGACCACGGTCGCCGCGTGCGTGCGGTCGGCGATGCGCTCCTCGAGCGTCGCCGACGGGCGCAGGTCCAGCGACAGGTGCACGGTGCCGCCCTCGCTGGCGCGCCGCACGTCGAAGCCCGCGTTGGCGAAGACGCGCAGCATCGGCCGGTTCTCGGCCAGCACCTCGGCGTCGAAGCGCGTGATGCCGCGCTGCGCGGCGACCTCGGCGAGCTGCTCGAGCATCCGGGTCGCCAGCCCGCGCCCGTGCAGGTCGTCGGCCACCGCGAAGGCGACCTCGGCGGCGTGCGGCTCGTTGAGCCGGTCGTAGCCGGCGACCGCCACCACGCGGTCCCCCAGTCGCGCCAGCAGCGGCACACGGGCGTCGCCGTCGGCGCCGGCGTAGTCGCGGGAGATGAGGTCGGTCCGCCCCGCGCCGTGGAACCGCATGTAGCGGTTGTCGAAGGACATGGCGTCGAAGAACGCCCGGATGTCCGCCTCGTCCTCGGGGACCGGCGAGCGCAGCCGCAGCGCCGACCCGTCGCGGAGGATCACGTCGCGGACGAGCATGCCCTCACAGTAGCCGTGGCTCCGCCCGCCCACCGGGGCGGACGGAGCCGGCTTCACCCTCGTGTCGAGCGTCAGCCCTCGTCGCCGCCGGCCTGGCGCTCCTTGATCTTGGTCTGCAGCTGCCCCATGACCGCGGGGTCGCGCAGCGTCGTGACGTCGCCGAGCTCGCGGCCCTCGGCGATGTCGCGCAGCAGGCGGCGCATGATCTTGCCCGAGCGGGTCTTGGGCAGGTCGTCAGACCAGATGATCCGCTTCGGGCGCGCGAGCTTGCCGATGCGCTCGGCGACGTGCTCGCGGATCTCGGCGACCATCGCGTCGTCGCCCTCGAGGCTGCCCTCGAGGGTCACGAACGCGGCGATCGACTGCCCGGTGTCCTCGTCGGCTGCGCCGATGACCGCCGCCTCGGCGACCTTGGGGTGCGAGACGATCGCGCTCTCGACCTCCGCGGTGGACAGCCGGTGGCCGGAGACGTTGATGACGTCGTCGACGCGCCCGATCACCCAGAAGTAGCCGTCCTCGTCGCACTTGGCCGCGTCGCCGACGAAGTACGTCCCCGGGTAGCTCTCCCACTTGGAGAAGTACGTCGAGACGTACCGCTCGTCGTCCTGGAACAGCGTCCGCAGCATCCCGGGCCACGGATGCGTCAGCGCGAGGAACCCCTGCTGGTCGGGCGGCACGTCCTGGCCCTCGTCGTCGAAGACCCCGGCCGAGATGCCCGGCAGCGGCGTGCCGGCGGAGCCCGGCTTGGACGCCTGGGCGCCCGGCAGCGTCGTGATCATGATCCCGCCGGTCTCGGTCTGCCACCAGGTGTCGACGACCGGGCAGCGCCCGCCGCCGACCACGCGCCAGTACCACAGCCACGCCTTGGGGTTGATCGGCTCGCCGACCGTCCCGAGCAGCCGCAGCTTGCTCAGGTCGTGCTTCTCGACGTGCTCGACCCCCCACTTCATGCACGCCCGGATCGCCGTCGGGGCGGTGTAGAAGATGGTCACGCCGTGGCGCTCGCAGAGCTCCCACCAGATCCCCTGGTGCGGGTAGTCGGGCGCGCCCTCGTACATCACCGACGTGGTCGCGTTCATCAGCGGCCCGTAGACGATGTAGCTGTGGCCGGTGACCCAGCCGACGTCGGCGCTGCACCACCACACATCCGACTCCGGCTTGAGGTCGAAGACGTGCTTGTGCGTCCACGCGACGTGCGTCAGGTAGCCGCCCGTCGTGTGGAGGATGCCCTTCGGCTTGGCCGTCGACCCGCTCGAGTACAGGATGTAGAGCGGGTGCTCGGCATCCAGCGGCTCGGCCGGGCACTCCGGCTCGGCCGCCTCCAGCGCCTCGTGCCACCAGACGTCGCCCTCGCCCATCGGGCACTGCTCGATGCCCGTGGCCTTGACCACGAACGTCGTCTTGACGCGCATGCCCACGGCGTCGACGGCCGCCTTGACCGGCGCGACCTTGCCCTTGCGCCGCGCCGCGTCGACGGTGATCAGCGCCTTGGCGTTGGAGAACTCCATCCGCTCGCGCACCGACTCGGCGGAGAAGCCGCCGAAGACGACGTTGTGCGGCGCGCCGATCCGCGCGCACGCCAGCATCGCCACGACGACCTCCGGGATCATCGGCAGGAAGATCCCGACAACGTCGCCCTTGCCGACGCCGGCGGACTTCAGCGCGTTGGCCGCCCGCTGGGTCTGCTCCAGCAGCCAGGCGTACGTGATGTCGCGCTCCTCGCCCTCCTCACCGCGCCAGTGGAACGCGACGCGGTCGCCGAGGCCGGCCTCGACGTGCCGATCCAGGCAGTTGTAGGAGGCGTTGAGCTTGCCGCCCTCGAACCACTTGAAGAAGGGCGGGTCGTCGTCGTCAAGCGCGCGCTGCGGCGGCTCGAACCAGTCCAGCGCCTCGGCCTGCTTGGTCCACCAGCCGGCCGGGTCCTTCGCGGCCTCCTCGTGGACGCTCATGTCCCGGATCAGCGCGTTGGCGCGGAACTCCTCGGGCGGCTCGAACCACTCGCGCTCCATCAGCTGCGCGAGATCCCGCTCGAGGTCCGTCGTGGTGCCTGCCATGCCGCTCTCTCCTCCCTGTCGACGATCACCGTGCCGCCGGCCGCGCGAGCGGCTTCACCGGCAGGACGACCCGTCCGAACGTCGCGTTCGTCACGGCCGCGAAGGAGGCATACCACGCGACGGCCGCCGTCGCGAGCCCGAGCCAGC
Source organism: Baekduia sp. (assembly GCA_035765735.1). Taxonomy (GTDB): domain Bacteria; phylum Actinomycetota; class Thermoleophilia; order Solirubrobacterales; family Solirubrobacteraceae; genus Baekduia. The sequence goes on along the minus strand of DASTWY010000011.1, from coordinate 49,410 downwards.
CGCCCGCCTTCACGATGTTCTCGTGATTGCCGGAGTTCCCGATGCCCAGCACGATGAACGTCGCCGCCAGCAGCAGGAACACGAGCGCGACCGCCGCCGTCGTCCGCAGCGAGGCGACGAACATGTACGTCGTGAAGATGCCCCACGCGATGAGGTAGAGGCCGACCGCGTGGCCGACGTCGGCGGACGGGATGTCCTTCGCGAAGAACTGCACGAGCGCCCAGTACGACAGCCAGAAGGCGCCGAAGGACGTGAACGCGACAGCACCGAACGTGTTGCCGGTCCGGAACTCCCACATGCCGGCGGCGAACTGGGCCAGCCCGCCGTAGGCGAGGGCGAGGCCGAGCACGACCGGCTCGCCGCCGGAGCCCACCAGCTTGGCGTTGAACATGCTCAGGACGAACGTCGTGAGCGCGAAGGCCGCCAGGCCGAGCGGGCCGGGATCGGCGATCGGCGTCGGCACGAAGGCGACACGATCGCGCGCCTCGGTGCCGGCGGTGGGATCGCGACGCTGGACGTCGGGGCCTCCCGGCGCGTGGGTCGTCGAGGCATCCATCGAGACCACTCCTCTCCCGCGGGCCGGCCGACCCCCCGGGGCGGCCGCCCCGTGACGCTTGTCAACTACCACGGCGTTCCCACGGCGACGCCGCGAGAACCGGGGACGTCATCGGGATGACGGCCGCGCGCACGGCCGGACCTCTCAGCGGCGCTTGCGCTTCTTCTTGCGCGCCGCAGCCGGGCCCGGCGCGGGGGTGGCGGGCTCGTCGCCGCCGCCGTCCGCCGGGCGCCCGCCGTTGCCGACCGGGGCCTTGCCGCCGCCGCGAGCGGCGCGCGCCCGCGCGCGCTGCTCGGCGATCTGCTGCTGGCTCGGCCACGGACGCGCCTCGCCGGTCGTCCACGCCGGCGGCATGCCGGCCGGCCAGCGGCCGAGCAGCAGCACGCCGACCATCAGCAGCCAGAAGGCCTGGACGATGAACGAGGAGCTGGAGGCCAGCGCGGGGCCGAGCACGAGCAGGACGCCGACGATCGCGCCGAGGATGCCGGTGAAGCGCGTGAGCAGCCCGACGCGCATCGCCGCGATGGCGACCAGGACGAAGCCCGCGGCCAGCGACAGCGAGCCGATCGTGCCGACGCCGCTGGCGGCGACGACGACGCCCGAGTTCAGGACGTCGTGGGCGGCGGCGGTGCTGTGGTCCGACGAGCCGGCGAAGTCGTGCGCGCGCACCATCACCGCCAGCTGCAGGCCGATGTTGGCGACCGCCACCGCCACGGCGCCGAACATGACGGCCATGCGCGTGATCTTGGCCACCGCGGCGCCGCGGGCCATCGCGGCGTCGAGCAGGAACAGCAGCACGTAGCCAATGCCGAGGATCGCCAGCGCCTGCGCGATGCCGACGAGCAGCAGCGACAGCGCCTTGTCGTCGAGGAAGAGGATCTCGGCCGTCTTGAGCCCGGCGCGGCCGATGTCCTGGCCGGCCGCGTCGCGCAGCGCGTCGAGGAGGTAGACGCGCGGCGAGCCGGAGTAGATCGCCTGCGGCGCGACGCCGGCGACGACGACCAGGATCGCCGCGGCCAGCGCGGCGAGACCGGCGCGCGGAGCGGCGCGCCGCTCGCGGGCGACGACCTCCTGCGCCGAGGGCTGCGGCGCGGCCTCAGTCGCGGCCATGGGTCAGCGCGTGCTGGTCGTCGGGGCGGAGCCGGCCGGAGAGCAGGAGCTCGGGATCCTCGCGGTCGACGACACGCGACACGCGGTCGCCGGCGGCCAGCAGGAGGTCGAGGAACGGCGCGGCCAGGTGCAGGCCGGCCTCGATCCGGCCGCGCCAGCGGAGCTGTGAGGGCGAGAGCTGCGCCACGGCAGCAAGCCTAGCGACGGGCGCCCGCCGCCAGCCTCACCGTGCCGCGCCGCGGCGAGCTGGCGTGTCGGATTCGGAGGGCATAGCCCTCCCGATCCGACACGTGAGGCCCTACTGCAACCCCTGGCGCGCCTCGCGCACCAGGGTGACGGCCTCCGGGAAGACCGTCGCCATCACCGAGCGAATCTGCTGGGCCTGCTGCTCGGCGGTGCCCTGCACGTTGATGCGGTTGACCGCGGCCACCGTCATCTGCACCGCGAGGCCGATCGCGTTGTCGGCCCACGCGAGCTTCTGCGAGCCCTGCATCTGCTCGGCGAACTCCGCCATGCGGCGCTGCAGCTCGTCCGGGTCGCCGAAGAGTCCTCCGAAGCCTTCCATGGGCCTAGCGTACCGCGGGCGGGCGGGCCTGATTCGCGGCTGCGCGCTCGGCCTCGCGGTGCTCGCGGCCGGCCGCGATGACCTCCTTGAACGACCGGAACTTGAAGATCGTCGCCAGCGCGACGAACCCGACGGCGAGGCTGAAGACCGCGATGGCGATCTGCTGGCCGACGGAGTAGGCCGCGACCGTCGCGCCCGCGGCCGTCCCGCCGAACACCTTGACGAGGAACGCCTGCTGCACCCCCGCCCCACCGGGCGTGAACGGCACGACCGCGGCGACCGCGTTGACGCCCAGCACGAGCAGGACGTTGCGCACCGAGCCGCCGATGTGGAACGCGTCGAGCAGGCACCAGAAGGCGGCGAAGCGAAACAGCCAGCCGACGAACTGGACGAGCCACACCTCGCGGAAGTACCGCCGCCGGTCGAAGATGATCGTCAGCCCCTGCCGGACGCGCGCCCAGAAGGCCTTCACCTTGGTGCTCAGCAGCGCGAACCCGACGAGCCCGGCGACGGCCAGCACCGTCAGGAGGAAGAGCAGGAACTTCGGGTGCGACGCGAAGAAGCTGAGGTCGAACGCGTGGAGCTTGGAGAAGTCCGGCGGCTTCGGGAAGACGCCCTGGGTGAAGGCGAACAGCAGGATGAAGGCACCCATCGTGGCGTCGAAGCCCAGCTCGACGAAGAACGCGGCGCCGATCGCCGAGTAGGTCGAGTTCGGCACCGACGTCTTGGTGAGGAACAGCTTGATGATGTCGCCGCCGCGCGCCGGCACGACGTTGTTGAACCCGTACGCCGCGATGTAGGCGCCCCAGATCCGCCGCCACTGGATCCGCTCGGCCGGATAGGCGGCGCGCAGCACGTTGAAGAAGGCGCGCGAGCGGATCGTGAGGTAGGTGCCGAAGCACAGCAGCCCGAGCAGCAGCGAGCCCCACTGGATCGCTGCCAGGTTGTCGAAGAACTGCCCGACCGCGTCGAAGAAGTCGCCGATCCCGGCGACGATCGGTGCGGGCGGCGGGATCACCGCCCAGAGACTACGAGCCCGCAGGCCTCATGGACGACGGCGTCGGCCAGGGAGCCGGCCAGCACGTCGGCGTCGGGCACGCGCATGTCCGGCAGGTAGGGCACGCCGATGACCAGCAGGCCGGCGGTCTTGGCGGCGGCGGCGCCGGTCGGCGAGTCCTCGAGTCCCACCGAGCGCGCCGGGTCGGCGCCCAGGCGGCGGCACGCCTCCAGGTAGATGTCCGGCGCGGGCTTGGGGTGCTGCACCTCGTCGCCCGCGACGGTGACCGCGAAGCGGTCGGCCACGCCGGCGGTGTGCAGCACGCGGTCGAGGAAGTCCCGGGCCGAGTTGCTGGCCACCGCGATCGGGATGCCCGCCGCCAGCAGCCCATCGACGAGCTCGATCGCGCCGGGCCGCGGCTCGATGCCGTGCAGGGCCTCCTCCATGACGAGGTCGTGCAGCTCGTCCATGAGCGCCATCCCCTCCCCCGGCTTGCCGAGCATCGCCTCGAGCTTGCCGGCGGCGACGGTGTGCGAGGAGCCGATGAGGTCGCGCTTGTGCTCGAAGGTGAACTCACCGCCGTGCCGGTGGAAGAGCGTCACCTCGGCGCGGGTCCAGGCCTCCTCGGTGTCGAGCAGCAGGCCGTCGTTGTCGAACACGATCGCGTCGGGCATCGCCCTGCACCCTACGAAGCGGCGCGCCGCGAACCGCGATGCAGGAACCAGATCGGCGGTCCCTTGGGCAGGCGCAGCTCGTCGACGACCGCGAACCCGTGGCGTCCGTAGAAGGCGAGGTTGCGCTCCTTGCCGGTCTCCAGATAGGCGGGCAGCCCCTCGCGGTCGCAGAGGTCGAGCCCCGGCTGGATCAGCGCCGAGCCCACGCCCTCGCCCTGGCGATCGGGGTCGACTCCGAGGATCGCGAGGTACAGATGGCGCTCGTCCGGATGGCGCCGCTCCACCTGAGCCAGTCCGGGCAGCACCCACGGCAGCCGCGGCACCACGCCCAGCAGCGTGCTGCGCAGCAGGGCCACCGTCTCGCGCGGGGTCTCGCGCCAGCGGTCCGGCAGCGCCCACAGCGCGGCGCCGGCGCGGTCCTCGGTCGTCCACGAGACGTCCTGCGGCAGCAGGCGGTCGAGCTGCCAGCGGAAGAACCGCGAGGACCAGTGCGTACGCCGGCGGTCGCTCGCGTAGACCCAGCGGGTGACCGGGTCGTCCTCGAACGCCCGGGTCAGGACGGTCGTGAGAGCGTCGACGTCGGCGGCATCGACCGGGCGCACGGTCATGCGCCCGGACTCTACGGACGGCGCCTACCCGTCGGCGGTGATGCGCGCGATCAGCTGCCCGAGGACGCGCTCGGCGTCCTCGTTGGCGACCTGACACGTGCCCGCCGCCTCGTGGCCGCCGCCGCCGTGCTCGAGCATCAGCTCGCCGACGTCGGTGCGGCTGGTGCGGTCGAGGATCGACCTGCCGGTCGCGAAGACGGTGTTCTGCCGCTCCCGCCCCCAGAGGACGTGGATCGAGATGTTGCACTGCGGGAACAGGGCGTAGACCGTGAAGCGGTTCGTGGCGAGGATCGGGTCCTCGTCGCGGAGGTCGACGACGACGAGGTTGTCGTGCACGGTGCCACAGCGCGCGACCTGGTCGATCGCCGCGTCGGCGTGCTGGCGGTAGAGCTCGACGCGCTCGGCGACGTCCGGCGTCTCGAGGATCTCGTCGATCGACTTCGTCGTGATCTCGTCGATCAGCTGCATCATCAGCTGGTAGTTCGAGATCCGGAACTCGCGGAAGCGGCCGAGGCCCGTCCGCGGGTCCATGATGAAGCTGATGTAGTCCCAGCCGCTGGGCTCGAGGATCTCCTCGCGCGTGAAGTCGGCGGCGTCGGCCTTGTCGACGGCGGCCATGATGTCCTCGCCGACGGCGGTGAAGCGCTCGGCACCGCCGAAGTGGTCGTAGACGACCCGCGCCGCGGACTTGGCGCCCGGGACGATGACGTGGTTCTCCGGCGACTCCTGGACGCGCACCGTCTCGCTGTCGTGGTGGTCGAACGCGAGGTGCACGCCCGGCACGTACGGCAGGTTCGTCGTGATGTCGCGGTCGGAGAGCTCGACGAGCCCGTCCTGCATGTCCTTGGGGTGGACGAAGAGGATGTCGTCCAGCATCCCGAGCTCCTTCAGGAGCGCGGCGCACACCAGGCCGTCGAAGTCGGAGCGCGTCACCAGTCGGTAACGCTCGGCCACCTGGGTCGTCATGTCGGAGGTCCCTGTCCCTTTGCTCGATCGGTGCTCGGTCGTCGACCCGGATCGTCGGCAGAGGCCGGGGATTCCTGAGCGTCGGCGGCGGGGCGCGGACGCCGCGCGGGGTCAGGCCTCCGGGTGGCGCTCGAGGTAGTCCAGGTAGACCGGGCGCAGGGCGTCGGCCAGGCGGCCGTCGTCCTCGCGGAAGGTGTCGGCGACCTGCCCGGACCAGTGGAGGATGTCGTAGTCGCCCTCGTCCTCCTGGCCGGCGGCGGCCTCGGCGGCCGGCACCATCTTCATCAGGTTCCAGAGGAACTTGACGTCGAGGTGCTTCTCGGCGTAGCCGACCGCACGATCGTGCAGCTCGCGGGAGGTGAGGGCTTCGAGGTCGTCGCGGCGGGACACGCGGCGCAGCCTACCCGGCGCCCGCAAGCGCACCCGTGGTTCGCGGCCAACCCGAACGGGGAGTGGTCATGGCAACGGGCGAGCCCGGGATCTACCGTGCGACACGACGGAGCGACGAGCATGCAGGATCCGATGTCCCCGACGTCCGGCCGGCCCGCGCAGGAGGCGCAGGGGACCGCGCTGGCCTACATCACCCGGCCGGGAGACCGGCGGGTGATCGCCTCCGCCTGCCGGCGGATGGGCCTGGAGCTGGTCGACGTCCTCCATGCCGGCGACGAGGGCGACGGCTCGCCGCTCGGCGAGGCCCTGGAGGCCGTCGCGGCCGGCCGGGCCGGGTGCGTGATGGTCCGGCGGCTGGCCGACCTCGACGGCCAGCCGGGCGGCATGGCCCGCCTGCTCGAGCGCGTGGCCGCCGGCGGCGTGCGGCTCGTCGTGCTCGACATCGGGCTCGACACGGCGGACGAGACCGGCGCGCTGGCGCTGCAGGTGCGGCCGCACCGCGAGGCGCCGTGGCTGCCCGCCGACGACGCGGCGGAGGCGGCGCAGGAGCCGCCGGCCCCTGCTGAGCCGGAGCCGGAGCGCGAACCTGAGCCGGTGGCGACCGCCGAGCGATCGGGGCCGGAGCCCGTGGCCGCGCCCGTCGCCGCGGCCACGCCGCCTCCGCCGGAGCCGGCGCCCGCGCCCGCCGCCGGTGTCGCGGCCCGCTCCATCGGCTACGCCTGCGCGACGGGTCCCCAGGACCGCGCCGGCGCCGACCTCGCCGCCCAGCGGGCCATCATCGAACACCGCTGCGCCGAGGACCGGCTGGAGCTCGTCGAGCTCATCGGCGACCGCGAGCCGCGCGACGGCAAGGCCCTCGACCGGCCCGGCCTGTCCCACGCGCTGCGGCGGATCGCGGCGGGCGACGCGCGCTGCCTGGTCGTCGCGCGGCTCGACCACCTCAGCCACTCGGTCGCCGAGCTGGGGCGGATCATCGCCTGGCTCAACCGGGCCGGCGTCCGCCTGATCGCCGTCGACCTGGGCATGGACACCGGGACCGACGCCGGCCGGACCACCGCCCGGGCGCTGGCGTCGGTCGGCGACTGGGAGCGCGAGCGGCTGTCGGAGCGCACGCGGGCCGGCCTGGAGGCCGCGCGCCAGAAGCGGCGGCTCGGCACGGGCACCGACGCCGAGCGCGTGGGCGCCCTGCGCCAGCGCATCGCCGGCATGCGCGCCGACGGCATGACGCTCCAGGCCATCGCCGACGTCCTCAACGACGAGGGCGTCCCCACGCAGCGCGGCGGCACGAAGTGGCGGCCGTCGTCCGTGCAGAGCGCGGCCGGCTACAAGCGGCCCACGCGCCGGCGTCGCAGTGCCGATCTGCCGGAACCGGGCGTGAAGCCCGCCGGGCCGAGGTAGTACGCACACCACTCTTGGGCGAGACGCCCGGGGATTTCCGCGAACGGTCGGCGTGCGTACGGGCTCGGCGCCGTTGCGCCCGCTGACCGACCCGGAGATACTCGCCGACGAGCAGTCGGGCTCGAGCCCTCGCCACCGAAGGTCGGAGATCGGTGACAGGACCAGCCCGAACCCCGCAGACGCAGCGGGGACCGTCTTTCGATGAGCCGGGCGCACTCCTGTGCGTTGCGGCGGGCGCGCATCGCTGCCCGCAATCAGCTGCAGACCATCGAAAGGAGCTAGATGAGCGGATATCGCCTCATCGCTCTGGGGGCCAGCGTTGCAGCGCTGGTGATCGGTGGGCCGACCGCTTCGGCGTTCGCGTCCAGCTCAGCCGATCAGACGGGCGCCTCGTCGTCCTCCTCGCAGGGCTCCAACGCCAGTGCCACCACGCAAGGTGGCGGCCAGGACCAGAGCAGCGGCTCGGCTTCGTGCCAGGTCGGCTGCGGTGGGACCGGCCAGGCTCAGCTGCTCTCGCAGGTCTCCGACACCACGCAGAGCGCCAGCTCTGACGCCAACGCCAGCCAGAACACCGTCAACGCCAACGTCCCCGTGACGGTGAGCGGCGGCGGCGTTCAGGTGGGAACCACCACCGTGGGCGACCCGCCGGCCGGCGGCTCGAGCTCTGCCAACCAGAGCGCGAGCAACTCGGCGACCTCCTCGGCGTCCAACGCCGCCAGCACCACCCAGAACGCCTATCAGGACCAGTCCAGCAGCAGCAGCTGCCAGGCTGGCTGCGGCGGCTCCGGGCAGGCACAGGCGACGTATCAGGACGCGTCGACGGACCAGTCGGCGAGCTCCTCCGCCAACGCGTACCAGAACGGGGTCAACGCCAACGTTCCGGTGACGATCGCGGGCGGGACTGTGACCGGTGGCTCGAGCTCTGCGAACCAGAGCCTCAGCAACTCGGCCACGTCCTCCGCGGCCAACGCGGCGGAGACGACCCAGGGCGCCAGCCAGAACCAGTCCAGCAGCAGCAGCTGCGGGGCCGGCTGTGGCGGCTCGGGTCAGGCGCAGGAGCTGGATCAGCACGCCACGACCGATCAGTCTGCGGACTCGTCGGCCCTGGCCAAGCAGAACGGCGTCAACGCGAACGTGCCGGTCACGGTGGCCGGCGGGAACGTGACCGGCGGCAACACGTCCGCCAACCAGACGCTGACCAACGCGGCGACCTCGGAGGCGTCCAACGCCGCCGCGACCACCCAGTCCGGATCGCAGGACCAGTCCAGCAGCAGCAGCTGCGGGTACGGCTGCGGCGGATCGGGACAGGCGCAGGAGCTCGACCAAGAGGCGGGCACCTGGCAGAGCGCCGACTCGACGGCCACGGCCGTCCAGTCCGGCGTCAATGCGAACACGCCGGTCACGATCGGGGCTGGGAACGTCGTCGGAGGGACCAGCTCTGCGAACCAGAGCCTGGCCAACTCGGCGACGTCCAGCGCGTCCAACGCGGCGAGCACCGACCAGGGTGCGTGGCAGAACCAGTCGAGCAGCAGCAGCTGCCTGGCTGGCTGCGGCGGCCCGGGCCAGGCGCAGTTCCTCGCGCAGGGCGCGTACACCGACCAGGCGGCCAACTCGGACGCGACGGCGGGCCAGCAGGGCGTCAATGCGAACGTCACTGGCGGCTCGATCCCCGCGCCCAGCTCTGCGAACCAGAGCAACAGCAACGCCGCCGACTCGTCGGCGTCCAACGCGGCGTCGACGGACCAGAGCGCGGCGCAGAACCAGACGAGCAGCGACAGCTGCTACGTGGGCTGCGGCGGCTCGGGTCAGGCCCAGGAGGTCGTTCAGGACGCGTCCACGGATCAGTGGGCGGGCTCTGAGGCCACCGCCGAGCAGCTCGGTGTGAACACGAACGCCTCGATCTCGATCGTGGGCGTTCCGATGGCCGACCCGTCGGCCAACCAGGCGCTGGACAACTCGGCCTCGTCCGACGCGTCCAACGCCGCCAGCACCACCCAGGGCAGCGAGCAGAACCAGTCGAGCAGCACCAGCTGCGCGGCCGGCTGCGGCGGCTCCGGGCAGGCGCAGGCCGCTGATCAGCACGCGTCCACGAAGCAGGCTGCCGACTCGTCGGCAGACGCGCAGCAGCAGGGCACGAACGTCAACTCGTCGTTCTCCGTGCTCGGCTTCTCGCCGAGCTCCGCCAACCAGAGCAACAGCAACGCGGCGGACTCGACTGCTTCCAACGCGGCCTCGACCGACCAGTACGGCTCGCAGAACCAGGCCAGCAGCGACAGCTGCGGGGTCGGGTGCGGCGGGTCGGGTCAGGTCCAGGAGGCGTCCCAGGGCGCCTGCACCGATCAGGCGGCCGCCTCGGAGGCCACCGCCAAGCAGGCGGGGATCAACACCAACGCCAGTGGCTCGATCATCGGCGGCGGTGCCCCCAGCTCGGCGAACCAGGCGCTGGCCAACTCGGCCTCGTCGGCGGCCTCCAACGCCGCCAGCACCGACCAGGGCAGCGAGCAGAACCAGTCGAGCAGCACCAGCTGCGAGGCTGCCTGCGGCGGCTCCGGTCAGGCGCAGTCCGCGGAGCAGTCCGCGGCCACGACGCAGTGCGCCGACTCGTCGGCGGACGCGGAGCAGCTGGGCATCAACGTCGACTCGTCGACGTCCGGTGTCGGCGTCTCGCCGAGCTCTGCCAACCAGAGCAACGCGAACGCGGCTGACTCCACCGCGTCGAACGCGGCGGCCACCGACCAGGCCGGCGAGCAGAACCAGTCGAGCAGTGGGTACTGCGCGGCTGGCTGCGGCGGGTCCGGTCAGGCCCAGGAGGCGTTCCAGGACGCCTTCACCGGGCAGGCGGCCCTCTCCGAGGGCACCGCGCAGCAGCAGGGCGTGAACACGAACGCCGCCGGCTCGCTCGGCGGCATCGCTGGTCCCAGCTCTGCCGACCAGGCGCTGTGCAACTCCGGCACGTCCGGGGCTGACAACGCCGCGGAGACCGCTCAGGCGGCCTCGCAGGACCAGGCCACTGGCAGCTCCGCGTCCGGCTCCGGCCAGGCGCAGGCGCTCGCGCAGTGCGCGGCGACCCTCCAGGACGCCGTGTCCGCCGCTCTGGCGGCGCAGTCTGGGACGAACGCCAACGCCAGCACCACGGTTGGTGCGGATGCGGCCGACGTGCAGTAGCGGAGCATGAGCGCGGCGACGCGCTCATCGGGTGGCGCCGGCCGGCTTCACGGCCGGCCGGCGCGCGCCCGGCGCGCGGCGGTCGCCCTGCCGCTCGTGCTGGCGCTGGCCGCGCTGGCCGCCGTCCCGCCGGCCTCGACGCGCGCCGACGACCCGCCGCCCGCGGGGCTCGTCTCCGCCGAGAACGTCACGATCGTCATCCAGGTCCTCTGGCAGGTCCAGCAGGGGTGCCAGCAGTACTGCTACGGCACCCAGCAGACCCAGTCGGCGTCGCAGGACGCCACCACCATCCAGGTCGCCACCGCCAGCACGACCGGGACCGCCGCGGGCGCCGCCGCGTCGGCGGACAACACCACCATCGTGATCCAGCTGGTCATCCAGTCGCAGCTCGGCTGCGTGGCCTTCTGCTACGACACCTCCAGCCAGCAGCTCGCCGTCCAGCACAGCGACGTCGCGCAGGTCGCCGACGCGGTCTCGAGCGTCGCCGCCGCGGCCACGAACACGGCGCTGGTCACGCAGCTGGCGTGGCAGTTCCAGACGGCGTGCGCGGAGGAGTGCCACGACGCGACCGCCACACAGGACGCCGCGCAGACCTCCGCGATCCTGCAGTCCGCGCTCGGCGCCGCCGGCGGCGCGCCGAGCCTCGACGCCTTCACCAGCTGGCTGGCCACCGTCGCCGGCGGCGCCGTCATCGACGTCGTCCAGCAGATCGACCAGGCCGCGTGCCAGGACCACTGCGTCGGCGACCTCCAGGTCCAGGTGGGGGTCCAGGCCGACGGGCTGGCCCGCACCGCCGACGCGGCCGGCGCCGCGGTCCCGGCGGGCGGCATCGTCGTCGTGCTCGCCCCCGGCGGCCGCGTCCGCCACGTGGCGTCCATGCCCGCCGCCTCGGTGGCGTCGACGGCCGGCAGCCTCGCCGCCGGCACGCCCGCCGCCGGCATCTTCCCCGCGCCCTCCGCGCGCGGGACCACCACGTCTCACCACCGCAGCGCGCGGCCGCGCGTGCTGCGGCGCAAGCAGCAGCGGCCCGCGTGCGGGAGGCACCGGGCCCGGACCAACAACCACCACCTGAAGTTCAGCATCGGAGGGAACCGCTGTGGGTCATGAGCAAGGACGGCGCCGGGCACGGTGGGCGATCGGCGCGATCGCCGTCGTGCTGGCGATGGCGCTGACGGGCATCGCGCAGGCCGATCCGCCCCAGGCCGGCTTCGACGTCTCGCCGGCGACGGCGCGCGTCGGCGCGACGGTGAGCTTCACGGCGCACGCCACCGCGCAGGGCGACGCCACGATCGCGTCGTACGCGTGGGACTTCGGGGACGGCAGCACGGGCTCGGGCGACAGCGCGTCGCACGCCTACGACAGCACGGGGGCGAAGACCGTCACGCTCACCGTCACCGACTCCAACGGCGAGCAGGCGACGGCCAGCCATGGCGTGCAGGTGGTGGGCCTGCCGCAGGCCGCCTTCTCGTGGGCCCCGCAGGTGCCCAACATCGGGCAGAGCGTCGCCTTCGACGGGCGCGCCTCCTCCGACCCGGGCGGGGCGATCCGGTCCTACGCGTGGGACTTCGGCGACGGCACGTCCGGGGACGGCGCCACGCCGACGCACGCCTATGGCGCCTCCGGCGACAAGACGGTGAAGCTCACGATCACCGCCGACCTCGACGGCCGCACCGCGCAGTCCACCCAGACGCTCCACGTCAACGTGCCGCCGCAGGCGACCTTCGTCTTCGCGGCGGTCAACGCGCCCGCCGGCCAGGACCCGTTCACCCCGGTCCTCGGGCAGCAGGTCGCGTTCAGCGCCCAGGGCTCGACCGACCCCGACGGGTCGATCGCCACCTACCAGTGGGACCTCGGGGACGGGACGTTCGGCGACCCCGCCACCGTCTCGTGGCTCATCACCTCGTTCCCGGCCGACGGCACGCGGACCATCCGCCTGCGGGTGACCGACAACCACGGCGCCACCGCGGACTTCAGCCGGCCGCTGCGCGTCAACACGCCCCCCGTCGCCGCCTTCGACAGCGCGCCGGCCAGCCCGCACACCGGCGACAAGGTGACGTTCACCTCGACGGCCTCGGACGCCGACGGCTCCGGCGACCTGGCGACGATCGCGTGGGACCTCAACGGCGACGGCACGTTCGACGACGCCACCGGCCCGACCGCGCAGGCGGTGTTCCTCACCGCCGGCGACTACACGGTCGCCCAGCGCGTGACCGACAAGGGCGGCGCCACGAACACCACGTTCCGCACGATCACCGTGGCCGGCCAGCCGGCGCCGCCGCCGAAGGACGATCCCTCGGCGGGTGACTCGTCGACCGGCTCCGGGACGACCGTCGTGCCGTCCCCGGGCGCCCCGCCGGTCTCGCCCGGGTCGGGCGGCGGCACGAGCGGCGGCACGAGCGGCGGCGGGTCGTCGGGCGGGACGACCGGCTCCTCGAACAGCACGCATGCCTCCTCGCGCGTGCTGGTGGGCGTCCACGTCCGCTTCGCCGGCAGCGTCACCGACGACCTGACGACCATCTCGTCGCTGGCCGTGGTGGCGCCGAAGGGCGCGATCATCGGCGTCCGCTGCTTCGGGCGCGACAAGGGCTGCCCCGAGGCGTTCCGGCTGCTGGTCACGAAGGCCGGCCGGATCCGGCTCAGCCAGCTCCAGCGGACGTACAAGGCCGGAGCCCGGATCAGGATCACGGTCCGCAAGAAGGGCTTCCTGCACAAGCGCATCGTCATCCGGGTCCTGCGCGGACGCGCGCCGCAGCGCCTCGAGCGCTGCGTCATCCCGGCCACCACGAAGAACGGCCACACGACGAAGCGGAAGGTGACGGCATGTCCACGGTCATGACGGGTCGGACGGGACCGGCGGCGGTCCTCGCGGCGGCCACGGCGCTGTGCTTCGGCGCCGCCTACGCCGTCGGGACGATCACCGAGGGCGACGGCGGCGGCAACGTGGGCGCGCCCGCCGCCGCGCCGGTCCAGCCGCGGGCGACCGGCTCGGCCGACGAGGGGTCGCCGGTCACCCTTGGACGTGCGGCGCGCCTGCCCGCGCTGCGCGTGACCGCGCCCGTGACGGCGGCCGTGGCGGCGGCCGTGGCGGCGCCGGCGCCGGCCAAGGCGCCAGCAGCGCCCTCGGCCTCGGGCGGCGGCGGTTCGGGCGGGACCACCGCGTCGTCGCCGACCGCGTCCGCGCCGGCGCAGTCATCGCCGGCGCCGGCGTCGTCGTCGCCCGTGGAGTCGTCACCGGCCCCGCAGTCGTCGACCCCGCCGGCGCAGTCGTCGCCCGCACCGCAGTCGTCTGCCCCGGCGTCGTCCTCGCCCGCGGGGTCGTCGGCGCCCGCGCAGTCCGCGCCGAAGCAACCGCCCACCATCACGTTCTTCGACGACGGCCAGTGATGAGCGCCCAGCCTCCCTCATCGCCCCTCGCGACGCCGGCCGTGTCGCCCGGCGACGTCGTCGGCGGCTTCCGCGTCGAGCGGGTGCTGCGAGACTACCCCGGCTCGTGGACCGTCGCCGAGGGCCGCCGGGCGGCCGGCGAGCGCCCGGGCCCCGGCGTGGCCACGCTCTGGATCTCGGCCCCGGGCGCCGCGGATGACCCGGCGCTGGCGGCGCGGTTCGAGCGTCTCGGAGCCCTCCGGGAGCGGCGCGACGCCGCGGACCTCCCGCTCGTGGTGCCCGAGGCCGCGGTCCGCGACGGCTCGCGGCTGGTGCTCGCCCGCGCGCTGCCACGGGGCACGTCGCTGGCGGAGCGGCTGCGCGAGGGGCCGCTGCCCCGCGAGGAGGCCGTGCGCCTCGTCAGCCAGATCGCGGGGGCGCTCGACACGCTGCGGGTCTTCAAGCTCCCGCACGCGCCGCTGACGCCCGAGCGCATCCTGCTGACCGAGCGCCGCCCGACGCGCGCCCTGCTGCACGACTTCGGCTTCGCGCTGCCGCCGGCGCCGGCGTGCAGCCGGGCCTCGCTGCTGGCCGACGTCGACTACCTGGCTCCGGAGGTCGCGCGCGGCGAGCCCGCCTCGGCGGCCGGCGACGTCTACGCGCTGGCCTGCGTCCTCGTCGCGTGCCTGACGAGCGTGCCGCCGTTCCCCTACGACCAGCCGCTGCTCGTCCTGCACGCGCACGCCGTGCAGCCGCCGCCCGCGATCGCCGAGGCGGCCGGCCTGCCGCCTGAGCTGGACCGCGTGCTGCGCACCGCCCTGGACAAGCTCCCCGAGCACCGCCAGCGCACGGCGGCGTCGCTGGCGCGCGCCGCCCAGCGGGCGCTCGGACGTCAGCGCCCACCGATCCCCGTCGCCGTCCCGGAGGCGCCGCCGCGCGCGGCGGCCCGGCCGGCGAGTCCGCCCGCGCCGAAGGCCGCCCCTGGCGAGCGGGCCCGCCGGGCGCGCTCGCGCCCCGCGCCGCCGCGGCGTGAGGCCGAGCGCTCGTGGCTGCGACGCCGCTGGCCCGTGCCCTCCGGCGCCGGCGTCGTGGTGGCGCTCGTGGCCGCGAGCACCGCCGGCTTCGCCACCGCGCGGATGCGGACCGACACCGTCGAGCACCCCCCGCCGCGAGGCGCCGCCACGGCCCCGGCCGACCAGGGCGCCGTGGCCCGCGCCGCCTACGCCAGGAGGACGGCGCGCGTCGTCCGGCGGCTCGACGCCGACCGCGCCCGGGGTCGCGCCGCGCTCCGCGCCGCGCGCGGCCCCGGCGGTCAGGCCCATGCCGCCGACCTCCTGGCCCGGGCCTACGGCCGCGCCCGCCAGGAGCTGGCGTCCGCGCCGGCGGGCATGGCGTCGCCCGAGGGTGCTCTCCGCCGGACGCAGGCGGCCTACCGGCGGCTGGCGTCGGCGGCGCGCTCTGCCGACGGCACCGGCTACCGCGCCGCGGCGGCCGACGTGCGCCGGCGCGAGCGCGAGCTGGCCCGCGCGCTGGCGAAGCTCACCGGCTCCGGGAGCGGGCCGACCGCGTAGCGCCGACCCGCTCCGCGATCCAGCGCTCGGTCGCGGCCAGCAGCGCGGCGGCCTCCTGCACGGACAGCCGCGCCGCGGCCGGTGGAGCCTCCGCCAGCGCGTCGTCGACGGAGCGGGCGTCGTCGTAGAGCCGCCGCAGCGCGCGGGCGTGCGCGGGCTCCAGGCCGCCGTGGACGACGACCTCGCGCCCGAAGGCCGACACCACCCCGGCCTCCGTGGACGGCAGCCGATCGACGGCGAGCAGGGCGGCCTCGGCCGCGTGCAGCGCGCCGACGTAGGCGCGCTCGATGGCCTGTGACGGAAAGCCGGAGCCCAGGAGGGCATCCGCGGCCCGGAGGTCCTCCCGGCCGCGGTCGAGCGCCCGCGCGACGGCGCTCATGCGACCCGCATGCCCTCCGACCGCACGCGCGCCAGCAGCGGCGTCGCCGGGTGGTCGAGCTCGTCGACGCCGACCGGCAGCCCGGTGATCACCGCGTCGTTGCGGACCGAGTGCCGCCACAGCGTGCGCTCCATGCGCCGCCGCTCGGCCCAGCGGTCGGTGAAGGCGTCCAGGACGACGACGAGCTCCACCGGCGCCTCCGGCTGGCTCTCCCCGCGCGCCCACGGCCCGACGAGCAGCACGCTGTTGAGGCGCCGGCGGTAGACGCGGCGCAGGTCGATGGCGACGCGGCGGGCGAGCCCCTGCGCGTCGAGCAGGCCCGGCAGGTCGCTCGGCTCCGGATCGCCGCGCTCGGCCAGGGCCAGCGCCGCGACATCGGGGTCGAGCAGCTCGTGGTCGACCAGCCACTCGATGGCGCGCCGCTCGCCGCGGGCGTCGTGGAACGCGAACCACGCCTGCCGCAGCTCGGGATACTGGAGCAGCGCGTCCTTGAAGCGCCGGAACGCACCGCGGCCGGTGATCGCACGCTCGAGCAGGTCGCGGGCCCGCACGTCGCGCACGAAGCCGACGAAGTCCTCCATGTCGCCGTACCCCACCTCGACGGGCAGCGGCTCGATCGGCACGAGGTGGCCGCTGGGCCCCTCGGCGTCCAGGGCGGCGCCCGCGAAGTACGGGACCACCTCGCCAGTGTCCATGTCGAGCCACCAGGCATGGCCCTCGGCATGGTCTTCCAGAGCCAGGGCCAGGTCGGCCAGGCTCACCGTCTCCATCACGACCACTCGACGACTCCTTCGTCCATCCGTTCCGAAGGGTCCTGCGGAGGGATCCTACCCCCGGGCGGACGGCCTGAGACAAGGGCGCCGGTCCGATCGCCGGTGCACAGCGCGGTCAGCCGCCGTAGGCCGGCGCGGCGCCGGCGACGAGGCGCTGCCGCAGCGCCGCGACATCGCTCGCGCGCAACCCCGCCGCGGCGAGATGGGCCGCGACGTCGAGGCCGTCGAGCAGCTCGACGATGACCGTCTCGGCGCTGGTCCCGCGGTCCTGGAGGAACGACCGCAGCAGGGGTCCCGGATCCTCCTCGCCCCGCGCGGCGCAGCGGGCGGCTCGCCGCTCGGCGCTCAGCGCGTAGTCGGCCGCGATGACCTCGGCCGGGACGCCGGCGAGGACCAGCAGCAGCATCGTCACCTGGCCGGTGCGGTCGCAGCCGCCGGCGCAGTGGACGGCCACGCCGCCGGGTTGCGCGCGGGCGACGGCCGCGACGACGGCGGCGCTGCGCTCCGGGAAGCGGTCGAGGTGCGGCCGGTAGTACAGCGGCGTGCCGAACTGCGGCCCGTGCTGCCAGACGTCCCAGAACTCGCGGTCGTCGATGCCGTCGAGCGGGAGGTGGACGGTCGTCACATCCGCGGGCCGCGGCGCGGCGTCCTCCCCCAGCTCGTCGTCGTTGCGCAGGTCGACGACGGTCCGGACGCCGTGGTCGACCAGCGCGGCCCAGCCCGCGGCCGTCAGCCCGTCGAGCCCGTCGGCGCGCACGACCGCGCCCCGGCGCGTGCGGCGGCCGTCGGCCGTCGGGAGCCCGCCGAGGTCGCGGACGTTGAAGCACCCCTCCCAGTCGAGGTGGCGTTCGCCGGCCGCCATGGGACCGCGCCGCTACGCGGCGGCCTGGAGCTCCTGCAGCGCCGCGAGGACCTCCTGGTCGTGGGTCTCGGGCTTGACCTTCTTGATGACCTTGCGGACGACGCCCTGCTCGTCGATGACGAAGGTCGACCGCTGGGCGCCCCAGTAGGTCTTGCCGTACATCGACTTCTCGACCCAGACGCCGTAGGCCTCGCAGACCTCGTGGTGCTCGTCGGCCAGCAGCTCGAAGTTCAGGTGCTGCTTCTCGTAGAACTTGCGGATCGCCTTGACCGGGTCGGGCGAGACGCCGAGCACGACCGCGCCGGCGGCCTCGTAGTCGATCTCGTGGTCGCGCACGCCGCAGGCCTGCGTGGTGCAGCCCGGCGTGTTGGCCTTGGGGTAGAAGTACAGGACGACCTTGCGCCCGCGGAAGCTGGACAGGCGCACGGGCTGACCCGTCTGATCGGGGAGCTCGAAGTCCGGCGCCGGCTGGCCCTCTTTGATCATGGTCGACATGATGGCGCACATGACGCCCCGCTTCCGCACCACCACCTTCGCCGAGATCGAGGAGCTGCCCGTCGTCGACGGCACGATCCGCTGGAAGCCCGTGCGGCGCACGCTCGGCATCACCGCCTTCGGCACGAACGCCTACGTCGCCGACGCCGGCCAGGAGGTCGTCGAGCCGCACGACGAGCTGGGGCCGGATGGCGCCGAGGGCGGCGGGCACGAGGAGCTCTACGTGGTCGTCAGCGGCCACGCGCGCTTCACGATCGACGACGAGGAGCTCGACGCCCCGGCCGGGACGCTCGTCTTCCTCCCCGACCCCGCCGCTCCGCGCCGGGCGGTCGCCGTGCAGGACGGCACGACCGTCCTGGCCGTCGGCGCGCAGCCCGGCGTGCCCTACCGGGTCTCGGAGTGGGAGGAGCGCTTCGTCGCGGAGGGGCGGGCGGCCGCCGGCAGCGACTGAGGCGCCGGCGGGCGCGTCACTTCAGCAGGCGCGACAGCCGCCGGTCCTTGAGCACGCGGCCGCCGGTCTGCTCCTGCGGGCAGTAGCAGAGCACGTAGTCCTCGTAGTGCACGGCCTCGATCGTCGTGCCGCAGCGCGGGCACGGCTCTCCCTGGTGGCGGTGGACGTCGAGGGGCAGCGGCAGCTTGTCGGGGATCGGCAGGCGGACGACCTCCTCGTAGTGGTCGATCGCCCCGCCGAGGCGCTCGACGATCGCTGCCCGCAGCGCCGCCGCCTCGGCGGCGTCGAGGTCGTCTCCGCGCTTGAACGGCGACAGGCGCGCCGTCCACAGGATCTCGTCGACCCACGACCGGCCGATGCCGGCGATCACGCGCTGGTCGCGCAGCACGGCCTGCAGCGGCCGCGCGCCGTGCGGCCGCAGCAGCGCGGCGAGATCCTCGGGCGGCTCCGGCCACGCCTCGGGGCCGAGCGTCGCGACGGCCTCGTCGGCCGCCAGCCCCTCGGGCGTCAGCACCTTGACCCACGCCGCCTGCTTGGTGCCGAACTCGCGCAGCCGCAGCTCGCGGCCGTCGGCGAGCCGCAGCAGCAGGCGCGACGTGCGGTCGCGCAGCGACGCGCGCTGGTCGAAGAGCTGGAGGCGCCCGGCGCTCATCAGGTGGAGGAGCACGTGCAGGTCGCCGGAGACGTCGATGACCAGGTGCTTGCCGATGCGCCGCAGCCCCTCGATGGTGCGCCCGTCGAGCGCGTGCAGCGGCGGGGCGAACGTCTTCAGCGCGTTGATGCCGGGCGCGAGCGTCGACTCGATCTCCACGCCGGCCACGGCCTCGCTGAGGCGCCGCGCGGTGATCTCGACCTCGGGGAGCTCGGGCATCGTGGCCGTCGATGGTACGGCGGCGCGGCGCTCAGGTCAGCAGCACGTCGTAGGCGCGCTGGGTGCGGCGCAGCCGGCACGCGTCCGGTCCGCAGGTCGCGACGAGCAGCTCGACGGTGACGCGGCCCGAGCCCTCCCCCAGCGGGATGTCGACGTGGGCCGGCAGCCCGTCGAACGCCCAGGCGCGGGCCGCGGCGAGCAGGCCGGGGGCGTTGGCCACCGCCCGCACGCGCACGGGCGCGCCGCCCGCCGGGTCGAGCGCGTCGCCGCCCAGGTCGAGGTCGAGGTCGACCTCCAGCACCGAGCCGGACGGCTGCACGACGGTGCCGGCGACAGCGGCCGGCTGACCCGCCGGCGCGTCGCTGGACGGCGGGCGCCCGACGTCGAGCGCCTCGGCGCGCGCCCCCAGCGGGTCGACCACGACCACGCGGTGGTTGCCGGTGTCGGCGACGACGAGCCGCCCGTCGGGCAGGACGGCGAGCCCGCCCGGCTCCGCGAAGCCCTCGACCGGGATGGTCCACAGGTGCGCGCCGCGCCAGACGCGCACGGCGTGGTTGAAGGTGTCGGCGACGTACAGCGCGCCGTCGGCGCCAAGGGCGAGGCCGAGCGGATGCTGGAGGCGCGCGCGGTCGGTCCCGCCGTCCTCGGCGCCCCAGGCGAACAGCCCGGCCCCCACGAGCGTCTCGACGCGCAGCGAGCCGGCGCGGACCACCCGCAGCGCGCTGGCCTCGGCGTCGAGGAACGCGAGGTCGCCGTCGGCGGTCACGGCCAGCGCGGACGGCTGCGCGAGCACCGCCTCGAGGCCGGCCCCGTCGACGAGCGCCTCGGCACCCGTCCCGGCCAGCACCTGCAGCTCGCCGTCGCGGTCGATGGCCCACAGCCGGTGGCGGGCGGCCTCGGCGATGACGACGTGCCCGTGCCAGCGCACGACGTCCCACGGCGAGGCGAGCCCTTCGGCCAGCAGCGCCCGGTCGCCGTCGCGCAGGTCGATCCGCCACACGCGGTCGGCGCCGGTCTCGCAGACCAGCAGGTGGTCGTCGCCGTCGAAGCGCACGCCCTGCGGCTGGTAGAGCCCGTCGAGCTCGTGCAGCACCTCGCCCGACGCGGCGCAGACGAGCACCCGGTCGTGGCCCGTGTCGGCCACCGCGATCAGCGGGGCGAGCACGTCGCCGCCGACGTCGACCTTCCCGGGGTGGGCCAGCTCGCCGGTGCCCGGCGCCCCGGCGCCCGTGCCCAGCGACGGCGAGCCGCGGCGCAGCGCGCCCTCGTCCTCGGCCTCCGCGACCAGCCGCTCGATCGCCGCGGCCAGCTCGACGGCGTGCCCCTCGCCCGAGACCGTCAAGGCCACGCGCCCGTGGACGTCGACGAGCACGAGCGTCGGCCAGGCCTTCACGGCGTAGGCGTCCCACGTGGTGCGCTCCGGGTCGTCGAGGACCGGGTGCGTGACGCGATGGCGCGCGACCGCGTCGCGGACGGCGGCGTGCTCGTGCTCGTGCGCGAACTTCGGCGAGTGCACGCCGACGACGACCAGCGCGTCGGAGAACCGGCGCTCCAGCCCGCGCAGCTCCTCGACGACGCGCTGGCAGTTGACGCACGCCAGCGTCCAGAAGTCGAGCAGCACGACCTTGCCGCGCAGGTCGGCGAGGCTCAGCCCGTCGACGCCGATCCAGCCCCCGTCGGCCAGCTCGGGGGCGCGCACGCGCACGCGGTCCATGGGATCAGCCGGCGAGGATGGCGCGCACGCCGTGGCGCAGCGCGGCGGCGGCCTGCTCGACGCCCAGCCCCTGCTGGGCGCGCAGCGCGTCCCACGCCGACCACGACGTGACGGCGCCGAGGGCCGCGACGACGGCCGGCCGCTCGGGCGCCGGGCGCGCGTCGAGCTCCTGCGCGAACACGCGGAGCGCGTCCTCGCGCTTGGCGGCCCGCACGCGCTCGAGCGCCTCGCGGACCGACGCCAGCGTCGGCTCCATCAGCAGCGCGGCGCGGCGCACCGGCGCCACCCATTCATAGACGCGCACGCGCTGGGCCACGAGCGCGTCGAGCCGGTCCTCGAGGGAGGCGCCGGCGTCGATGACGCCCATGAGGTCGTCGATCCGCACGCGCATCCACTCGCTGACCGCGGCGTACAGCGCCTCGCGGTCGGGATAGTGCTGGAAGACCGTGCGCGGCGCGACGCCCGCGCGCGCCGCGATCTCCTCGATCGTCGGCTGCACGGTGCCCTCGCGGAGCAGCGCGACCAGGGCCTCGATGATCGCCCCGCGGGTGCGCAGGGAACGGGCGACGCGACCATCGACGTGAGTCGGTTCAGCGATCGAGCTCATGGCGCTCACCGGGAAGCCTAGGCGGCCGGACGCGCCGGTTCAACGACCGGGGCCGCCGATGCGGTCGAGCTCGCGCGGGCGCAGGAGCGCGACGAGCTCGCCGCGCGCGCCGGTGAGCCGCACGCCGGCCAGGCCGCCCTTGTCGAGCTCGATCCGCGCGCCGGTCGCGTCGTGGACGATCTGCGCGAGGTCGGGGTTGTGGCCGACGACGAGGATCCGGGCGTCGGGCTCGTGGGCGAGCAGGAGCTCGCGCGCCTCGCCCAGGTCGAACCCGCCCGCCAGCGGCCCGTGCTCGACCGGGTCGAGGCCGAGCGCCTCGCACGCCAGCGCGGCGGTGTCCCAGGCGCGCACGCGCGGGCTCGCGTACACGGCCTGGAACGTGAGCTTCAGCGCCGCCATCGCCGCGCCGGCCGAGCGCGCCTGCTGCTCGCCGCGCTCGGTCAGCCGCCGCTCCGGGTCGGGGCGGGCGTCGTGGGGCTCGGCCTCTCCGTGCCGCAGCAGCCAGAGCTGGGTCGCCATGGCGGCCAGGCTACCCGCGCCCGCTCACATCGCGTGCGTGGGCGGCGTCTTGTACCTGGTGCCGTCGGGCGCCTTCCACAGCACGCGCCAGGTGCGCTTCCTGCTGCCGAGGCTGCCGTGCCGCGTCCACACGCCGTGGCTGTTCGTGCGCACGGTGGCGAGCTTCTTCCACTTGCGGTGGGGGTCGCGCACCTGGACGACGACCGTCGTGCTGCCGCTCGCCGGGCGGACGAGGCCCCAGAGGCTCGCGCGGCGGTGGACGTCGCGGACGACCAGCGGCAGGCGGAACCCGGCCAGCGCCGGCTTGTCCTTGCCGGTCGCCAGGCGCAGGCCGGACTCGAAGCCGCCGTAGCGCAGGAGCTTGGGCTTGCCCTTCTCCGGCGGGTCGTCGGTCAGCAGGTACTGCGAGAACGCCGCCACGCGCGGGTTCACCCAGGACAGCCACTCCGAGTACGAGCGGTACTCGGCCTGGCGGCGCAGGCTGACGCCATAGATCGGGTCCGGCTTGGACTGGATGCCGAACTCGGTCAGGTACACGGGCAGGTGCGCCGTGACCACGTGCGCGCGGGCGGCGCGGTCGAGCGCCTTCGTCAGCCGCGACAGCACGCCGATCGTGACGTTGTTCTTGCCGACCGGCTTGAACTTCGGGCCCTTGCGCGTCGTGTACGCGTGGTGGGCGTAGCCGTCGACGCGCAGCCTGCCGCAGTGGCCGTGCTGCTTGTAGTGGCTGTTGAGGCACAGCGCGCCGCGCAGGAAGGTCAGCGGGGCGACGTCCTTGCCGGTGCCCATCGGCGCCGTCTCGCCCATGAGGACGGGCTTGTCGTCGCCGGCGGCCTTCAGGCCGTCCAGCGCCGCGGCGTAGAGCTTGCGGTAGATGGCCGGCGACGCCGGGCGCTTGTGGCGACCGTGGCCGACGTACTGCGGCTTGAGGAACTGCGGGTGGTTGGGCTCGTTCCAGATCGCCCAGCGCGTGACCTGGTCGCGGTACTGGCGGGCGACCGCGGTCATGAAGCTCTCGAAGTCGCTCGGACGCGGGCGCGTCACGTGGTTGCGCGCCCCGTTGGTCGCCCACCTCGGCACCGGGCCGGAGACGGTCAGCTGCACCGCCCAGCCCCGGGCGTGGGCCTCGTCGAGCACCGGCTGGTACGTGCCCCAGTCGTAGGAGGCCGGGTCGGTGAGGTCGACCTTCGGCCGCGCGCGGCTGTTGTGGTCGGGTGCGACGTCGTCCCAGTAGAGGACGACGCGGATCGCGTGCACGCCGAGGCCGTCGAGCGTCTGGAACGCCGCCTCGCGCTGGCCGGGGTCGAAGAAGTCGCGCGGGGCCTCGAACGTGACCTCCTGGTTCGTCTTGGCGTGGGCCGCGGGCACGGCCGCCAGGAGCGCCACCAGGAGCGCCGCGGGGAGCAGTCGTCGGAGCAGGGTCATCAGCGGGGGGACACGCTAGCGACGGCAGAAGTTGCGGCGGCCTTGCGCTGACCATCCGTTTGACATACCTTCGGGTAGGTATGTCGAGCCGCGCCGCCGCCGCCGAGGTCACGCGCACACGCCTCATCGAGGCGGCGATCGTGCGCTTCGGCGCCGACGGCGCGGGCGCCAGCTTCGACGCCGTCGCCGCCGGCGCCGGGGTCACCAAGGGCGCCCTCTACCACCACTTCGGCTCCAAGGAGGGCCTCGTGGAGGCCGTCTACAAGGAGCTGATCCGCCGCCACGCCGATCGCGTGGTCGCCGCGTCGTCGGACGGCGACGGGCGGGCGCGGCTGCTCGCCCTCGTCGACGAGTCGGCGCGCCTCTACGCCTCGGGCACGCCGGCCTACCGGCTGCTGATCTCGCTGCACCTCGCCGCGGCGGTGGACCGCCCGGCGCTGGCCGACATCGCCCGCCGCGTGCAGCGCAACCAGCGCGACTACATGGTCGGCCTGGCCCGCTCGGGGCAGGCCGACGGCTCCATCCGCGCCGACGTCGACGCCGAGGCGATCGGCCTCACCGTCAACGCCGCGCTCGAAGGCTTCCTGACCCAGCAGCTCGAGCCGCCGGCCGTCCAGCGCCGGTGGGTCGCCCAGTTCCGCACCCTCCTGGAGGACCTCCTGTGACCGCGACCAGCCCCGCGCCGACCACCGGCGCCATCGACTTCACCGTCCCGCCCGAGCTGCAGGAGCTGCTCGAGCGGGTCAAGGCCTACATCCGGGAGGACGTCCTCCCGGCCGAGGCCGAGATCGAGGACCCCGACGACGTCCTGACGTCGTGGCACGTCGTCGAGCGCCTGCGCGACCGCGCGCGCGAGCGCGGGATCTTCACCCCGCACCTGCCCGAGGAGTACGGCGGCCTGGGCGTCGGCGTGCTCGGCATGGCGCTCATCTCCCAGGAGCTCGGCACCGCGCCGCTGGCCGCGCTCGGCCTCAACGCCATGGCCCCGGACGAGGGCAACATGCACACGCTGCTGCTGGCCGGCACCGAGGAGCAGAAGGAGCGCTTCCTGCGGCCGCTGGCCGAGGGCGCGATCCGCTCGTGCTTCGCGATGACCGAGCCGGAGGTCGCCAGCTCGGACCCCACGAACCTGGAGACGACCGCCGTCCGCGACGGCGGCGCGTGGGTCCTCAACGGGCGCAAGTGGTGCATCACCGGCGCGATCGGCGCGGCGTTCGCGATCGTGGTCGCCAAGACCGGCACGGACGAGGCGCGCGGCCACCGCAACTACTCGCTGATCCTCGTGCCGACCGACACCCCCGGCTGGGAGGTCGAGCGCGACCCCGAGTGGATCGGCTCGCACTCCCCGGGCGGGCATCCGATCATCACCCTGAAGGACGTGCGCGTCCCGGCCGAGAACCTGCTGGGCGCCGAGGGCGAGGGCTTCGTCATCGCCCAGAAGCGCCTGGCCGGCGGGCGCCTCGCGCACGCGATGCGCTGGATCGGCATGGCGCAGCGCGCGCTCGACCTCTCCACCCAGCGGCTGCTGGCGCGCAAGGCGTTCGGCAAGGAGCTCGCGCGCCATCAGATGCTGCAGGCGATGATCGCCGACTCGGCGATGGACCTCTACGCCTCGCGGCTGATGGTGCTGCACACGGCGTGGAAGATCGAGCACGGCCTCCCCCACCGCCAGGAGGTGTCGATGACCAAGACCTTCGTCTCGGAGGCCTTCGGCCGCGTGGCCGACCGCGCGGTGCAGATCCACGGCGCCGCCGGCATCGCGCTCGACCTGCCGGTCGGGCGCATCTACCAGGACGCGCGCGCCGCGCGCATCTACGACGGCGCCTCGGAGGTGCACCGGATGGTCATCGCACGCGAGTGCTTCAAGCTCGCCCTGCAGGGCGAGTCCACCAAGGCCGCGACGGGCGACCTCGCCTGATGGCGCACGAGATCGCCGCCGACGACATCGTCCGCACGCGCGAGGAGGCCGCGGCGAACGAGCGCCCGCCGCTGCTGGTGCTGGAGCCGCTGCTCGCGTTCCTCGACGCGCACGGCCTCGGCTCGGGCGAGCCGGAGATCACCGCCATCGGGGACGGGCGCTCCAACGCGACGTTCCTCTTCGACCGCGGCGGCGAGCGCTTCGTCCTGCGCCGCCCGCCGCGCCCGCCGATCCCGCCGAGCGCCAACGACATGCTGCGCGAGGCGCGCGTGCAGCGCGCGCTGGCCGGGCGCGTGCGAGTGCCGGAGATCCTCGCCGTGTGCGAGGACGAGGGCGTGATCGGCGCGCCGTTCTACGTCATGGAGGAGATGCGCGGCGAGGTGGTCACCACCGAGATGCCGGCCGTGCTGGACACGCCGGAGCAGCGCCGGCGGACGGGCGAGCAGCTCGTCGACGCCCTGGTCGAGCTGCACGCCGTCGACTGGCGTGCCGCGGGGCTGGAGGGCTTCGGCAAGCCCGACGGCTACCTCGAGCGCCAGGTGCGCCGCTTCCTCGGCCTCTGGGAGCACAACAAGACGCGGGAGATCGAGGCCGTCGAGCGCGTCGGGGCGTGGCTGGGCTCGCACCTGCCGGAGTCGCCGCCGTCGACGATCGTCCACGGCGACTACCGCCTGGGCAACGTGATGCTGGCGTCGCAGGCGCCGGCCGAGGTCATCGCGATCTTCGACTGGGAGATGTCGACGATCGGCGACCCGCTGGCCGACCTCGGCTACCTGTGCCTGACGTACGCCAGCCGCGACGACGCGCCGGGCGAGCCGTTCCAGCTGTCGCACGTGACGCTCGAGGAGGGCTGGCCGCTGCGCGGCGAGCTGGTCGCGCGCTACGAGGAGCGCTCCGGGCGCGCGATGACCGACATCCGCTGGTACCAGACGCTCGCGCTGTGGAAGGCGATCGTGTTCATGGAGGGCAACTTCAAGCGCGCCTCGTCGGGCATGAGCGACGACCCGTACCTCAAGGCCTTCGGCGACACGATCGTCGCCATGGCCGACCGCGCCGAGGGGCTGACCCGTGGCGGCTGAGCGGGCGGGGCTGCTGGTCGACGAGTCGACCAGCAGAGGAGCGCTTCCGCATGCCTGAT
This sequence comes from Baekduia sp., assembly GCA_035765735.1. Classification (GTDB taxonomy): domain Bacteria; phylum Actinomycetota; class Thermoleophilia; order Solirubrobacterales; family Solirubrobacteraceae; genus Baekduia. The sequence continues at coordinate 22,895 of DASTWY010000011.1, read as the reverse complement.
CGCCAGGGGCTGCTGGTCGACTGGGGCGGCGTCATGACCACCAACCTGTTCGTCGCCTTCGGCGCGTTCTGCGACGCGGAGGGCCTCGACCCGGCGCGGCTGCGCGACGCGTTCCGCCGTGACCGCGAGGCCCGGCGGCTGCTGATCGCCTTCGAGGAGGGCAAGCTCGAGGACGACGTCTTCGCGGCCGGGCTGGCCGCGACGCTGGGCCTGGCGCCGGAGCGCGCCGAGGGCATGGTCGACCGGATGATGGCCGGCGCGACGCCCGAGGCGGCGATGGTCGACGCCGTGCGCGCGGCGCGGGCCGCGGGCATCCGCACCGGCATGGTGTCCAACTCGTGGGGCGCGTCGCGCTACCCGCACGACCTGCTGGACGAGCTCTTCGACGGCGTCGTGATCTCCGGGCTGGAGGGCATCCGCAAGCCGGCGCCGCGGATCTACGAGCTCGGCGCCGAGCGCATCGGGCTCGATCCGGCGGCGTGCGTCTTCGTCGACGACCTGCCGTTCAACCTCGAGCCCGCCCGCGAGCTCGGCATGGCCGCCGTCCACCACACCGACCCCGGCGAGACGATCCGCGAGCTCGAGGTGTTGCTCGGCGTGCCGCTCGGCGGCGCCGGGCGTTGAGCGGCGGTGCCCCGCGGGCCGGTCAGCGGGCGGGCGGAGCGCCCGCGCCGTTGAGCATCCGGCCGGACCCGGGTTCGCCGACCACGTGATCGCCGTCGGAGACGAGGCGTCCGCGCAGATAGGTCCGGACCGGCCTGGCGGCGAGCGTCTGCCCGGCGTACGGAGACCATCCCGCCTTCGAGAGCACGTCCTCGTCGCGGACCGTCCAGCGCGCGGTCGGGTCGACGAGCACGAGATCGGCGTCCGCGCCGGGCGCCACGTGGCCCTTGGCGGGGTGCAGTCCGTAGATGCGGGCCGGCATGAGCGCGTAGGCCTCGACGACGCGCTCGAGGGCGAGGCGGCCATCGAAGGCTGCGGTGAGCAGGACGGCGAGCGTCGTGTCGATGCCCGGCAGGCCGAAGTGCACGTCCCAGATGGACCCGCTGCGCTTCTGCTCGCGCGTCGACGGCGCATGGTCGGTGGACATGTAGTCGATGGAGCCCGAGGCGAGCGCGTCCCACATCCGCTCGAGGTCCCGCGGGCTGCGCGCGCGGGCGGGCGGCGTGAACTTGCGGAAGGGACCGTGCTCGAGGGCCTCCTCCTCGAGCAGGGTGAGGTACTGCGGGCAGCTCTCGACCGCCAGCTGCGCGCCTCTGGCACGAGCCTGCGCGACCAGCTCGAGCACGTCGGGGTTGGAGACGTGCGCGATCACGGCCCGCGCCCCGGTGCGCGCGGCGAGGAGCGCCACGGTCCCGGTCGCGGTCAGCTCCGCGTCGCGGTTGCGCCAGGCGGGGATGACCCCACCGTCCGCACGACCCGTGGCGCGCAGCTCGCGCTCGGCCTCGGCGGTCAGCGACTCGTCCTCGCAGTGCAGGAGGCAGACGGCGCCCGCTGCCGCGACGCGCTCGAACAGGCCCCGGAGGTGCGCCGGGTCGAATCCCGGCACGCCGTGCGTGGTGCACGTGAACGCCTTCACGAACGCGACGCCGGCACGCCACAGCGGCCCGATCTCGTCGAGACGGTCCGGCCAGGCGTGGGCGCCGAGCGCGAAGTCCACGCGCGACCTGGCCGTCAGATGGGCGCGCTTCTCCTCGAGGTCGGCGACCGAGCGCACCGGCCAGCCGTGGGTGTGCTCGATGATCGTCGTGACGCCCGCCCGCGCGGCCGCGGCGGTGCCGGTCGGGAAGTCCTCGCGCTCCGGGTCGCCGGGGTCCATGAGATGGACGTGTGCGTCCACCATCCCGGGCAGCACGAGCAGCCCGTCGGCGTCGACCCGCTCCCGCGCGGGCAACCGCTCCGGCGTGACGGCCGCGATGCGGCCATCCCGGACGTACACGTTCCCGCGCACCCGGCCTGACGCGTTGACGACGACGCCGCCCTCGATGCCGAGGTCCATGGCCTCGACGTCCGGCGCGACGCTCACAGCGCCGCCAGAGTCACGCCGCCGTCGATCACGATGACCTGGCCCGTGACGAACGCCGCCTCCTCGCTGGCCAGGTAGAGGAACGCGCCCGCGACGTCGTCGGGCCGCCCGTTGCGCCGCGCCGGAACGGACGGCGCGAACTGCTGGAGGCCCTCGGCGCCGAAGGAGTTGGCGGCGTCGAGCGTCTGCGGCGACTCGATCACGCCGGGCGCCAGCGCGTTGGCGGTGATGCCGTGCGGCGCCAGCTCGACCGCCAGGCTGCGGATCATGCCCGCGACGCCGCCCTTGGCGGCCGCGTAGTGGGCGTGCTCGGGCCAGCTCTGCACCGTGCCGGCGACCGAGCTGGTGGCCAGCAGCCGTCCCCAGCCCTGATCGACCATGTCGGGGAGCGCCGCGCGGAAGCAGCGGAAGACGCCGCCGAGGTCGATCCCGATGATCTCGTCCCACTGCTCGTCGGTGACATCGGCGGTGGGCACCTTGCGGGCGATGGCGGCGTTGGCCACGACGATGTCGACCTTGCCGAACGCCTCGCGCGCGGCGGTGAACAGCCGGTCGACGTCCGCCGTCCGGGCGACGTCGCCCTCCACCGCGATCGCGCGAGCACCGAGGGCCTCGACGGCGTCGAGCGTCCCCTGGATGTCGTGCGGGTCCCCGCGGTACCAGCCGAGCGCCAGGTCGGCCCCCGCGCGCGCGTAGAGCTCAGCCGTCGCCCGGCCGATCCCCGATGCCGCCCCGGTGATCACGGCGACACGGCCGTCAAGCCGGAACGCCTGCCAGTTCCCATCACTGCTCATCGAAACGTCCTTCCTCTCATGTGCCGCGTCGGCCGGCCCCGCGGCCGGTCACGACGACGCGGGGCCCGGCGCGTACGCCGAGCCCCGCATCTGCTCAGAATCCGGTCAAGCGCCGGTCCCTCAGCCCTGGACGCAGCCCTTCACACCGGACGGCAGCATGCCGGGCTTCCACCCGTCGTCACACGCGTTGCGGGTGACGTAGCGCCGCGACGGCGGCTGGGTCCACTCACCCAGGTCGCTCGGCAGCGGCTGCAGGGACGTGCCCTTGGCCAGATGGCCGCTCTGCGCGGCGGTCAGCGACGTCTCCGGCAGGAGATCCTGGTTGAAGATCTCGGTGACGAACTCGTCGGGCACCTTCCCGGCGGGGAAGACGTTGCAGCCGTTCGTGAACGCGTCGCCGCTGCACACCTTGACCTGGTCGGCCGGCACCCACGGCAGATGCAGCTCGACGTTCTTCGGCACCGAGTCGTCACCGTCCTTGAGGACCTTGAGCGCCAGCTTCATGGCGATGCCCGCGGTCGCCGGCGGCGAGCCCGACGAGACGCCGTTCCAGCCGCCCTTGAGCGCCTGCCGGAAGTAGTTGGAGTTCTCTCCCGTGACGGGGATCTTCGCGTGGTTGGCCGCCTCGAGCGCCTTGATGGCGCCGGCCTCGCCGGCCTCGGCCCAGATGCCGTCCACGTTCGGGTGCGCGGCCAGCGCCTTGGACGTCTCCTTCTGGGTCGTGGACCCGTCCCACATGCCGTAGTACGTGGCGAGGACGTGGATCCCCGGATGCTTCTTGAAGATCCCCATCGCCGAGTTGTAGTGCGTCTCGTCGACCGAGTTGCCCGGCACGCCACGGCTCATGAAGATGTTGCCCTGGCCATGGAGCAGGTCCACCAGCGCCTGCGCGGTCTGGGCCCCGAAGAACGGCTGGTCGGGGCGGTCCTTCGGCGCACCCGTGATGTAGGAGACGTTCCAGGCGCACGGCTCGGTGACCGTCGCGTCGTACATGAAGAACTTCACACCCTGCTGGCAACCCTGGCGGATCGTGCTGTTCAGCGCCGTGGGCGAGACCGGGAAGCTGACGATGGCCTTGGCGCCGGCGGCGATCATCGACTGGTACTGCGAGATCTGCGCCTGCGCATCGGTGCCCGCGATCTGCTTCTCGACCGTCACGTCCGGATCCGCCCGCGCGATGGCGAGCGCCAGGTTGGCCGCCTCGTCCTGCCAGGCGTTGCCGCTGTAGCTCAGCGCCACGAAGACCTTGTCCTTGCCTCCGCCGCCTCCGCCGCCTCCGCCGCCGCTGCTGCCGGCGGAGTCGTTGGTGGCTCCCTGGCCACCGCAGCCGGCCACCGCCAGCGCACCGGCCGCGATGAGGCCAGCCAGCCCCGCGGCCTTCCTTCCTCGAATCCTCACTATTGCACCCTCCTCGTGTTGTTCCTACTTGACATCGCCGACCGTCGATGGATGACGGATCAGCTGCCCGGTCCCGCTCGTCCGGGCCCCACAGGTTCCGGTCGCTCCCGCAGCGGCCCCACCCCCAACCCGCCCTGCCGGCGCAGGCGACGCCGCAGGCCCAGGCGGCCTCCGCCGCTCTCGCCGCTTCCGAGCGAGAGGACCAGCGCACCGAGCACGATTGCCCCGTAGAGCACCTGCTTCCAACCCTCAGCCAGCGACGTCGCGCTGATGTCGTTGCCGACGGTCGTCAACAGCATCGTCCCGCCCACGACCCCCACGTAGGTCCCGCGGCCGCCCTTGATGGAGACGCCCCCGACGACCACGGCGGCGATCGCCGGAAGCAGGTAGTCGTTGCCGAGGCTCAGGTTCGCGCCGCTCGAGTAGCCGGTGAGCATGATCCCGGCGATGCCGTAGCAGAGCCCGGCGATCGCGTAGACGCCCGCCGTGACGGCGCGCACCGGAAGCCCCGAGAGAGTCGCCACCAGCTCGCCGTTGCCGACCGCGTAGATGCGGCGGCCATGGGTCGTGAGCTGCTGCAGCACGACCGCGACGATCACGAACCCGATGAAGAACCAGATCGTGTCCGGGATGCCCAGCAGCCGCCCCGTGCCGAAGAAGTCGCGCAGCGCCTGGGGCGCGGGGCGCGAGGGATGCCCGGCGTTGAGTCCGAGCAGCGCTCCGGAGACGATCGTGCCGGTGGCCAGAGTCATGATGAACGGCGGGATGCGCAGGTACGCCACGCCGATCCCGCTGCAGGCGCCGATGCCCGCGGCGACGAGCAGCGCCAGAACGATCCCGAGGGCGGTGCTGCCGCCGTTCTGGACGTAGGCCCCCGCGAAGACGCCTGAGGCGGTGATGACCGAGCTGACGCTGAGGTCGAACCCGCCGCTGAGGATCACCAGGCCGACGCCGAACGCCGCCACCCCGAGGAACGCGCCCAGGACGGCGATGTTCTCGATCTGGTTCAACGAGGGGAACGCCGGGCTGACGATGCGCGACGCCGGGATCGCGACGACGACGATGGCCCACACGATCAGCGCGTGCATCACGCCTGGCCGGCGCATGAAGCTGCGCAGCCGCGACGGCTCCGAGCGGGCGCCGGCGGCGCCCGGCTGCCCCGCGGAGCCCGACTCGACCGAGGTCTGGGCGCTCATCGCTGCACCAGCCGGGCGGTGAGGATGGCCAGCAGGACGGCGGCGATCAGCACGACGCCCTGCACGACGCTGGTGTAGAAGCTGGCCACCCCGAGGACGAAGAGGACCTTGGGAATCAGCGTCAGCACCCCCGCGCCGAAGATCGTGCCGATGGCGCTCCCGCGCCCACCGGCGAAGCTGGCACCCCCCAGGGCGACGGTCGCGAAGGCCGTGAGCAGGAAGGGCGCCCCGGAGTTCGGGTCCCCGGTCCCCACCTCCGCGCTGTAGTAGAGGCCGGCGAGCGCGTACATGAGGCCGGCGAGCCCATACGTGGCGAGCTTGACCGACCGGACACGCACGCCGGACATCTCGGCGGCGCTCTCATCGGCGCCAACGGCGAACAGGTTGACACCGAACCTCGTTCGTCGCAGGACCAGCCACACCAGGGCCAGCCCGATGAGGACCAGCAGCGCGACCGGCACGGTGTCACCGAGGAGCGCGGTCAGCGGGTCCGAGAAGGTGGTGGGCACGACCCCGCCCGGCGCCGCCAGCAGCACGAGCGCGAAGCCGGTGAGCATGATGTAGGTCGACAGCGTTGCGGCAATGGACTCCAGACCGAGGAAGCCGACCAGGAAGCCGTTGACGAGCCCGGTGGCGAGACCGATCAGCGACACCACGACCACCACGCCGATGACGCTGCCGGTGCTGTCCTGCATCTTCGTGGCGACCCAGACGTTGGCAAGGCTGACGACCCCGGCGACGGACAGGTCGAAGCCGCCGGAGATGATCACCAGGGTCGTGCCGAATCCGGCGAACGCCAGGGCGATGGTCAGCCCCAGCAGGTTGTTCAGCTGGAACGCCGTCAGGCCGCCGGGCAGGTAGTACGTCCAGATCGCGAGCAGGACCACGAAGGTGATCGCGCTCATGACCGTGCCGTTGGCGGCGATCGCGCGCCAGCGCGCCGCCGAGGGCCACCGGAAGCGGCGAACAGGGGCCGCGACTGTGCTCATGTGGTGCTCTCCTGCGTTCTGTCGCTCTCGGCGGACGCGACCGCCCTCTCGGGATGGCCTGGATCGGCCGCCGGGCCCGCGGCGGACCCGCTCTCGCCGTGGCGGCGGTGGCCGATCGCGGCGCCGAGCAGGTTGTCCTCGGAGAGGCTCTCGCCGGAGAACTCCCCGGTGATGCCTCCCTCGTAGAGCGCGTAGACGCGGTCGCAGAGGCCGACGAGCTCGGGGATCTCGGTCGAGTAGACGAGGACCGAGGTGCCGTCCTCGGCGAGCCGGCGCACGAGGTCGTAGATCTCGAGCTTGGTGGCGGCGTCGATGCCGCGGGTCGGATCGAAGAGCAGCAGGATCTTCGCGCCGGTGAGCAGGGTCTTGGCCAGCACCACCTTCTGCTGGTTGCCGCCCGAGAGCCTGCCGACGGGCCGCTCCAGCGCGTCGCCGGCGATGTTCAGGCGCTTGGCCTCCTCGCGGGCGCGCCGCCGCTCGCGGCTGCCGAGGATGAACGGGCCGACGGCGATCTCGGAGATGATCGGCACCGTGAGGTTCTTCTGCGAGGAGAGCTCGAGGAAGAGCGCCTCGACCTTGCGCTCCTCCGGCACGAGGGCGATACCGCTCCCAGCGTGCAGGGCGCCCCGCGGGCTGCGCACGCTCACCGGCTCGCCGTCCACCTCCACCGTGCCGCCGACGACGCGCCGCAGCCCGTAGAGGGCGTAGAAGAGGTCGCGCTGCCCCTGCCCTTCGAGGGCGGCCACGCCGACGACCTCGCCTCGCCGCACATGGAGGTCGACGTCCGTCACCGGGCTGTCGGCGACCGAGAGCCCCTGGACGCGCAGCGCCGTCTCCTCGCTCGCACCCTGGCTGCGAGGCGGGAACGTCGCGTCGAACGACCGGCCGATCATCTGCGCGATGACCGAGTCCTCGTCGAAGTCGCCGCGCGCGAACTGGCCGACCACCGCGCCGTTGCGCAGCACCGAGCCGCGATGGCAGAGCTCGCGGATCTCCGCGAGCCGGTGCGAGATGTAGAGCACCGCGGCGCCGCGGCTCGTGACGTCGCGGATGTGCTGGAACAGCCACGAGGTGTCGGCGAGCGCGGCCGTCGGCTCGTCGAGGATCAGCAGCTTGGGATCACGGCTCAGGGCCTTGACGATCTCCAGCCGCTGCTTCGTCGCGAGGTCCAGCGACTCGACCTCCGCGTCGAGCGGGACCTCCAGCTCCCAGCGATCGAGGATCTCCCCGGCGCGGTGATGCAGCTCGCGCCGGGACACGGTCCCGAGCGGGCCGCGCGGCAGCCGCGGCAGCAGCAGGTTCTGCGCGACGGTCAGGTTCGGCAGGAGGCTGAGCTCCTGGAAGGCCGTGGAGATGCTCGCCAGGCTGCGGCTGCCGCCGCCGAGCCGCACCGGGTTGCCGTCCACCTCGACGGCGCCGCGGTCCGGCGCGAGGACGCCGCTGAGGATCTTCACGAACGTCGACTTGCCCGCGCCGTTCTCCCCGAGCAGGCCGTGCACCTCGCCGGCCTCGAACGCGATGGAGACATCGCTGAGCGCCTGGGTCTCCCCAAAGGACTTCGACAGGTTTTGAGCTGCGACCAGGGCCATTCCCTCTCTCCGTGACTACGTATGCAATCTGATGAGCACAGACTTTGTCAAGGTTCCGTAAAGGGCATGACATGAACGTGCCGCGATCGTGGCCGACCATCGGCCCCGCCGCCGGTGACGATTGCCGTGCTCCCTATGCGTCGCTCCGCTCGACCGGGACGTCGGCGCGGTTGCCCCACTCGTTCCAGGAGCCGTCGTAGATGGCGGCCCGCGGCCCCCCGGCGAGCTCCAGCGCGGTGGCCACGCTCGTCGCCGTCACGCCCCCGTTGCAGTACACGACGACCTCGCGGTCGTGCAGCGCCTCCGGCGCCAGCCCGGCGGCGCGGAAGCGCTCGGCCAGAGCGTCCGGAGGCAGATACCGCTGGTGGTCGTCCACGACCGACTTGAAGGGCACGTTGTGCGCGCCGGGAATGTGCCCGTAGCGCTCGGCCCGCGAGTCCTCGCCGGAGTACTCCGCGACGGCACGGGCGTCGATCAGGACGACGTCGCGGTCGAGCGAGGCCCAGACCTCCTCGAGCGTCCGCCGGAGCGCGGGGCGTGGCCGGGGGTCGAAGCCCCGGCCGACGGGCTCGGGCACCTCGGTGGCCACCGGGCCGCCGGCCTCGCGCCACGCCGTGATGCCGCCGTCGAGCACCGCGTTCCGGTCGTGTCCGAAGTAGCGCAGCGTCCAGACGAACCGGGTCGCCAGCGAGTTGTGATAGCCGTCGTAGGCGACGACCGGGGTGTCGGCTTCGATGCCGAGCCGCCGCAGCACCCCCACGTAGTGCTCGGATCGGGCGATCTGAAACGGCACGTCGCCGCCGACGTCGACGATGTCGCTCGTCCAGTCGACGAAGTGCGCGCCCGGGATGTGGGCCTCGAGGTACTCCTCGCGGAGCGGGCGGTATCGCCCAGTGCCCTTCCCCGGGCCCGCGGACGTGCCCCGCACGTCGGCGATCACGAGGTCCTCGGCGCCCAGCCGCTCGCGCAGCCAGTCGACGGAGACGGTGATCGGCAGGTGCTCGGCCGACGTCACGGCGTGCCTCCTTCCTGCGCCGGCGGCGCAGTCGTCTCGCGCCGCACCAGCTGGGTCGGGAAGACCACCGCGCGCGGCTCCGGTTCCGCCTGCCCCTCGAGGCGTTCGATCAGCATCCGCACCGCCAGCTTCGCCATCCGTGCGAGCGGCTGGCGGATGGTCGTCACGGAGAAGACCTCCCAGCTCGCCATCTCGATGTCGTCGAAGCCGAGAATCGAGAGGTCCTCCGGGACGCGGACGCCCAGCCGCTTGGCGGCGTCGAGCGCGCCGAAGGCCACGACGTCGTTCGCGCAGAAGATCGCCGTCGGCGGGGGGTCCAGGCGCATCAGGTCGATGCACCACTGGTAGCCGCTCTGGTGCGAATAGTCGCCGGCGCGGCGCAGCCGTTCGTCCAGCTGCGCCCCGCGTGCCTCGAGGGCCTCGCGGAACCCGGCCTCGCGGTCGCGGCTCGTGGACGTGTTCGCCGGCCCCGCGATGAGCGCGATGCGCCGGTGCCCGAGGTCGGCGAGGAACCGTCCCGCGAGCTGGCCGCCGTTGTAGTTGTCGGAGATCACCAGGTCGACCTGCGCCTCGTCGACGCGGCGGTTCAGCAGCACGACGGGCAGCCCAGCGCGGGAGAAGATCTCCGCCGACCGGGAGCCCAGCGTCGCCGACGCGAAGACCATCCCGTCGACGGCGCGCCCGGCGAGCTGCGGGAGCAGCGTGTCGGTGTTGCCCTCGTCGGTGCGCTCGTTGAACAGCACGGTGCGGTATCCGGAGAGGTTGATCTCGGCATGGAGCACGTCGAGGAGCTCCGGATAGAACGGGTTGGTGATGTCCGAGACCACCACGCCGATGGTCTTCGTCCGGTTGGTGATCAGGCTGCGAGCCAGCAGGTTGGGCGTGTAGCGCAGGCGCTCAGCCGCCTCCACGACTCGCAGGCGCGTCTCCTCGGCGACACGAGTGTCGCCGCGCAGCGCCCGCGAGACCGTGGACTGCGAGACACCAGCGGCCTTCGCGATGTCTCGACTGGTGATCGCCACGGCGGCTGATGTCCTATCAGACGATGGCGACCGGCCGCACCATGGATCCCGTGGCGCCCTGCACGCGGAGCGGCAGGCAGATGAACAGGAACTCGTAGGCCTTGTCGCGCGCCAGGTCCTCGACGTGCACGAGCTCCATGATGTGGATCCCGCGCTCGATGAGCAGCTCGATGTGGACGGGATGCGGGTTCTCGGGGTCCACCGACGGGTTGATCTCGAGCGACTCCGTGTCGCCGCCCACGAGGACGACGCCGCGGTCGCCGAGCCACACGGCGACGTCGTGGCCGATGCCCGCGCCGTGATGGCGGGCCGCGCGCTCCTCGTCGACCCCCCACGCCTGCATGTAGCCGGTGCGGATCAGGACCGCGTCGCCGGCCCGGACCTCGGTCCCCTGCCGCTCCAGCGCTCCCTCGATGTCCTCGACGGTGATCAGGTCCTCGCCGTCGAGGATGTCGACCCCGCGGTACGCCGGGACGTCGATCAGCACCCCGCGGGTGATGAACGGGGCGATCGAGGACGCCTCGGCGGTCAGCGGACCGAAGTCGCCGAGGAACTCCGCCTCGGTGTAGCCGCCGCGCCAGTGGCTGTCGGCGCCGCACGTGATGTGGTTGAGCGCGTCGATGTGGGTCCCGGTGTGGGTCGTGCCGATCATGATCTCGGTGTTGAGACCCATGTTGGCGCTGTTCTTGCCGAGCCAGTCATCGAAGTCGTGCTGGTTGCGCCACCCGTGCGGGCTGCGGTACGAGGTCAGGATGAACGGCGGGTGGGCCGGGAACAGCGGCATGCCCGGCCAGCGGCCGGAGTCGAGGTCGTAGACCTGGCCCTTCTTGGGCAGCGTCAGAGCCTGCAGGAGGTTCTCCGGCCCGAGGTTGTGGACGGCTCCGAGCTCGTCGTCGTTGTACTTCGAGCCGGGGATCTGGCGCAGGTGCAGATGCTCGGCCATCCTCGGGCTCTTCTGGCTCTCCGACACTGATTGCCTCCTTCGTCGATGGTTCAGCGCGCTCCGAACGCGCCGTCGATCCGATATTCGGCGCCGGTCATGAACGCGGCGCCCTCCGAGCAGAGAAATGCGACGAGCCCGGCCACCTCGTCGGCTTCGGCCAGGCGCTTGATGGCCGGCTCCTTGAGCATGATCCGCGCGACCACTTCGTCTCGGGTCAGGCCGTGGCTGGCGGCCAGCTCGTCGGCCGTGCGCTCGAGCCATGGCGTCCGCACGTACGCCGGGCAGACCGCGTTGCACGTCACGCCACGCTCGGCGCCCTCCAGCGCGATGACCTTCGTCAGCCCGTGCAGGCCGTGCTTGGCGGAGACATAGGCCGCCTTGTACGGCTCGCCGACCTGGCCGAGCATCGAGCTGACGTTGACGATCCGCCCGAAGCCCCGCTCGTACATGTGCGGCAGGGCACGCTTGCTGGTGTGGAAGGCGGCGGACAGGATGACCGCGAGCAGGCGGTCCCACGACTCGTCGGGGAACTCGGGCAGCGGCGCGACCTTCTGGAGCCCGGCGTTGTTGACGAGGATGTCGATCCGGCCGGCCTCCGCCACCACGGTGTCGACCGCCTGGCGGCACTGCTCGGCCTCGCCGAGGTCGGCCGGCACGGGGAACGCACCGTCGAGCTCGCCCGCGACCTGCTCGGCGCCGTCGCGGTCGACGTCGCAGACGCCGACGCGCACCCCCTCGGCCGCCAGGCGCGTCGCGACCGCACGGCCGATGCCGCTCGCCGCCCCGGTGACCAGCGCGGCCTGCTGCGGCCCGCTCATGCCTCGCCGTCCTTCTTCGTCGCGGGCGCCTCGCGCTCGAGGCGGTCGAGCAGCGCCGACAGCTCCACGTAGGCACGGTCGCGCCAGGCGACGAGCTCGGGCAGCACGTCGGCCGGCACGTCGGAGTATCCGCCCCCGGACTTCGTCCCGAGACGACCCCGGGCGACGAGCTCCGCGACCGACGGCGGGATGCTGAAGCGTTCGCCGAGGTCGCTCTCGAGGGCACGGTAGGCACCTTCGTAGACGTCCAGCCCCGCCATGTCGGCGATGCGGAACGGACCGAAGAACGGCAGCCGGAAGCCGAACGAGGCGCGGACGACCTCATCGACCTCCTCGGCCGTGGCGACGCCGTCGTCGACGATCGACGCCGCCTCCTTGAACATCGCGAACTGGATCCGGTTGGCGACGAAGCCGGCGGCGTCCCCGACGGTGGCCGGCCGCTTGCCCAGCCGGCGCAGGAGCCCGTGGACGCGCTCGATGACCTCGGGCGCCGTGGACGGACCGGGAATGACCTCGACGGACGGCACCCACTGTGGCGGGTTGAACCAATGCGTGCCGAGGAAGCGCGTGCCGTCGTCGAATGCCGTCGCGAGCTCGCGGATCGGGATCGCCGAGGTGTTGGACGCCACGACGGCGTCGGCCGGCGCGGCGGCCGCGATGCGGCGGAACGCGTCGCGCTTGACCTCGGCGTCCTCGCGCACCGCCTCGATGACGAACCCCGCGCCGGCGACCGCCTCCTCGATGCTGCTCGCGTGCGTGACGCGCTGCTCGATCGCCTCGGCCGAGCCCGGGGGCATGAGGCCGTCGCCCTCGAAGCGCCGCGCCAGCTCGACCGCGCGCTCGGCACCCGCTCGAGCCAGCTCGGGAGCGGCGTCGGCCACGGTGGTCTCGATGCCGGCCAGCGCCAGCAGTTGGGCGAAGCCGGTCCCCATCGTCCCGACGCCGATCACGGCGGCGCGCGCGGGCCATCCCTGCGCGCTCATGCCACCATCCCCGCGCTCAGGTCGATGTCGGCCCCGGACATCGAGCGCATCCGCAACATGGCCACGACCGCTTCGGCCACCTCGTCCTCCGTCACCATCCGGCTCATGGCAGCGCGCGAGACGTACGCGCGCTCGGCGTCCTCGATGCTCGTGCCGGTCGCTTGCGCCTCGCGCTCGAAGACGCCGTCCATCCGCGGGCCGCGCACGGGGCCGGGGGAGAGCGTGTTGACGCGCACGCCCAGCGGCCCCACCTCGAACGCCAGCGTGCGCGTGAGCCCGATGACCGCCATCTTGCTGGCGGTGTAGGGCGTACGGCGTGCCAGCGGGCGCTTGCCGCTGACCGACGACAGGTTGATCACGTCGCCGTCGCCGCGCTCCACCATCCCGGGCAGGAACGCGCGGCAGCACAGGTAGACGCCGCGCACGTTGATGGCCATGACCTCGTCCCAGTCGGCGGGATCGACGTCGACCAGCGCCGCGGTGGGCCCCGCGACGCCCGCGTTGTTCACCAGGATGGTCACCGGCCAGGCCCACTCGCGCACGCGATCGTGGAGGTGCTCCACGGCGGCCGGGTCGCTGACGTCGCAGGGCACGGCCAGCGTCCCGCCGCCGAGCTCCGAGGCCGCCTCGTCGAGGCGGCCTCGGTCGCGGCCGGTGATCGCCACCCGAGCTCCCGCGTCGACGAGGCGCCGGGCGACCGCGCGGCCGATCCCGGCCCCCCCGCCGGTGACCACGGCCACGCGGCCGCCGAGCTCCCCGTCCGCGCCCATGACGCCGGACCGCTCGCCCGTCCTAGGAGTACTTCCGGACACGCACGTCACAGGAGCGCGCATGGCCTTCGAAGTTCTCGATGCGGCACTGCCGCGCGCAGATCTCGCCGATCTTGACGCTCGCGGCCGGGTCGCACTCCTGGTAGGTCACCGTCTTGAGGAACTTGCCGACCCACAGGCCGCCCGTGTAGCGCGCGGCCCCGGCGGTGGGCAGGATGTGGTTGGTCCCGATGGTCTTGTCGCCATAGGCCACCGTGGTCCCCTCGCCGAGGAAGAGCGCGCCGTAGTTGGTCATGCGCTCGAGGAAGTAGCGCGGCTCCTTCGTGAGGATCTCGACGTGCTCGTAGGCGTAGCGGTCGGCGAGCTCCACGGCCTCGTCGAGCGAGTCCACCACGACGACCTCGCCGAAGTCCCGCCAGGCCGTGGAAGCCACGTCCGCGGTGGGGAGGTCGCCCGCCAGCTGGCGGTCGATCTCCGCGAGCGTGCGGTCGGCGACGTCGCTGGACGTGGTGATGAGCGCCGCGGGCGAGCCCGGGCCGTGCTCGGCCTGGCCGATGAGGTCGGCGGCGACGATCTCGGGGTCGGCCGTCTCGTCGGCGACGACGAGGATCTCGGTGGGGCCGGCGAGCAGGTCGATGCCGACCTCGCCGAAGAGCTGGCGCTTGGCCTCGGCCACGAAGGCGTTGCCGGGGCCGACGAGGAAGTCGACCTTGGGGATCGACGCCGTCCCGAGCGCGAGGGCCGCGACGGCCTGCACGCCGCCGAAGATGTAGATCTCGTCGGCGCCGGCCATGTGCATCGCGGCGACGGTCTCCGCGGGCGGCGCGCCGTTCATCGGGGGCGTGCACGCCACGACGCGCTGCACGCCGGCCACCTTGGCGGTGATGACGCTCATGTGCGCGGAGGCCACCATCGGGTAGCGCCCGCCGGGGACGTAGGCGGCGGCGTTGTTGATCGGGATGTTCCGATGCCCGAGCCGGACGCCCGGAATCGTCTCGACCTCCAGGTCCTGGATCGCCCCGCGCTGGGCCTCGGCGAAGCGCCGCACCTGGTCCTGGCAGAACCGCGTGTCCTCGAGCGTCTGCTTGGCGACGCGCGCGACCGTCCGCTCGATCTCCTCCTCGCTGAGCAGGAAGCTCTCGGGCTCCCACCTGTCGAGCTTCGCGGAGTACTCGCGGACCGCGTCGTCGCCGCGGTCGCGTACCGCCTCGATGATCTCGGCCACCGTCTCTGAAACCTTGCGCTGCGCATCAGCCGGGGGCGTCGACGGCTGCTGCTCCTTAACCAGTGTGCTTGACATGTGTCTCTCTCGCTAGACGATCGTGCATACGTATGCATAAACTAGGCCTCAGCCCGTGTCAAGTCCTGCGCAACCTCGATCTCCGGCGGCGAACGTGCCGGGCGTGGCGACCCTCGTGCTCGCGGACGACCTCACCGGGGCCTGCGACGCAGCGCTGCCGTTCGTGACCACCGGGCGGCGCGTCAGGGTGGGCATCCGCACCCCCCCGCGTGAGCCCGCCGACGTGACCGTGGTGTCCACCGAGAGCCGCGACCTGCCCGCCGGGCCGGCGGCCGACGCGGTCTTGCGCGCACTCAGCGCGCTCCCGACGGGGTCCGGGGGCGCGACCCTGCTCAAGAAGGTCGACTCGCGCCTGCGCGGCCCGGTCGCGGCCGAGCTGGCGGCGGCCCTCCGAGGGTCCGGGCGGCCCTATGCCGTGGTCACGCCGGCGCTGCCGCGCCTCGACCGCATCGTGGAGGACGGCGTGCTCCGGGCGCCCGGCGCCCCGCCGCTCGACATCGTCTCGCTGCTGGGTGGGATCACGCCGTCCGGTGTCGCCACGGTGTCCGCCGCGGACGACGCCGCCGTCCTCGCGGCCGCGATCGAGACGCGCGGCCGCCAGGCGGACGTCGTGGTCGCCGATGCGCGCACCGACGGCGAGCTGGCCACCCTGGCCGCCGCCCTCGCCGCCCTTCATCCCCTCCCCCTCGTCGCCGGGTCCTCCGGCCTGGCTGCGGCCATCGCAGCGCAGGGCGCCGGCGGCACCGGTCGATCCGGCCCTCCGGTCCAGCCGGCCAGGCGTCTGCTCTTCGTCCTCGGCAGCCTCGATCCGGCGCTGCGGCGGCAGGCCCAGCGGCTGCTGGCCGAGCGCCCCGTCGCCCATGTCGCCCTGGGGTCCCGGCCGACGGGACCGCCGGCTTCCGAGAGCGTCCTGCTGGAGTGCGTCCTCGACGCGACCGCCTCACCTGACGGTGGAGCGAAGGCCCGATCGCTGGCGCGCGCCGCCGCAGCGCTGCTCCGCGAGGACGCATTCGACGCGGTCGTCTGCAGCGGTGGCGCCGTCGCGGCCGCGGTGTGCGAGGAGCTCGGCGTCGACGCGCTCGAGCTCCTGGCCGAGATCGGGCCTGGGTTCGCGCAGGCGCGGATCGCACCGGACGCCGGCCCGCCGCTGCTGGCCCTGCGCTCCGGCGGCTTCGGCGGCGACAACGACCTGGTCGAGGCGTTCGACCGGCTGAGCGAGGAGGCGTCATGACGCGGTTGGTGGTCACCACGGGCGATCCGTCCGGCATCGGACCGGAGGTCGCCGTGCGCGCTCTCGCGTCCTGGCCCGAGCGCGGGTCGGTCGTGCTGGCGGGCGAGGCGCAGAGCCTCGATGAGGCCGTCGCGCGCTACGCGCCCGACCGGCGCCTGAACCTGCTGCCCGTCGAGGGACTCGAGCCTGCGCCCATGGGCGAGGTGAGCGCCGCCGGCGGAGCGGCCGCGATGGCCGTGCTCGACGCCGGCATCGACCTGGTGCTGGACGGCCAGGCCGACGCGATCGTCACCGGACCGATCAACAAGGCAGCCGTCCGTGAGGCGGGCCACGGAGACTTCCAGGGGCACACCGAGTACCTCGCCCAGCGCAGCGGTGCGGACGGCCGCGTGGCGATGCTCCTGGACTCCGACCGGCTGCGGGTCGTCCACGTCTCCACCCACCGTTCCCTGCGCGCGGCCACCGAGCTCGATCCCGACCGGCTCGACCTGGTCATCGACCTCATCGCCGTGCATCTCCGGGACCGCGGGGCCACCGCGCCCTCGATCCTCGTGGCGGGACTCAACCCGCACGCCGGCGAGCACGGCGCATTCGGGACCGAGGACGACGCGATCATCCTTCCCGCCATCGAGCGGGCGCGCGGCCGGCACCCCGGCGTGCGCTTCGAAGGCCCCGTCGCACCGGACACCTGCTTCCTGCGCGCGCTCGACGTCCCGGAGACCGCGGTGGTGGCGATGTACCACGACCAGGGGCACATCCCGGTCAAGCTCATGGCCCGTGACACGGCGGTCAACGTGACGCTCGGGCTGCCCTTCGTGCGCACGTCGGTCGACCACGGAACCGCGCACGACATCGCGGATCGGGGGATCGCCGATCCCGCCCCGATGGTGGCGGCGCTCTGCGCCGCGATGGCGCTGGCCAACGCGCGAGGGGGAACGACCCGGTGATCGACCCGCTCGCCGCGCCGGCGACCGAGCTGCTCGCCGCGTTCCGGCGCCGCACCATCTCGCCGGTCGAGCTGCTCGACGCCGTCGCCGCGCGGATCGCCGAGGTCGACGATCGGCTGGGGGCCTTCACCACCCTGTCACTCGATCGCGCACGCGAGCAGGCGCTCACCGCCGAGCGCGCCTACGGACCCGGCGGCTCGCCGCGCCTGCTCGAGGGCATCCCGCTCGCCGTCAAGGACCTCATCGACACTGCCGACCTGCGGACGACCTACGGCTCCTCGATGTTCGCCGAGCACGTCCCGAGCCGCGACGCCACCGCGGCGGCGCGGGCGCGCGCGGCCGGCGCGATCGTGGTCGGCAAGACGGCGACGCACGAGTTCGCCTGGGGCATCACCACCAACAACCCGCACTTCGGGCCCTGCCGGAACCCGTGGGACCTCGAGCGGGTGCCGGGTGGATCGAGCGGCGGATCGGCGGTCGCGATCGCCGGGCTCGGGATCCCGCTCGCGCTGGGGAGCGACACCGGCGGGTCCGTCCGCATCCCCGCGGCGCTCTGCGGCGTCGTCGGCCTCAAGCCGACCTTCGGCCGTGTCAGCACCGCCGGCGTCTTCCCGCTCGCGCGATCCCTCGACCATGCCGGCGTGCTCGCTCGCACGCCGGCGGACGCGGGGCTGCTCCTGCGGGCGATCGCCGGCCACGATCCGGCGGATCCGGCCACCGCGACCGTGGCGCCGATCCGGCCGGCGCCCGACAGCGTGGCAGGGCTGACCGTGGGCTGGGCGCCCGACGCGGGAGCCGTCGACCTCTCGCCGGAGGTCGCGGCGGCGCTCGACACGGCGGCAGGCGGCCTGGCCGGGCTGGGCGCCGACATCCGCCGGGTGCGCCTCCCCGGCGCGGCCGCGATGGAGGAGGTCTTCGCGGCCATCCAGGGCGCGGAGGCCCACGACGCGCACGTCCGCGCGGGGCTCTTCCCGGCGCGACGCGACGAGTACGGCGCCGACGTGCGCGAACGGCTCGAGCGCGGAGCGGACGTGGACGTCGCGGCCTATCTCGCGGCGCGCGAGGGCCGGCGGACGATCGCCGCCGCGGTCGAGGACCTCTTCGACGACGTCGACGTGCTGCTCACGCCCGTGTCGTCCGGCCTCGCGGCGCGCATCGGCGAGGAGACAGTCGTCCACGACGGCGAGGACGTTCCGTTCCGCCGCCTGGTGATGGCCAACACGATGCTCCAGAACCTGACCGGCCTGCCGAGCTGCGCCGTCCGCGCCGGCTTCGACGCCCTCGGCCTGCCGGTGGGCGTGCAGGTGACCGCGCGAGCCGGCGGCGAGGAGCTCGCATTGACCGTGGCATCGGCGCTGCACGGGCTCGATCCCGAGCTCCAGGCGCGGCGCCCCTCCCTCGAACGAAAGGTGACGCGATGAAGGTGCTCTGTATCGGCGACGCGATGATCCCCGGCGTCGACCTGGCCGAATCGGCCTCGGCCCTCGGGACAACCGAGGTCGTGGCGACCGACTGGGAGCGCGACTGGAGCGGTCTGCAGCACCGCCGCCTCGTCGTCGAGCAGCGAGGTCCGGCCGCCGAGCCGGTCCCCGACGCGTTCGCCGACCACCGCGACGCCGACGTCGGCCTGGGGCTGTTCGCCCCATGGTCGGCTGAGGGCATGGACCGCTTCGAGCAGCTCCGGCTGATCGGCGTGGCCCGGGCCGGCGTGGAGAACGTCGACCTCGCGGCGGCCACCGAGCGCGGGATCCTCGTCCTGAACGTCCTCGGCCGCAACGCCGAGGCCGTCTCGGACTACACGGTCGGCATGATCCTCGCCGAGGCGCGCAACATCGCTCGCTCCCATGCCGCGATCAGCGCCGGCCAGTGGCGCAAGGAGTTCTCCAACTCCGCGTTCGTCCCGGAGCTGCACGGCAAGACCATCGGGATCGTCGGCTTTGGGCACATCGGCCAGCTCGTCGCCCGGAAGCTCGGCGGCTTCCAGGTGCGGGTGCTGGCCTTCGACCCGTTCGCCTCCCCCGACGCCCTCGCCGCCGCCGGGGCGCACGCGGCGACGCTCGACCAGCTGCTGCGCGAGTCCGACGTCGTCACCCTCCACGCCCGGCTCACGCCGGAGAGCCAGGGGCTCATCGGCCGCGACGAGCTGGCGAAGATGCAGCCCACCGCGTATCTCGTCAACACCGCGCGGTCGGGGCTCGTCGACGGCGACGCCCTCGTCGACGCGCTGCGCGAGCAGCGCATCGCCGGCGCGGCCCTGGACGTCTTCGACCGCGAGCCGCTCGCCGAGGGCGATCCGCTGCTCGAGCTCGACAACGTGACGCTCACCTCGCACCTCGCGGGCACCACCCGCGAGGCGCTGACACGCTCGCCCGAGCTGCTCGTCGGCGCGGTCCGCGACGTGCTCGCGGGCCGGCCGAGCCCGTCGCTGCGCAACCCGGAGGTCCTCGACCGGACCGACGTGCGCGGCTGGCTGGAGTCGACGCGGACGACGGACGGCGCCGCATGACCTCCACGCTGCGGGCGCTCGGCGACCAGCTGAGCGAGGCGCGGGCCGCCGGCCACGCGGTCGGCGCGTTCAACGTCTATGACCTGGCGTCGATGTCGGCAGTGCTCGATGCCGCCCAGGACGAGCGCGCGGCGGTCATCCTCGCCGTCGGCGAGCGCTACGTCTCGCTGCTGCCGCCGGCCGTGGCCGCGGCCATGGCTCGAGCGCTGGCCGCCGGCCGCGACGAGCTGCCGCGACCCGGCCTGCACCTCGACCACGCGCAGGATCCGGCGACGTGCCGTGACGCGATCGCCGCCGGGTTCACCAGCGTCATGTTCGACGGCTCCGACCTGCCGTTCGAGGAGAACGTCCACCGGACCCGCGGCGTCGTCGACGAGGCGCACCAGGCCGGCGTCGCCGTGGAGGGCGAGCTCGGCGGTCTCGCCGCGGGCGATCACACCGACGAGGGCGGCGGCGACGAGGTCCTCACCGACCCCGACCAGGCGGCTGAGTTCGTGGCGCGCACGGGGGTCGACGCGCTGGCGGTGTCGGTCGGCACCGTCCACGGCATGTACCGCGGCGAGCCGTTCATCGATCTGGAGCGCCTGGCCGCGATCGCCGATCGGACCTCGGTGCCGCTGGTGCTGCACGGAGGTTCCGGAGTGCCGGCTCCGCTGCTGCGCGAGGCGATCGCTCGCGGCGTCGCGAAGGTCAACGTCAACACCGAGGTGTCCCTCGCCGCCATCGCGCAGATCGCCGAGCTCCTCGAGCGCCGCCCGACGGCCCATCTGTCGGAGCTCAGCGTCGCCGCGCGGACGGCGATGACGCCGGTGGTCGCCGACTACGTGCGCCGGTTCCGTGGCGAGCAGCGCTGACGACCCGCGGCTCGTCGCCGTCGACGCCGGGACGAGCGGGCTACGCGCCGTCGTCATCGACCGGTCCGGGACGGTCGTCGCCGAGCGCGAGGTCCCGTACGAGCCCACCCACCTGCCCGGCCGCGGGGTCGAGCAGGATGCGGAGACCTGGATCGCCGCGATGGAGACCGCGCTCGCCGGCGTCGCGCCCGCCGCCGGGACGCCCGCGGCGCTGGCGGTGACCAGCCAGCGCGCGACGATCGTGCCCGTCGACGCGACGGGGCGGGCGCTGCATCCGGCGATCTCCTGGCGGGATCGGCGCAGCGAGCCGCAATGCGCGCGGCTGGCGAGCCGGATGACGGCGGCAGAGCTGCAGGCGCGCACAGGGCTGCGTCTCGACTCCTACTTCTCGCTCCCGAAGATCCTGTGGTTGCGGGACGAGCGACCGGCGGCGTTCGCGGCGGCGCGGCAGTTCCTGACCGTCCACGACCTGCTCGTCCATCACCTCACCGGCCGCTTCGCCACCGACTGGACGCAGGCGTCGCGCACGCTCGCCTTCGACGTCCGGCGCCTGCAGTGGGACGAGGACATCCTGTCGGCCGCCGGGTTGTCCCCGGACGTGCTCCCGGAGGCGCTGCCCCCGGGCACCGTGGCCGGGTCGCTGCGTGCCGAGGTCGCCCGGCGGGTGGGGCTCTCCACCTCCCCACCGGTCGTGCTGGCGGGCGGCGACCAGCAGGCGGCGGCGCTCGGGCTCGGCGTCGTGGCCCCCGGGCAGGCGGAGGTCACCACCGGCAGTGGCGCGTTCGTCCTGGCGCCCGTCGGCGAGCCCCGGTGCGATGCGGACAGCCGACTGCTCTGCAGCCCGGCGGCAGTGCGCGGGTCGTGGCTGCTGGAGGGCAGCGTGCTCACGGCGATGACGTCCTACCGCTGGCTGCGCCGGGAGGTCGCCGGCCTGACCGGGCCCACGGACGTCGAGGCCGTCCTCGATGCGTCGCCCCCCGGGGCGCGCGGCGTGCTGGCGCTGCCGCGCCTGGCCGGCGCCGCGGCGCCCCGCTGGGATCCGTCGGCGCGCGGCGTGCTGTTCAACCTCGGGCTCGAGCACACCGCGGACGACCTCGGCCGCGCGGTCCTCGAGGGCATCGTCCACGACGCCGCGGGCTGCCTCGCCGAGGTGGAGCGGGTGCTCGGCGGACCGCTGTCCGAGGTGCGCGTGAGCGGGAGCGCCGCAGCGTCGGACCACTTCAACCAGCTGCAGGCGGATGCCTTCGGCCGGCCGGTGCTGCCGACGGCCAGCCGCCATGCCACCGCGCTCGGGGCGGCCATCCTGGCGGCGGTGGCGGTCGGTGTGCACGACGACCTCACCGCGGCGGTGGCGGCGATGACTCGCACCGACACGCGGCGCGGTCGCGTCCCTGATCCGGCGCGGTCGGAGCTGTACGAGCGGCTGCGAGCGCTGCGGGAATCGGCCGACGCGGCGCTCGCGGCGTCGGGCGCCTACCGGGAGGCGGCATCGATCGCCGACCGCTAGGCCCGCGACGGCGCCGCGCCCTCGCTCAGGCGTCCGTGGCCCGGTCCGTATCGGCGGGCGGTGCGGAACGGGCAACGGACGCCGGGGCGGCCTCGATGCGGGCGCGCAGCTCGGCGCCGCGGCCGGCCTGCACGGCGCGGCTCGCGCGCTCGGGCGTCAGCGGGACGCCGCGCGCCGCGGCGAGGTCGAGCAGCTCCTGGCGCTCGTCGCTCTCCCGCGCCGCCTTGACGAACAGCCAGCCGAACAGGCAGATCGTCAGCAGCGACTCCTCGACCATCATGATCGAGCCCGCGGCGACCTGGTCGGCCGCGGGCGTGACGCCGTGGGCCGCCTCTCCGGCGGCGTAGGCGCCGTAGAACGCCGAGCCGCCGAACAGGAACGCGTTGGCCAGCGCGGCGCCGGCCAGCCGGACGGCGAGGATGTAGCCCGCCTTCCACGCGGTCGTGAACCACGCCGGCATCGGCAGCGGTCCGAACAGGCACATCCAGACGTTGGCCCCGAAGAACACGAAGCAGAGGTGCTGCAGGGCGTGGATGGCGTCGTGGTGCAGCGCCGCCTGGTGCGGTCCGGGGATGTGCCAGAAGTAGAGGTCGACCATCCACAGCGGGAAGGCGACGAGCGGGTGGGCGACGACCTGCAGGCGGTGGAAGACGCCGATGCGCAGCACCGGCGCGAGCACCGGCCCCGTGAGGCCCAGGACGATGAGCAGCGCCCCGATGTCGGCGAGCACGAGGTGCTCCACCATGTGCGCCCAGAACAGCTCGTCGGCCAGCGTTCCCAGCGGCGACATGACGACGCCGACGCTGAGCACCACGCCGGCGCAGTAGGCCCACTGCCGCACCGCCGGCACCGCCCGCGGCGTGCCCGCCAGCGTCGCGCAGCGCCGCGCGTACAGCGCGATCGCGATCGCCGCCGGCGCGAGCTGCAGGGGGACGATCTCGACGGCGGCGATCATCGCGCCGCTCGTCCGGGCCCGTCGTGTGCCCGTCTGCGGCCGCCGAGCGGCC
>DASTWY010000010.1:0-15343 GCA_035765735.1 Baekduia sp. | reverse complement strand
CGCGCCGCCGACGTGTGCGTCTCGATACCGGCATCCGACAGCTCGCCCCGTTCCGTCTGGGAGGCAATGGCCTGCGGGTGCGCTTGTGTCCTTTCTGATCTTCCCTGGGTCCACGAACTCATCGTGTCCGGTCGACACGCTCTCGTAGTCGAGCCGAAGGCGACCGCAGTGGCTGGTGCTATCGAACGGCTGTTGCGTGCTCCCGCTGTCGCCGATGCGTTGGGGAGTGCAGGGCGCCGCTTGGTTGAGCGGTACCGCGACGAGCGGGTCGAGATGGACCGCCTCAGCGAACTCTATTGGCGCCTCGCCACCGGCCAGCCAGAACGCGCGGCCCGCCAAGAATGAACATTCAGTGGGCATCTCGACATCGTCCCCCGGTGCCATGCGTTGCTGCAGGTCTCTCGGCTGTTGCGACCGACGCGCGCGGTGCCTGTGCGAGCCCGAGATCGCGTCTCTACGGACCCGGCTCGGCCTCGAGGCCATCCCATAGCATGGGGCTATGGCGAGCGACACGGGTGACGAGCTAGAGCGAATCGTTGCCGCCTACCGGCAGCGCGACTCCGTTCCCGCGATGGGCGGGACGCTTCGGCACGCCGACCCTGCGTACGTCTCGCACCTGCATGAACTCGAATGGCAAGTTGTCGTGGCGCTCCAGGCCTCTGGTGTTGTGCTCGAGGAAAGCCGGCTGCTCGACACAGGAACCGGGAGCGGTGCGTTCCTGCAGCGTCTGCGTCAGCTCGGGGCCCGGCATCCGGTGGGCATTGAGCTCGTGCCCGAGCGCGTGGAGCAGGCGCACCGCGACTATCCCGAGCTCGACGTGCGCTGCTCCTCGGCGACGGGCATCCCGTTCGACGACGACACTTTCGATGTCGTCACCCATTTCATGTGCCTGAGTTCCGTGCTGGACGCCGGTACGCGAAGGGAGATCGCCGCCGAAATGTGGCGAGTCCTCGCTCCGGGCGGAGTCGTCCTCTCCTATGATTTGCGCCCGTCGCCGCGAGTCTTGCGCGCTGGGCGTCGGCTGCTGGGTCCCGGTGATTCGCGGACACCCGTGAAGCCGCTCGCGCTCGCCGACTTAGAGCTGCTGTGGGGTCGGCCTGAGCGAGTGCGGAGTGTCCAACTCAACCTCGACCTTGCTCGATTGGTCGGGGGCAGGCGGGCGATTGTCGCGGCGTTGCGCGCGTGCCCGCCATTGCGCAGCCATCTGCTCGCGATGTTTCGCAAGCCGGCGTGAGGCGCCTGCTTCTGGTCTCGCAGCGCCCCCAGGAATACGGCGGCGCGGGCAGCGTCCGCTGGCGGTTCCTGCGCTCCGAGCTTCCGGCGCACGGCTGGGACGTGCGTGTCGTGACAGCGCGGCCAAACCCATCCGGCAACGAGTATGCGACCGACGCGACGCATGCCCGTCTGCACCGAGCGCGCGCGGCGGTCATGGGCGCTGCCGGAGCAGCGATGCGGCCCGTCGCGCACCGCGTGGGCATCGAGCCCGAGGCGCTCGCGCCGAGCGCGCTCTGGGCGGTGACCGGGCGCGGTCCGGTCCGTCGCGCGATCGCCGAGCACGCTCCGGATGTGATCTGGGCGACCGGGCCACCGCCCGCGGCGTACTTCGTGCTCGCCGGTCTCCGCGGCGAGCTGCGGGCGCCGGTGGTCTGCGAGTTCCGTGACAACTGGGCCGGCAACCCGTATTACGACCGCGGTGGCTCGCTCTTGCGCCGCGTCGAGGCGTGGGGGCTGAGCCCGGCGACGGCAGTCGTCGTTGTCACCCCGCCCATGGCCGACGTGGTGTCGGCGTTGCACCCGGAGGTCTCCGACCGGGTGCATGTGCTGCCCAACGGCTTCGACCCGCGGGTGCTCGAGGCCCGCCGGCCCCGGCGCCAGCACGCCAGCCGCCGGCTCACGGCCATCCATGCCGGTCCGCTGCACGGCTATCCCGGCCGGACCATCGAGCCGGTGCTGGCGGCGCTGCGTCACCCCAGCCTGGCGGGCCGCTACGAGCTCGAGCTGGTGGGACCGGGAACCCAGCCGGAGGCGCAGAGCCTCGTGCACGTGCGCCCCTCGGTCGCGTGGGAGCAGGCGATCGAGGCTCAGGCGCAGGCCGACGTGGGCATCGTCTTGCATTCCAGCGACCGCACCGCGCTTGGCACGAAGGTCTTCGAGCTGCTCGCCCTCGGGAAGCCGGTGCTCGCGCTCGTCGAGCCCGGCAACGCCCTGGACGGACTGCTCCGCTCCCTCGGGCAGGGCGCGGGCTGCGTGCGGCACGACGACGTCGACGGCATCGTCGCCGCCTTGCAGCGGCTGGCCGACGACCCGCCGCCGCCCGTCCCGGCGGCGGACCTCCTGCCGTGGAGCCGTCGCGATATCGCGGGGCGCGTCGCTGCCTTGCTGGACGAGCTGGCGCCATGAGGCTCCTGCTCGCCATCCCGTACTACGCCCCCGCCTACGCCTTCGGCGGGTCGGTCACCGTCGCCGAGACCGTGGTCGACGGCTTCCTGGCGGCCGGCCATGAGGTGACGGTGGCCACGACCGACGTCCTCGACGAGCACCAGCGGATCGACGTGCACGCGCCGGCGGTCCCGGCCGGGGCCGAGGTCCGGCGCTTTCCGAACGTGAGCCACCGCCTCGCTGCCGCGGCGAACGGCTACGCCCCGCGAGGACTGCGGGCGTGGCTGCGCCGGGAGATCCATCGCTTCGACGCCGTGCTGCTCCACGACTTCTACTCGGCCGTGAGCGTCATGGCGGCGCGCGCCGCCGAGCGCGCCGGCGTCCCCTACGCCCTCCAGCCACTCGGCACCGTGGGCGCCGACCCGGAACGCGGCCGTCCCGTGGTGAAGCAGGCGTTCGTGCGGGTGTGGGGCCACCGGACCCTTGCCGGTGCCGCTGCGCTGATCCACTCGACCGACCACGAGGCCCAGGACTTCCTCGGCGTCGGCGCAGACCGCGGGAAGCTGGTCCGGCTGCCACTCCCGCTCGATCTCCCGGAGCCGCCCTCGGTGCCGCTGGCCGCCGCCCCGACCGTCGTCTCCGTCGGCCGGCTGCATCCGATCAAGGGCATCGACCGCCTCATCCGCGCCTGCGCGATCGCGCGCCGGGACGTGCCGGAGCTGCGCCTGGAGATCGCCGGCCCCGGCGAGCGCTACCAGCGCGTCCTCGAGGGCGTCGTCGCCGAGGTCGGCCTCGGAGATGCCGTCACCTTCCATGGGTTCGTGTCGGCGGAGGAGAAGCTGCGGCTGCTCGCCTCCGCGCACGCGTTCGCGCTCCTGTCCGCCGCCGAGGGCCTGCCGATGGCCTCACTGGAGGCGATGGCGTGCGGTGCGCCGGCCGTGCTCTCGACCGGCTGCCACGTGCCCGAGGTCCACGATGTCGCCGGGCTGGTCACCGACGGATCGCCCGAGGCGACGGCGCCCGCGCTGGTCGCGCTGCTCAGCGACGCGGCGCTGCGGCAGCGGCTCTCGACGGGGGCCAAGGCGTTCGCGGCGCAGTTCCGCCGCGAGGTCGTGATGCCGCAGATGGTGGAGCTCTTCGAGCGCCTCGCGGCACAGCCGCCGCGAAGGGCCTAGCGCCCGAACACCTCCGGCCGCGCCTCGAAGTCCGCCGTCGCCCGCTCGTACTCGCCGAACGTCCCGATGTCGTACCACTCGGCGTCGGTCCGGTAGGCGGCCACCCGCTCGCCGGCCTCCAACAGCCGCAGCACCAGGTCCGGGAACGGGCACGGGCCGTCGGGCAGGAACTCCAGCGCGCGGGCCTCGTAGACGTAGATGCCCATGCTGACGTCGTAGTGCAGCGTGGGCTTCTCGCGGTAGCCGGTGATCAGGCCGTCCTCGGTCTCGATCACGCCGAGGTCGATGTCCACGCGCTTGGCGTGCATCGCGACGGTGAGGATCGCGTCCGACTGCCGGTGGTGCTCGACCAGCGCGCCGTAGTCGAGGGTCGTCAGCACGTCGCCGTTCATGGCGATGAACGTGCCGTCGAGGTCCGGCACGACGCGGATCGCGCCGGCCGTGCCGAGCGGCTCGTCCTCCCAGTGCCAGCGCAGCTCCAGGCCCTCGGGCATGTTCGCGATCTGCGAGAAGTAGACCTGGATCAGCTCGCCGAGGTGGCTGACGCACAGGTCGACCTCGGTCACGCCGCACGCGGCCAGCCGGCGCAGGATGTGCTCCAGGATCGGCTTGTCGCCGACCGGCACCAGCGGCTTGGGGAGCACGGTCGTGTACGGGCGCAGGCGCGTGCCCAGCCCGCCCGCGAGGATGACGGCTCTCATATGACGTATTGCTCGTGGCGGAAGCGGTTGCGGTTGCCGTCGATCCACGCGATCGTCCGGCGCAGGCCCTCGTGCAGGTCGACCTCCGGGCGCCAGCCCAGCACCTCGGCGGCCAGCGCGGGGGACGAGATCAGCCGCTGCACCTCGCTGGCCGCGGGGCGCACGCGCGCGGGGTCGGTCTCGACCTCCAGCTCGCGCCCGAGCACCTCGCCCACCGCCTGGACGAGGTCGGCGATCGAGACGTCGTGGTTGGTGCCGAGCTGCACGGTCCGTCCGACGGCCTGCTCCGACGTGGCGGCCGCCACGAAGCCGGCGACCGTGTCCTCGACGTAGGTCAGGTCGCGGCGCGGATCGAGGGCGCCGAGACGCACGACGCCGCCGGCCAGCGCCTGGCTGATGATCGTCGGCAGCACCGCGCGGGCCGACTGGTGCGGGCCGTAGGTGTTGAACGGGCGCAGGATGGCGACGGGCAGCTCGTAGGAGCGGTGCCAGGCGTCCATGAGCTTGTCGGCGCCGAGCTTGCTGGCCGCGTACGGCGACTGCGGCTCGAGCGGGTGCTCCTCGGTGATCGGGATGCTCTGCGCGGTCCCGTAGACCTCGCTGGTCGACGTGTGCACGACCCGCCGCGCCCCCGTCGCGAGCGCCGCCTGAGCGACGTTCATCGACCCGAGGACGTTGACCTCGAAGAAGTCGCGCGGGTTGACGTAGGAGTACGGGATCGCGATCAGCGCCCCGAGGTGGAAGATCACCTCGGCGCCCTTCGCGGCCTGCGTCACCGACTCGATGTCGCGCAGCTCGCCGAGCACGACGTCGACCTCGCGGACGATCTCGTCGGGCAGCCAGTCGAGCGTGCCGCGATCGTTGCGCGAGTTGTAGCGGACGAGCGCGCGCACCTTCGCGCCGTCGCGCACCAGGCGCGACACCAGGTGCCCGCCGATGAAGCCGCCGGCACCGGTGACCAGCACGGACGTGTCCTGCAGGGAGGCCATCGCTCCGGGAGTATGGCCGGTCGCCCCGCCGGACGGCTCGGCGGCGGCGCGCCCGGAGCTAGAGTCCGGGCCATGCCTCAGTGGTCCGTGCCGTTGGCTGACGTCGTCGTCCCCGAGGAGGACATCGCGGCCGTCGCCGAGGTCCTGCGCTCCGGCTGGCTGACCATGGGGCCGGTCACGGCCGCGTTCGAGGAGGACCTCAAGGCCTACACCGGCGCGGCTCACGCGTTCGCGGTGACCAACGGCACGGCGGCGCTGCACCTGCTCTGCCTGGCGGCCGAGCTGGGGCCCGGGGACGAGGTGATCGTCCCGTCGATGACCTTCGTGGCGACGGCCAACGCCATCGCCTACACGGGCGCCACGCCGGTGTTCGCCGACGTGGCCGACGTGCTCCGTCCGTGGCTGTCGGCGGCCGCGGCCGAGGCCGCGATCACGCCGCGGACGAAGGCCATCATGGCCATGTCCTACGGCGGGCACCCCGGTGAGATCCGCGCGCTCGCAGCGGTAGCCGAGCGGCACGGGCTGCTGCTGCTGGAGGACGGGGCCCACGGCCTCGGCGCGCGCGAGGACGATCGCCACGTGGGGACGTTCGGGTTCGGCGGCGCCTTCAGCTTCTTCGGCAACAAGAACCTCCCGGTCGGCGAGGGCGGCGCGGTCGTCGTGCAGGACGACGTGGCCGCCGCGCGGGTCAAGCTTCTGCGCTCGCACGGCATGACGACGCTCACGTGGGATCGCCACCGCGGGCACGCCTCCACCTACGACGTCGTGGCGCTGGGCTACAACGACCGGATCGACGAGCCGCGGGCCGCGCTCGCCCGCGCGGGGCTGCGCCGGCTCGACGAGGGCAACCGCCGCCGCGCCGCGCTCGACGCGCGCTATCGCGACGCGCTCGCCGGCGTCGACGGCGTCGAGCCGACGGAGGCGCCGCCCGCGTCGGCCGTCGGCGCCCACCACCTCTTCACGGTCGTCCTCGACCCCTCGCTCGACCGCGACGCGTTCCGGACGGCGCTGGCCGAGCGCGGCGTCCAGACCAGCCAGCACTACCCGCCGGCGCACCGCTTCGAGATCTACCGCGAGGCAGCAGCCGAGCTGCCCGTGACCGACGCGTACGCGCGCAGGACGGTCACGCTGCCGCTGTTCCCGACGATGACCGACGAGCAGCTGGAGCGCGTCGTCGCTGCGTCCGTTGCTGCGCTCGCAGACGCCGCCCCAGTGTGAGCACCGCGGCGGGCGAGCCATCGCTAACGTCCCGCGCTCGATGACTGCCCCGCGATTCCGCGGCGCGCTGATAGGGCTCGGCATGATCGGCCGGCATCACGCGCGCCTCCTTCAGGCCTCAGATCGCGTCGACTTCGCGGGGGCGGTCGATCCGACCGGCGACCGCTTTGGGGCGGTTCGCGACCCCGAGCGCGTCTTCGCCACCGCGCCGGACCTGCTGGCGGCTGGTCCCGTCGACTTTGCGATCGTGGCCGTCCCGACGGAGTTCCACCTCGCCGCGGTGCGCGAGCTGGCCGCCGCCGGCGTCTCCGTGCTCGTCGAGAAGCCGCTGGCCGCCACCTCCGACGAGGCGCGTGAGCTCATCGCCGTCTGCGAGCGGTACGGCGTCAAGGGCGCCGTCGGCCACGTCGAGCGCTTCAACCCGGCGCTGTACGAGCTCCGTCGCCGGGCCCAGGAGGGGCAGGTCGGGGAGATCTTCCTCATCGCCACCGAGCGCATCGGCCCGTTCCCGGACCGCATTCGCGACGTCGGCGTCGTCAAGGACCTCGCGACCCACGATCTCGACCTCGTGCAGTGGCTCGGGGGGCCGGTCCGGAGCGTCGCGGCCCAGACCCAGCACCGCAGCGGCCGCGAGCACGAGGATCTCGTCCTCATCCAGGGCGAGGTGGAGTCGGGCCCGAGCTTCAGCTCGGTCGTCGACTGGTTGACGCCGACGAAGGTCCGACGGACGCGGATCCTCGGCGAGCACGGCATGCTCATGGCCGACTCGCTGGCCACCGAGCTGCGCTTCTACGAGAACGCGCGCGTGGCGATCGAGTGGGACGCCACGCAGCAGTTCAAGGGCGTGAGCGAGGGCGACATGACGCGGTACGCGCTGGCGCACCGCGAACCCCTGGCCGCCGAGCTCGACGCCTTCTGCGACCTGCTGGCCGGCGAGGAGTCGCCGATCGTCTCGCTCGAGGAAGGGCTGAGAACCGTCATCACGGCCGAAGCGGTGCTCGAGAGTGCCGCCACTCGGCAGGTCGTCACGCCAGCAGGTCTTGCGCGATGAGGGCCGTCGTCGTCGCGCTCGGCAAGATCGGCCTGCCGCTGGCGGCGCAGATCGCGCTGGCCGGCCACGACGTCATCGGGTGTGACATTGACCCGCGCGTGGTCGAGCTCGTCAACGCCGCCGAGCCGCCGTTTCCGGGGGAGACCGGGCTCGCCGAGGCGCTCGAGCGGCTCGTCCCCGATGGCCGGCTGCGGGCCACCAGCGACACGACGGCGGCGGTCGCCGAGGGTGCCGACCTCGTCATCGCGGTGCCGCCGCTGGTCGTCGACGAGGCGGCGCGGCCCGACTTCCGGATCCTCGACGCCGTCGTGCAGGACATCGGCCGCGGCCTGCAGCCCGGCACCACCGTCTCGATCGAGACCACGATGCCGGCCGGCACGACGCGCCAGCGCCTCGCGCCGGCGCTCGCCAAGGCCAGCGGCCTGGCGTCCGAGCAGGACTTCTTCACCGTCCACAGCCCCGAGCGCGTCTACTCCGGGCGCGTCTTCCAGGACCTCCGCGAGTACCCGAAGCTCGTGGGCGGGCTCACGCCCGAGGGTGAGGCCCGGGCGGTCGAGCTCTACCGCGGGTTCCTCGACGCCGAGGTGCGCGGGATGGGCTCGGCCGAGGCGGCGGAGCTGACCAAGCTCGCCGAGACCACCTACCGCGACGTCAACATCGCGCTGGCCAACGAGTTCGCGCGGCACGCCGACGACCTCGGCGTCGACATCGACGCGGTGATCGACGCGGCCAACTCGCAGCCGTACAGCCACATCCACCGCCCCGGCGTCGCCGTCGGCGGCCATTGCATCCCGGTCTACCCGCGCTTCTACCTCTCGGGCGACCCGCGCGCCCAGCTGCCCACCGTCGCCCGTGAGGTCAACCTCGGCATGCCGGGCTACGCCATCGACCTGCTCGCCGAGCAGCTCGGCGGCGACCTGCGCGACCAGCGCGTCCTCATCCTCGGTGCCGCCTACCGCGGCGGCGTCAAGGAGACCGCCTTCTCCGGCGCCTTCGGCCTGCGCGACGAGCTGCTGCGCCGCGGCGCGCTCCCGCTCTGCGCCGACCCGCTCTACGCGCCCCACGAGCTCCGCGCGCTCGGCCTCGAGCCGTGGGACGGCGCCGCGGTCGACGGCGCGATCGTGCAGGCCGACCACGCCGAGTACCGGGCGCTGACGCCCGCGGCGCTGCCCGGCGTGCGCGCGATCGTCGACGGACGCAACGTGCTCGACGCGGCCGCCTTCACCGCCGCCGGCGTCCCGGTGCAGCGCATCGGCCGCCCGGCGTCGACGCCCTGAGCCCTACAGCTCCTCCGCGATCCGCGGCGCGATGCGGTTGAACAGCACGAAGCCGCCCGCCACGACGCCGACCCCGATCGTCAGCGGGATCAGCAGCGGCAGCCACCCACCCGCCGCGGCGGCGGCGCTCGGCGCCGTCGGGTCGATCACCGCGAAGCGCCACTGCTGCACGATCACCGCCACCGGATTGGCCATCAGCAGGTGGCGCGCCCACTCCATGCTCACCGTCTCGATCGGATAGAGCAGCGGCGTGCCGTAGAAGAGCACCTGCAGCGCGACGTCCCAGATCGGCTTGACGTCGCGGGCGATGACGTACAGCGACGACAACAGCATCGCCATGCCGAGCGCCAGCACCGTGATCGCGACGATGAGCACCGGCGCCTCGATCCAGCGCCACGTGACGTCGACGCCGGTCACCAGGATGAAGACCAGCAGGACGATCAGGTTCAGGACGAAGTTCATGAGGGCGGTGAGCAGCACCGCCGTCGGGATGACCATCCGCGGAAAGCGGATCTTGCGCACCAGGTTCTCGCGGTCGACCACGCTGGTGACCGAGCCGCCGGTCGCCTCCGAGAAGAAGGTGAAGAACATGATCCCGCTGAGGATCACCAGCGGCCAGTCCTTCTGGCCGCCGCCGAGGTTCACGAACTCGACGAAGACCAGGTAGATGACGCCGAAGAGCATCAGCGGGCGCATCAGCTGCCACAGGTAGCCGAGCACCGAGCCGAAGAACTTCAGGCGGAAGTCCGTGACCGCCAGCGTCCACGACAGGTACAGGAAGCGCCGCGTGTCGCCGCCGAGGGCCGACGGGCCGCGCATCTCCTGCGCGCCGGGCGGCGGCGTCATCGCCGTGCCCGCGTCGTCGGCGCGGGCGTCGAGCGGGCGGACGCTCATCGCGCCGGGCTCCCCGTGGCCGGCGTCTTCGTCCAGGCGAAGTCGTGGGGCAGGTTCACCAGGCCGCCGTGGGACTCCACGCCGGTCGAGATGAACGACACGCTGCGCTCCATGCGGTCGATCCACTTCACGCCGCCGCCGCCGTGCGCCAGCGCCGGCGTGGCGTAGATCCGCCCGGGCGCGAACGCGTTCTCGAACGCCGCCGAGAACTCCACCACCTCGCCGGGCGCGAACGCGCCGGTGCGCTCGGTGACCGTCAGCGAGTTGGTGGCGAAGAGGGGATGGCGCTCGGTGTCCTCGAAGGTCACGCCGAAGATCGGGTTCTCCAGCGGCTCGTGGACGTGCGCACGCACGACCAGGCGGCACGGCCGGCCCTGGCGCACCGTTCGCGACGGCTCGCCGTGCTCGTTCTCGACCCAGGCCTCGACGATCTCCGCCTTGCCGTCGCCGAAGCGCGTGCGGGGAGGGGCGGCGACCGGGGCCTTGCCGTCGGCGGGCGGGTCGTCGGCCATCGCGACCGCCGCCTGCTGGGGCTCCTCGTCGCGGCTGAAGTTCATCTCCAGGTACTCGTTGGAGATGTCGTGCACGTCGCCGATCTGGCGGATCCGGCCCTGCTCGAGAAGGATCGCGCGGTCGCAGAAGCGGATGACCGAGCCCATGTCGTGCGTGACGAACATGATGGTCTTGCCCTCGTCGCGCAGGCGGCCGAAGACGTCGAAGCACTTCTGCTGGAAGGCGGCGTCGCCGACCGCGAGCACCTCGTCGATGAGCATCACGTCGGCGTCGACCTGGATGGCCACCGAGAACGCCAGGCGCACCTGCATGCCCGACGAGTAGTTCTTGAGCTTGAGCTCCTGGAAGTCGTGCAGCTCGGAGAAGTCGAGGATCCGCTCGTAGCGCTCGCGCGCCTGGCTCGGCGTCAGGCCGAGCATGACGCCGTTGATCACGACGTTGTCGAGCGCGGCGAGATCCGGGTTGAACCCGACGCCGAGCTCGATGAACGTGGACAGGCGCCCGTCCACGAAGATCCGCCCGCTGTCGGGGCGGTAGATGCCGGCCAGGCACTTCAGCAGCGTGCTCTTGCCCGAGCCGTTGCGCCCGACGATGCCGAGGAACTCGCCGCGCGGCACCGAGAACGAGATGCCCTCCAGCGCCTGGAAGTGGCGGTAGCTCGTGCGGCGGAACGGGTGCAGGGCACGTTCCTTGAACGTGTGGACCTGGTCCTTCGGGATCCGGAAGACCTTGTTCAGGTCGTCGACCACCACCGCGGGCGGCGTCTCGGGCACGGTGCGAGGGTAGCGGGAGGCCGCGGTGCTCACGCGCGCCGCGGCGTGCCGAACACGGGCAGGTCGCGGGCCAG
Source organism: Baekduia sp. (assembly GCA_035765735.1). Taxonomy (GTDB): domain Bacteria; phylum Actinomycetota; class Thermoleophilia; order Solirubrobacterales; family Solirubrobacteraceae; genus Baekduia. Next base: position 4,299 of record DASTWY010000010.1, on the reverse strand, counting down.
GTCGCCGACCAGGCGCTCGTAGACGCTGGAGGCGCGGAAGCGCTCGGCCTTCTGCCGCGCCCGCGCGCGCATGCGGTCGAAGGCGCCGAGCTCGCGGTGGACGCTGAACAGCACCATGAGCAGGTCGTGCTTGTCCTCGACCTGGATGAAGTCGAGCCCCGGCTCGAGCCCGTGCGTGGGGCTGAGCTCCTCGGAGATCACCAGCAGCCCGGCGGCGCAGAACGTGCTGACGCGGTTCTCGAAGGACGGGTACGGCTCGTTGTGGACGTTGATGCCGACATCGGACTGCGTCAGCGCCTCGATCAGGCGGTCGCCCGTCAGGCCGTGGGCGATGTGGAGGATGTCGTAGTGGTGCTTGGCGTCGACGAGGAAGTCCTCGCGGTGGTCGGTCGAGCGCCCCGGGAACAGCACCTGCGGGCGGCCCTCCGTGCGCCGGGTCGGCTCGGCGTAGCAGCGGTCGGAGACCGGCAGCGGCATCGAGCGCCACACCGGCACGAGCTCGTCGACCGTCTCGGCCACCAGCGGGTCGAACGAGATGATCCGGTCCCAGTTGGCGGGGTCGATCATCTGCAGGTATTCCAGGCGCCGCTCGAGGTCGGGGTGCGCGTCGCCGCGCTCGCGCGGGAGCGGCTCGGTGAGGAACCCGACGGTGACCGCGTCGACGTCCGCCAGCGCGGTGGCGGGCGCCAGCTCGGGGCGGAACATCACGATCACGTGCGGGTCGAAGGCGGCCAGCCCGGCAGCCGCCTCGTCGAACGGCTCGCCGTAGCGGAAGTCGAAGAAGCGCGGCTCGAGGATCCCGGCCGGCGCCTCCAGCGCGCAGAGGTCGAAGTAGGTCGCCTGGCCGACGAACGCGAGCCGCACCGCTCCGGCGTCGATGGCGCGCTGCAGGCGTTGCACGTGGGCGGACGGCGCGGGCATCGGCGGCAGGCTAGCTGCGCGCCCGGAGGCCGCGCTTCGCGGGGGCGGAGGCGCGGGGGCGGTCCTGTACCGTCCGGCCGGTGACGCACTGGGAAGAGCGCATCGACGGGGCGACCGACCCGGCGCTGGTCGACGACCACGTCGCCCGGTATGCGTTCGCCGCGCCGCTGGTGCGCACCAGCGCCACCTGGGTCGACCTCGGGTGCGGCAACGCGGTCGCCGCGGCGCGCGCGATCGACCAGCGGCCCGAGCGGACCGTGCTCGTCGACGTCAGCGCCGAGGCGGTCGCCGCCGCGGCGCGCGAGCTGGGCGGCGGCGCCGAGACGCACGTCCGCGACCTCGCCGACGCCGAGGACCTCGCCTGGCTGTCCGAGCTGCTCGCCGGCGCGGCCTCGCCGATCTGCGTGACGGCGTTCGAGGTCGTCGAGCACCTCGAGCACTTCGACGGCCTGCTGCGCTGCCTCGTGCAGGCCTCCGAGAACGGCGCCGACGTCGTGCTCAGCGTCCCCAACGACGCGTTCTGGGGCACGCAGAACCCGTACCACCGCACGATCTGGAGCGCGCCCGCGATCGACGAGCTGCGCTCGATGCTGCCGCCGGAGACGCGCTTCGGCGCGCAGTACGAGCTGTCGGGCAGCTGGGTCACGCCCGACGGCGACGCCCAGCCGGGGCCGGCGGCGGTCGCGGGCCGCGGCAGCGGCGCCGTCCCCAGCCAGTTCGTGCTGAGCTTCGGCCCGCGCGTCGCCGACGCCGAGCCCGTCGCGGCGGTCCGCGTCGCGGACTGGGCGGCGCGCCGGCGCTGGGAGCGCCAGCGCGAGGCCGACCTCGCGTACTTCGCCGACGAGATCGAGGTCCTGCGCCGCCGCCTGCGCGAGGCCACGACGACGCCCCCGAGCCAGGAGCCGATGGCATGAAGGTCTGCTTCCTCCTCAACGACCTGGCGCTCTCCGGCGGCACCGGCGTCGTCGTCGAGCACGCCCACCAGCTGGCCACGCAGCACGACATGGAGGTCACGCTCGTCGTCTGCGGGTCGCAGGACGGCGCCTGGGACTACCGGCGGCTGGCCGGCGTGCGCGTCATCGACCTGGCCGAGGCGCGCCGGGACCGCTTCGACGTCGCGGTGGCGACCTGGTGGCGCACCGCCTACGACCTCTTCGACGTCCCCGCCGAGCGCCACGCGTACTTCGTGCAGTCGCTGGAGGAGCGCTTCTACGAGCGCTTCGCGACCGAGCGCCTGACGGCGGCCCTGACGCACACGCTGCCGGTGGCGTTCATCACCGAGGCCCGCTGGATCCGCGACCTGCTCGTCGCCTTCGCGCCCGGCGCCCAGGTGCACTACGTGCGCAACGGGATCGACAAGGAGGTCTTCCCGGTCGTCCACGAGGTGAGCCGCTCCGCCGAGGGGCGGCTGCGCATCCTGCTCGAGGGCCACCCGGAGGTGTGGTTCAAGGGCATCGACGAGAGCGTCGAGGTCCTGCGCCAGCTCACCGAGCCCTTCCAGGCGACGCTCGTCACCGGGGCGACCGGCTACCAGTCGCCCGAGGTCGTGCACCGCCGCGTCGGCCCGCTGACCCAGCGCGAGCTGGCCAAGGAGTACGCCGAGCACGACGTCGTGCTGAAGATGTCGCGCGTGGAGGGCATGTACGGCCCGCCGCTGGAGGCCTTCCATCGCGGCGCGACCGTCGTCACCACGCCGGTGACCGGCCACGACGAGTACGTCGAGCACGGCTGGAACGGGCTCGTGGCCGACTGGGACGACCTGCGCGGCACCGCCCGCTTCCTCGACCTGCTCGCGCGCGACCGCGTGCTGCTGCACCGGCTGCGTCGCAACGCCGTCGACACCGCGCGGGCGTGGCCGAGCTGGGACCAGGCCGGGGACGTGATGGCCGGCGCGCTGCGGGCGATCGTCGAGCGCCCGATGGCCGACCCGCGGCAAGGCGCGGCGCGGATGCTGGGCGACATCCTGGCCGGCACGGTGGAGCAGGGGCTCGAGCGCCGCCAGCTGATCGTGGAGATCCACGAGCGCCGGCGCGAGGTCGACCACCTCCAGGGCGAGCTGGCCAAGGTCAAGGGTCAGATCGACGACTACCACGCGCAGCTGCTGGCCAAGGGCGACGAGCTGTCCGCGGTCGTCCACAGCCCGCGCTGGGCCTACGGCGGCGCGGTGCAGCGGCTGCTCGGCGGGCGCATGGGCCGCGCCATGGGCCGGCTGCTCGAGCACCCGGTCGCCCGCCGCTCGCTGCGCCGGGCGCTGCTGCGGCTGACCTCGGGCTGAGCGGTCGCGGGCGGGCGGTCTCTCGCCGGACGCCCGCCTGCCTCGGCCGCGGCGCGCGAGTTGTCATCCTGTGTCGCGCATGTCCCGCCTGGAACGCCTGCGGGCCCGCTGGCCCGTCGCCCCGCGCCTGCACGCCTACGCCGCGTGGGCGGCGCTGGTCTTCTTCACGCTGATCATCGTCTCGGGCGCTGCGGTGCGGCTGACCGGCTCCGGCCTCGGCTGCCCCGACTGGCCGCGCTGCAACGACCTGTCGATCACGCCGACCGACGGCCACGCCTACATCGAGTACGGCAACCGCCTGATCACCACGCCGGTGAGCATCGCGGCGATCGCCTGCCTCGTCTTCGCGCTCCTGCGCCGGCCCTACCGGCGCGACTTCACCGTGCTCGGCGGCCTGCTGCTGGCCGGCGTGGCGGTGCAGGCGATCCTCGGCGGCATCACCGTGCTGACCGGCCTGAACCCGTGGACGGTCATCGGCCACTTCCTGCTGTCGATGGCCACGCTGGTCGCCGCCGCGACGCTCACGTGGCGCGTCAGCCGCGAGCGGCGCGCGCGCCCGCAGACGCCCGAGCACGACCGGCTGCTCGTCGGGCTCGTCCGCGCGCTGGCGGTCGTGGGCGGCGTGGTCGTGGTGATCGGCACCACGGTGACGGCCTCGGGGCCCTACGCCGGCGGCGAGGGCACCGGCGACGTCGTCTCGCGCCTGAGCATCTTCGGCGACGACACGTTCAAGACGCTGATCATGGTCCACGCGCGGCTGGCCGCCGCCTTCGGCGTCGCCGCCGTGGCGCTGTGGCTCTTCGCCCGCCTCCGCGGCGCCGCGGACCTCCTGCGGCCGCTGACCGCCGTCTGCGTCGCGGTCGCGGTGACGGGCGGCATCGGGACGCTCCAGTACCACATCCTCGACTACCCGTCGTGGACGGTGTGGCTCCACGTCGCGTCGGTCACGCTGCTGTGGCTGACGCTCGTGTGGTCGGCGCTGGCCGCCGGGCGGCCGGTCGGCGCCGCACGGACCGTGCGGGCAGGGGCCGACGACGGCGCCGGCGCCGTCGGGCGGGTCGGGGCCGAGTCCGAGACCGCGGCCGTCAGCGGCTAGCCGAGCG
>DASTWY010000009.1:0-35341 GCA_035765735.1 Baekduia sp. | reverse complement strand
CGTTTGCGGTCCTCACGACCGCAAACGCGCCCGCGTGTCGACCGCCCCCGACGGACGCGCCCGGGCGGGTTTGCGGTCCTCAAGACCGCAAGGGCGCCCGCCGCAGCGTCGGACGACGCGCACGCGCGCAGCGCGGGCGGCGTTGCGGTCCTCAAGACCGCGAACGCGCCCGCGCCTCGGTCGTCGACCGCTCACGCTTGCAGCGCCGACGCCGCGAGCCACAGGGCCTCGTCGACGTGGGCGTCGGGCACGCCGGGCACCGCCGTGGCCACGAGCCGTACGAGGGCCGTCCGCCGCCCGGCGGCGTGGCAGTCGGAGAGGCGGCCGAGCAGCACGCCCACGGGGCCGCGCTCGTCGGCGAGCACCAGCACGCCCGGCGCCAGGTCGTCGGCGTGACGGTCGTGGTCGAGCGCCTCCCCCGGGCGGGCGGCGCGCACGACCAGCGCCCCGGCCACCGCATCCTCGTCGAGCGCGCAGACCGCCACGCCCGTCTCCGCGATTGCCAGCGCGACCGCGTCCTCCACGGCCCGCCCCGTGCCCAGCCCGCCGGCCAGGAGCCGCTCGACCACCACCGCCTCGGCCGGCGTGCGCTCCACGTCGGGGTCGAGGCCCAAGTGCCGGAAGAAGACGCGATAGGCGTGCGGGATGGGCCGCTGCCGCAGCGCGATCGCCTCCGGCCCGCGCAGCCGCGACGAGAGCGCCGCGAGCCGCTCGCGGACGCCGCGCGGCGTGCGCGACGGCGCGCCCTCCACCACCGTCCAGCGCACCCGCAGCCCGGGCAGCTCCGCGGCGAGCGCCGGCTCGACCTCCCCGTCGACGAGCGTGGGCTCGACCGCCGTCATCGCGTCCGCAGCCGCTCCGCCTTCGTCACGAGCTCGTCGGCGCCGACCGCCCCGAACGTCGTCTCGGCCACGCGGCCGCCGCGACGCGCGAACGTCAGCTGCGGACAGACCTGCACGTGGTACGCGTTGGCCAGCGCGCCGTCGCGGTCCCAGCCGACGGGGAAGCGCCAGCCGTGGCGGCGGATCAGGTCGCGGAGGTCGCCACGGTCGCCGCGGATCGCCACCGCCGCCAGCTGCACACCGGGCAGCCGGGTGCGGGCGCGCTGCATCGCGTCGAGCTCGGCGACGCAGCGGTCGTCGCGGACCGCGAAGAAGGCGAGCACGAACGGGCCGCGCTCGCGCAGCGCGCACCCGTTGAGGATGCGCGGGCCACGCACGGCGCAGGCGGGCCGATCGCCGGCCTGCCCCTCCCCCGCGCGCGTGGCGAGGTTCGCGTCGCCGTCGAGGTCGGAGAGCGCCAGCGGCACCGCGAACGGCGGCACGATCGCCCCGACGGGGACGCCGCGCGCGCCGCGTCCGGTGCCCTCGCGCAGGGTGCCGACGACCAGCACCACCACGAGGACGACGGCGGCGACCCCGACCACCCAGAGGTAGCTGCCCCGGCCCGCCGCGACGGCGACGCGCTCAGGGGGCCGCTCCCGTCGCTCACGCGGCTCGCGCGGGGGCGGCGCCGGCTCCTCGCCGACCTCGAAGTCGAGCGGGCCGCGCGGCTGGTCGCTCATCCCGCCGGGACGCGCGCCGCCCCGCCCGAGCGCCGCCGCCCCGGCCGCGCCGGCGGGCGCAGGCGCAGGCCGAACGCGCCCTCCCGCTCCCCCAGCGCCAGCGCCGCCGGCAGCACGAGCAGCACCCCGAGCAGCGAGACCGTGAGGTCGACCACCGTCACCGCGCCGAAGTCGCGCAGCATCCGGATGTCGCTGAGCACGAGCACGGCGAAGCCGGCGATCGCGGTGACGCCCGACGCCAGCACCGCGGCGCCCGTCGAGCGATAGGTCCGCTCGAGCGCGTCGCCGACGTCGTGGCCGGCGGCGCGCTCAGCGCGGTAGCGCTCGGCCAGCAGCACGCTGAACTCGGTCGAGATCGCGATGACCAGCGCGCCCATCGTCACCGACATCGGGTTCAGCGGGATGCGCGTGGCGAACAGCAGCAGCGCCGACCAGCCGGTGGCCAGCGCGATCGGCACGAGCGGCACGACCGCGCGCCGCCACGAGCGGAACGCCGCCAGCAGCACGACGGCCACGGCCAGCAGGCCGGCGACGAGCGTCAGCAGCCGCCGCCACGGCGAGGCGACCGCCGCGTTGGCGTCGGCGGCGATCACGGGCAGCCCGGCGAGGTGCGCGTCGACGCCCGGCGGCGGATGCAGCTCGGAGCGCATGACGTCGAGGACCTCCTTCTGGCGGTCCAGCGGCATCAGGCGGATGCCGAAGGCGATCGTGGCCGTGCGCCGGTCGGGCGCGATCACGCCCTGCGAGAAGTAGCCGGGGACGGCGTCCAGCAGCGCGGTGATGTCCTGCTGCGTCTTGGCGCCCTGGTCGCCGAAGAGGTCCGGGAGGGAGAATGCCGGGCAGACCTCCGCCTCGCCGCAGCCGCGCTGCGCGCTGTAGCCGAAGCGCTTGAGCAGCCGCGACTGGTACTGCGTCATCCACGAGATGACCGCCGGGTCGGTGAGGTGGTCGGAGTGAACGAGCACGTCGATCTGCCCGCCGACCTGCGTCGAGCGCTGGAGCGCCTGCAGGTCGCGCAGCGCGGCGAGGTCCTGCGGGACCAGCTTCGTCACGTCGGACTCGACGCGCGTCTGCGTGTCCGCCACCCAGCCGAGCGCCGCCACGGCCAGCGCGGCGGCGAGCACGCGCTCGGGCTGCCGGACGGCGGCGCGCAGCGCACCCGACCGCACCCGGCGGCCGCCGCCCAGCACGCCACGCGACAACGGGTTGTCGCGCAGGAGCTCCCCCGCCCCATGCAGCGCCGGCGCCAGCGCCGAGCCGGCGGCCCGCAGCGGCGCGGGCGCGTTCCGCTCGCCGCCGGTGGTGCCGACGAGCACCGCCGTGCCGAACGTCACGGCGACGGCCAGCGCGACGCCGATCCCGACCACGAGCAGCAGGCCGAAGCCGCGCACCATCGGCACCGGCGAGAGCGCCAGCACCAGGAAGCCCGCCGCCGTCGCGGCCGCCGCGATGGCCACCGTCGGCGCGCCCGTGCGCGCCACCTCGGCGACCGCCTCGCGCACCGTCCGGCGACCGGGCTGCGGACCCGCGCGCTCCTCGACGCGCGACTGCAGCTGGATGGCGTAGTCGACGGCCAGGCCGATCAGCACCGGGACGACGCCGACCGAGGCCATCGTCAACGACGCGCCGATCAACGAGAGCGCGCCGAAGGTGATCGCGGCGGCGGCCACGGCCACGCCGAGCGGCAGCAGGCGCAGCCGGCCCGGGAAGACGAGTGCGAGCACGAGCGCCATCACGACCAGCGACGCCACCAGCAGCAGCGCGATCGCGTCGGAGACCTTGGTCGTCAGGTCGGAGAGCACCACCGGCGCGCCGGTGACGACGTACTGGCCGCCGTTCATCAGCCGCCAGTTGGGCATCGCGGCCGCCGCACGGATGTCGGCAATGGCCTGGCGGCGCTGCGCGTCGGAGAGGTCGGGCTTGAGCCGGACCTGGATCAGCGAGCTGTCGCGGTTCGGGAACAGGTAGGCGAACCGCTGCTTGGGCGTGCCGGCCCGCTTGCCGGTCTGGAAGACGAGCTGCGAGACAAAGCCGGGGTCGTTGATCGTCGGGGCGTCGAGGATCCCGTACTTCGAGCCCAGCCGGTACGCCTCGACGAGCCCGCGCGCCTGCGCCAGCTGCGCGGCCTGGCTCGCGGCCGCCTTGGCGCGGTCCGCGGCGTAGCCCTTGGCGCGCGCGAGCTTGTAGGCGGCCGCGTACGCCTCCTGGGCGCTGCTGCGGATGCCGGTGAGCTTGCCCTTCAGCGCGGTGCCGATCTGCAGCACCGACTCGTTGATGAAGGTGCCGGGGCCGAAGACGACCTTCGCCGGCTTGGTCCGCGCCAGCCGCCCGCACGGCCCGCCCCAGCCGCCCGGCGGCGTCCGCCCGGCCGGGACGTTGCCGCCCAGGCAGCCCTCGAGGCCGATGTCGCGGTCGAGGTCGGAGGTCAGGACGAGCTTGGAGACCGGCTGGCGGACGAGCACGTAGACGGCGTCCTCGCCGAACAGCTCGTGGTCGCGCTGCGTGGCCTGCCAGGCGTCGCTGGAGCGCCCGATGAGCGTGTCGGTCGCCGTGCTCGGGTCGAGCCGCAGCGCCAGCGCGCCGCCGACCAGCGCCACCGCCGTGACCACCAGGCCGACGACCAGCGGACGGCGCGCGGCCGCGCCCATCACGGCGCTCAGGATGCGCGGCAGGCGACCCATGGCGCGCTCAGGCTAGCGGCGCCGCACCCGGCCTGCGCCGGCTGCGGCGGCGTCGCTACGGCTGGGGCAGCCCCGCCTTGAGGCCCTCGACGTTGGCCTTGACCTGCGGGAAGCGCGTGATCGTGCCGTCGAGGTTGAACCGCGGCTGCTGGGTGCAGGCCGGCGCCGGCGGCACCTTGGAGTCGTCGCCGCCGAAGGCGAACTTCAGGATCAGCTGCCGGAGGGTCTCGTCCATGACGCCCGGCTTGGCCGGCCCGAGCTTCGGCGTCTGCATCGTCGGCGTGTCGTCGCAATGGCGCGTCTCGAACGACGACAGGCCGTTCTTGAGCTGCAGCGTGTCCCCCGGGAACGCGTAGGCGTTCGTGCGGTTGCTCGGCAGCCGGTGCGGATACTGGGCGAGCATCTCCGCGTTGATCGGGCTCATGACGCGGAGCACGTGACGGCGTGTGCTGGCACCGTCGAACCCGCCCTGCTGGAGCTCCGTCGCAGCGGCCGCGTTGGCCGCGAACGCGTTGATCTCCTTGCCGTACAGGTTCGCGCCGTCGAGGATCGGGTTGAGCTGGCGCAGCACCGGATCAAACTCCGGCAGCAGCGCGCGCAGCTGGTCGAGGAACTCGCGGGTGGCGGGCAGGCCGCGCTTGGACGCGTCGGTCAGTGGCCCGAGCTCCTGGAAGAGCGCCTTGAGGTCGGGGGCGACGGTGCGCAGGTCCTGGAGCGTCGGGCTCAGCTCCCGGGCGGCCGGCTGCAGCGCGGTCACGACCGGGTTGGCGTTGTTGGCGAACTGGGTGAGGCGGCGCAGCGTCGCGCTGGACTCGCGCTCGAAGGCGGGCAGCGCCTTCCAGAGCTGCTCGATCTCCTTGTCGCGCGCCGCCGTCGTGGCGAAGACCCGGTTGCCGTTGGTGATGAGGCTCGCCAGCTGGCCGTCGCGCTCGGACAGCGCGTCGAAGACCTCGCCGGTGTTGCGCACGAGCTGCCGCACCGCGGGCTGCTGCGCGTTGAGGATCTTCAGCAGCTGCTCGGTGTCCTTGGCGAACGGCGCCAGGTTGCCGAGGGCGGCGTTGAGGTCGGCGCCGCGCCCGTCGAGCGCCTGGGCCTGGGTCTGGATCCAGGTCTGGAACGCCTCGCGGGTCTGCGGGTCGAAGGTGCGCAGGATCTCGTCGAGCTCGACGGTGTCGGCCACCTGCGAGCGGGCGAGACGGCCGTTGTCGGGCACCTTCGGGCCGCTGGCGCTGCCCGGAGTCAGCTCGACGTAGGTCTCGCCCAGCAGCGTCTTCTGGCGCAGGATCGCCTTCGCGTCCGCCGGGATCGGGGCGTACTCCGGGTCGAGCTGGATCGTCGCGTCGGACCGGCCGGTCTGCGGGTTGGTGACGATGTCCTTGACCTTGCCGACCGGCACGCCCGAGATGCGGACGTCCGCCTCGTGGGCGAGCTGCGTGGCCTCGCCGAAGGAGACGGTGAAGCGATAGCCCTTGGGCTTCAGCGGCGTCGCGCCGCCGAAGGCCAGCCAGAGGTAGAGCAGCAGGCCGAAGCAGGTCAAGGCGAACGTGACCATCACCAGGAGCTTGCCGACGCTCGGCGCCTGCTTGTTCACTGCCCCGTCCCTCCCGTGCTGGCCGCCGTCGCGCTCTGGCACTCATCCGCGGTGGGGAGGTTGCCCAGGCCGACCAGCGCGGCGACCTGGTCCGACGTCCTGGTGGCCAGCTGCAGCGCCCGTAGCTGCGAACACGCGAGGAAGAGCGTGCCACGCCGGACCGGGCCGTGCGCGTCCTGCGTGGCGAAGACCGACGGCATGATGTGGTTCAGCCACGCCAGCCAGTAGAAGTAGCCCTCCTCCGAGCCCTTCGGGTTGTAGGCCAGCGTGTTGAGCAGGTAGTTGGCGCTCTTGAGGACCTTCGTGAAGTCCGGCGTCAGCTGCGCGAGGTCCTGGGCGGCGGGGCGCAGGACCTTCACGGTCGGCAGCGCGTCGCGCGCGAACGGGCGCAGCTGCTGCTGGATGACCGGCGTGGTCTCCTTCAGGAAGGGCCGGGTCTGCTTCAGCGACGGGCCGAGCGCGCGGGCGCCGGGGCGGAGGCTCCCGAGGGTCGGGCCCAGCCGGCGGCCGAGCGTGTCGACCTTCTGAATCGCGTCGTCGGTGACCTGAAGCGTCCCCGGCAGCTCCTGGAGCGTCTTGCGCAGGTTGGCGTCCTGGTCGGCGAAGGCCTTGAAGACGGCGTTGGAGGCGTCGACGAGCTCGCCGAGCTGCTGGTCCTTGCTGCCGACGGCCTGCATCAACAGCTTGAAGTTGTGAATCGAGCGCGCGACCAGCTGCCGGCGGTCGGTCAGCGCGCCGGTGATCCGGGCGATGTCGCGGTTGGTCGGCTCGAAGCGCTTGAAGGTGGCCGACAGCGCCTTGCCGTTGCCGCCGAGGGCCTCGCCGCCGCCGGCGACCAGCAGCTTGAGGTAGTCGCGGGTGTCGCCGTCCAGCGCCGCCAGGAACTCGTCGGTGTTGACGTTGGGCAGCGTCTGCGTGATCGGGATGACCTGGGTGTCCGGATCGATCTCGCCCGCCTTCGGCGTGCCCGGGTCGAGCGCGATGACCATGTCGTTCAGACCGGTCTTCGGCCGCAGCAGCGCTGTCGCGTCGTGGTAGATGTGCGCGTACTTGCGGCGGATCTTCATCGTGACGACGGCGCGGCCGTCCTCGAGCTCCACCTTCGAGATCTCGCCCACCGGGACGCCGGCGACGTCCACGGTCTGCCCCTGGCCCGGGGTCAGCGACTGGGCCGTGGCGAACTCGGCCTTGTAGGAGACGAAGTCGCTGCCGACCACGGGCACCCACTTCGGCAGGTAGAAGCGCTGGTGGCCGAGGATGAAGGAGCCGACGCCGATCGCCAGCACGAACATCGCCACGACGGCGATGAAGTCCCAGCGGTGCTTGCGGATCGCGCTCTTCATCGGCCCGCGCTCCCGGTGCGGAACGGGTTGAGGCGGTCGGCGAGCTCCTGCGCGAGATCCGACGAGCCGCCCTTGGCGGAGCGAGTGGTGGCGCCGCGCAGCGCGGAGGCCGCTGTCGCTGTGGTGCCCGGCGAGGTCGACGTGCCGGCCGGCGATGGATGGCTGGACTCCACGCCGCCGGTCTTCGCGCCGTTGACGTCGGCCACCGCCTGGTCCTTGCAGGCAGCCTCGCCGTTGTGCGGCGGCGGCGTGCTGCCGGGATACGCGGGACGCGTGCCCAGCGGCGGCTGGTTGGCGTGCCCGATTAGCGACGCGCCATCGCCGCCGTACTTGCCGGTCCGCACCGTCTGGCCGCCGCCGCCGACGCCGGCGCGGATGTAGTGGCCGTTGCCGTCGAAGTTCTGTCCCTCGCCGGCCATGCCGACGATCGAGTACCAGAACTCCTTGTAGTTCTCCGTGCCCGAGCTGAACGCGCCGTCCTGCACCTTGATGTTGCCCGTGGGCAGGATCGCGTGGGTCACGCACTGGGAGACCAGGTCGGCCTGCGGCAGCGCGGTGAGGCTGCCGTCGACGAGCTTGGCCAGGTCGACGGTGGCCGGGCGCAGCTGCTTGATGAGGCCGCCGGCCTCCGACGCGCTGACGAGCTTGCGGGTCTGCGCGATCCACGGGTAGGCGGCCGCGATCGTCGCCGGGGTCTCCTCCACCCCGGGGATCAGCTCGAGCGCGAAGGCGCGGGTGTTCGGGAAAGAGGCGTTGAGGTGCGTCAGCGCCGAGTTGGCGTGCTGGAGCGTCGGGCCGAGCTCGGCGATCGAGCGCCGGAGGTCGTCGCGCTGGGACGCCAGCGACGCCAGCGTGGTGTCGAGGTTCGTCACCAGGCCCTTGAGGCTGTCCTCGTGACGGACGAGCCCCTGCGAGAAGCGCGCCGTGCCGGCCACCAGGCCGGAGAGGTCGTGACGCTCGAGGCCCTGGAAGGCGGTGTTGACGATCGCCGCGCCGCGCAGCGCGTCGGGCGCGTAGGTGATCGAGTCGTTGAGCGCCTGGGCGGCAGTCTCGCCCTGCACGTCGGGGTCCTGGGTGCGGTCGTCGGCGGGCGTGGGCTGCATCGTCAGGGCGGAGCCGTAGCCCTCGAGCAGCCGCTGCAGGTCGCGCCGGGTATCGCTCTGCAGGGCGGTCAGCACCTGGTCGAGCTGGACCGGCGCCGCCGTCTGCGTCATCGGGATGGTGTCGCCGTCGTCGATCGTCGGCGCGCTGGGCGTGCCGGGCTGGAGGTCGACGAACTCGTTGCCCTCGAGGAAGATGCGCGGCCGCACCTTCAGCGTGGCGTCCTTGTGGATCGGCAGCCCGCTCTGGTCGATCTCCATCGTGACGAGCGTGGCGTTGCCGTCGCCGCCCTCGTAGGGCTCGATCTTGGTGACCTTGCCGATGTTGACGCCGGCGATGCGCACCGGCGAGTTGGGCTTGATGTTGTTGGACGTCTCGAAGACCGCGTGCACCCGGAACCCGTGCGTGAAGGGCACGTGCTTGCTGAAGCCCGCGTAGACGAAGAGCGCCACGAGCAGGAGCATCAGCAGGCCGACGGTCAGCGGGTTGGCCCCGCGCCGGTCCTTGCGCGGGACGCGCTTGACCTTGTCGCCGCGGCGGCTCACGGCTTCACCGCCTGCTCGCGCGTGGTCGTCTCGGTCTGCGTCCCCTGATCGCCGGCGACGTTGCCGATCACCTGCTGGTTGGGCAGGTAGCCCTCGTTGCCGGCCTCGCACTCGTGCGTCTCGCCCGGCGCCGCGGTGTTGGGGTAGGGGTTGGAGTGGAGGTCGAGACGCTCGTGGTAGCTGTTCGTGTTGTTGGCGGCCGGCGCCGCGGACGACCCGCCCTCGTTGTTCGGCCCCTCGGGCGCGGCGGTAATCTGCACGCGCTGGGCGGTGCCGTATTGGTCGCCCTCGCTGAGGAACGACGCCGCGTTGCGGAACAGCAGCGACCAGTAGTTGCAGACGGTCTGGGCCGGCGTGATGGTGGCGAACAACGGATCGGCGATGGTCACCGTCGAGGTGAGGTCGTGGAGGCCGAGCGTGACCAGCGGGTCCTCGGCGAAGGCCTGCAGCGACTCGAAGGTGGGCTTCAGGCGCTCGTTGAGCTGGACCGACTTGCGCAGCGCCGGCACACCCACCGTGAAGGCATCGGCCAGGTCCGGAGCGGCGGCCTGCAGCGCCCTCGCCCCCGGCCGCAGCGCCGCGAACAGGCGCGTGCTGTTGGCCAGGAACGGCCGCTGGCGCGGGAACTCGCGGATGGCGGTGTCGAGCGCCGGGGGACCGCCGCTGATCGCGTCCTGGAGGTACGGGCGCGCCACCGCGGCGAAGGCGCCCCACGTCGTGTCCATGTTGCGGAACAGCGCGGCCTGCGACTCGGCCACCGGCGCGACGATCGCCGCGGTGCGCCCGAGCGCCTCGGAGAAGCGTGCGAGCTGCGTGCGGTCGTCGGCGAGGTTGGCCATCGCCGGCGTCAGCTGCGCGAGCAGGGGGTTGAAGGCCTGGATCGCCTCGTGGAGATCCTGCCCGCGGCCGGCCAACGCGTCGCCGAAGCCCTCGAGCTGCTTCTGGGCGGCGGCCCGCGTGGGGTCGTCGAAGGTGCTCAGGAACTCGTCGAACTCCACCGGCGCCGGCTTGGCGGCGCTCAGCGGGATCGTGGCGCCCTCGGCGTAGCCCTGCGCCGAGGTGCCCTTCGTGATCTCGACGTACTTCAGGCCGATCGCCGAGCGCGGGCGGACGAGGATCGTCGAGTCCTTGGGCAGCGGCTTGATCGTCGTCTCGAGCTTGAGGTCGAGCTGGGCGATCACGCGACCGCTGGGCAGCCGCTTGGGATGGATGCCGTCGATGACGCCGACGCGCGTGCCGCCGATGCGGACCTCGTTGCCGACGACCAGCTGCGCCGCGTTGGGCACGTCGGCCTTCAGCGTGTAGGTGGGAACGAACGGCAGGCCGTTGTTGGCGTTGTAGGCCAGGAACACGGCGACGAGGACGACGAGCGTCGTCGCCGCGCCGATGAGGACGGGGTTGGCCGCGATGGAGGCTGATCCGCGCCGTCGCATCAGTCACCCAGCAGGTAGTCGAGGAGCTTGGCGTCGGCGGCGTCGGTGCCCGCGTCCGTGCTCGGGGGACGGACGACGGACGCGGTGCCGGCCGGCGCGGACGTCGAGGCCGGGCTGTCGGTCGTCGCGCGGTCGTTCGCGGCGCCGGAGCCGGTGCGCGCGGTCTGGCCCGGCAGCACGGTCGGCAGCGCGAGCTTGTGCGTGGCGTGGGCGGCCTTGCGCGGCGACGCGGTCGCCTTCGTGACGGAAGGCGTGCTCGCGACGCTGGCCTTGCCCGCCTTCGGGTTGTACGGCTGGTTGACTGCCCAGCTGCCGTTGCACCCCTGACCCGGTGTCGCCTTCGGGTCCGTGCACGTCCCGATCACCAGCACCGCCCGCAGGTAGTGCCCCAGCGAGTCATAGCCGTTGACCGCGGCGGTCTGGTAGTAGAGGTAGTTCATCAACCAGTCCATGCCGCCGGTGTCGCGCAGGCTGGACAGCAGCGCACCCAGGTTCTTCGTCGTCGGCTTGGCCTTGCTCGCGAAGGTGCCCAGGTCCTGGATCGTCGGCTTGCTCTTCAGCAGCGCCTGGTCGCCGACGTCGGCGGCGTCGCCCAGGGTCTTCAGCGCCGGCGTGGCCGCCTCGGCCAGCGGGCCCATCTGCGTGAAGAGCCGGTTGACGTCCGGCGCGGCGGCACCGAGGCTGGCCAGCACCGGGTTCATCTGGTCGGCCATCGCCCCGAGCTGCTGCATCGTCGGGCGCAGCTCCTGCAGGAACTTCGGGAAGCGCTCGAAGTTGGCCTCGATGTCGGCGCGGCGCTCGGCGCTGGCCTGGGCGGTCGTGTTGGCCGTCTCGATGAAGTGCGCGACCCGCTGGCGGTCGCGGGCCAGCGGCGCCAGCACCTTGTCGCCGTTCTCGGCCAGCCGGCGCAGGGTCTGGTTCTGATCGGCGAGGATCTTCAGCACCCGATCGGTCTGCAGCAGCGCCGGGTCGGCCGCGCGGATCGCCTGGCGCAGCTCGCCGCCGTTGGCGGCCAGGCCGGTGCCCAGCTCGTTGATGATGATCGAGAACCGCTGCCGGTAGGGCAGCCGCATGATGTTCGTGACCAGGTCGAGGTCGACCGGCTTGATCGTCTGCGACGCCGGCAGGAGGTGCTGGCCCTCGCCGTCGCCGTGCTGGATGACCGGCAGCTCGGGCGGCAGCGGCGCGCCGTCGGGGCGCGGCTGGGTCGGCGTGCACTCCACGAACCGCTCGCCGATCAGCGACTGCGGGCGGATCGTGCAGGTGGCGTCCTTGCGGAAGTCCTGGAAGCCGGGCTCGGTGATGTCGAGCACCACGGCGGCCTTGTTGTCGGGCGTCACGTCGAGCGCGTCGATCTTGCCGACCTTGACGCCGGCGATCTTGACGTCCTCCCCCGGGATGACCGTGAAGGCGTTGTTGAAGATCGCGCGGACCTTGTAGCTGCCGTTGTCGCCCTTCGCGCCCGTGCCGAGGACGACCACGACCAGGGCGGCGACCAGCGCGACGGCGATGGCGATCAGGCGCGGCTTCACGGTCCGGGCGGCACGATGCTCGGGTCGCAGTCCGAGCCCTCGGGCGTGTAGGGGTTGGAGCCGTCGGCGGCCGGCTGGGTTGCCGCGCCGGGGCAGCGCTTGACCTTGCCGCCCTCGACGCCGGTGCTGCGCTGGTCGGGCGCCACCGCGTCGAGCTGCGGGCCATCGGACGTCTGGGTCAGCTGGAAGGCGTTGACGATCTCCTGAATGCGGGCGTAGTGGCCGTTGGCGTCGTAGTTGGCCATCGACTGGCCGAAGTCGCGGAACCAGCCGATCAGGTCGGGCGCGTACGGGCGGATGAACTCCAGCACCGGCGACCCCTGCTGCGAGGCCTTGATCGTGTGCTGGAAGGTCGGCGTGGCGACCTGCGTCAGCCGCGGCTGGCGCTGGAGCAGGTCGATCAGGTCGTTGCCCTGGCCCGGCTGGCGGATCAGCGCCTGGAGGTCGCGGATCGTCGGCTGCGCGTCCTTGACCAGCGGGCGCAGCGTGCGGAAGAACGGGGCGAGCTTCGGCGCGACCGGCTTGCTCGCGTTGACCAGCTTGTCGAGGTCGTCGAGCGTCGAGCGCAGGTTGACGAACGTCGTGTTGGCCTGGCGAAGGGTGCCGGGGACGACCGCGAGCGCCTGGTTGAGGCTCTCGCTCTCCGACGCCACAGCCTCGGCGGCGGCGCTGCCGTTGCCGACGATCCCCGAGAGGTCGTTGCGCCGCTCGGCCAGCGCGGTCGTCGCCTTGGCGGTGTAGGTGACGAAGTCGCTCAGGGCCTGCTGGTCGCGCAGCAGCTCGCTGGCCAGACGCGACGTGCTCGTCAGCGCCGGGTTGAAGTACTTCAGCGACTCGTTGGCCTTCGCGCCCTGCCCGCGGTACTGGTCGGCCGACCCGCGGATGACCTGCTTCAGGCCCTCGCGCGTCTTCGGGTCGAGCGTGTCGAAGAGCTGGTCGAGGTCGACGGGCGCCGTCGTCGACGCGACGCCGAGCGTGGCGCCGTCGTCGAGCTTCGGCGCCGAGTTCGGGCCCGGCGTCAGCGCGATGTAGCGGTTGGCCACGCCGGAGATCGAGCCGGAGCGGATCACCGCCGTGGTGCCCTGGTGCAGGGGCGCATACGGCTCCTGCACCTGGATGTCGACCTCGGCGAGGTTGTCGTCGCGCAGCTTGATGTCGGCCACGCGCCCGATGCGACGGCCGCCGACCTGGACGTCGTTGTCCTTGACCAGCTGGCCGGCGGTCTGGAAGACCAGGTGGTACTCGTGCTGGCCGTCGCCGCGCAGGATCAGCACGAGCGCGACCACGGCGACGACGATCACCGCCGCCACGATGCCGCGGACCACGTTCACCCGCGCACCCCAGCCCGCGGGCGCGCGTCAGCGACCGCGCAGGGCGCGGCGACCGGACGGCGGATGGCGGACGACGTGAGCAGGACGTTCAGTGCGTGGTTGCGGACCGCGGAAAAGGGGCGATGATCTTGCAAGCAGCGTGTTGAGAGGATGTTGAGGACCGCGCGGGGCGGTCACTCCATGCCGAGCGGCCCCTGGGACTCGCCCGAGAGGAACTGGCGCACGAACGCGTTCTCGGAGTTGAAGAGCTCCTCCGCCGGGCCGGCCTCGACGATGCGCCCCTTCCACAGGACGCTGATGTACTCGGCCACGCGCCGCGCGCTCATGATGTCGTGCGTGATGACGGTGTAGGCGCCGCCGTTCTCCTCGTGGATCTCCTGGATCAGCTCGCACAGCAGCGCCGTGCGGACCGGGTCCAGGCCCGAGTCTGGCTCGTCGAAGAGGACGATGTCGGGGTCCAGGACCAGCGCCCGCGCGAAGCCGGCGCGCTTGCGCATGCCGCCCGACAGCTCGTTGGGGAACTTGTCCTCGGACTCGCCGAGCCCGACCTCGGCCAGGCGGCGGCGGACGATCTCGAGGATCTCGTCCTCGCTCTTGTCCGTGTGCTGGCGCAGCGGGAAGGCGACGTTGTCGAGGAGGTTCATCGAGCCGAAGAGCGCGCCGTCCTGGAAGAGGACGCCGAACTTCTTGCGCATCTCGAAGAGCTCGTCGTCGGTCATGTTCGGGACCGACTCGCCGTGGACGAGGACGTCGCCCTCGTCGGGGTACAGCAGGCCGACCATGTGCTTGATGCACACCGACTTGCCGGTCCCCGACGGGCCGAGGATCATCGAGATCTTGCCCTCGGGCAGGCCCATGTTCAGGCCCCGCAGGATCTTGTTGCGGCCGAAGGCCTTGTGGACGTCGACGAACTCGACCGCGTCCGGGACGCCGGTCGGGCGGTTCAGGCCGGTGTGCCAGCGGTACTCGTCGTCGTGGTCGGCGGCGGCCGGCGGCGCCTCGCGGACGACCTCGACGCGCGTCGGCGCGTCGTCGTCGAAAGCGCGGGGATCGGTGGGGGTCTCGCTCATGAAGGGTCAGCCTCCGATCGGGGCGCGTGGGTTCGCGCCCCAGAACACCTGTGTGCCGAGCATCCCGATGAGGTGCACGAGCACGATGTTGAGGACCATGGATTTCGCCGTGGCGGTGCCCACGCCCACCGGTCCCCCGGAGGCGTGGTAGCCGTAGTAGCAGCCCACCAGCACGATGGCCGTGGCCATCGTCATGCCCTTGATCACGCTGTAGAGCAGGTCCGGTGGGTTCTGGAACATCCAGAAGATCAGCGAGAAGCCGCCCGAGGACACCTCGCCGATCTGCTGCACCACCGCCAGGTAGCTGGCGAAGAAGCCGGCGCCGACGGCGGACATGTACATGAAGGGCAGCACGATCCACGACGCCAGCAGGCGCGTGGCGCACAGGAAGAGCACGGAGTCGATGCCCATGACCTCCAGGGCGTCGATCTCGTCGGAGATCCGCATCGAGCCCAGCTCGGCGACGATGCCCGTGCCCACCTTTGCGGCCATCATGTAGCCGAAGCCGTAGGGCACGATCTCGCGCAGGTCGCACCACGCGGCGAACACGCCCGAGTACGCGGGCGCGCCCTGCGCGCGCGTGAAGTACGCGCCCTCGATGCCGCACTGCAGGCCGACGATGAACACCAGGCCCCAGATCACGAGCGTCGAGCCGAGGATCAGCACGCCGGACTGGCGCAGCGTCTCCCCGAAGAAGTGCATGACGCGCAGGCTGAAGACCTGCCCGAGGATCTTGCCGCAGAACTTCGAGATCTCCCCGAAGGAGGAGATCCACTCGCGCGGCACGGTGAGCCAGCCGGTCACCGGATCACCGTGATGTCGGGGTGCGTGGCCAGCAGGGTCTGCGTGAACACGTAGTTGAACGCGAAGACCCCGAGGAAGGTGATGACGACGGCCTGGTTGACCGCCTTGCCCACGCCCTCGGCGCCGCCGGACGCGGTCATGCCCTTGTAGCAGCACACGATCGCGGTGATCGCCCCGAAGAGCGTGCACTTGACCAGCGAGCCCCAGAGGTCGGTGGTCGAGGCGTTCGTGAAGAACGTGGCCCAGAACTCGCCGAGCGGCGCGCCGTTGATGATCATGGCGATCAGGCCGCCGGTGACGCCGAAGATGATCGCGAAGACGTCGAAGAGGCCGGTGACGAGCATCAGCGCCAGGAAGCGCGGGACGACGAGGTTCTTGACCGGGTCGACGCCGAGGACCTGGAGGGCGTCGAGCTCCTCGCGGATCTTGCGGGCGCCGAGGTCGGCGGTGATGGCCGTGCCGGCGACGCCGGCGACGATGATGGCGCACACGAACGGCGCGAACTCGCGGATGACGGCCAGGACGAAGAAGCCGCCGAGGCGGTCGATCGCGCCGAAGAGCGTGAGGAAGTTGGCGGCCTGGAGCCCGGGCGCGCCGAAGCACACCGCGACGGTGGAGATCATCAGCGGCAGCCAGCACAGCCGCAGGGCGAAGAGGAACTGACCGACGAACTCGCCGCCGTACGGGTATGGCGGCTTCAGGGCAGAGACCAGCGTCTTGCCCGTGAGGATCATCATGTCGCCTACTTCTTCGAGCAGGCTTCTGGCCGGGGCGAACGCCCGATCGGCAACGCTGCTGACCACCAGGTCCGAGACCTCTCCTCCGTACGTCCTCCGGCACGCCCTCGCTCCCTGCGCAGGACTGCCGACCGGGCGGGCAGTGTATGGGACCGCCCAGGACGGTGCCAACCGGGAACCCGAACGATCCTGAAGTTCGACCGGCGGCCCGCCCCACCTGCCTCTGGTACGGTCCGCGCGCAGTGGAAGCGTCCAGGAGAGCCTTGCGCGCGACGGGAGTCGCGGCCGTGATGGGCGCGGTCCTCGTCGCCGGCTGCGGCGGAGGCGACCCGCGGCAGGACGCCGGCGAGCCGGCGCACACCTACGACGTGCAGGTCGTCAAGGCGTCGTTCCCCGTCAAGCAGACGCTCGCGGAGTCGGTCGAGATGCGGGTGCGCGTGCGCAACACCGGCAGCCAGACGATCCCGAACATCGCCGTCACGCTGACCGACGACGCCGCGTCCGGCGGCTTCACGACGCGCTCCGAGCAGCAGGGCCTCCAGGACCCGACCAAGCAGCTGTGGATCGTCGACCAGGCTCCGCGCGGCGGCGACACCGCCTACGTCAGCACCTGGGCGCTGGGCCCGCTGCCGGCCGGGAGGACGCGCTCGTTCGTCTGGCACGTCACGCCGGTGGTCCCCGGCGCGCACACGGTCCGCTTCCGCGTCGCGGCCGGTCTGAACGGCAAGGCGCGCGCGGAGACCAAGGGCGGCGACGAGCCCGGCGGCGTCTTCAAGGTCGACGTCTCCCGCAAGCCGCCGCAGGGGCACGTCGACCTCGTCTCCGGCGAGGTCACCGCCAGCTGATCGCCCGCCGGGCGCGCTCCAGCGCCCCGGCGAGCTCCGTCAGCAGCGCCCCGTGCTCGCCGGCGCCGACGCCGTCGACCGACCGCTGCGGACGCGACGTCGTCCCGTCGACCGCCCCGCCGGCCAGCGCGGCGTCGAGCAGCTCCGCGTGGCGCCCGGCCAGCGCGGCCGCTTCCAGCGGGAGCCCCGGCGTGCGCAGCGCGCCCACCGCGCCGCCGAGCGCGGCCGCCCCCCAGTTCGACACGCCGGCGACGACGAGCTCGTCGCAGGCGACGGCGCAGTGGATCCGGTCGCCGTGCTCGACGGCCTCCGCGACGATCGCGTGCGGCACGGCGCCCATCCCGACCTCGTTGCCGCCGTCGCCGATCCCGATCGTCCGCCATCCGCCGGCGAGCGCCAGCCGGTGCAGCGGCGCCGTGCAGCCGGTGATCGGCTCGCCGCGCATGGTGTGGACCTCGCCGTCGGCGGCCGGCCCGGCGCGCTCGACGAAGACGACGTGGTCGACGCCGCGAGCGCGCAGCCGCGCGGCCAGGTCGTCGACGGCCGCGGCGTCGTCGCCCGCCACCAGCGTCTCGACCCCCGCCGCCTCCCCCACCGCGCGCACCACGGGGGCGCAGCGCCGGTCGGTGACCAGCACGGCCGGGATGCCCGCCGCACGCAGGCGCTCGGCCAGCAGCCCGGCCCCGGGCGGGCCGTCGGTCTCGGCGGCGGGCGGCACCGCGTCGGAGATGTAGAAGCCGGTGACGATCGCCACCGAGCCGGCGGCCCCGGCCAGCGACGCCGCCGCACGCCCCAGGCCGCCGGCCGCGAACCGCGCGATCGCGGCGATGTTGCGGCCGGTGTCGCGCTGGACGACCAGCTCGGCGACGCGCAGCGCGTCGGCGAAGCGGTCCGGCTCAACGACCGCCACGGAGGCTGCCTGCACGCGCGGGGGCCATGTCGGCCTAGTATGTCGAGCGCCGTCGCTCCTGCCGATAGAGGGGTCGTGAGGAACGCAGAGGACCGCCGCGCCGCGACGTCGGAGCGGGTCATCACCATCGTCGGGCTCATCGCGTCCGTCGGCCTGGCCATCGTGCTGCCGATCGCGGCGGGCGGCGACGACGCCAAGCTCGACGTCATCCTCGGGACGACCGGCTTCGTGCTCGGCTATCTGCTGACCATGGACCTGGCCACGCGGTCGCAGCTGCGCAGCATCGAGGCGCGGCTGCTCGAGCGCCTCGACGAGGTCGAGGACCGCCGCTTCGGGGCGCTGCCGCTCCAGCGCCTGCTGACCGTGCCCGACATCGAGGACGCCGTCCGCGACGTGGTCAGCGCCGCCGCCGACGCGAAGGCCAAGCGGATGCAGTTCCTGGCCAACCGGACGATCGAGCGCATCAAGCGCGACCGCGACGCGACGCTGCAGATCTCGCAGGGCATCTTCCGCTGCGCCGACCGGCGAGAGGAGCTGCGGCTGCTGCGCTACGCGCTGATGGACAGCCGAGCGTCGATGAAGGCCGTCGCGAGCCTCGGGCTGAAGCACTGGAACACCCCGAGCTACCAGGAGTACTTCGAGACCTACCTCGAGTTCGCCCCGTCGGTGCAGCAGACGCGGATCTTCCTCGTGACGCCCGAGGAGATGGCCGACCCGGCGATGGAGGCGATCCTCACCGAGCACCACGCGGCCGGCGTCACCGTCTTCGCGCTCGACAAGACGAAGCTCGAGGGCGAGCTGACGCGCCCGATCGTCCTCTTCGACGACGAGCTGCTGCTGCTCCACACCCAGAGCCAGGGCGACGACGCCGTCGACGTCCACTTCACCGACGAGCCGTTGCGCGTCCGCGACGCGCGCGAGAGCTTCGACGCCCTGCTGCGGGCCACCCGGCGCCGGCGCAACGGCGTGCTGCTGTGGTCGGCGAAGCCGGCGGCCGTCGCCCCGGCGGGCACGCCGCCGCTGACGTCGGCGGGCTGAGGGCGGCGGTGGCCGGCGCGGACGTCGTCGTCGCCGGGGCGGGCGTCATCGGCCTGGCCGTCGCGCGCGAGCTCGCCCGCCGCGGGGCGTCGGTCGTCGTGCTCGAGCGGGGTGCGCCCGGCGCCGGCGCGATCCACGCGGCCGCCGGCATCCTCTCGCCGACGGACCCCCACGAATGGGACGGCGCGCTCGGCCGGTTCAACCGCGAGGCCATCGAGCGCTGGCCGGCGTGGGCGGCCGAGCTCCGCGACGAGACCGGCGAGGACCCGGGCCTCGAGCAGCGCGGCGAGCTGCGCGTCGGCGCGCACGACGACCCGTTCCTGGCCTCGGCGCGCGCCGGGGCACGGGCGGCCGGATGGGCCTGGGAGGACGTGGACGCCGGCGGCCTGCGCGAGCTCGAGCCGTCGCTGGCGACGGCGGCGGCGGGCGTCCTGCTGCCCGGCACCGCCACCGTCCACGCCGACCGGCTGATCGGCGCGCTCGCGGCCGCCTGCGCCCGCAGCGGCGTGACGGTGCGCGACGGCACCGAGGTCGTGGCCGTCGACGAGCGCGCGCGGTGCGTGCGGACCGCTACCGGCGAGGCCGTGCCCTTCGGCCATCTCGTCGCGGCCACCGGGGCGTGGACGTCGGGATGGGCGGCGCAGCTCGTCCGTCCAGCGATCCGCCCCGTGCTGGGCGAGGCCGTGCTCGTGCGGGCCGCCGGCGCCCCGCTGTGCCGCCTCACCGTGCGCACCGGCCAGGGCTCCATCGTCCCCCGCGCCGACGGCACGTGCTGGATCGGCACGACGGTCCTCGACCGCGGCTTCCAGGACGGCCCATCGGCCGGCTCGGTGCGCTCGATCCTCGCGCGCGCCGCGGCGCTGCTGCCCGCCGTCGACGACGCGCTGGTCGTCGAGGCCCGCATCGGCCTGCGGCCGGTGTCGGCCGACGGCCTGCCCGTCGTCGGCGCGGTCTCGGACGCCGTCGCCGCGGCGACGGGGCACGGCCGCGAGGGCGTGATCCACGCGCCGGCGTGCGCCCGGGCCGTCGCCCAGGGCATCGTCGCCGGGGACTGGTCCGGCGTCCCGGCGGCGTTCTCGCCGTCCGCGCAGCGGGAGCGCTCCGCGGGTCGCGGCTGAAACTGCCTATTATCGATCGAGATTCGCTTGACCTACCGCAAGGAGACTCGCTCATGGCGCTGACGATCGGCGACACGGCACCCAACTTCCAGGCCGACACCACCGAGGGCCGCATCGACTTCCACGAGTGGATCGGCGACGGCTGGGCGGTGCTGTTCTCGCACCCGCGCAACTTCACCCCCGTCTGCACGACCGAGCTCGGCTACATGGCGGCCATCAAGCCCGAGTTCGACCGCCGCGGCGTGAAGATCATCGGCCTCTCCGTGGACCCCCTCGACAACCACGAGAAGTGGGCGCAGGACATCGGCGAGACGCAGGGCACCGCGCCCAACTACCCGCTGATCGCCGACACGGACTTCAACGTGTCCAAGCTCTACGGGATGCTGCCGTCCGACGTCGACGGCGACCCGACGGCCCGCACGGCGGGGCAGAACCAGACGCTGCGCAACGTCTTCGTCATCGGACCGGACAAGCAGGTCAAGCTCGTCCTGATCTACCCCATGTCGACGGGCCGCAACTTCGACGAGGTGCTGCGCGTCATCGACTCGCTGCAGCTGACGGCCAACCACCAGGTCTCCACGCCGGCGCAGTGGCAGCCGGGCGAGGACGTGATCATCTCCGGCTCGGTCAGCGACGAGCAGGCCAAGGAGCGCTACCCCGACGGCTGGGACGCGCCGCGCCCGTGGCTGCGGATCGTGCCGGCGCCGGAGCCCGCGACGAACAGCTGACGCGCTTCCCAGCGCTGCGACGTCCCGAGGGGCGCGGCCGCCGGCCGCGCCCTTCGTCGTCCTCGGCCCGGCGGTTCAGCCGGACGCCTGGGCCGCGGCGCGCAGGTCGGCGATCTCGTCGCCGCTGAGCTCCAGCGTCGCGCCCGGCAGGATCTGCTCCAGCTGCTCCACGCTGCGGGCGCTGGCGATCGGCGCGGCCACCGCCGGCTGCTGGCGCACCCACGCCAGCGCCACCGCGGACGGCGTGGTGTCGCGGGCGGCGGCGATCGCGTCGAGGCGCTCCAGCGCGGCCACCGCGGCCGGGTCCTCCAGATAGGCCGCCGCCGCGCCGGCGCGCGGGGAGTCGACGGCCGGGCCGCCGGGCCGGTACTTGCCGGTCAGGAAGCCGCGGGCGAGCCCGTAGTAGGGGATCACCGCGACGTCGCGCTCGGCGCAGAGGTCCAGCAGCTCGCCCTCGATGTCGCGCTCGAGCAGGTTGTACATCGGCTGGAGCGCGACATAGCGGGCCAGGCCCTCGCGCTCGGAGATGTCGAGCGCCGAGCGCAGGCGGTCGGCGGTGAAGTTCGAGGCCGCGATGTGGCGGACCTTGCCCTCGCGCACGAGCGCGTCGAAGGCGGCGAGCGTCTCCTCCTGCGGCGTGTCGGGGTCGTCCTTGTGGGCGTACAGGAGGTCGATCGCGTCGACGCGCAGGCGGCGCAGCGAGTCCTCCACCGCGGCCCGGATCGTGTCGGCGCGCAGCCCGGCGAGCCCGGGCATCGAGCCGACCTTCGTCGCCACGACGACGCGGTCGCGGACGCCGCGGTCGGCCATCCACCGCCCGATGAGCGTCTCGGACTCCCCGCCCTCGTTGCCGTCGACCCACGCCGAGTAGACGTCCGCGGTGTCGAGGAAGTTGCCCCCCGCCTCCAGGTACTGGTCGAGCACCGCGAAGGTGTCGTCCTCGCCGGCCGTCCAGCCGAACACATTGGTGCCGAGGCACAGGCCGAAGACGTCGAGATCCGTTCCGCTGATGTTCGCCATCCATCGAACGTAGCGAGCGCGAGGGCGCGCCCCGCCAGGACGCGGAGACCGGCGATCCCGTCCGGCCCCCGAACGGCGCGGGCGAGAAGGTTCCGGGAAGGCGCCGGGCGCACCGTGTCGGCCATGACCGCGTCAGCCGCTCCAGCCTCCCGGGTCGCGCCGGGCCCCGTCGGCCGCCTCAGCCGCTGGTCGGCCCGTCATGCGCGCGTCGTCGTCCTCTCGTGGGCGGTCCTCGTCCTCGTCCTCGGCGCGCTGGCGCCGCGCGCGGAGCACGCCCTGTCGGGCGGCGGCTGGCAGGCCGACGGCTCGGAGTCGGTCCGCGCGCGGGCGGTCGTCGACCGCCACTTCGGCGGCCTCGGGAGCTACGGCCTCGCCGTCGTCGTGAGCGCGCGCGATCGCACCAGCGGCGACCCCGCCTTCCGGCAGGCGATCGAGCGCAGCGTGGGCGTCCTGCGGCGCGACCCCGCGGTGGCCGCCGTCCAGGCCCCACGCCCGGGCCAGTCCATCTCGGGCGACGGCCACGTCGCGGTGATCCGCGCCGGTGCGGGCGCCGGGACCACGGAGATGGTGCGCGCCGCCGATCGCCTGCGCGGACGGCTCGGCGCCGTCGCCCAGCCGGGCGTGCAGGTCGCGCTCACGGGCTCGCCGGCGCTGTGGTCGCAGTTCAACGAGCAGAACAAGGCGGCGATGCTGCGCTCGGAGGTCCTCTCCTGGCCGCTGACCCTGACGGTGCTGGCCGTCGCGTTCGGCTCCGTCGCGGCTGCGGGCATCCCGCTGCTGCTGGCGATCTCCGGGCTGGTGGCGACCGCCGGCAGCCTGTGGCTCGGGACCCGGTTGGCCGGCATCTCGATCTGGGCGATGAACTTCGCGCTGATGTTCGCCCTGGCGGTGGGCATCGACTACGCCCTGTTCGTGGTCGTCCGGTTCCGCGCGGCGCTGCAGCGCCGGGCCGACCCGCTGGATGCCGTCGCCGAGACGATGGACACGGCCGGCACGACGGTCCTCGTCAGCGGCCTCGCCGTCCTGGCGTCGCTGTCGGCCGTGATGCTGATCCCCAGCCAGCCGTTCCGGACGAGCGCGCTCGGCATCCTGCTGGCGGTCGCGTTCGTCCTCGCCGCCTCCCTGACGCTCCTGCCGGCCGTCCTGGGGCGGCTCGGGCGGCGGATCGACCGCTGGGCGCTGCCGTGGGCCGGAGCGGTGCAGCACCGCAGCGAGCGGTTCGCGCGCTGGGGAGCGCTCATCTGGCGGCGGCCCATCGTCCTCGGCACGGCGGCCCTCGCGCTGCTCGCCGTGCTGGCGCTGCCGGTGCTGGGCCTGCGCACCGCGATGCCGACCGTCGGAGCCCTGCCCGGCGACGCGCCGGCACGGGTCGGCTACGAGCGCCTGCAGCGGGCCTTCGGGCCCGGCGCCGGCGCCGAGCTCCAGGTGGTCACCCGCGCGCGGGACGCGCACCGCGCCGAGCTGGTGCTGCAGCGCGACGGGGCCGTGACGGCGGTCGCGCCGGCGACGCGCCGCGACGGACTGGGGCTGGTGCGGGCGGTGCCGGCCAGCGAGCATCCCGACGCCCTCGTCGATCGCCTCCGGCAGCGGCTGCCGGCCGGCGCGCTGGTCGGCGGGGCCGCCGCCGAGGCGCACGACCTCCAGCGCGTGCTGGCCGCGCGGACGCCACTCGTCTACGGGCTGGTGCTGATCCTCGGCTTCGCGCTGCTCATGGCGGTGGTGCGCGCGCCGCTCGCCGCCGCGGCCGGGGTGGCGCTGAACCTGGCGGCCACCGCGGCGGCCTTCGGCGTGGCGCGGCTGGTCTTCCAGGACGGCGCCGGCGCGAGCCTGCTCGGCCTGCACGCCCAGGGCTTCGTCGACGCCTGGGCGCCGGTGTTCTTCTTCTGCCTGATCTTCGCGCTGGCCATGGACTACACGATGTTCCTGCTGGCGACGGCGCGCGAGATCTACGACGAGACCGGGGACGCGCGCCAGGCCCTCGTCGAGGGCATCGCGCGGTCCGGGCGCGTCATCAACGCGGCCGGGACGGTCATGGTCGTGGTCTTCCTCACCTTCGCCCTCACCGGGCCGCTGGCGCCGAAGGAGATGGGCGTGATCCTGGGCGTGGCGGTCCTCCTCGACACCCTGCTGGTGCGGCTCCTGCTCCTGCCCGCCGTGCTGCGGCTGCTCGGAGCCTGGGCCTGGTGGACCCCACGTGCGGTCGACCGCCTGCTGCCGGCCGTCCGCCTCCAGCACACGTGACAGGAGTCATTTTGGCAGCTGCGGCGCCAGGATCCGGTAGGCCTTCAGCCCCAGCCCCAGGCGCTCGCGGTCCTCGGAGAGCATCGGGTCCAGCGCCGTCAGCTCCTTCACGCGCTCCAGGCGGTAGGCGACCGTGTGGCGGTGGGCGTAGATCGCCGCCGCGGTCGAATTCATGTTGCAGTTGTGCTCGAGATAGGACTCGAGCGTCCCCACGAGGTCGGTGCGGTACTGGTCGTCGTAGCGGACGATCGGCGCGACGGTGTCCTCGTAGAAGCTGCGGACCTCCTCGGGATGTGACGCCAGCACGCGGAACAGCAGCCGGTAGGTGCCGGTGCCGATCCCTGCGGCCCCATCCCAGCGGTCGGCCTCGCCGGCCGGAGACTGCCGCAGGACGTCGAGCACCAGCTCGGCCTCCTGGATCGCCCGCGGCAGCTCCGCGGGGTCGGCGTAGAAGCTGGAGATCCCGACGGTGCCGTGGCGGCGCAGCCGGGTGGCCAGCGCCCGCGCGCGGGCCAGCGTCGTCTCGGCGGCGTCATCGCCTCCGGCCGCCGGGATGATCGCGTGCACGCGCCCGTCGACGTGCTCGGCCAGCGCGCCCGGCGCGTCCTCGGCGATCGTGGCGATCACGTGGCGCGGGCGGTCGGTCGTCAGCTCCGCGCAGAGCACCACGGCCCCGCGGGCCAGGTCGCACCCCAGGCGCGCCGCGCGGCGGACCACCTCCCGCGACTCGAGCTCGGGCCGGGAGCGGAGGTCCTCGAGGAAGGATCCGCGCAGGTTCTGCTCGACCTCCTCCTTGGCCTCCTGCACGGCTACCTCGGTGAGGCAGGCGACCGCCGCCAGGTGCAGGAAGTCGACGGCGTCCGGGGACGGTGCGCGGAGCTCGTCGCGCAGCAGCACGACGGACCCGACGACCTCGTCGCCCGACTGGATGGCGACCTCGGAGAGCAGCGCCTCCGGGACGCGCGCGGGCCGGTCGCGGAGGCGGTCGGCGACGTAGCGCCGCAGCTCCTCGAGGGTCCGCTCGCCCACGCCGCCCGCGGCGGATGCGGCGTCGAGCCGCGGCACCACGATCGCCACGGGCCCGTTCGCCGACTCGGCCGCCAGGGCGGCCACCTGCGCGAAGCCGTCGCCGCCCAGGACGGCGTCGACCATGCGCAGGTGGACCTCCCGAAGCCGTTCGACCAGCGACCCCGCTCGCGAGGCGGCGGCCGCCTTCCGGTCCTCCGCCGCCTCGCCCATGTCAGGCCCCCTAGGCGGGCGCGGATGCGGTGTCCGGGTGGGCCTGGAGGATCTCCTCCCCGGCCTCCCCGGTCCGCACGCGGTAGGCGTCGTCGACCGGCATGACGAACACCTTGCCGTCGCCGACGGCGCCGGTGCGGGCGTGCTTGAGGATCGTGTCGACGATCGTCTGGACGTCCCCGTCGGAGACGACGCACTCGATCTTGATCTTCGGACGCAGGTAGTTCGTCAGCTCAGCGCCGCGGTAGCGCTCGGTGATGCCCTTCTGCCGGCCCGAGCCCTTCACCTCGCTGATCGACAGCGAGGGGAAGCCAAGGCCGAGCAGCTCGGTGCGGATCGGCTCGAACGCCTCGTGGCGAATGTAGGCGACGACCATCTTCATGTTGCCGGAACCTCCGTGGGGGTCGCGATGGAGCCAGCGCCCCGGGCGGGCGCGGTTCCTGTGGGAGCCGCACCGTAGCCCACCAGCTCGGGCTGGGGGATGAACTGCTCCGGGTAGCCGTACATGCCGTGCTCGGTGATGTCGAGACCGGCCTCCTCCATGTCCGCCTCGACCCGCAGGCCGACGGTCTTCTTGATCACGTAGAAGGTGATGAAGGAGAGGACGAACACCGCCGTGAAGGCGGCCCCCACGCCGACGGCCTGGACGCCGAGCTGCTTGAAGGAGCCGGTGTACAGGAGGCCGGCGTCGCCGACGCCGTTGTAGGCAGCCAGCCGCGGCGACGTGAAGATGCCGCACGCCAGCGTGCCCCAGATGCCGGCGATCCCGTGCGCCGACAGCGCGCCGACGGGGTCGTCGAGCCGGCGGTCGATCAGCAGGACGCTGTAGACGACCACCACGCCGGCGACCAGGCCGATGAGCGGCGCGGCCCAGAACTCCACGTAGCCGGACGGAGCGGTGATGGCGACCAGCGCGGCGATGGCGCCGTTGCCGCACATGCCGACGTCGAGCTTGCCCTGCTTGAACCAGATCGTCAGGCCGGCGCCCAGCACGCCCGCGGCGGCGGCGAGGTTGGTCACCACGACGACCTCGGCGAAGCGGCCGTCAGCGGTGCCCAGGGTCGAGCCCGGGTTGAACCCGAACCAGCCGAGCCACAGGATCAGCACGCCCAGGCCGAAGAGCGGCATGTTGTGCCCGGGGATCGCACGGGGCTTGCCGTCGGGGCCGTACTTGCCGCGGCGCGGGCCGAGCAGCAGCAGCGCCGCGAACGCGCCCGTGGCGCCGGAGAGGTGGACCACCGTCGAGCCGGCGAAGTCCTGCACGCCGTTGCCGACCGAGGCCAGCCACCCGCCGCCGAAGATCCAGTGCGCGATCAGCGGATAGATGAGGATCGAGAAGACCAGCCCGTAGAGCGGGTAGACGATGAACTTGATCCGCTCCAGCGTCGTCCCCCAGACGATCGCCAGCGACACCGCGCAGAAGACGAACTGGAAGAAGAAGAACGCCGCGAACGGGCCCGTGACGGTGTCGCCGTAGAGCCCCTGCGCGAACCCGGAGTGGATCGTGTGGTCGAAGCTGAAGAAGAACCCGCTGTCGCCGGCGAGCTTGGCGCCGCCGCCGAAGGCGAGCGCGAAGCCGCCGATCCACCACCCGATCGAGGAGATCGAGAAGTTGGTGAGGATCTTGGCGATGACCGAGCCCGCGTTCTTGCCGCGGACGAAGCCGATCTCCAGGAAGGCGAAACCCGCCTGCATGAACATGACCAGCAGCGCCGCCACGATGACCCACGTGGTGTCGACGCGGCTGATCGCGTCGGCGAGCCCGGCCTTGACCCCCGCCTGGTCCTGCGCGAGGGCGGTCGAGGGGATGATGAGCGCGGCGAGCGACCCCAGGGCGAGGGCGCGCGCTGCCAGAGAACGTCGCAAAGTGACCTCCTAGTCGAGCGTGCACCGGCAGTCTGCGTCCCGTCGGGCCGGCGATCCTTGGCCGCCTGTCGAAAGATCGCGGGGCCCGTTTCGCCACCCGGTCGAGGTGCCCCTGACGCCAGGGCGAAGCCGATTCACCGCAGTTTGGACAGCGGGACAAGGCGGCTTCGGCGCGCGGGACATAGGCTCGTAGGAGCCCGCCTCGCCGCGAGTCGGCCCCGCACGCACGACCAGGAGAGCCTGAACCCCCCATGAGAACCCGCCAGCAGAACCTCACGGCCGCCCAGTGGTCGGTCAACGGCGGCGCCCTCGGCACCACCGACCTGACCGCCCCGGGCGCCAACGTCTTCGGCCACAACGTCTTCACCGTCGACGAGCAGCGGGCGCGCCTGCCCAAGCACGTCTTCCGCGCGCTGCAGGCGACGCTCGAGGCCGGGCAGCCGATGGACGCCGCCCTCGCCGACGCGGTCGCGCAGGCGATGCGCGAGTGGGCGATGGAGAAAGGCGCGACCCACTACACGCACTGGTTCCAGCCGCTGACGGGGCTGACCGCCGAGAAGCACGACTCGTTCTACAACCCGACCGGCGACGGCAACGCGATCGCCGAGTTCTCGGGCAAGGAGCTCATCCAGGGCGAGCCGGACGCCTCGTCGTTCCCGACCGGCGGCATCCGCGCGACGTTCGAGGCGCGTGGCTACACCGCGTGGGACCCGAGCTCGCCGGCGTTCATCCTGGACAACCCGAACGGCACGTTCCTCTGCATCCCGACGGCCTTCGTGTCGTGGACGGGCGAGGCGCTGGACCACAAGATCCCGCTGCTGCGCTCGATGGACGCCCTCAGCAAGAGCGCGATCGCGGCGCTGCGGCTGTTCGGCGACGACGAGGCGCAGCGGGTCTTCACGACGGTCGGCCCGGAGCAGGAGTACTTCCTCATCGACGAGCAGTACTACTTCGAGCGCCCCGACCTCTACACGACGGGCCGCACGCTCTTCGGGGCCAAGCCGCCCATGGGCCACGAGCTCGACGAGCACTACTTCGGCTCCATCCCCGAGCGCGTGCTGGCGTTCATGCTCGAGAGCGAGCAGGAGCTGCGGAAGCTCGGCGTGCCGGTCAAGACCCGCCACAACGAGGTCGCCCCCGGCCAGTACGAGATCGCGCCGATCTTCGAGAACACCAACGTCGGCTCCGACCACCAGCAGCTGACGATGCAGATCCTGCAGAACGTCGCGCGCCGCTACGGGATGGTCTGCCTGCTGCACGAGAAGCCGTTCGCCGGCGTCAACGGCTCGGGCAAGCACAACAACTGGTCGATGGGCACCGACACGGGCCACAACCTGCTCGAGCCCGGCGAGACCCCGGACGAGAACGCGCAGT
Organism: Baekduia sp.; assembly: GCA_035765735.1. GTDB lineage: Bacteria > Actinomycetota > Thermoleophilia > Solirubrobacterales > Solirubrobacteraceae > Baekduia. The sequence continues at coordinate 7,230 of DASTWY010000009.1, read as the reverse complement.
TCATGTTCTTCTGCGCCGCGGTGATCAAGGCCGTCAACAAGCACCAGGCGCTGCTGCGCGCCTCGGTGGCCAACGTCGGCCAGGACCACCGCCTCGGGGCCAACGAGGCGCCGCCCGCGATCATCTCGATCTTCCTGGGCAGCGAGCTGGAGGGCGCGTTCAACAAGGTGGCGACCGGCAAGGGCCGCCGGGTGAAGAAGGGCCTGCTCGGCCTCGGCGCCGAGGTCCTCCCCCACGTGCCGCTGCACGGCGGCGACCGCAACCGCACGTCGCCGTTCGCGTTCACCGGCAACAAGTTCGAGTTCCGCGCGCTCGGGTCCAGCATGTCGCTGGGCTTCGTCAACACGGTGCTCAACACGATCGTCGCCGAGTCCATCGACGAGCTCAGCGGCCAGCTCGAGAAGGAGCTGAAGACCGCCAAGGGCGACGTCGCCGCCGCGGTGTCGGCCGTCGTCAAGAAGGTCTGGGACGGCAACCGGCAGATCGTCTTCAACGGCGACGGCTACTCCCAGGAGTGGCACGACGAGGCCGAGAAGCGCGGCCTGATGAACCTCCGCACCACGCCGGATGCGCTGCCGTGGATCGTCAAGCGGCAGACGGTCAAGGCGTTCGAGGCCTACAGCGTGCTCTCCGAGCGCGAGCTCGAGGCCCGCTACGAGGTCTTCGTCGAGCAGTACGCGACGAAGCTCAACATCGAGGCCGAGACCGCGGCGCACATGGCGCGGACGATGATCCTGCCCGCCGCCGTGCGCCACCTGAGCGAGCTCAAGGAGGCCGGCGTCGAGGCGCTGGTCGACGAGTTCACGCCGCTGGTCGGCGAGCTGCACGGGGCGGTCGTGGAGCTCGAGCGGGTCAACCTGAAGGAGAACCAGCCCGACGACGAGCCCATGAAGTGGGCCAAGTACATGCGGGACACGGTGATCCCCGCCATGGAGGCCGTCCGCGGCATCTCCGACCGCCTGGAGCGCATCGTGGCCGACGACCTGTGGCCGCTGCCGAAGTACAGCGAGATGCTGTTCATCAAGTAGGGCCGCGGCGCCACGCAGATGCCGGCGAGGGCCCCGCTCCGGCGGGGCCTTCGCCGTCTCGGGGATCGACGCGCCCGGACGGCTCCGCGGGCAGCATCGCGGCCCTGCCGCAGTGCCTGCAGATCGGCCCCGCGACCGCGTAGGGCTTGGTCGCAGACCGCGGGGCGGCGCCTCAGCGCCGCGCCCAGCGGCCGCTGGAGGTGTAGGAGCCGAGGTCGATCACGAACGCCAGGACCACGAAGAACCACTCGATGCCGGTGACGTGGTGGCCCGGACCCCAGTCCCAGAAGGCGGCGTAGGCGAGCGTCGTCCACGGCAGGAGGAAGAAGCCCAGCAGCGGCTCGATCCAGCTGTTGAACGCGCGGCTCAGCACGTCGCTGAACAGCCACACCAGGAACAGGACGAGCCGCGGGGAGATCAGCGCCAGCAGCGCGAGGAGGCAGCCCACGGCCTCAGCCCGCCCGCTCGATCGTCGAGTCGACCGCCGGCGCGCAGCGCAGCGTCTGCAGCACCACGCAGAAGCGCTCGGTCAGCGCGAGCAGGGTCGCGAGCTGCTCGTCGTCGGCGTCGGTGTCCAACGCGAAGCGCAACCTGATGTCCTTGAACCCGACCGGTGCGTCTCGCGCGACGCTGAGCGTGCCGCGGAAGTCCAGCGTGCCGTCGGCCCGCACCTCCCCGCCCCGGACCTCGACGCCGATCGACGTGGCCACCGCCCGCAGCGTCACGCCCGCGCAGCCCACGAGCGCCTCGAGCAGCATGTCGCCCGAGCACAGCAGCGAGCCGTCGCCGCCGCTGGCCGGGTGCAGGCCGGCCTCGGCGAGCGCCCGGCCCGTCCGCACCGAGCAGGAGATGCCGTCGCCGAGCGACCCCTCCGCCGTGAGCACGACCTCGGCGGCCGCCGGGTCCTCCCGGTAGCGCTCCTTGAGCGGCGCCTGGGCCGCGACGAGGGCCGCGCGATCCATGGCGCGACGCTCTCACGCCGGGCGCGCGGGCGCAACCGGTGCGAGCGCGGCGGCGCCCGGCTCGCGAGCGCGTCCCGCCCTCCGGGTATGGCCCTCAGCATGGAGGCCGGAACCCACGCCCACCGCGACACGGGCACGGCGATCCGCGACGCGGCGCTGATCGCCGGAGCCGTCGCCGCCACGGCGGGCATCGGCGCGAGGGCGACGACGCCCGCGCTCCAGAGCCGCTGGTACCGGCGGCTGGACAAGCCGTCGTGGCAGCCGCCCGGCCCGGTGTTCGGACCGGTGTGGACCGTCCTCTACGCGCTGATCGCGACCTCGATGTGGATCGTCCGCAACCGGGGCGGCGAGCGCCGGCGGCCGCTGTTCGTCCTCTACGGCAGCAACCTCGCCCTGAACCTCGCGTGGACGCTGATCTTCTTCCGGGGCCGTAGCCCGCTCGCCGCCGGCGTCGAGATCCTCGTGCTCGAGGGGACGACGGTCGCGCTCATCGTCCGCACGCGCAGCGTCTCGCGCCTGGCCTCGCTGCTCCTCGTGCCGTACGCGCTGTGGGTGGCGTTCGCCTCGGCCCTGACCTGGGCGATCTGGGCGAGGAACTGACGGCAGCCCACGCGCCGCGGGCGGCTCGACGGTCGTGGTGACCGCAAACGCGCCCGCGCCGCGCGCCGCGCAGACGCCACCCGACCCGCGGGCGGCTCGACGGTCGTGGTGACCGCAGACGCGCCCGCACCTCGTGGGGCGCGGCCGCACCCCGCCCCGCCCAAGGCTCCGGGGCGCCCGGGCGCCACCCGACCCGCGGGCGGCTTGGCGGTCACGGTGACCGCAAACGCGCCCGCGGCCCCGCGGGGGCGGGCGTCAGCGCGCCCCGCTCGAGGCGCCACACGCGCTCCACCCCGAGCTCCGCCGGCGCCTGCGGCTCGCGCCGGTGCTCGTCGACCAGCGTGAAGCCGAGCCGCCCCGGGATCCGCCCGCTCGCGACGTTCGCCGCGTCGTGGTGGATCTCGACGTGGTCGACCGCGGGGTCCTCGAACGCCATCTCGACCAGGCGCCCCGCGGCGGCGGTCGCCACGCCGCGGCCGGTCCACGCGACGTGCACCCAGTAGCCGATCTCCAGGCCGCCGGGACCGATGCGGCGGTGCAGCCCGCCGGCCCCCACCACCTCGCCGCGCACGAAGAACCCGGCGAAGAGGTCGCCGCCGGCCTCGCGTCCCGCCACCTGCTCGCGGAGCCAGACGCGGCGCCACGCGACCTCGTGCGGCTCGTCGGCCGCCCACGGCATCCACGGGCGCAGGTGCTCCACGCTCTCCACCACGGCGCGTTGCAGCGCCTCCGCGTCCTGCTCGCGCCACTCCCGCACCTCGACGTCGATCATCGCGGGGCTCCCAGCAGCTCCACCACGCGGTCCAGCTCCGCCGCCCGCTCGCGCACCAGCGCCTCCCCCGCCGCCTGCAGCGCCGTCAGGTTCTCCGGGCTCGCGTCGTCCAGGTCGTCGCTGGCCTCCACCAGCGGCGTCTGCAGGCGGATGTAGCGATCGCCGAGCGCCTGCGAGGCCTCGAAGTCGACCGTCTCGGCCACGCCGTCGAAGACCACGTCGACGATCCGGGACGCCCACTCGAGCCGGCCCCAGCCCCGGGCGTCCGCCACGTGGATCGGACGGGTGTGCTCGCCCGTGCCCAGCGACAGCAGGAGGTCGACCTCGGGGGCCAGGCCCGCCTGTGTCAGCTCGGCCAGCGCCACCATCGCGGGGTTGGTGGCGAACACGCCGCCGTCGATCAGCGCGTAGCCCTGCGAACCGGCGCGGTCGCGGACGACCGCGGGCTCGAAGTACGTCGGCGCCGCGCTCGTCGCGTGCGCCACGTCGGCCATCGCGAAGTCGTAGGTGGCGTCGGTCCGCGCCCGGGAGGAGCGGAACAGGAAGGCGAACCGCTGCTCGAGCTCGTAGGCGGTCACGAGCACGTCGGTGCGCGCGTCCGACAGCGCGGCGCCGCCGAGATAGCGGTCCAGCGCGGCGCGCAGCCCGTCGTCCTCGTAGCGCTCGTCGACGAGGCCGTCGACCGACCGGATGCGCTTGAGCAGCGAGCGGTCGAAGATCTTCGGGCCCTCCTCGACGTACAGCGCCACGAGCTCCTGGGCGGTGAACCGCGGCCGCGCGGGGTCGCTCGCGTCCGGCCGCGCCAGCGCGCACGCGAGGATGCCGCCGGTCGACGTCCCCGCGATCAGGTCGAACAGGTCGCTGATCGGCCGGCCCGTCCGGCGCTCGAGCTCCGTGAGCACGACCGCGGGGATCAGCCCGCGGATCCCGCCGCCGTCGATGGCCAGCACGCGCATCCCGCGACCGTATCCGGCGACGGCCCGGCCACCGATCCCTCCCTACCCTGACACAGTTGTGTCAAGGTTTCGATACGCTCCCGCCATGCCCCGCGACTACCTGGCCGCCACCCGCGAGCGCGTCGTCGTCTTCGACGGCGGGATGGGCGCCACGCTGGAGATGTTCGACCTCTCGCAGGCCGACTACGGCGGGCTCGAGGGCAAGTGCCACGAGGCGCTCGTGCTGCATCGCCCCGACGTCATCGAGGGCGTCCACCGGTCGATGGTCGAAGCCGGCGCCGACGTCGTCGAGACCGACACCTTCCAGGCCTCGCGGCTGAAGCTCGACGAGTGGGGCCTGGCCGAGCACACGCTGGAGATCAACCAGCAGGCGGCCGAGATCGCCCGCCGCGCCGTCGGCGAGGACCGCTTCGTCGCCGGCTCGATCGGCCCGACCGGGCACCTGCCCGCCTCGGACGACCCCACCCTCGGCGCCATCCGCTTCTCCGAGCTGGTCGAGATCTTCACCGAGCAGGCGCAGGGCCTGCTGCGCGGCGGCGTCGACCTCGTGATCATCGAGACCGCCCAGGACATCCTCGAGGTCAAGGCGGCGGTCTTCGGCGCGCGCGAGGCGTTCAGGCTCGAAGGCCGCAGCGTGCCGATCCAGACGTCGGTCTCGCTGCTGCCCAACGGCGGCAAGATGCTGCTGGGCACCGACATCTCCTCGGTGCTCACGACGCTCGAGGCGCTGAAGGTCGACGTCATCGGCCTCAACTGCTCCACCGGCCCCGAGGACATGCGCGACGCGATCCGCTTCCTCGGCGAGCACGCGCCGATGCCCGTCCACTGCATCCCCAACGCCGGCCTGCCCCAGCAGGGGCGCAACGGCGAGACGATCTTCCCCGAGTCCCCGGAGCAGCTCGCCGCCGTGCTCGGCGAGTTCGTCGAGCGCTACGGCGTGTCGATCGTGGGCGGCTGCTGCGGCACCACGCCGGACCACATCCGCGCGATCGCCGAGCGCTGCCGCGACGCCCGCACCGACTTCACGCGCCCTGCCCCGCGCGCCCCACGGGTCTCGTCGATGATCAGCGACACGCCGCTGGTGCAGGAGCCGCGCCCGACGCTCGTCGGCGAGCGCGTCAACTCGCAGGGCTCGCGCAAGGCCAAGCGCCTGCTGCTCGCCGACGACTACGACGGCCTGGTCCAGGTCGCCGAGGACCAGGTCGAGGGCGGCGCCCACGTGCTCGACCTCTGCGTCGCGCTGACCGAGCGCGCCGACGAGGACGAGCAGATGCGACAGGTCGCCAAGCGCGTCTCGCTGACGCAGCCGGCGCCGATCCAGGTCGACTCGACCGAGCCCGACGTCATCAAGCTGGCGCTGGAGCAGATTCCGGGCCGCGCGATCGTCAACTCCGTCAACCTCGAGGCGGGCCCGGGCAAGCTCGACGTCGTCGTCCCGCTGGCCATCCAGCACGGCGCCGCGGTGATCGCGCTGACCATCGACGAGGTCGGCATGGCCAAAACGGCCGGCCGCAAGGTCGAGATCGCCACGCGGATCAAGGAGCTGGCCTGCGACGGCCACGGCCTCGACCCCGAGCTGCTGATCTTCGACTGCCTGACGTTCACGCTGACCACCGGCGACGACGAGTGGAAGCCGTCGGCGATCGAGACGATCGAGGGCATCCGCCGCATCAAGGCCGAGCTGCCCGGCGTCAAGACGTCGCTGGGCGTCTCGAACGTGTCCTTCGGCGTCGGGCAGGCCGCGCGCGCCGTGCTCAACTCGGTGTTCCTCCACCACTGCGTGGAGGCCGGGCTCGACCTGGCGATGGTCAACCCGAACCACATCACCCCGTACGGCGAGATCTCCGAGGAGGAGCGGGAGCTCGCCGACGACCTCGTGTACAACCGCCGCGACGACGCGCTGCAGCGGTTCATCGAGCACTTCGAGTCGCGCGGCGGCGAGGCCGAGACCTCCGAGGCCGCCGACCCCACGGCGGGCATGGAGCCCGAGGAGGCGCTGCACTGGCACATCCTCCGCCGCAAGAAGGACGGCGTGGAGGCCCAGATCGACCGGTCGGTCGAGAAGATCGGCGCGGTCCCGACGCTCAACGACGTGCTGCTGCCGGCCATGAAGGAGGTCGGCGACAAGTTCGGCGCCGGCGAGCTGATCCTGCCGTTCGTGCTGCAGAGCGCCGAGGTGATGAAGCGCGCCGTCGCGCAGCTCGAGAACTACCTCGACCGCATCGAGGGCTACACGAAGGGCACCGTCGTCATCGCGACGGTCTTCGGCGACGTGCACGACATCGGCAAGTCGCTGGTCAACACGATCCTCTCCAACAACGGCTACACGGTCGTCGACCTCGGCAAGCAGGTGCCGGTGCAGACGATCCTCGACGCGGCCAAGGAGCACGACGCCACGGCGATCGGCCTCAGCGCGCTGCTGGTGTCGACGTCCAAGCAGATGCCGCTGTGCATCGAGGAGCTGCACTCCAAGGGCCTGCAGTACCCGGTGCTCATCGGCGGCGCGGCGATCAACCGCGACTTCGGGTTGCGCGCGCTGTATCCGAAGGGCAAGGAGTCCGACGAGATCTACGAGCCGGGCGTCTTCTACTGCAAGGACGCCTTCGAGGGGCTCAACAAGATGGACCAGCTCATCGACGCCGACGCGCGTGCGGCGCTGCTCACCAAGCTGCGCGAGACCGCCGAGCACCTGCGCCTGCACGGCAAGGACCCCGCGCCGCTGGTCACCGACGACGACAGCGTCCGCTCGGGCGCGCGCACCGACGTGCCGGTCCCCGAGCCGCCGTTCTGGGGCGCCCGCGAGATCGAGGTCGACCTCGACGAGGTCTTCCCCCACCTCGACACGCACGTCCTGTTCAAGCTGCACTGGGGCGGGCGCGGCGTGAAGGGCGAGGACTGGAAGCGGCTGGTCG
>DASTWY010000008.1:0-211401 GCA_035765735.1 Baekduia sp. | reverse complement strand
AACGGGCACACGACCCTCGATCAGCGCATCGCCGCGCTGGCAGAGGAGCAGCATGGAGTGGTCACGGTGGCCCAGCTGGAGGCGGTGGGGCTCGATGGCCGCAGCGTCCGCCATCGCGCTGCGGCCGGCCGGCTGCACCGGATCCATCGCGGTGTGTATGCGGTCGGTCATCGCCGGCTGGACCGGACCGGGCGCCGGCTGGCCGTCGTGCTCGCGTGCGGCGAAGGCGCCGTGCTCAGCCACGTCAGCGCCGCGGAGGCGTGGGGGCTGCGCGGCGGCAGCTCCGTCCGCTGGCACGTGACCGCCCCGCACATGAGCGGCGGGCGCACCGGCCCCGACACCGTCGTGCTCCACCGCACGCGGCACCTCGGCCCGGACGACGTCGACGTGGTCGATGGCGTGCCCGTCACCAGCGTGGCGCGCACGCTCGTGGATCTCGCGGGCACCGTGAACGCCACGCAGCTCGCGCGCGCGGTCCACGAGGCTGAGGTGCTCCGGCTGCTCGACGTCGACGCGATCGCTGCCGCGATGGCGCGTGTTCCCCGGCGGCGCGGAGCGCGGCGGCTCCGCGAGCTGCTCGGCCACACCGACCCGGCGGTCACCGCCGCGACATTCGTCCGGGCGTTCCTGCGGCTCTGCGAGCGCCACCGGCTCCCGCGGCCCGAGACCGACGTGCATCTCCCCGCGGGCGGCCGGCTGATCGAGGCGGACCTCCTGTTCCGTGCGCAGCGCGTCATCGTCGAGCTCGACGGCGAGGCGGTCCATCACACCCGTCGGAACTTCCACTCGGATCGGCGGCGCGACGCAGCGCTGGCCGCCGAGGGCTACCTGACGGTGCGGCTGACCTGGCACCGCGTCACCCGAGAAGCGCCGGCGACCGCCGCGGAGCTCCGGCGCATCCTCGCCGTCCGCAGTTGACCATCGCGTGCCCATTGGCGGTCGCCGGACAGCCGCAGGCGGGCACACGACGCCCGAGGCGCCGGAGCGGCCCTACTGGGCGTCGACGTCGACCACGAACGCCACGCCGCGGTGCGCCCGGTCGCCGCTGACCTCTCGCACCGCCGCGTCGACCTGGTCGATCGCCGCGCGACGGTCCGCGCCCTTGACGACGACCTGCGACCGCTCGCGGCCGCGCAGCCGGAACAGCGGCGCGGGGCCGAGCGCGCCCGGGAGCCGCGCGTGGACCGCCGCGGCGGCGGCCTGGGCGGCGCCCGGCGCCTCGGCGGCGCACACGACGCGGATGAGCGTCGAGAACGGCGGATAGCGCAGGAAGCGCCGGCGCTCGAGCTCCTCGGCCAGGAACCCGTCGCTGTCGTGGCGCGCGGCGAACGCGATCGCCGGCGCGTCGGGGTCGATCGTCTGCACGATCACCCGGCCGGAGCCTCCCCGCCCCGCCCGCCCGGCGAGCTGCGTCACGAGCGCGAACGTCCGCTCCTCGGCGCGGAAGTCCGGGAAGCGCAGCGTCGCGTCGGCGTCGAGCACCACCCCGAGGTCGACGTCGGGGAAGTCGTGGCCCTTCGCCACGACCTGGGTGCCGACGAGGATCGCGCTGGCCGCCCGCTCGAACGCGCTCAGGACCGCCCCCGCGTCGCGCACGTCGGCGTCGAGGCGCAGCACCGGGCGCCCCAGCGCCGCCAGGTCGTGCTCCAGGCGCTCGGTCCCGCTGCCGTGGCGGGCGATCGACACCGACCCGCAGTCCGGACACGAGCGCGGCACCCGCTCGCGATGGCCGCAGTGGTGGCAGGAGACCGCGCCCTCCGCGCGGTGCAGGATCAGCGCGACGTCGCACTGCGGGCACTCCCACACCCGCCCGCACGAGCGGCACGTCAGGAAGTTCGACCACCCCCGCCGGTTGAGCAGCACGATCGCCTTGCGCGAGTCCACCAGCGCGTCGAACGTGCGCGGGTGGATCGGCCCGCCGGCCGCCTTGAGGTCGACGATCTCCACGGGCGGCAGGCCCGCCCCATCGACCCGGCGCGGCAGGACGACGCGCCGCAGCGCGTGGAACGACTCCGGCCGCGGCGTCGCGCTGCCGCACACGAGCACCGCGCCGTGCTGGGCGGCGCGCCGCTCGGCGACCAGGCGCGCGTCGTAGCGCGGGTCGCCCTCGTGCTTGTAGGAGCCGTCGTGCTCCTCGTCGACGACGACCAGGCCGAGGTCGGCCATCGGCGCGAACACCGCGCTGCGCGGGCCCACGCACACGCGCGCCTCGCCGGAGCGCAGCCGGCGCCACTCGTCGTAGCGCTCCCCCGCCGAGAGCTTGGAGTGCAGCACCGCGACCGTGTCGCCGAAGCGGGCGACGAAGCGGTCGATCATCTGCGGCGTCAACCCGATCTCGGGCACCAGCACCAGCACGCCGCGCCCGCGCCGCAGCGTCTCGGCCGCCCCGCGCAGATAGACCTCGGTCTTGCCCGAGCCGGTCACGCCATGCAGGAGCAGGCGCTCGCCCGCCGCCGCGCCGAGCACCGCATCCAGCGCCGCGCGCTGGTCGGCGTTCAGCTCCGGCGGCTCGCGCCGCGCGCCGACGCCCACGTGCCGCGGCGCGCGCCGGCGCCCGCGCGGCGCGATCCGCACAAGCCCGCGCGCCTCGAGCCGCCGCAGCGACCCCAGGTCCTCCCCTGCGAACCGGGGCAGCGCCTCCAGCAGCGCCCGCTGCCGGCCGGTCAGGCGCACATCGCCGAGGGCGCCCGCGCCGATCGCCGCATCGCCCTCGTCGGTCCGCTCCGCCCACAGCTGCACGCGCTCGCGCGCGCCCTTGGGCGGCAGCAGCAGCGACAGCGCCCGCGCGGGCGTCGACGCGTACTCGCGCGCCAGCCACAGCCCGAGCGCGACGAGGTCGGCCGGCAGGGCGTCGGGCAGCACCCGCAGCGGCGCGACGACGTCGTGCTGCGAGGCGTCGGCCAGCCCGGTGACCACCGCCCCGAGCCGCTGGCGGCCGAACGGCACCTCCAGCAGCGCGCCGACCTCCACGCCGTCCGGCCGCACGTAGTCGAACGGCCCGCGCAGCGCGCGGGCCGTCGTCAGCGGCTCGACCTGGACGATCCGGGACATGAGAGAGGCCCGAGGATAGGCTGCGCCCACCATGGACCTGCATCCCGGCGAGACCGTCGTCTTCGAGGGCCACCCGTCGTGGCGGGGCGTCCTGAGCTTCTACCTCAAGGGCCTCGCCGTCGCGCTCGTCATCGCGGTGATCGTGTTCTTCGCCGTCTCGACGGCGGCGGGCATCGTCGTGCTCGTCGTGCTCGGCGCGCTGGTGCTCCTGGCCGGCTTCGTCAAGCGGATGTCGACGCACTACGTCATCACCACCGACCGGCTGCGCATCCGCCGCGGGATCCTCAGCAAGGCCGTGCAGCAGACGAGCATCGACCGCGTGCAGAACGTCAACACCGACCAGTCGCTCGTCGACCGGATCCTGCGCGTCGGCAAGGTGGACTTCGACACCGCCGGCACCGACGACAGCGACTTCACCTTCCGCGGCGTCGCCGATCCCGACGGCGTCGTGGCCGCCGTCGACGAGGCGCGGCGCGGCCACGCGAACCCCGCCCTCTGAGACGACCGAGGGCGGCCCGCAGGCCGCCCTCGTGCAACACGGATCCCGGCGGCGCTACGCCGTCGTGGCGGACGTGCCGCTGAGGCCAGCGGCCTCCGCCAGCGTGGCGGCCTTGTCGGTGCGCTCCCACGTGAAGTCGTGGTCCTCGCGCCCGAAGTGCCCGTAGGCGGCGGTCTTCTGGTAGATCGGCCGGTGCAGGTTGAGGTACTCGCGGAAGGCGCCGGGACGCAGGTCGAAGTGCTCCTCGACGAGCTGGTGGATCTTGCCGCGGCCGACCTTCTCGGTGCCGAACGTCTCGACCATCACCGACACCGGGTGCGCGACGCCGATCGCGTAGGCGACCTGCACCTCGGCGCGATCCGCCAGGCCGGCGGCGACGAGGTTCTTGGCGACGTAGCGCGCGGCGTAGGCGGCCGAGCGGTCGACCTTCGACGGGTCCTTGCCGGAGAACGCGCCGCCGCCGTGGCGGGCCATGCCGCCGTAGGTGTCGACGATGATCTTGCGGCCCGTCAGGCCGGCGTCGCCCACGGGGCCGCCGATGACGAAGCGCCCGGTCGGGTTGACGAGGAACGCCTTGCGCAGCTTGCCGGCGTCGTAGAGGTCCTTGGGCAGGATCGGCTCGACGACGTGCTCCCAGAGGTCGTCGGGGATCAGCGACTCCGCGCCCTCCTTGTGCTGCGTGGAGATCAGGAGCTTCTCGATCTCCACCGGGCGCCCGTCGCGGTAGCGCACCGACACCTGGGTCTTGCCGTCCGGGCGCAGGTACGGGACGACCTCGGCCTTGCGCACGTCCGCCAGCCGCTTGGCCAGCTTGTGGGCCAGCGCGATCGGCAGCGGCATGAGCTCCGGCGTCTCGTTGGTCGCGTAGCCGAACATCATCCCCTGGTCGCCGGCGCCGGCCACGTCGAGGGCGTCGTCGTCGGCGGGGTCGGTGCGCGTCTCGAAGGCCTGGTCGACGCCCTGGGCGATGTCGGGCGACTGCTTGTCGATCGCGTTGATGACGGCGCACGAGTCGGCGGAGAAGCCGAGGTCCGCGTCCGTGTAGCCGATCTTGCGGATCGTCTCGCGGGCGATCTCCTGGATGTCGACGTAGGTCTCGGTCGTGATCTCGCCCGAGACCACGACGAGGCCGGTGTTGACCAGCGTCTCGCACGCGACGCGCGACGTCGGGTCGTCGCGCAGGCAGGCGTCGAGGACGCCGTCGGAGATCTGGTCGGCGACCTTGTCGGGGTGGCCCTCGGTGACGGACTCCGAGGTGAAGGGGTACTCGTTGTCGGCGTACTGGCTCATGAGCTGATGAGGAGGGAGATCTCCGCGGTGGATTCCTGGTCGTTGCCGGACGTGTGCGCGCCGATGGCCTGGACCTTGGCCAGGTCCGCCTTCGCCGCGCGGTAGGAGGGGGACTCGTCGAGCCCGGTCTGCTCGCCCAGCGTCAGCAGCCGGCTGAAGTCCAAGAAGAGTAGCGAGGACACCCGATCGGGCAGATTCCCGACCGCCTTTCGCCAGTGGTCGGTGTCGGTCAGCCGCTCGCCGCCGTCTTGCACGGCGCGAATGCCGTCCTCGCTGGTCGAGACCGCGACCTTGCCGTCGAAGACGGCGCTCGACAGCTTGCCGCGCAGCGCCGCCGGCAGCCCAGCGAGCGCGCGGCGGCTGGCCGCCTCGTCGCTCGTGCGCGTCAGCAGCGTCAGGATCGGCGCCGGCGCGTGCGGCGTGAGGATGACCGCGGCCTCGCCGCGGAAGACGCGCTCCAGCACCGGGGCCAGCTGGTCGGTGAGCGCCTGCACGCCCTCGGAGCTCGAGCCGGCGGCGGCGACGAGCCGCTGGAGCGCGGGCGCGATGTTGCTGACGCCGAGGTAGGCCATCGCCGACGCGGGCACGTCGCCGGCCAGGCTCGGCGAGAACGGCTCGAACCCCGCGGTGTTGCGCCGGGCCACCGCCGGATCGAGCTGCGACGCCACCGTCAGGCGCGCGCGGTCGCCGCCCTCGGCCGTCAGCCCGAAGGCGGCGCCCTCGAGCGCCGGCTGGTCGAGCAGCACGCCGGCCGCGCCGAGCAGGCCGCCCTGCGGCGCCAGCAGCCGGCGGACGCCGTCCTGCGAGACCCAGCCGTCGGCCACGCGGTCCTCGGGCAGCCGCGCGAGCTCGCGCTGGGGCGCCGCGGCGTCGGCCAGCGCGTCGCCGTCCCCGCGCGCCAGCCGCTGCGCGACGTCGAGGCTCTCGGGCTGGCCGATCGCCAGGAAGCGGCCGACGTACGCCGCGCTCAGCGTGCCGCAGCGGTGCTCGTCGGCCTGCGCGTGGTCGCTGCCGGTGTCGACCAGCACGAGCGAGTTGGCCGTCGTGCCGCCGCTGACGTCGAAGAGCGCCAGGGCGACCTCGTCGGCGTCGCGGAACATCGCGTCGGTGACGCGGCAGCCGGGCGCCGACAGCTGGCGCACGATCCCGTCGCGCAGCGACGGCCAGCTCGGGAAGCGGTCGGCCATCGCGCCGGCGGCCTTCGTCGCGTCGCGGTCGCCGTCGGTCGAGAGGTGGACGTAGACCAGCGCGTCGGCGGGCACCAGCCGCGCGGCGTCGTCGGCCGGCGGGTCGCCGTGGGCAGCCCCGCCGCCGAGCACCACCGCGGCGGCGACGCCGACGACGGCGACGAGCCAGCGCAGCGCCTCGAGCGCCCCCGGCGCGGCGCCCGCGCCGGACGCCGGCCCGCGCACGGGCGCCCTAGCGCTCACGGCGGTTGGCTCGTTCCTTGAAGTCGATGATCAACGGGATCCCGTCCATGCCGAATCGCTGCCGGAGGCGATTCTCGATGAAGTACGCGTAGTCGCGCGTCACTCGGTTGCGGCTGTTGACCTGGATCGCGAACCGCGGCGGGCGCGTCTCGTACTGCGACATGTACAGGAGCCGCAGCCGGCTGCCCTGCTTGGCCGGCGGCTGGCGCTCCTGCACGACCTCGGACAGGAAGCGGTTGAGCTGCGGCGTCGGGATGCGGGTGCGGACGCGGTCGCCCAGGACGATCGCCTCGCGCATCAGCCGCTCGACGTTGCGACCGCTGACGGCCGACACGGTCAGCACGCGCGGCCGCAGGCGCAGCTTGTTGTGGACCTTGGCCCGCTCGTGGTCGAGGTCCTCCTCGGCCATCGCGGCGACGTCCCACTTGTTGAGCACCAGCGCGGTCGCGCAGCCCGCCTTCATGGCCAGCTCGGCGACCCGCAGGTCCTGCGCGGTCACGCCGTCGTGGGCGTCGCAGATCACCAGCGCGACGTCGGCGCGCTCGACCGCCCGCTGCGAGCGCAGCGTCGTGTAGTACTCGACCGACTCGGTGACCTTGGCCTGCCGCCGCATGCCGGCGGTGTCGACCACGATCACGCGGCGCCCGTCGACCTCCAGCGGCAGGTCGATCGCGTCGCGCGTGGTGCCGGCCACCTCGCTGACGATGACCCGCTCCGAGCGCAGGAAGCGGTTGACCAGCGACGACTTGCCCACGTTGGGGCGGCCGATCAGCGCCAGGCGGATGACGTCCTCGTCCTCCTCCTCGGCCTCGCCCTCGGGCAGCAGCTCCACGACCCGGTCGAGCAGGTCGCCGGTGCCCAGCCCCTGCGCGGCGGAGACCGGCATCGGCTCGCCCAGCCCGAGCCGGTGGAAGTCGGCGGCCAGCGCGACGTCCTTCACGTCGTCGACCTTGTTGGCGGCCACGATCACCGGCTTGTCCCAGCGGCGCAGCAGGTCGGCGAGCTCCTCGTCGCCCGGCCGCACGCCGCCCTGGGCGTCGACGAGGAAGATCCCGAGGTCGGCGTCGGCCATGGCGGCCTGGGCCTGCTCGCGGATCGAGCCCGCCATCGGGTCCTCGTCGAGCATGTCCATGCCGCCGGTGTCGATCAGCGTGAAGCGGCGCCCGTTCCACTCGCAGGCGACCTCGTGGCGGTCGCGGGTGACGCCGGGCCGCTCGTGCACGACGGCGATGCGCGACTCGCTGAGCCGGTTGACCAGCGACGACTTCCCCACGTTCGGGTAGCCGAGGACGGCGACCTTGGGCCCGCGCGTCATCGGTTCACCAACCCGACGATGCGCTCGACGACCTGCTCGATGGTCACGCCGGTGGTGTCGACCATCGCCGCGCCCGGCGCCGGCTGGTCGATGGTGCGGCCGTGCGAGCTGTCGCGCTGGTCGCGCAGCGCCATCTCGCGGGCGATGACATCGACGTCGCCGCCGAGCTCGGCCGCGCGGCGGCGGGCGCGCTCCTCCGGCGAGGCGGTGAGGAACACCTTGACCTCCGCGTCGGGGGCGACCACGGTCGCGATGTCGCGGCCCTCGGCGACCCAGTCGGCGCCGGCGATCAGCTCGCGCTGCTGGGCGATGAGCGCCTCCCGCACCTCGGGCCGCGAGGCGACCTCGGAGGCCCGCCGCGAGACCTCGGGCGTGCGGATCGCCGCCGTCACGTCCTCGCCGTCGAGCAGCACGCGGCCGTCCCGGAACGCGATGTCCAGCGTGGCGGGATCTCGGGGCCACGCCAGGGCGGCGCAGCGGTACATGGCCCCGGTGTCGAGGTAGGTGAAGCCGAGGGCCTGCGCGACGGCGCGGGCCACGGTCGACTTGCCGGCTCCGGCTGGTCCATCGATGGCGACGAGCAAGGGCCGCAGGATAGGTGGCCGTCCTGGCTTCTGGCATCCTGCGCGCCGATGAAGATGCTCGGGCCGCTGCGACAGCGGGACTTCGCCCTGCTGTGGAGCGGCACGCTCGTGTCGCTGCTCGGGGACGGCATCTACCTCGTCGCCATCCCGTTCGCCGTGCTGGGGCTCAGCGACAGCGCCGCCGCCCTGTCGCTCGTCGGCGTCGCCTGGTCGCTGGGGATGCTCGGCTTCCTGCTGCTCGGCGGCATCCTCGCCGACCGGCGCGACAAGCGCCATCAGCTGCTGGCCGCCGACGCCATCCGGCTGGCCGCGCTCGGCGGCGCGGGGGCCCTGTCGCTGGCCGGGGCGCTGGAGGTCTGGCACCTGGTCGCGCTGAGCTTCGTCTACGGCGCCGGCGAGGGGCTGTCGGGGCCGGCGATGGGCGCGATCGTGCCCGAGCTCGTGCCCGAGCCGCTGCTCGTGCAGGCCAACGCGCTGGCGCAGTCGGTGCGCCCGCTGGCCATGCGGCTCGCCGGCCCGGCGCTCGGCGGCGCCGCGGTCGCCGTGCTGGGCATCGGCGGCGCGCTGCTGGCCGACGCGGGCACGTTCGCGATCTCGATGGCCTGCCTGCTGGCGATGCGCGCGCGGGCCGTCGACCGCCCCGGCGAGCACGAGCCCCTGCGCGTGCAGCTGCGCGAGGCCGGCAGCTTCGTGCGCTCGCAGACCTGGCTGTGGGCCACGCTCATGATGGCCGCGCTGGTGCTGCTCGTCTTCCTGGGCCCGACGGAGGTCCTGCTGCCCTTCCGGATGAAGCACGACCTCGGCAGCACCGCGGGCAGCTTCGGCCTCGTGCTCGCGGCCGGCGGCGTGGGCACGGTCATCGGCACCGTCGCGATCGGCCACCTCGGCGTCCCGCGCCGCGAGATCAGCTTCCTGTACTGGGTCTGGGGCCTCGCGGCGTTCGCGCTGTGCGGCTACGCGCTGGCCGGCGCGGTCTGGCAGCTGGTGCTGTTCAGCTTCGGCTACGGGCTGCTGAACGGCGCCGGCAACCCGATCTGGGCGACGCTCATGCAGGTGCGCGTCCCGCCGGCGCTGCGCGGGCGCGTGAGCTCGCTGGACTGGCTGGTCTCCGTCGCGCTGACACCCGTCTCGTTCGCGCTCGTCGGGCCGCTCGCCGCGCTCGCCGGCGCCCAGCGCACGCTGCTGCTCGCCGGGCTGCTGGGCGGCTGCGCGACCATCGCCGCCCTGTACGTCGTGCCGGGGCTGCGCGGCGAGGACGGCGGCCTCAGCCGCGCGGGCGCCGCAGCGCAGCCAGATCCGACATGAACGTCGGGTAGGAGACGTCGGCCGCCTCCATCCCTACGACGCGCACGCCCTCCCGCGACGCCAGGCCCGCGATGGCGCCGAGCATGGCGAGCCGGTGATCGCCGTGGGCGTCGATCGTCCCGCCGCGCAGGCCGCCGGTGCCCTGCACCACGAAGCCGTCATCGGTGGCCTCGAGCTCGCCGCCCAGGCCGCGCAGGCCGTCGACGACGGTGGCGATGCGGTCGGACTCCTTGAAGCGCAGCTCCTCGGCGCCGCGGACGACGGTCTCCCCCTCGGCGAAGCAGGCCAGCAGCGCCACGAGCGGCAGCTCGTCGATGGCCAGCGGCACCTCGCCGGGCTCGACGACCGTGCCCACCAGCGGCCCGTGCGCGACGTCGAGGTCGCCGATCGGCTCCCCCGAGACCACGCCGTCGCCCGGCGCGTCCTCGAGGTCTCCCACGACGATCCCGCCCATCCGCTCCAGGATCCGCAGGAAGCCCGTGCGCGTCCAGTTCGTGCCGCTGCCCCGCACCTGCACCCGCGAGCCGGGCACCAGCACCGCGGCCGCCACCATGAACGCCGCCGACGAGGGGTCGCCGGGCACCACGAGGTCGTCGAGCACCAGCTCGTCGACGTTGCAGACGCTCACGCGGTCGCCGTCGCGCCGGACGGTCACGCCCGCGGCGGCGAGCATGCGCTCGGTGTGGTCGCGCGACGGCACCGGCTCGACCACCGTCGTCGTGCCGTCGGCGACCAGGCCGGCCAGCAGCACGCAGCTCTTGACCTGCGCCGAGGCCACCGGCAGCTCGTACTCGATCGCCCGCAGCGCGGCCCCGTGGACGGTGAACGGCGGCAGCCGGCCCTCCGTGGCGTCGATGCGCGCGCCCATCCGCCGCAGCGGGTCGGCGATGCGGTCGACGGGGCGCCGGCGGATCGAGGCGTCGCCGTCGAGCGTGTAGCTGCGCCCGTCCTGCCCCGCGAGCCAGCCCGGCAGCAGCCGCATGAGCGTGCCGGCGTTGCCGACGTCGATCGGCTCGTCGCGCTCGAGCGTCTCGCGCAGGCCGGTGCCGCGGATGACGACCTCGTCGCCGTCGACGGTCACGAGCGCGCCGAGCGCCCGCATGGCGTTCAGGGTCGACGTGGTGTCCTCGGCGTGGAGGTAGTTGCGCACCCGCACCGGCTCGGCCGCCATGGCGCCCAGGATCGCGGCGCGATGCGAGATCGACTTGTCGGCAGGCGGCGTGACGCGGCCGCGCAGCCGGCGGACGGGCTCGAAGACGACGTCGGTCATGCCAGCAGCTCCGTCACCAGCTCGCGGGCGCGGTCGGCGTGGGGCTCGGCCACCCACAGCGCGACCTCGCCGCTGCGGAAGTCGGGTTGCGGGGAGAGGCTCATGTCGTGGATGTTGATGCCTGCCCGGCTCAGGGTGAGCGCCAGGTCGGCGATCACCCCCGGGCGGTTGGGGACGACGACGCGGATCTCGCGCAGCGGGCCGCCGGTCATGCCGACGTCCAGCAGCGCCTGGCGGCGGGCGCCCGCCTCGGCCTGCCAGGCCTCGACGGCGCCGCGATCGCCGGCGGCCAGGACGGCGCGCGCCTCGCGCAGCAGCGCGATCGTCGCGTCGAGGCCGTCGAGCACGGCGTCGCGGTTGGCCGCGTAGATGCCCGCCCACAGCGGCGGGTTGGCCCCCGCCACGCGGGTGGCGTCGCGGAAGCTGGGGCCGACGACCGGGATCGCCTCCTCCCCCAGCGCGCGCGACGCCTGCGCGACCAGCGCGTTGGCGACGACGTGCGGCACATGGGAGAACGCCGCCATCAGGCGGTCGTGCTCGGCGTGGCCGATGACGGTCGGCACGGCGCCGAGGCCGGTGACGAAGCGGTGCAGGCGCTCGAGCAGGATGCCCTCGGCGTCGGGGCGCGGCGTCAGGTACCACGTGGCGCCCGCGAAGAGGTCGGCGCGCGCGTGGCGCACGCCGGCGACCTCGGCGCCGGCGAGCGGATGGCCGCCGATGTAGGCGTCGCCCGGCCGCGCCTCGACCAGCGCGCGCTTGGTCGAGCCGACGTCGGTCACGACGGCGCCGTCGCAGGCGTCGCACGCCGCGCGGACGCACGGCTCCAGGGCGTCGATGGGCACCGCGACGACCACGACGTCGGCCGGGCCGAGGGCGCCCGGCTCCGCCACGACGGCGTCGACGGCCCCGCGCTCCAGCGCCAGCTCGCGGACGCCCGGGTCCGGATCCCAGCCGACGACACGGGCGCCGAGCCGCTCGCGGGCGGCGAGTCCGACGGAGCCGCCGATCAGGCCGATCCCGAGGATCGCCACCCGCAGCGGCGGCTCCGCGAACGAGCCGTCGCCGGCCGCGCTGTCGGCGCCCGTCTCGCTCACACCGCCGTCCCGGTGGCGGCGGCCGCCCCGAAGGGCCGCTTGCCGGCGAGCACGGCGGCCTGCTCGACCTTCCGCGCGTAGGCGGCGAAGCCGTCGACCCGCAGCTGCTGCGGGCCGTCGCAGATCGCCTCGTCGGGCTCGGGATGGGCCTCGACGATGATGCCGTCGGCCCCCGCCGCCGCGGCGGCCAGCGACAGCGGCTCCACGAGCGCGCGACGGCCGGCAGCGTGGCTGGGGTCGACGACGACGGGCAGGTGCGTCATCTCCTTGAGCACCGGGATCGCCGTCAGGTCGAGCGTGAACCGGTACGCGGTCTCGAACGTGCGGATCCCGCGCTCGCAGAGCATCACGGCCTCGTTGCCCTCCTTGAGGACGTATTCGGCGGCCATGATCAGCTCCTCGAGCGTCGAGGAGAGCCCGCGCTTGATGAGCACCGGGATGCCGCTGCGGCCGATCTCGCTGAGCAGCGGGTAGTTCTGCATGTTGCGGGCGCCGATCTGGATCACGTCGGCGACCTCGACGACCGCCTCGATGTCGCGCGCGTCCATGAGCTCCGTGACGACCGGCAGCCCGGTGCGCTCCTTGGCCTCGGCGAGCAGCCGCAGGCCGTCGAGGCCGAGCCCCTGGAAGGCGTAGGGCGACGTGCGCGGCTTGTAGGCGCCGCCCCGGAACATCGTCGCGCCGCAGGCGAGCATCGCGTCGGCGGTCGTCAGGGTCTGCGATCGCGACTCGACGGTGCACGGCCCGGCGATGAGCGCGAAGTGCTCGCCGCCGATCTTCTGGCCGCCGATCTCGAGCGTCGTGCGCCGGTCGGACCGGAACTGGGACGAGGCCAGCTTGTAGGGCTTGAGGATCGGGACGACCTTGTCGACGCCGTCGTGGCCCTCGAGCTCGAGGCGCTGGATGTGCTCGCGATCGCCGATCGCGCCGATCACGGTCACCTCCTCGCCGCGGCTCGGGTGCGCGTGGGCGCCGACCGACTCGATCCGCGCGACGACGTTGCGGATCTGCTCGTCGGTCGCGGTGGGCTGCATCACGATCATCATGGTGGTGGGTCCTTCGGGCTCGGTGGAGTCTAGGGGCGAGGTGGTGCGCGAACGCGCACGGGCGGAGGGGCAACGGCGCTCGACCCAGAGGTCCGGTGCGGACGGCCACGCGGCCGGCCGAGCGCCTAGCTAAATCGCCAATACCACGCGAAGGACCCGCTGCCGGCAGACGCGAGCGAGCCGGCGAGGCCGGCCTGCGAGGCGCGCGTGTGACGGGGCAGCAGGGACATGCAGCGCCACCATTGAACCAGATCGGTGCGGCCGGTCAAGGCGCCACACCGGCGGCGTCAGGCGAGCAGGTCGCCCAGCTGCTGCAGGAACCGCTGGTTCTGCTCGGTCGTGCCGTACGTCACGCGGAGGGCGCCCGGACGGCCGAGCGCGGTGCCGGCCCGCACCTGCACGCCCCGCTCGCCGAGGCTGCGCACGACGCCGGCCTCGAACGCCGCCGGGTCCTCCCCGTCGGGCACGGGCAGGTCGAACCAGGCGAAGTTGGCCTGCGACTCGGCGGGCCGGATCCCCAGCGTGCCGAGACCGTCCTCCACGTCGAGTCGCGCCATGACGGTGCGCTCCACGCGCTGGGCGATCGCGTCCTGGTGCCTGAGCGCCTCGACGGCCGCCGCCTGCGCGGCCGCGTTGCAGAAGAACGGCTGGCGGACCTGGTTGACGGCGGTCACGACGTCGTCGCCGCCGCAGAGCGCGTAGCCGACGCGCAGCCCGCACAACCCGTACACCTTGCTGAAGGTGCGCAGCAGCACCAGGTTGGGGTGCTTGGCCAGGAGGTCGATCGACGCGTCGGGGTCGTCGAGGGTGTTGTACTCGCAGTACGCCTCGTCGAGCAGGACGCAGACGTGCGCCGGGACCGCCGCCACGAAGCGGGCGATCTCGTCGAGCGGGATCGCCGTCGACGTCGGGTTGTTCGGGTTGCAGACGATCACGAGCCGCGTGGCGGCGGTGATCTCGGTGAGCATCGCGTCGAGGTCGTGCTCGTGGCGCTCGTTCAGCGGCACGGTGATCGCCGTGGCGCCCGTCGCGGCGGCGATGTGCGGGTAGACGCTGAACGACGGCCAGGCGTAGACGACCTCGGCGCCCGGCTCCAGCAGCGCCTCTCCCGCGGCCAGCAGGATGTCGCACGACCCGTTGCCGATCGCGATGCGCGAGGCGGGAACGCCGTAGCGGTCGCTCAGCGCGCCGCGGAGCTTGGCGTTCGTCGGGTCCGGATAGCGGTTGACGCCGGTCAGGACCGCCTGGACGGCCGCCACGACGGCCGGGATCGGCGGCTCGGGCGACTCGTTGGAGGCCAGCAGCGCGACGTCCTCGGGGAGGGCGTAGGCCGCGGCGGCCGGGTAGACGGGGATGCGGCGGACCGCCGCGGAGAACTCGAGCGCCATCGCCGCAGCAGGCTACTGCGCGGATTCCAGGTCGGCGCGCAGGCGGCGCGCCTCGCCGAGGTAGACGTGGCGCGAGCGGTGCCCCTCGGGGGCGTAGTAGTGCATCAGCACCCGGATCACGCGCGGCATCGAGCCGGGCACCGGCACCTCGCGCGCGCACATGAGCGGGACCTGGTCGAAGCCGAGGCCGCGCGCCGCCACCGCGGGGAACTGCGCGTCGAGGTCGTCGGTGAGCGTGAACAGGCAGCTGACCACCGACTCCGGGTCGAGCTCGTTGCGCGTCATGATCTCGCGCATGAGCTCCTCGGTGGCGCCGAGGATCTGCTCGGCGGTGTTGGCGTCGACCGTCGTCGCGCCACGCAGGGCGTAGAGGCGCATCGGCGGGGCATCATGGCAGGGCGGCTCACCGCCCCGCCTCGTCGCTCGGCCGCGCCCGTCCCGCTACAGCAGGAGCGACGGCGGCCGACCACCCGGGGCGATGGTGTCCCACCTCGTTCCGCGCCGCGATCGCCCGTCGTCGTCCGCCGTGCTCGCCGTCGCACTCGTCGCCGGCTGCGCCGCCGTGCTGCCGTTCCTCCGCCACGACCTCGGCCAGGGCGTCGGCCCGCTCGCCGTGCTGGCCACGGCCTCCGTGCTGGTCGACGTCCTCGTCGCGGGGCTGCTCTTCGCGCGCTTCCTCGCGCGCGGCTCCGCGCTGCCGCTGGTCCTCGGCTGCACCTTCCTGGCGCTCGCGCTGGTCGCCGTGGCGCGCGCGCTCGTCCTGCCCGGGCTCGGGGCCGACGGCGTGCCCGCCGTGGATGCGGGCGCCGCGGCTGGATGGCTCTGGCTCCTGCTGCACGCGGCGCTGCCGCTCGGCATCGCCGCCGCGCTCTGGGGCGGCCCGGCGGGGCTGCGCCGGGCGCTGGCCGCGCCGACCCTCCGCCGCCCGCTGGCCGCCGCGGCGGCGGCCGCCGGCACGTCCGCCGCCGCCGCCGCGATCTGCGTGGCGATCGTGCTCGCCGGCGACAACCTCCCGGTCGCGGCCACCTGGACCGGCGACGGGTCGCCGACCACCGCCGGCGTGATCGGCGGGGCGGCGACCCTGCTCATCGACGGCGCCGTCCTGCTGCTGGCCGCGGTCCGCGGCCGTCGCAGCGTGCTCGAGCAGCGGCTGCCGATCGTGGCCGGCTGCGTGCTGGCCGGCAGCGCGCTGGCCATCGCCGCCGAGCGGCGCTACACGACCGGCTGGTACGCCTCGGCGGCGCTCGAGCTGGTCGCGGCGGGCATCGTGCTCGCCGCGCTGCTCGCCGACCCGGCCCGGCTGAGCGGCTCCGGCGCGGCCGACGCCCGCGCCGCTGCCCGCGACCCGCTCACCGGCGTCGCCTCGCGCGCCGCCGCCCTCGTGGCCGCCGACCACCTGCACCGCACGCGCGCGCCGGGCTCCCCGCTGGCGCTCGTGCTCGTCGACGTCGACGCGCTGCGCACCATCGAGGACGCCCACGGGGCGCTGGCCGCCGACGCCGTCCTGCTGACCGTCGCCGAGCGGCTGCGCTCGCAGCTGCGTGACGAGGACCTCCTGGCGCGCTCCGGCGAGGAGGGCTTCCTCATCGTGCTGCCGGAGACCGACGTCGACGGCGCGACGCTCGTGGCCGACCGCGCGATCGCGGCCATCCGCGAGCAGCCGGTCGGGACCTGGGCGCACGACGTCCGCACCACCGCCTCCGGCGGCGTGGCCGTCGTCGGCGACGGCGAGCACGCCGTGGCTCAGGCGATGGTCGCCGCCGACCTCGCCCTCAACCAGGCCAAGGCCCACGGGCGCGACCAGGTGGTCAGCCCCGCCCGGGCGCTGGTGGTGCCGCTGCGTCGCGCAGCCGCTGCACCTCGGCAGGGCTGAGCCGGCGCGCCGCGCCCTCGGGGAGCTCGCCGAGGCGCAGCGGCCCGAACGCGACCCGCGTCAGGCGGCGCACGGGATGGCCGACGTGCGCGCACATGCGCTTGACCTGGCGCTTGCGCCCCTCGCGCAGCGTCAGCTCCAGCACGCCGGGGCGCAGCTGGCGCACGCCGGCCGGCGCCGTGCGCCCGTCGTCGAGGTCCACGCCCGCGCGGAGGGCGCGCAGCGCCGGCTCGCGCACGGGCCCGTGCTCGACCTCGGCCACGTAGACCTTGGGGACCTCGTAGCGCGGGTGCGTCAGGCGGTTGGCGAGATCGCCGTCGTCGGTGAGCAGCAGCAGGCCGGTGGTGTCGGCGTCCAGGCGGCCGACCGGGTACAGGCGCGCGCCGCCGGCGTCGACCAGCTCCACCACCGTCGGCCGCCCGTGGGTGTCGCGCGCCGTCGAGACGACGCCGGCCGGCTTGTGGACCGCCCAGACCGCTCGCTGCTCGGGCGCCGCCACGGCCGACCCGTCGACGCAGACCGGCTCGCTGCCGTCCACGTCGCGGGCCGGGTCGGTGACCACCCGGCCGGCCACGGTGACGCGGCCGGCGCGGACGATCTCCTCGGCCGCGCGACGGGACGCGACGCCGGCGTGGGCGAGGAACTTCGCGAGGCGCATGCGCGGCGCGAGGCTAACGTGTGCGGGAGCCCATGGACCTCGCGCTGCTCGACCGCACCCTCGCCGAGCTCGGCCAGCCCGCCTTCCGCGCCAAGCAGGTGTGGGAGTGGACGGCGCGCGGCGCCGGCGGCTACGCCGAGATGACCAACCTCCCCGCGGCGCTGCGCGAGCAGCTCGCCGAGCGGGTGCCGCTCTCGACGCTCGAGGTCGCCAACGAGGCCCACGCCAAGGACGGCACGATCAAGGCGCTGTTCCGCACGGTGCGCGACGGGCGGCCGGTCGAGGCCGTGCTCATGCGCTACCGCGACGGCCGCCGCTCGCTCTGCCTCTCGTCGCAGTCCGGCTGCCCGCTGACGTGCACGTTCTGCGCGACCGGCTCCATGAAGTTCGGGCGCAACCTCACGACGTCGGAGATCCTCGACCAGGCGCTGCACTTCCGCCGCATCGAGGAGGTCGACCACGTCGTGTTCATGGGCATGGGCGAGCCGATGATGAACCTCGACCACGTGCTCGAGGCCTGCCGGCGGCTGCCCGACCTCGGCGTCAGCAACCGCCGCACGGCGATCTCGACCGTCGGCTGGGTTCCGGGGATCGACCGCCTCGCCGAGAGCGACATGCCGATCCGGCTGGCGCTGTCGCTCCACGCCGCCGACGAGATGCTGCGCTCGCAGATCATGCCGGTCAACGACCGCTACCCCCTACGCGACGTGCTGGCCGCCTGCGACCGCTTCTACGAGCGCAAGAAGCGCATGATCTTCATCGAGTACGTGATGCTCGCCGGCGTCAACGACCGCTACGAGCAGGCCGTGCAGCTGGCCCAGGTGCTCGACCCCAAGAAGTACAAGGTCAACCTGATCCCGTACAACCCGACCGGGACCTACGACGGCTCGGGGCGCGAGGCGATCGCCGCCTTCCGCGCCGCGCTCGAGGAGCACGGGATCGGCGCGACGGTCCGCCTCACGCGGGGCCAGGACATCGACGCCGCCTGCGGCCAGCTCGCCGCCAAGGCGCTGTCGGCCGCGACGTAGACGCCGCACCAGGATCAGCCGTCAGCTGATACGTGGTGATTATCAGCGGGCTGCTAATACCAGGGCGGCGAGGCCGCCAGCGACGAGCAGGCTGGTGAACGTTCCGATGAGGAAGTACTCGGTCACCGAGTCCGTCGCTCCCCGACTCTGCTCCTCGCTGGACCTGATCTCCGGCAGTCGCAGCAATCCTTTGGCCGCGATGACGATCGCGGCGCCCGTGAGGTTCCCACCGAGGACCATCGCCGCAATGAACAGGCGCTCGAGCGGCCCCAGGAAGCGGCCGCCCCTCAGAGCACTCTCTCCCTCGGAGGCGGGAGTACCAGCGGTCTGCAACACCAACCGCACCACCTGGTTGGCGCTCGCCACGAGGAAGATCGCGACGGAACCTGCGACGACGAACCGATCGACCGAACGCGGCGCGGTCACGTCCAGCCCGGAAAACCAGCGCTCCAGCGGACCAGAGGTCCGGTCCGCGGAACCGCTGCAGCCCCACGCTGCAGCAAGGACGATCGCCGCCCAGCCCAAGGGAACAGCAGTCGGCCACGCGCCAGCCATGGCAAGACGGCACGACATGCGCCAAACCGCAGTCGCGGCAAGCGCGAGGATCGCGCCGACGAGAACCCAGACAAGCGAGCCACCTGCGGCGGCGACGATTCCCGTCACCGCCAAGGCGCCCGCAAGCGCGGGCCCGACGGTTGGCCATCGCCCGCCACCACGGAAGGCCGATCCTGTGATGTCGCCGACGCCGAACGCCATGAGCGCTGCCGCAACGAGGATCATGGGATCCGCCCCTCGAGTGCCCGCTGGGCTGTCGCAACCGCATACGCCCCGCTGCGACGCAGGTTCTGCGAGATCGCCCCTTGCGTCACACCCTCACTCGCCGCGAGCTCAGCCTGGTTGTCGCGCCCGAGCATGATTCGGCACAGGAGACGACGCTGCCGGTCATTCATGTGCGCGACCGTGGCGTCACGACAGATGACGAATGCGTCGAGCCCCGGCTCGATCGGGCAGGTCGGCTCCGTGGTCGCCGAACGGCCGAAGCACGTCCGCACGAAGGCTGTCCGTGGCGACTCGGCGAGCCGCTTCGCTGTGTCGATCGCCTCCCGAGCCGCCCACCATCCCGGGCCATCCTGCAGCGGCGGGACGCGTGCGGCATCGAGCACGCTCACCTGACCGAACCCCAGCCCATAGCGCGAATCCGCGCCGGTGCGCTCAAGCAGTTCGAGACGCACGACCAGGCTCGCGAGGACCGCAGCCGCCGGCGTCGCGAAGGCCCCCTGGAACTCGTCGCCAACTGTCGGAGCGAGCGGTTGAAGTGGCGATAGCTGCTCGTTGGCCCAATCGAGGGTCGCGTTCAGGGATTCCTGAAAGCGCGCTCGCGACGGCTGCTCCTTTGACGCCACGACGTCGCCGATGAGCGTCGCCAGATTGTCGGGCATGCCATCAGACAATAGCTGATTTTTTCCGAAAATCAGCTATGATCTTATTCTTGCGGTTGCGAAGAGGTCGACGCCTCGGACGCAGGTTCTGTCGGCGGGGCGACGGCCTCACCCCCAGCCTCGCCGCCGTCCTCGAGCGTCGTGGCCGGCTGCGCGCCCGCGCGGGCCTCGCCGGCCCGCAGCAGCCGCTCGCGCAGGTCGGCCTCCTCCTCGGGCGTCGGGTCCCACTCGGCGACGTCGGGGAGGTCGTCGAGCGAGGCCAGGCCGAAGAGCTTGAGGAACAGCGAGGTCGTGCGGTACAGGACCGCGCCGAACGGCGAGCGGCCGCTCTCCTCGATCAGCCCGCGCTCGAGCAGCGTCGAGGTCGCCGAGTCGGCGCTGACGCCGCGGATGCGGCTGATCTCCGGTCGCGAGACCGGCTGCAGGTAGGCGACGATGGCCAGCGTCTCCGCCTGGGCGGGCGACAGCGGCGGCGTGCGCGGCTTGGACAGCAGCCGCCGCGCCGCGGGCTCGGATTCCGGCGCCGTGGCCAGCGTCCAGCCCCCCGCCAGCTCGCGCAGGTGCAGCCCGCGCTCGCCGGGCGCGTAGGCCTCGCCCAGCTCCGCGAGCGCCTCGGCGAGCTCCTCGGGCGTGCACTCGCAGGCCTCGGCGAGCTCGGACTCGGTGACGGGGTCGGCCGAGAGGAAGAGCAGCGCCTCGACCGTGCGCGCGAGCCCGGTCACGCCACCGCGGCCGCGCCGGCCTGCGCCGGCGCGGGGGCCTCGCTGGCGCGGATCTCGATCTCGCCGAACGGCTCGTCCTGGTGCCAGCTCGCCTCGCCCTGCTTGTAGAGCTCCAGCAGCGCGAACAGCGTCACGCAGACGGTCACGCGATCGGCGCCCGCGACCGCCTCGTCGAACGTCGTCCGCCCGCCGCGGCGCAGCAGCCGCCGCAGGTGCGCCAGCCGGTCGGCGACCGTGACCCGCGGGATCGTCAGATGGCGGATGTCGACCTGCGGCGGCATCGCCAGCAGCGAGCCGATCGCCTTGCCCAGCCGCGCGGGCCGGTAGACCGCGTCGAGGTCGGCGATGTCGGTGCGGCGCAGCGCGGCGGGCAGCGGCGCGCTGCGGAAGCGGACGCCGTCCTCGCCGTGGAGGCGCTCGACGAGGTGCAGGGCCGCGGCGCGGTAGCGCTTGGCCTCGAGCATGCGCTGGAGCAGCTCCTCGGCGGCCACGTCGGGCTCGAAGTCGATGAGCTCCTCGTCCTCGCGCGGCAGCATCAGCCGCGACTTCAGCTCCAGCAGCGCCGCGATGAGCACGAGGAACTCGGTGGCGACCTCGAGATCCAGCTCGCCCCGCGACTCCAGGACGTCGATGTAGGACAGGACGACGTCGGCCAGCTCGACCTCCAGCAGGTCGACCTCCTCCTTGAGCACGAGCGTGAGGAGCAGGTCGAACGGCCCCGTGAAGACCTCGAGGTCGAGCTCGAGCTCGGCGATCAGGGTGCTCATCGCCGCAGACCGTAGCGGCCGATCCCGACGGCCCCCGCCATCCTTCCCGCAAAGAGCGAGCTTCTGGCGACCGCGCGCGAGGGCCGCTTTCCGGCGCGTCTACGGCCGCGGGCCGACGCCCATGGCGCGTCGCACGTCGTGCAGCGTCTCGGAGGCGATCGCGCGGGCCTTCTCGGCGCCCTGCGCCAGGGTGGCCTCCAGCCCGTCCTCGTCCGCGCGGATGTCGGCGTAGCGCTCCCGCACCGGCTCGAGCAGCGCGTTGACGGCCGCGGCGGTCGCCACCTTCAGGTCGCCGTAGCCGCGGGCGGAGCGCATCTCCTCCTCGACCTGCTCGGGGCTGATGTCGCGGGCGGCCGCGAGGATGTCGATCAGGTTCGAGACGCCCGGCTTGTCGGGCGCGCGGACGATCTCGTTGCCGGAGTCGGTGACCGCGCGCTTGAACTTCTTCTCGGTCGCCTTGGGCTCGTCGATGACGAAGACGGTGCCCTCGGTGCTGGCGCTGCTCGTCGACATCTTGCTCGTCGGGTCCTGCAGGTCCATGATCCGCGCGCCGAACGGCGGGATCCGGTGCTCGGGCACGACGAGCTCCTCCCCGAACCGGCTGTTGAAGCGGATCGCCAGGTCGCGCATGAGCTCGACGTGCTGGCGCTGGTCGTCGCCGACGGGCACCTCGTGGGCGCGGTACGCGAGCACGTCCGCGGCCATGAGGACGGGATAGAAGAAGAGGTCGGCGCTGACCAGCTCGCGCTGCTTGGCCGACTTGTCCTTGAACTGCGTCATCCGGCTGAGCTCGCCGTGCGAGCACACCGCGCCCAGATGCCAGGCCAGCTCCGTGTGCTCCGGCACGTCGCTCTGGCGGAAGAAGACGCAGCGCTCGGGCTCCAGGCCGGCGGCCAGCAGGATCGCCGCGGTGTCGTAGACGAGCGAGCGCATCTCGACGGGGTCGTAGGGCACCGTCATGGCGTGCAGGTCGACGACGCAGAAGATCCCGACGTCGCCGTGCTCCGCGGCGCGGTGCTGGCCCTCGACGTACTGGCGGATCGCCCCGATGTAGTTGCCGAGATGCTTGCGCCCGGTGGGCTGGATGCCGCTGAAGATCCGCATTCGGCGCCGCAGTCTATGAGCCCGCACGCGCCGAGCGCGGGTGCGCGGGCGCCGCGGCGGGTAGCCGCGCACCGTGGATCCCGTCAGCCGCACTCCCACCAAGCCGGTCGACTACGCCGCGATCAGCGCCGGCTACGGCGCGCTGCTCGGCGCGGTCGTCGTCAGCGCCCGCGACCGCGGCGAGCGCCCGGTCCAGGCCCACGAGCTGCCGATGCTCGGGCTGGCCACCTTCGCGCTGGCCAAGCTCATCGGCAAGGAGAAGGTCGAGACCTGGATGCGCCAGCCGTTCCTCGAGGAGCGCCCCAACGGCGAGCGCGTCCCCAAGGGGCGCGGCCTGCGCTACGCCGTCGGCGAGCTGCTGAGCTGCACCCGCTGCCTCGGGGCGTGGAGCTCGCTCGGGCTGATCAGCCTGCGCATGCTCCGCCCGCGGGAGGCGGGCGTCGTCATCCCGGTGCTGGCCACGTCGGCGCTCAACGACTGGCTGCAGTCCGGCTTCTCGGCGCTCGGCGCCCAGGCGAACGCGACGCAGCGCATCGCCGACGCGCCGCCACCGGAAGAAGAGACGGCGGCGCGCGACGAGCGCTTCGAGCGCCAGCGCGAGGGCTAGAGCGCCTGGCGGATCACCGGGTGGCGGGCGGCGCCGGCCTCGTCGAGGCGGCGGACCGGGGTGGTGTACGGGGCGTTGCGGGCGATGTCGGGGTCCTGCTCGGCCTCGGCCAGGATGTCGGCGACGGCCTGGGCGAAGGCGTCGAGGGTCTCCTTGGTCTCGGTCTCGGTCGGCTCGACCAAGAGCGCCTCGTCGACCAGCAGCGGGAAGTAGACCGTCGGCGGGTGGTAGCCGTGGTCCAGCAGCCGCTTGGCCAGGTCCAGCGTCTTGATGCCGAGGTCCTTCTTCATCGGGGCGCCGGAGAGCACGAACTCGTGCATGCAGAGCTGCCCGAAGGCCAGCGGGAGCCGGTCGGCCACCCCGAGCTGGCGCAGGCGCGCCAGCAGGTAGTTGGCGTTGAGGACCGCGGTCTCGGAGGCGTCCTTGAGCCCCTCGGCGCCGAGCGAGCGGATGTAGGCGTAGGACCTGACAAAGGTGCCGTAGTTGCCCTGAAAGCCGCGCAGCCGGCCGATCGACTTCGCATAGCCGTGGTCGTCGAGATCGAAGCTGCCGTTGTCCGTGCGGACGATCCGCGGGTTCATCAGGTACGGCGCCATGCGCTCGGACACCGCGATCGGCCCCGAACCCGGGCCGCCGCCGCCGTGGGGCTGGGTGAACGACTTGTGCAGGTTGAAATGCACGATGTCAAAGCCCATGTCACCGGGCCGCGCCTGCCCCATGATCGCGTTGAGGTTCGCGCCGTCGTAGTAGAGCGTGGCGCCGACGCCGTGCACGATCTCGGCGATCTGCGCGATGTTCGGATCGAAGATCCCCAGCGTGTTGGGGTTGGTCAGCATCAGACACGCCACGTCCTCGTCGGCCTTGGCGCGCAGATCGTCGACATCGACGCCGCCGTCGGGGTTGGTGCCGACCTTGACCACCGTGTAGCCGGCCATCGTCACGGTCGCCGGATTCGTCCCGTGCGCCGTGTCGGGGGTCAGCACCTTGTGGCGCACCTGGCCGCGATCCTCATGAAACGCGCGCGTCAGCAGCACCCCGGCCAGCTCGCCGTGCGACCCCGCCGACGGCTGCAGCGACACGTGCGGCAGCCCGGAGACCTCGCCCAGGGCCCGCTCGAGGTTCCACATCAGCTCCAGCGCGCCCTGCGCCCGCTCCGGGCTCTGCAGCGGATGCAACCGCGCATGCCCCGCCAAACCCGCCACCCGCTCGTGGAGCCGCGGGTTGTGCTTCATCGTGCACGACCCCAGCGGGTAGAAGCCCGTGTCCAGATCGAAGTTGCGGCGCGACAGCTTGACGTAGTGGCGCACCAACTCCGGCTCGCTCACCTCCGGCAGCCGCGCCACCTCCGCCCGCCGAAAACGCGCCGGCAGCAGCTCGGTGCGCTCGACCTCCGGCACGTCCAGCGCCGGCGCGACGAACGCCCGGCGCCCCGCCGCACCCTTCTCGAAGATCGTCACCGCGCGGTCGCGCTGCATCGGCGTGGCGCCGGAAGCGGTCACGGGGACCTCGCGCTCGGGCGTGCGGGCCGCGATGCCGGGATCGGCGTGCAGGCGGTTGTCGTCGACCGTGCTCATGCGCTCACCCCCACCCGGGCCGCGCGCTCGGCGGCGACCGCGGTGGCCAGCACGTCGGCCAGCCGGTCGATGTCGGCCTTGGAGCGCTGCTCGGTCAACGCCACCAACAACCCGTCAGGGTGCTCGTCGTAGGCGCGCCCCAGCGCGAAGCCGGGGTTGACGCCCTCGTCCTGGCAGCGCCGGATGACGGCCTTGACGCCGTCCAGGCCACCGACGTCGAGCGAGACGGCGAACTCCCGCACGACCGGCTGGTCGTGCAACGCCGTCACGCCGTCGATCGCGCACAGCCGCCGGCGGGCGTAGTGGGTGCGCTGCAGCAGCAGCTCGCCCAGCTCGACCAGCCCGTCCCTGCCCAGCCAGCTCAGGTAGACGACGCCCGCGAGGGCGTTGAGCGCCTGCGAGGTGCAGATGTTCGACGTCGCCTTCTCGCGGCGGATGTGCTGCTCGCGCGTCTGCAACGTCAACACGAACCCACGACGCCCGTCGACGTCGGTCGTCTCACCGGCGATCCGGCCCGGCATCCGCCGCAGATACGCCTCGGTCGCCGCGAAGAACCCAAACGACGGACCACCGAAGTCCAACCGGTTGCCCAGCGCCTGGCCCTCGCCGACCGCCACGTCGACCCCGCACTCGCCCGGCGGCTTGAGGATCCCCAGCGGGATCGGGTCGTACTGGCCGACCACCACCGCCGGCGAGTCCTTGGCCGCGGCCGCCAGCGCCTGCACGTCCTCCACCGCGCCCAGAAAGTTCGGCTGCTGAAAGAACACCGCACCGGTGTCGCCATCGATCGCCGCCGCCCACGCCTCCGGGTCGGTGACCCCGTCCCGAAGCGGCACCTCGACGATCTCGGCCCCGAACCCGTGCGCGTAGGTCTCGAGCGTCTCGCGGCTGTGGGGATGCAGGCCTCGCGACACCACGAACCGCCGCTTGCCGTTGGCCAGCTTGGCGAGATACCCCGCCGAGGCGACCGCGCTCGGACCCTCGTAGACCGACGCGTTGCTGACCGGCAGGCCCGTCAACTCGCTGATCGCCGTCTGATACTCGAACATCGCCTGCAGGTTGCCCTGCGAGACCTCCGGCTGATACGGCGTATACGGCGTCAGGAACTCACTGCGCCCCAACAGCATGTCGATGACCGCCGGGACATAGTGGTCATACATCCCCGCGCCGAGGAACGTGACCTCGTCCTCGGCGCTGACGTTCGCCGCCGCGAGGTCGCGCAGATGCGCATAGACGTCCTGCTCCGGCAGCCCCGGCGGCAGATCCAGCGCCCGCCCCAACCGCACCCCGGCCGGGACCTGACGATCGAAGAGCTCCTGCACAGAGCCCACGCCGATCGCGGCAAGCATCCCCGCCAGATCGGCATCGGTGACGGCGGTGTACTGCGTCAAGGCGGTCCTTGGGGTCTCAGGTGAGCGTGCCCTGGTACGCGGCGGCGTCCATCAGGCCGTCCTGCTCCGAGGGATCGGACAGGCGGACCTTGATCATCCAGCCGTCGCCGTACGGGTCGTTGTTGATGGCGTCGGGGGTGTCGCCGAGCGCGGTGTTGACCTCGATGATCTCGCCGCCGAGCGGCGCCACCACGTCGGAGACGGCCTTGACCGACTCCACCTCAGCGTAGGACTCCCCCGCGGTCACCGTGGTGCCAACCTCGGGCGGGTCGAAGAAGACGACCTCGCCGAGGGCGTCCTGGGCGTACCAGGTGATGCCGAAGACGGCCGTGTCGCCGTCGATCCGGGCCCAGTCGTGGTCGGGGTGGTAGCGGAGGTCGTCGGGGTAGCTCGCGTCAGCCATGCGCGCACCCTACGGCTTCGCGTACAGCGGCCTGCGCGCGACGGTCGCCGGTCGGATCCGGCCGCGGACATCGATCTGGAGCTCGGTGCCGGGAGCGGCCCGCTCGGCGGGCACGTAGGCCATGCCGATCCCGTAGCCCAGCGACGGCGACATCGTGCCCGACGTGACCTCGCCGCCACCGACCACCGGGTTGCCCTGGCGGGCGATCCCCGACGCCATGCGGAACATCACGAGCTTCTCGCTCGGGCCGGCCTTGCGGACACGCCGGACGGCGTCGGACCCGATGAAGCCTGTGTCCTCCTTGCAGCACCAGCCCAGGCCGGCCTCGATCGGGCCGCGCGACTCCATGAGCTCGTTGCCGTAGAGGTGGTAGCCGACCTCCAGGCGCAGCGTGTCGCGCGCGGCGAGGCCGACCGGCACGGCGCCGCCGGCGACGACCGCGTCCCAGAGCGCCGGGGCGTCGGCGGGGGCGCAGAGCAGCTCGACGCCGTCCTCGCCGGTGTAGCCGGTGCCGCAGACCAGCACGATGACGCCGTCGAGCGCGCGCGGCTCGGCGCGGAAGCGCTCGGGCAGCGGCGCGTCGCACAGCGCGCTGACGACCTCCCGCGCGCGCGGACCCTGGACGGCGAGCATCGCGTAGCGGTCGGCGGCGTCGGAGACCTCGACGTCGAAGCCCTCGGCCTGGCGGCGGAACCACGCCAGGTCCTTCTCGTGGTTGGCGGCGTTGGTGACCGTCAGGAACGCCTCGCCGCCGAGGCGATAGGTGAAGAGGTCGTCCAGCACGCCGCCGTTCTCGCGGCAGAGCACGGAGTACTGCGCCCCGCCCGGGGCGATCCGGGCGACGTCGTTGCTGAGGACGTGCTGGAGGAAGCGCTCGGCGTCCGGCCCCGAGGTCTCGATCTCGCCCATGTGCGACACGTCGAAGATCCCCGCCGCGCTGCGCGTCGCCAGGTGCTCGGGCTTGACGCCCCCGTACTCCACCGGCATCTCCCACCCGGCGAACGGGACGAGCTTGGCCCCGGCGGCGACGTGGCGCTCGTAGAGCGGCGTGCGCCGGAGGGCGGCGTCGGTGGCGGCGGACATCGCGGCGAGGCTAGCACCGCCCTCGTCCGGGGCAGGACCCGCGCCAGATGCCCGTCCTGCTGTCCTGGAACGTCGCCGGCCGCGTCCGCTCGGCCCCCGACCAGGCCGCCGTGGCGAGCGGGTTCGGCGCCGACGTCCTCGCCCTCCAGGAGGTGCGTGCCAGCGCCCTGCCGACCTGGCGCGAGGCGCTGGCGTCCGCGGGCTACGCGCACGTCCACGCGGCGTGCCTGCCCGACGGCGGCCGCGGCGCGCCGGAGCGGCGGCTCGGCGTGCTGCTCGCCGCGCGGGAGCCGCTGGAGCCGCTGGGCGGGCCGGCGGTCCCCTGGCCCGAGCGCCACGCCTGCGCGATGACCACCGCGTTCGGGGAGGTCCACGTGCTGCACGCGCCGATCTCGTCGAAGGCCGAGCGCGCGAAGGTGCGCACGCTCGAGGCCGTGACCGCCGACCTGCGCCGCCCGCGTCCCCATCCCGTGGTCCTGTGCGGCGATCTCAACACGCCGTCCTACGAGACCCGCGAGGGCGAGGTCCGGTCGTTCGCCCGGACGCGCACGGGGCGCCTGCGCGAGGGATTCGACCAGCGCCACGACGACGCCGAGCTCGGGATCGTCGTCGGGCTGCGCGACGCCGGCTACGTCGACGCCTTCCGCCTGCTGCACGGCTACGGGCGCCGCGACCGCAGCTGGGTGTTCCCTCACGGCCGGGGCGGCTGGCGGCTCGACCACGTGCTCGCCCGCGGCCTCGAGGTGCTCGCGTGCGAGTACGAGCACCGCTGGCGCGAGGCCGGGCTGAGCGACCACTCCGCGGTGTGGGCCGAGCTGCGCTCCCCGCCGCGGGATCGGTCGTAAACCCGGATCCGCTCGGGTGGCTCTCCCTCCGACACGGGGCCGTCGCGCCGGTTTGGAGGGGCATCCTCACTGGGGACCGCCGGTGCACACCGTCCGCTGAGAGAGAGGAGCAGGAGATGTCCGAGCAGGGCACCACCGCCCAGGCGAAGGACAAGGCGCAGGAGGTTGCCGGCCAGGCGCAGGAGAAGGCTCAGGAGGCCGTCGGCCAGGCGCGCGACCGCGTCCGCACCCAGATCGACGAGCGCTCGTCGACGGCGGGCCAGCGCGTGAGCAGTCACGCGTCGGATCTGCGGAGCATCGGCGAGCAGCTGCGCCAGCAGGGCAACGACCAGCCGGCGCGGCTGGCCGACCAGACGGCCGACCGGCTGGAGCGCGCCGGCAGCTGGCTCTCGGAGTCCGACGCCGACCGGATCCTCCATGACGTGGAGGACTTCGCCCGCAGCAACCCGTGGGCCGTCATGGCCGGCGGGATGGCGCTGGGCTTCGCCGCCTCACGGCTGCTGAAGGCCTCCAGCCACGACCGCTACGAGCAGCGCAGCCGCGAGGGCTCAATCGCGTCGCGGCCGGCGCTCCCGCGCCAGAGCACCGGCCAGCAGCGCTTCACGCGGCCCGTCGCGTCGGAGCCGATGCCCGAGGGCATCGCCGCGCCGGACCGCCCGGTCTCGACGCCGGTGCCGCCGGCGCCGCCGATCCCGCCGATCCCGCCGACCTCGGGACCGGGAGCGGCCTGATGGCCGCGCCGACGCGCGAGGACCAGCGCGATCGGTCCGTCGGCGAGCTCCTCAAGGAGCTGTCGGAGGAGACGTCGACCCTGGTCCGCCAGGAGCTCGCGCTCGCGCGGGCCGAGCTGACGGAGCAGGGCAAGCGCGCCGGCACCGGCGCAGGCATGCTCGGCGGTGCCGGCGTGGCCGGCCTGCTCACGCTCGGCGCGCTGACGGCGACGCTGATCGCGCTGCTGGACAAGGCCATGGACACGTGGCTGGCCGCGCTCATCGCCACCGTCGTCTGGGCCGCCATCGCCGGGGTCCTGGCCCTTCAGGGCCGCAACAAGATCAAGGAGGCGACGCCCCCGGCGCCGCAGACCGTCGAGACCGTGAAGGAGGACGTGCGATGGGCGAAGACCCGGACGTGATCCGCAGGGAGATCGAGGAGACCCGCGAGCGCATGGGCGACACCGTCGACGCGCTCGGCTACAAGGCGGATGTCAAGAGCCGCGCGAAGGAGTCGGTGAGCAGCACGATGGGTGCGATGAAGGAGAAGGTCGTCGGCGCGCGCGACAGCGCGATGGAGTCGGCGCCGAGCACCGGCGAGATGAAGCACGGCGCCCAGCGCGCCGTGGGCGTCGCCCAGCAGAACCCGCTCGGCCTGGCGATCGGGTCGCTGGCCGTCGGCTTTCTGGCGGGGATGATGATCCCGTCGACGCGCGTCGAGGACGAGCGGATCGGGCCGATGGCCGACCAGGTCAAGGACCGGATCAAGGAAACCGGCCAGGAGGCGCTGGAGCACGGCAAGGCCGTGGCGAGCGAGACCGCGCAGGCGGCGACCGAGGCGGCCAAGGAGACCGCGTCGGAGCAGGGGCGCGAGCACGCGTCCCAGCTGCAGGACCACGCGGGCGAGCAGGCCCGGACGACGGCGTCCGACGCACGCGAGCAGGTGCGCTCGTCGTGAGCCGCGGCCGCTGAGGCGATGGACCGACCGCGGAGGCGTGCGCCGGCCGGCGCGCGCCTCCGGCGGGGCGCCTCCTCAGTTGTCCTGGGTGACCTTCGTCGGATACGGACGGACGAGGAAGTCCGTGAGCAGCTCGTCACGGGTGTCCTCGGTGCTCAGCTCCAGCTGGGTGAGCAGCTCGACGAGCTCGTCAGCGGTCATCTCGGGCATCTGGCGTTTCCTACTTGTCCTCGTGGCGGCGAAGGGTGCAGCAGATTAGATGCTGCGTAGTGTCCGGGATCGTCCGGACGCGCACCATCCCCGGTTTTCGGGATCTTGCCGTCCGGCGGAGGACTTCCTCTCGGCCTGATCGGCGGTCGCCACGTGCATCGGCGGCTCGGCGCTGAGCGCCGAGCCGCGCTGTCGGGCGGCGGACCCGCCCGCGGGACCAGCGGTCCGCCGACCCGCTACCGCAGGAAGGGCGGGATGTCGATCTCGTCGTCGCGGATCTCGAGCGACTCGCGCTCGACCCGCGGCGAGCGGTCCCGGCGACGCGCGCTGTCGCGCGTCTCCTCACGCGCCTGGCGCGGGCGCGCGCGGCCGTGGTCGAAGCCGGTGGCGATGACCGTCACGCGGACCTCGTCGCCCAGCGACTCGTCGATGACCGAGCCGAAGATGATGTTGGCGTTCGCGTCGGCGGCGCCCTGGACGATCTCGGCGGCCTCGTTGATCTCGAAGAGGCCGATGTCGGGACCGCCGGTGATGTTCAGCAGGATGCCCGTGGCGCCCTCGACCGACTGCTCCAGCAGCGGGCTCGAGATCGCGGTCTTGGCGGCGTCGGCCGCGCGCGTCTCGCCGCCGGACTGGCCGATGCCCATGAGGGCCGAGCCGGCGTCCTGCATGATCGTGCGGACGTCGGCGAAGTCGAGGTTGATGAGGCCGGGGATCGTGATGAGGTCGGTGATGCCCTGGACGCCCTGGCGCAGGACGTTGTCGGCCTCGCGGAACGCCTCGAGGATCGTCGTGCGCCGCTCGACGATCGCCAGCAGCTTCTCGTTCGGGATCACGATCAGCGTGTCGACGACCTCGCGCAGGCGCTGGATGCCGTCGTCGGCCTGGCGCATGCGCTGCGTGCCCTCGAACTCGAAGGGCTTGGTCACCACGCCCACCGTGAGCGCGCCGATCTCGTTCTTGGCGATCTCGGCGATCACGGGCGCCGCGCCCGTGCCGGTGCCGCCGCCCTCGCCCGCGGTGACGAAGACCATGTCGGCGCCCTTGAGCGCCTCCTTGATGTCGTCGCGCGACTCGGCGGCGGCGCTGAAGCCGACGTCGGGGTTGGCGCCGGCGCCGAGGCCCTTGGTGAGCTCGTTGCCGATGTTGAGCTTGATGTCGGCGTCGCACATGGCGAGCGCCTGCGCGTCGGTGTTCGCGGCGATGAACTCCACGCCGCGCAGGCCGGCGTCGACCATGCGGTTGACCGCATTGGTCCCGCCGCCGCCTACGCCGACGACCTTGATGACCGCGAGATAGCTGCCGCTGTCCATGTGCTTGAAAGTTCCTGTCCGACCCTCTAGGTAGCGTCGAGAGTCCGCGCGGATGCGCGCCTCCCGGCCGTTGCACGGTACGCATCGGCGTTCCGCCGTGCAACGCGAAGTCTAGGGCGCAATCCTGCTTGCAGTTTGCAGAAGCCTTGAGTTGTCCTTGAGCGTCGGCCGTCTCGCGACCCTCAAGCTATGGTCGAGCCTCGTCATGGCGTCGTCCCCGCGACGGCGTCCGGCGACGCGGTCGCCGTGGTCTCGGTGGCGTCGGGGACGACCGTCGGATCGCGCTGCGAGGCGGGATCCTCGAGGCCCCCGGCGGCCGGCCGCTCGGGGTAGCGGACGTCCACGTAGGTCGCGCCCGCGGAGTCCGGGTGCGCGAGGACGGCGGCGGCCGCGGCCCACTTGGCCGCCAGCCGGTCGCCCTCGCCGAAGCGCAGCTGCGGGCCGTCGCGGAGCTCCAGGACGAGACCCTGCTGGGGGTCGGTGGAGGCGCGCTCGATCCGCTCACGCAGCGGCTGCGGCGCCGCCGCGATCGCGGCGATGGCGGCGATGGCGTCGCGCTCGGTGACGCGGTCACCCGGCGCGGCGCGCAGCGACACCACCGGCAGCGGCCCGTGCGCGGCGCCGCGCAGCAGGCGGTCGTCCGAGCCCACCGGCGTGGTGACACCGTCCACCGAGACGGCGGCGACCGGGACGTTGGCGTCCACGGCGATCGTCATCCCGTGCGGGAAGTCGGTCTCGACGTGCAGGTTCTTGACGATCGGGTAGGGCGCGGCCACCGCTCGCAGCTCGTCCTCGCGCACGTGCAGCGTCGTCATGTCGCGGGCCGCGCTCTCCAGCGCCCGCGAGACGGCGACGGCGTTCGGACCGCTGAGCCCGGTCACGGTGACGCGCTTGACGGCGACCAGCGACGAGTCGCGCAGCCACAGCCCGCCGACGACGACGAGCGCGAGCAGCGGGACGATCCACACGACGGCCCGCGGCACGCGGGGAGCGGTGCGGATGCGCGGAAGGGCGGCAGCGCGGTGCATCCGCTGGGAGGTTCGCCGCGCCCGCCCCGTCCCCTGCCCGCGGGTCTCCGCGGCGACCCGGGGAGTCGGCCCGAGGCCCGGCCGGGGCGCGGGCGCCGTTGCGGACATGGCGACCGCAAAGCCGCCCGCGGCACGCGACGACGCGCGCCGCCGGCCGGGCGCGGGCGCCGTTGCGGACATGGCGACCGCAGAGCCGCCCGCGGCACGCGACAACGCGCGGCCCCGGCCGGGCGCGGGCGCCGTTGCGGACATGGCGACCGCAAAACCGCCCGCGGCGCTGGGAGTTGCCCCCGCCCTCCCGCCGGGCCGGTCAGCCCGCCGCGAGCGCGCGGCCGAGGCGGTCGACGTCGCCGGCGCCGAGCACGAGCACGAGGTCGCCGGCGCGCAGGCGCGGCGCCAGCACGCGCAGGGCGTCGTCGTGCGTCGGCAGCCACAGGACGGTGCGCCCCCCGGCGGCGTCGGCGGCCGCCTCCGCCACGAGCCGCCCCGAGATCCCCGGAAAGTCCTCGGCCCGCTCGCGCGCCGGGTAGACGTCGAGCACGCAGGCGACGTCCGCGCCGGCGAGCGCGGCCCCGAACTCGCGGTGCAGCTCGCGGGTGCGGCTGAACAGGTGCGGCTGGAAGCAGGCGATCAGGCGCCGCGGCTCGAGGGACCGCGCCGCGGCGATCGTCGCGGCGACCTCGGTCGGGTGGTGCGCGTAGTCGTCGACGACGACCGCGCCCGACGGCGTCTCGCCCAGGCGCTCGAACCGGCGCCCCGCGCCGGCGAAGTCGGCGAGGGCCCGCACGAGCGCGGCCTCGTCGGCGCCCGTCAGGCGGCAGGCCTCCAGGGCCGCCGCGGCGTTGCGCGCGTTGTGGGCGCCCGGCACCCGCAGCCGCACGTCGTGGCCGTGCCAGCGGAAGCGCGAGCCGCCCGGCTCCAGGACCAGCTCCTCGGGGGCGAAGGTGATGTCGCCCTCGCGCGCCAGCTCCGGAGCGACGACGCGCTGCGGCGCGGCCGCGCGGAAGGCGTCGAAGACGGCCGTCAGCTCGGCGAGCGAGCCGTAGGTGGCGTGGTGGTCGAGCTCGATGTTCAGGACGACGGCGACGGCGACGTCGAGCGCGAGCATCGACCGGTCGGACTCGTCGGCCTCGACGACCAGCCACTCGCCGTCGCCCCAGTCCGCGTTCTCGCCGGTGGTCCGCAGCGCGCCGCCGATGAGGTAGCCCGGGGTCATCCCGGCGCCGAGCAGCGCATGGGCCGCCATCGACGTCGTCGTGGTCTTGCCGTGCGCGCCGGCGACGGCGATCACGCGCTTGAGCGCCGTCAGCTCGCGCAGCAGGTCGGCCCGCGGGCGCGAGCCCAGCGCGCGCTCCGGGTTGTCCTCCGGCACCGCGGTGCTGTGGAAGACGTCGGCGCCGGGCGGCACGTTCTCGGCGCGATGGCCGACGTGCACCTCGACGCCCAGCGCCCGCAGGTGCTCGAGCCCCGGCGAGTCGGCCTGGTCGGAGCCGCTCACGACGGCGCCGAGCTGCACCGCGACGCGCGCCCAGCCGCGCATGCCCGCGCCGCCGATGCCGATCAGGTGGATCCGGCGCCCCTCCCACGGCTGCGCGCTCATGCCGCGGCCTCCAGGATCTCCCGCGCGATCGCCCGCGCCGCGTCCGGCCGCGCCAGCGCCGCCGAGGCCGCGGCCATCGCGGCCAGCCGGCCGGGGTCGGCCAGCAGCGCGTCGACCTCCGCGCGCAGGCGCTGCGGCGTCACGTCGGCGTCGGGCACGACGACCGCGGCGCCCGCTTCGGCCATCCAGCGCGCGTTGGCGGTCTGATGATCGGCGGCGGCGTAGGGATAGGGCACGAGGATCGCGGGCCGCCCGTGGGCGGCGACCTCGAAGATCGAGCCGCCGGCGCGCGCGACGCAGAGGTCGGCGGCGGCGAGCGCCTCGCCGAACGGCGTGATGTAGGGCTGCAGGTCGTAGCCGGCCGGCGGCGGGTCGCCCAGGCGGTCGCGCAGCGCGTCGTAGTCGCGGCGGCCGGCGGCATGCAGGACCCGGAACGGGGCGCCCGCCAGGCCCTCGACGGCCGCGTCGTTGATCGACCGGGCGCCCAGCGAGCCGCCGAACACGAGCACGCAGGTCTCCCCCTCCGCCAGCCCGAAGCGCGAGCGCGCGGCGGCGCGATCGGTGACCGGCGGCGGCACGGGCCTCCCCGTCACCACGTAGCGCTCGCCGTCGCGGCCCGCGATCGGGAACGCCAGGCAGACGCGGCGCGCGAACCGCGCCAGCAGCCGGTTCGTCAGCCCCAGGTGGGAGTCGGCCTCCGTGAGCACGAGCGGGATCCGGCGGGCCGCGGCGACCGCGCCGACCGGTCCGGCGACGTACCCGCCGCCGCCCATGACGGCGTCCGGGCGCAGCTCGCGCAGGATCCGGCGGGCGGCGCCCAGCGCCCCAATCGCCTTCGCCGCGCCGCGGGCGGCCTTCAGCGGGTTGGTGCGGCTGAGGCCCTCGACGGCGAGCGTGCGCAGCTCGTAGCCCGCCTCGGGGACCAGCGTCTTCTCGGCCCGCTCCCCACCGACGAAGACGACGTGCGCGCCGGCCTCAGCCCGCAGCGCGTCGGCGACCGCCAGCGCTGGCACCACGTGCCCCGCTGTCCCGCCGGCGGCGATCACGATCGTTGGTGGCATCGCGCCGGGACCCTCGCACATCCGGGACCGCGCGCAGCGTCACGTTGCCGCCCGCGGCGACGTTGAGCAGCAGCCCCATGCCAAGCAGCAGGACGATGAGGTTCGTCGACCCGTACGAGATGAACGGCAGCGGGACGCCGGTGAGCGGCGCGAGGCCGAGCACGGTGAAGACGTTGAGCATCGCCTGGCTCAGGAAGAGCGACGTCACGCCGGCGGCCAGCAGCTTGGCGTACGTGCCGCGCGCGTTGCGGGCGACGCGCAGCCCGGCGTACGCGACCAGCCCGTAGAGGAAGAGGATCGCCCAGATCCCGACGACGCCGAGCTCCTCCCCCACGATGGCCAGGATGAAGTCCGTGTGGGCCTCGGGCAGGAAGAGGTTCTTCTGCAGCGACTCGCCCAGGCCCCGCCCGAACACGCCGCCGGAGCCGAGCGCGATCTGGCCCTGCACCGACTGGAAGCCCTCGTCGGCGGCGTGCGCCCACGGATCCAGGAAGGTCATCAGGCGGTCGCGCCGGTAGCCGGCGCTCATGGCGTACAGCAGCACGAGCACGCTGCCCGCCCCGCCGGCCGTCGCCAGCCAGCGCACCGGCATGCCGGCGGCCACGAGCATCGCCGCCATCGTGAAGCAGATCACGAGCGCCGTGCCCAGGTCCGGCTGCGAGGCGACGAGGAGGACCGCGCCGCCGCCGACCAGCCCCAGCGGCGTGAGGTCCTGCGGCCGGCGCAGGATCTTGGGGCGCTCGGCCAGGAGCTTGGCCGCGTACAGCACGAGCGCCAGCTTCATGATCTCCGACGGCTGGAAGACCAGCGGCCCCACGCCGAGCCAGCGGCGGGCGCCGTTGACCTCGACGCCGATGCCGGGGACCTTGACCAGCACGAGGCAGGCGAACGCGACCGCCAGCAGCGGCGCGGTCAGCCGCGGCACGATCTCCAGCCCGCGGCGCGCGACGAGGTGCATCAGGCCGAACCCGATCGCGCCGTAGAGCACGTAGCGCACCAGGAACGAGGTGTCGTCCCCCTGCCCCGACAGGAGGTTGCGTGCGGACGAGGCGCTGAACACCATCACCGCGCCCACCGCCAGCAGGCAGAGGGTCGCGGTCAACAGGATGTTGTGCTCGATCGAGTGGGGATGGCGGCGGCGGGCCATCAGGCCGTGATTCGGCGCCGCGCCCCGAAAGCCTTCCTAGGTGATCGACTGCTGGTAGATCGTGAAGCCCGACGCGGCGCAGACCGCGGCGATGATCCAGAAGCGCAGGATGATCTTGGTCTCCGACCAGCCCAGGATCTCGAAGTGGTGGTGGATCGGCGCCATCAGGAAGACGCGCTTGCGGAAGGTCTGGAACGAGAAGACCTGGATCAGCACGCTGAGCGCCTCGACGACGAAGATGCCGCCGAGCAGGATCAGCAGCTCCTCGGTCTTGGTCATGATCGCCAGCCCGGCGATCGCGCCCCCGAGCCCCAGCGATCCGGTGTCCCCCATGAAGATCGTGGCCGGGAACGCGTTGAACCACAGGAAGCCGACGCACGCGCCGACCAGGCAGCCGGCCAGCAGCGCCAGGTCGTCCTGGCCCTGGGTGATGAAGGTGATCCCGATGTAGGCCAGCAGCACGATCGCCGAGCACCCGGCGGCCAGGCCGTCGAGGCCGTCGGTGAGGTTCACGGCGTTGGTCGTGCCGGCCACCACGAGGTAGATGAACACCGGGTAGAAGACGCCCAGGTCGACCGTGGCGTCGACGGTCCGCAGGCGCAGCGTGCTGGGCAGGTCGGCCTGCTTGGTGGCCACCCACCACAGCAGCAGCGAGATCGCCACCTGGCCCAGCAGCTTGACCCGGCCGCTGAGCCCCAGCGAGCGCCGGCGGATGATCTTCGTGAAGTCGTCGGCGAAGCCCAGCAGCGCCGACAGCATCGCCGCGGCGTAGACCCCCACCGACCGCCA
Source organism: Baekduia sp. (assembly GCA_035765735.1). Taxonomy (GTDB): domain Bacteria; phylum Actinomycetota; class Thermoleophilia; order Solirubrobacterales; family Solirubrobacteraceae; genus Baekduia. The sequence goes on along the minus strand of DASTWY010000008.1, from coordinate 174,819 downwards.
GTCGTAGTCCGACAGCAGCAGGAACGGGACCGAGATCGCCGTGAAGATGATGATCCCGCCCATCGTCGGGGTGCCGGCCTTCTCGTGATGGCCCTCCGGGCCCTCCTCGCGGATGTTCTGGCCGAACTCGCGCTGGCGCAGGAAGCTGATGAACCTCGGGCTGAGGAAGATGCAGATCAGCAGCGAGGCCATGCCCGCGATCAGGACCTCGCCCATCAGGCGGCGAGCCCCTGCGCGACGACCTCGAGGCCGACGCCCCGCGAGCCCTTGACGAGCACGGTGTCCCCCGTCCGCAGCAGCGGGCGCAGCGCCGGCACGACGTCGCCGGCCGCCGCGACGTGGTGGACGTCGCCGCCGAACTCGGGGCCCATCGCCTCGGCGAGCGGCCCCACCGTCAGCAGGAGGTCGACGCCGGCGGCGCGCGCGTGGGCGCCCACCTCCTCGTGGAAGCGGCGCTCGTCCGGGCCGAGCTCCAGCATGTCGCCGAGGACCGCGACGCGCCGGCCGGGCGCCGACGTGGCGAGGTCGTCCAGGGCGGCGCGCATCGACATCGGGTTGGCGTTGTAGCAGTCGTCGATGACGACGATCCCCCCGGGGACCTCCACGCGCTGGCCGCGCAGCTCGCTCAGCGCGACCTCCACCCGCCCGGCCGGCTCCACCCCGATCGCCCGCGCGGCGGCCAGCGCGGCCAGCGCGTTGGAGCGCATGTGCGCGCTGGTGAACGGCAGCTCCAGGCCCTCCGGCAGCTCCGCGACGTCGCCGCCGGGGCCGAAGGTGATCGTGCCGACGTCCTCGCGGCGGTGCGGGTGCAGCAGCGGCTCGCCGGCCGGGACGATGGCCGTGCCGCCGGCGGGCAGGCCGGCGATCAGCTCGGCCTTGGTGGCCGCGATCGCCTCGATGGACCCCAGCAGCTCGAGGTGGACGGGCCCGACGTTGACGATGACGCCGACGTCGGGCTCCGCGATCCGGGCCAGCTCGGCGATCTGCCCCGCGCCGCGCATGGCCATCTCCAGCACGAGCACCTCGGTGTCCGCCGGCGCGCCCAGGATGGTCAGCGGCAGGCCGATCTCGGTGTTGAGGTTCAGCGGCGTGGCGACGGTCCGCCGCTGCTGCGAGACCATCGCCGCCAGCAGGTCCTTGGTCGACGTCTTGCCGGTCGAGCCGGTGATGCCGACGACCTTGGCGCCCAGCTCCCGCCGCCACGCCGTCGCCAGCCGCTGCAGCGCGAGCAGCGGGTCGGCGGCCACGAGCAGCGTGCCGCCGGCGGTGTCGATGCCGGCGTGCGCCTCGCCGACCAGGGCGCCCCAGGCGCCCGCGGCGAGGACGTCGGCGCCGAACCGGCCGCCGTCGACCCGCTCGCCGGGCAGGCCGACGAAGAGGTCGCCGTGACCGGCGTGGCGCGAGTCGATGACGGCCCGGACCGGCCCGCCGTCGCGAGCGCCCGCGGTGACGACCCGGGCGCCCGCGGCCGCGGCGACCCGCTCAGCCGTCCAGCCGCGCACGCAGCGCCTCCCGGGCCACCTCACGGTCGTCGAACGGCTCCTTGCGGCCGCCGGCGAGCTCCTGGTAGGTCTCGTGCCCCTTGCCGGCGATGACGACCGCGTCGCCCTCCCCGGCCAGCGCGACCGCGCGCTCGATCGCGGCGCGGCGGTCCACGACGCGCTCGACCGCCTCATGGCCGTCGGTCCCGCCGATGACCGCATCGATGATCGCCTCGGGATCCTCGCTGCGCGGGTTGTCGGACGTCACGAGCACGACGTCGGCGTGGCGCGCCGCGGCGGCCCCCATCAGCGGGCGCTTGCCGCGGTCGCGGTCGCCGCCCGCGCCGACGACGACGATCAGCCGCCCGGGCGTCATCTGCCGGGCGGTGCGCAGGACGTTGTCGAGCGCGTCGGGCTTGTGGGCGTAGTCGACGATGACGGCGAAGGGCTGCCCCTCGTCGACGGGCTCGAAGCGCCCCGGCACCCGGCCGGCCGCCGGCAGCGCCGCGGCGATCGTGGCGTCGTCGACGCCCAGCGCGCGGGCCGCCGCCACCGCGACGAGCGAGTTCAGCACGTTGAAGCGGCCGGGCAGCGGAGCGCGCAGCGCCAGCGATCCGAGCGAGAAGGCGGTGTCGTGCGGCCCCGGGCGCAGGTCGGTCGCCCGCACGGCGGCGTCCTCGGCGTCGATGCCGACCGTGACGGCCTGCGGGAAGTCGGCGGCCAGCCGCGCGCCGTAGGGATCGTCGACGCAGGCGATCAGCGCCGCGCCCTGCTCGGCGGCGACCTCGAACAGCCGGCGCTTGGCCCGGAAGTAGTCCTCCATGTCGGCATGGAAGTCGAGGTGGTCCTGCGTGAGGTTCGTGAAGGCCGCGACGTCCCAGTGGATGGCGTCGGCGCGGTGGAGCTCCAGCGCGTGCGACGAGACCTCCATCACGCACGCGGCATCGCCCCCCTCGATCATCGCGCGGAACGTCCGCTGGAGGTCGATCGCCTCGGGCGTGGTGCGGACGACCGGGCGCTCGACGCCGCCGACCCAGGACGTGACCGTGCCCATGAGCCCGGTCTGCCGCCCGCCGGCCTCCAGCAGCGCCCGCGTCAGGAACGACGTCGTCGTCTTGCCGTTGGTCCCGGTGATGCCGACCATCGCGAGCTCCGCGGTGGGATCCCCGGCCAGGCGCGCGGCCGCCGGCGCCATCGCGGCGCGCACGTCGGGCACCACGACCTCCGGCACGCCGAGCCCGAGCGGGTGGTCGACGACCAGCGCCGCCGCGCCGCGGGCGACCGCGTCGGGCGCGAACTCGTGGCCGTCGCGGCTGTGGCCGCGCACGCAGAAGAAGACGGTGCCGTCCTGCACCGTGCGGTTGTCGTACGCGAGCGCGCGCACGTCGACCGGCGGCAGCGCGCGGTCCCCGAAGAGGTCGCCCAACAGCATCGGCGAGCGACCTTACCGACGACCTACTCCGGCTGGATCTTCAGGTACTGCAGCGCGAACTGGGCGATCTTGCCGAACGCCGGCGCCGCGACCGAGCCGCCGTAGATGTCGCCGTGCGGCTCGTCGACCATGATCGAGATGAGCAGCTTCGGGTCGTCCGCGGGCGCGAACCCCACGAACGACGCGATGTACTTGGATTGGGAGTACTCGCCGGTGGTCGGGTCGACCTTGTTGGCCGTGCCGGTCTTGCCGGCCACCGTGTAGCCCGGGACGGTGACCTCCGACGCGGTGCCGCCCGGCGCGAGCACGCCCTTGAGCATCTGGCGCAGCGACGCGGCCGTCTGCGCGGACATCACGCGGCGGCCCGCCGGCCGGGACTGCGGGTGGCCGTCGACGCTGCGGACGACCGTCGGCGCGCGCAGGATGCCGCCGTTGGCGATCGCGCCGTAGAACTGGGCGATCTGCATCGGCGTGACGAGCTCGCCCTGGCCGATCGGCAGGTTGCCCATCGACGAGCCCGAGTACTTGCTCAGCGGCAGCACGACGCCCTGCTCCTCGCCGGGCAGGTCGGTGCCGGTCCGCGAGCCGAAGCCGAACTTGCGGACGTAGTGGTCGAAGCGCTCGCGCCCGAGCCGCAGGCCGATGGTGATCGCGCCGACGTTGTCGGACTGGGCGAGGATCTGGCTGGTCGTCAGCGTCGCCCAGCCGCGGTCCTCGGCGTTGTTGATCGTGCGATCGGCGACCTGGATCTGCGGCGGCAGGTTGAACGGCGTGTCCGGCGTGACCTTGTGGTCCTCCAGCGCCCCCGCGACGGTGATGGCCTTGAAGGTCGAGCCCGGCTCGTAGGTGTAGCCCACGGCGCGGTCCATCCGCGCGTAGTCGGGCGCCGCGGCGGGGCGGTTGGCGTCGATCTGGGGCCAGTTGGCCAGCGCGAGGATCTCGCCGGTCTGCGGGTTGGTGACGATCGCCGTCGCGCCGTGGGGCGTGTAGGTGGTCCCGATGCCCTGCAGGACGCCCTCGACCTCCTCCTGGAGGTTGGCGTCGAGCGAGAGCTGGACGCGCGCGCCGGGCTGGGCGGGCTTGAGGTCGCGGACCTTGACGTCCTGGCCGACGCCGTCGCGGACGATCCGGCGCTCGCCGTCGGTGCCGCGCAGGCGGCTGTCGAGCGCGTACTCCAGGCCGGCGTTGCCGTGGCCGTTCCAGCCGACGCCGCCGAGCACCTGGGAGGCGAGGAAGTCCTGCGGGTACACGCGCCGCTGGCCGGGGGTCAGGTCGATCCCGTCGATCCCGAGCTTGGCCACGCGGTCGGCCTGCTGGGCGGGCAGCTGCTTCTTGAGGTACACGAAGCCGGTGTCGCGGCGCGACAGGCTCTTGAGCAGCTCGCCCTCGTCGACGTCGAGCAGCGGCGCCAGCTTCTTGGCCGCGGCCGCGGGGTCCTTCACCAGATAGGGCGTGGCCGACACGTCGTCGGCGGCCTGCGATCCGGCGAGCTCGACGCCGTTGCGGTCGACGATCGAGCCGCGCGGCGCGGGCACGCTGACGTCCTTGACCTGCTGGCTGGCGGCCGCCTTGGTCAGCATGCCGCCCTTGATCGTGCCGAGCTGCAGCGACCGCATGGCGGCGATCGCGAGCAGCGTGAGGAAGAACGCGAAGAGCAGGCCGATGCGACGCTCGACCAGGACCACGATCAGGCCTGCCCGGACGCCGGCGCGGCGGTGCCGCCGGCCGCGGTGACGGAGGTGCTGGGCGCGGCAGGCGTGACCGCGGTGTCGGCGGCCGCCCCCGAGCTCGTCGTCGTCTCGCCGGCCGCCGGCGCGGCGGCGGGCGCCGTGGCGGTCGCGACCGCCGATGTCGTCGGCGACGCCGTTGAGGTCGCCGGCGCGGCCGTGGCCGTCGGCGCGGCCGTGGCCGTCGGCGCGGCCGTCGGGCTGGCGACCGCCGTCGCGCTCGTGTCGGTGGGGATGCTCGTGCCGGCTGCCGGCGCGGTGACCGCGGCACCCGTCGTGGCGGTGGCGGTCGCGGTGCTCTGCGCGCGCGCCAGCGCGTCCGGGCTCGGGTCGGTCATGCGGATGGCGGCGCGGGCGGCGTCGTGGCTGCCCGCGACGGCGTAGTGCTCGCCGCCGTCGGCCGGCACGACCATGCCGAGCTGCGCCGCGACCCCGTCGATGCGATCGGCGGACTCCAGGCGGGAGACCTCGGCGCGCAGGGCGGCGTTGTCGCGCTCGAGCGTCGAGGCGCGCTCCACCGACGTGCTGATGCCGGCGTTGAGCTTGAGCATCGACACCTGCATGAAGACGATGCCGATCAGGCCCACGGCGACCAGCGGGATCCAGAGGCGGCCGCCGATCAGGCGGGCCAGCAGCCGGGAGTCGGCCATGAGCCGGCCGCGCCGCAGCGCGCGGACGGCGAGCGGCTCCGCGGCCGCGCGGGGCCGCCGCGGCGCGGTGCTGCGGGCGCGCGGGTCGCGTGCCGGCTGGGCGCGGCGCGCCGGGCCGGAGACCCGCCGGGGTGCGCGCGGGCCGACCGATCGCGGGAGCGCGCGGCCTGCGGCGGTGGCTGCTGGAGGTGTCATTGGGTCCCTTCCCTGAGCTTGCGGGCCGCCCGCATCCGCGCGGAGGCCGAACGGGGGTTGCTGCTGACCTCGCCGGGCGTGGGTGCGATGCCGCGCCCGATGAGCTCCGCCTCGGGCGTGCGCCCGCAGACGCAGACCGGCAGCTCGGGCGGGCAGGTGCAGCCCTGGGCGCGCGCAGCGAGGAAGCGCTTCACGCGGCGGTCCTCGCCGCTGTGGAACGAGATGCCGGCGAAGCGCCCGCCGGGGCGCAGCACCTGCCAGGCCAGCGGCAGCGCGGCGTCGAGCTGGCCGAGCTCGTCGTTGACCGCGATGCGGATCGCCTGGAAGGTGCGCTTGGCCGGGTGGCCGCCGGCGAATCGCGCCCGCGCGGGGATCGAGGAGCTGATGACCTCGACGAGCGCGCTCGTGGTCTCGATCGGCCCCTGCTCTCGCGCGCGCAGGATCCCGCGGGCGATCTGGGTCGCGTACCGCTCGTCGCCGTACTCGCGCAGGATCTGCGCCAGGCGGCGCTCCGGCCAGCCGTTGACGATCTCGCGCGCGTCCAGGTCCTGCACCGGGTCCATGCGCATGTCCAGCGGCGCGTCGTAGCTGTAGGAGAACCCGCGCTCCCAGGTGTCCACCTGCATCGAGGAGATCCCGAGGTCGACGTAGACGAGGTCGGCCTTGACCCCCTCGGCGACGAGCTCGCGCAGGCCGTCGGCGAACGACGCGCGCAGGAAGCGCGTCTGGCAGGGCACCTCGGCGGCCAGCTGGTCGAAGTGGGCCTCGGCGACCGGGTCGCGGTCGATGGCGATGAGCGTCCCGTTCGGGCCGAGGCGCTCGGCCACCAGGCGGGCGTGGCCGCCGGCGCCGAAGGTGCAGTCGACGGCGACCTGCCCGTGCTGCGGGTCCAGCGCCTCGATGAGCTCTCCGGCGAGGACCGGGACGTGGGACGCGGTCATGTCGTACGGGATAGCGATCACTGGGCGCTGTGGGCGTCGAAGCCCTCGGAGATGGCGAAGATGTCCTCGGCGAGCTGGGCGTTGTACGCGGCCCACCGCTCGCGGTTCCAGATCTGCAGGTGGTCGCCGGCCCCGACCACGGTCACCTCGCGCGTGAGGTCCCCGTGCTCCATGAGGAACGGCTGCAGCGGCACGCGGCCGGCGCTGTCCAGCGCGCCCGGCATCGAGTTCGCGGACAGGAAGGTCATGATCTTGCGCCCGCGCTGGCTCATCGGGTGCACCCCCTGCAGCGCCGCGTGGCGGAACTCGTCGTAGCCCGCGGTCGGCCAGATCGCGACGCACGGCTCGATGTCCTTGGCGAGGACCACCCCGCCCTCGAGCGAGCCCCGGTAGCGCGCCGGAACCGTGAGGCGGTTCTTGGCGTCGAGGGTGTAGTCGGCCTGGCCGGTGAAGGAGGTGTCCACGAGGGCGCACGCATCGAGCGGAAGTCAGGGGCCGGGGTGGAGGGGTGGGAGGAGCCCCTCCACCCCGGTCCGCAGGCAGCGTTCTATCCCACTCTCTCCCACGATGCAACCCCGCTCCCACACTTTCTCCCACCATCGGACCACGGACGGCCTGCGGGGGCCCCGAATCCCGCATGAACACGGGGAATCCGGCGGTGGGACGCGGTGGGAGGCGAGCTGGCCCGAAAGCGCACGGCGCGTTGCATCCGCCGCGCGCGCAACCGCGCGTGCGGGATCGGGCCGCTTCCGTCCGGTGGATGTGCCTGCCGTGGGGCATCGTGGGAGGCCGTCCGGGCACGGCGCGACGCGCCGCGCACCGCGCCGTGATGGGCGGTTGACCGAACCTCTGGAATGCGCAGCGGTCCGTAGGATTCGCCGCATGCCCTTCCCCTTCCTGCCCCGACCCCTGGCCGCGCTGGCGGCCGCCGCGGCGCTTGCGATCCCCGTCGCCGGCTGCGGCGGCGGCGGCTCGTCGTCCGGCGGCGACGCCGGCGCCGACCCCGCGGCCGCGCTCCCTCCCGCGGCGCCGCTCTACGTGGAGGCGCAGGTCCGCCCTGACGGCGACCTGGCGGCCAGCGTGGAGTCCGTCGGCCGCAAGCTCCTCAACGGTCGCGACCCCGGTCAGGAGCTCGTTCGGGCGCTCGACGACCAGCTCCATGAGGAGGGCGCCAACTACCAGCAGGACATCGAGCCCTGGCTCGGAGACCGCGTCGGCGTGGCCATCCTGAGCCTGGGCTCCGGCAAGGACGACACCGACGGCGTCGTGGCCCTCGCCTCCAAGGACGACGACCGGGCGCAGGCCTATCTCGACCGCGAGAAGGACGCCACCAAGCGGGAGTACCGCGGCGTCCAGTACCTCCTCAAGGCCAAGGACGACGAGGCCGCGGCGGTGCTCGACGGTCGCGTGCTGATCGGCTCGGAGCGCGGCGTGAAGGCCGCCATCGACGCCACCAAGGGTGACTCCCTCGCGGAGAGCAAGCAGTTCCAGGAGGCGCGCGACGCCGTCTCGACCGACGGCCTCGGGTTCCTCTACGTCGACCCGCGCCGCGCGATCGAGGGCGTGTCCGCCCAGGGCTCGAGCGCCAGCGACATCCAGGGCCAGCAGGCCGTCAAGGGGCTGCTCGCCGGGCTGGGGCTGCGCGCCGTCGCGGCGTCGATCGACGTGCACGACAACGCCATCGTCGGTGACATGGCCGCGCTCGGCGCCAAGAGCGGCGACGCCCACGGCGACAGCGCCGCGGCGGCGGCCGCCGCTCCGGACTCCGCCTGGCTGAGCGTCGGTGTCGGCGACGTCGGCGGGACCATCGAGCGCGCGCTGGACCAGTGGGGCGGCAGCGGGGCGACGGCCGGCGGCGTCGACCCGCAGGCGCTGCTCCAGCAGCTCAAGGCCGGCCTCGGCCTCGACGTCCAGAAGGACTTCCTGGACTGGATGGGCGACGCCACCATCTTCGTCGAGGGCACGAACCCGTCGACGCTGGGCGGCGCGCTCGTCGTGCAGTCCAAGGATCCGGCGGCGTCCAAGCGCGCGATCGCCGAGCTGCGCAGCCTGCTGCCGCGGTTCGGCGCCGCGGCCAAGCCGCTGCCCGGCCTGCCCAGCGGCGCCACCGGGCTGCTGCTGCCGGGCTCGTCCGGCCTGCCCGGCGGCGTGCAGATCGCGGCCAAGGGCGACGTGTTCGTCGTCGCGGTCGGCCAGGGCGCCCTGGCCGACGCGCTCGAGCCGAAGGGCACCGTCGGCTCCACGGACGCGTTCAAGACCGCGGCCGGGCTGCTCGACGGCGCCAAGCCGTCGTTCTTCCTGGACACGCCGAAGGCCGTGAGACTGGTCGAGGGGCTGGCCGCCGGCGACCCGGACTTCGCCAAGGCCAAGCCGACGCTGGACGCGTTCGGCCCGGCCGCCGCCGGCGGCACGTCGCAGGACGGCGTCAGCCACGTCAAGGCGGGTGTCGCCGTCCCGTAGCGCCCGTCGTGAGGCCGGGCCGCGCGGCCCGGCCTCACGATCACGGCACCCGCTGCAACCGCGGGTTCGGCCGCTCCTCGCGGCCGACCTTCGCGCGCGGGTTGCCGTCCACGCGCACGATGTCGGCCGTGAAGTCGTTCTGGCCGCGCAGCAGCGACGAGCCGACGCCGTAGGCGTCGACCGGCGCCCCCGCGTCCTCGAAGCTGGCGATCTTGTCGGCGTCGAAGCCGCCGGAGACGACGATCCGCACGCCGGGGTGTCCGGCGTCGTCGAGCGCCCGGCGGACGCGCCGGGTGAGCTCGAGGTTCACGCCGCGCGGCGCGTCGGGGCCGAGGTCGGCCAGCGACGCGTCGACGAGCCGCTCGGAGGTGTCGAGGCGCACGCCCCAGAGGTCGTCGCCGAGCGCGTCGGCCACCTCGACGGCCGTGCGCACCGAGTCGTTCTCGAAGTCGACGAGGACGGTCACGTTGACCTCGTCGCCGAAGCGGCGCGCGAAGGCGCGCGCGGCGGCCACGGTGTCGCCGTCATAGGCCGCGATCAGGGCGTGCGGCACGGTCCCGACGCCGCGGCCGCCCCACCAGGACGCCTGCGCGTCGGTCGAGACGCCGATCGCCCCGGCCACGTGCGCGGCCCAGCCGTCGCCCGTCTGCACGAGCCAGTGGTCATGGCGCGCCGGGAAGAACAGGATCTGCTTGCCGCGCGCGGCCTCGACGACAGCGCGGACGTTGCGCATCACCAGCGAGCGGCGGGCCATGCAGCCCAGGTAGACGGTCTCCAGGTGGGCGAACAGGCTGTAGTCGCCCGCGATGGTCATGACCGTCTCGAAGGGCTCGATCGGCTCCCCCTCCTCCAGCGCGTGGACCTCGAGGTCGTCCCAACCCGGGACCCAGACGCCCTCCTCGCCGACGTGGCCGGCGCCGACCTTCAGGACGGCGATCGCCTCGTCCACCCCGCCCAGCACGGAGTCGGCCTTCTGGAAGACCTGCATCAGGACGTGCGGGTGGCGGCCCTCGGCCTCCAGCAGCGCCTTGGTCGAGTTGAAGTACGCGTCGCTGTAGTAGCCGCTGCGCAGGCGGCCCACCGGGAGGTTGAACGTCGCGGGGTCCAGACGGGTCGTGTGCGCCATGATCCGGTCCACCTTTCCCACGTCAGCCCAGGCCATGCACGAGCCCGGCCGCGACGGTGAGCATCGCGGCGGGCACGAGCAGCAGCGCGATCGCCAGCTGGATGCGCGGCGCCGCTGCCGCGGCGTGGTCGCGCAGGCGCCGCGCGCGCTCGGCGCGGGTCTCCTCGGCCAGCGCCGCGAGCGCCGGGCCGAGCGGCGTCCCGTGGCGGTCCGCGCGCTCGACCGCCGCCACCAGCGTCGCGACGGGCGGCGCGGGCAGCCGGCGCCGCAGCTCGCCGAGCGCCTCGCGGCGCGGCACGCCGAGGTCCACGCGCACAGCGGCCCGGGCGAGCTCGTCGGCCAGCAGGCCGCCGCGGCGGCGGGCCACCTCGCTGATCGCGCGCCCGACCGGCAGCCCGGCGTCGACGGCCACCCGCAGCAGGTCCAGCACGTCCGGGAGCTCGAGGCCGACCTGCGCGCCGCGGCGGCGGGCACGGCGGCGCAGCAGGACGTCCGGGCCGGCGAACCCCGTTGCCGCGGCGGCGCCGACGGCCACGACGGCGAGGCGCAGCGGCAGCGCCGCGGCGAGCGGCAGCACGGCCAGCGCCGCCGCGAGGCAGGCGCCGGCCTTGATGGCCATGAGGTCGCCGGCGGTCAGGCCGGCGGGCGCGCCGGCCGCCGCCAGGCGGGCGTCGAGGTCGCGCGGCGGCGAGGGCGCGCCCACCCGCCGGCCCAGCCCGGCCAGCGCGGCGGCCCACCGGCCGGACCGGCCCCCGCGCCCGGCACGCGCGCGCCGCTGCGCCGCCAGCACCGCCGCGCCCTCGAGGAGCGACGCTCCCGCGAGCGCCCCCGCCGCTCCGGCCATGAGCGTCGCGGCCGTCATGCGCCCGGAAGGCGGGCGAGCCGGCTGACGACGGCCACCGCGGCGGCCCCGGCGAGGACGGCGAGGATCAGCAGCACCCGCGAGCGCGGGTCGCCGAGCAGGGCGGCCAGCGTGCCGGGAGCCGCCAGCTCGCCCAGGGCGAGCCCCGCGAAGGGCAGGCCCGCCACCAGCCGGGCGGTCGCCCGGGCCTGGGCGGTCAGCCCGCGCGCCTCGCGCTCCTCCCTGCCCGCCCGCTCGCGCGCGTCGGCGATCGAGCGCAGCAGCGCGGCGAGGTCGCCGCCCGACCGGCGCTGGAGCAGGATGGCGGCCACGAGCGTGTCCCACGCCGGGTCGGCGGCCCGCCGGCGCAGGCTCTCGAGCACGTCCTCGGTGCGCGCCCCGAGGGCGAGGCGCCGCGCCACCGACCGCAGCTCGGCCTGCGCGGGCCCGCCGACCGCCCCAGCGGCGCCGAGCAGCTCCAGCGCCCCGCGCACGCTGTGGCCGCCGGCGAGGGCGTCGGCGAGGCCGCGGGCGACGGCCGGGACACCGGCGGCCAGCGCGCGCCGCCAGCGCCGCCGCCGGGCTGCCAGCAGCCGGCCGACCAGCGCCGGACCGGCCGTCGCCAGCGCCAGCGCGACGAGCGGCCCGGCGACGATCCAGCCGCCCGCGGCCAGGACGCCGGCGCCCAGCACCGCGAGGCGGCGGCGCTCGGGCGGCGTGGGCTCGCGCCCGGCCCGGCCGGCCAGCGAGAGCGGCGCCAGCGCGCGCCGCAGCCGGTCCGCCGCTGCCTCGGCCTCCAGGGCGCTCAGGACCTCCCACGCCGACCACACCGCCAGCGCGGCGGCGACGGCGGCCAGCGCGACCGCCGGGGTCACGCCCCCGCCTCCCCGAGCCGCGCGGTCAGCCGCGCCGACAGGGCGGCGCGCCAGCGCGGCCGCCCGTCCCGGACGGCATAGAGCTCGCGGGCGGCGGGGCCGGCGGCCACGCGGACGACCTCGCTGACGGCCACCACGCGGCGGCTGCCGTCGGGCAGCCGCGACTGGTGGACCACGAGGTCCAGCGCGTCGGCGACCTGCTCGCGCACCGCCGCATGCGGCAGGCCGAGACCCGCCATCAGCGCCAGCGTCTCGACGCGCCGCAGCGCCTCCTCGGGCGAGCCGGCGTGCACGGTCGAGAGCGAGCCGTCGTGGCCGGTGGTCATGGCGGCGAGCATGTCCAGGGCCTCGGCGCCGCGGATCTCGCCGACGACGATGCGATCCGGGCGCATGCGCAGCGCGTTGCGCAGCAGCCGCCGGATGCTGATCTCGCCGCGGCCCTCGACGTTGGCCGGCCGCGCCTCGAGCCGCACCACGTGCGGCTGCTGGAGGCGGAGCTCGGCGGTGTCCTCGATGGTGGCGATCCGCTCGCCGGCCGGCACGAACGACGAGAGGGCGCCCAGGGTCGTGGTCTTGCCCGAGCCGGTGCCGCCGCTGACGAGGATGTTGAGCCGCGCCTGCACGGCGCGCGCCAGGAAGTCGCGCAGCGGCGCGGTCCAGGTGCCGCGCGCCACCAGCTCGTCGGCGCTCAGGGGCCGTCGCCGGAAGCGGCGGATCGTGACCAGCGGGCCGTCGACGGCCAGCGGCGGCAGCACCACGTTGACGCGCGAGCCGTCGGGCAGCCGCGCGTCGGCCAGCGGCTCGGACTCGTCGACGCGGCGCCCCAGCGGCGCGAGGATCCGCTCGATCGCGTGGCGCAGGTCCGCTTCGCTGGCAAACGCGACGCCGGTCGGCTCGAGCCGGCCCGCACGCTCCACCCACACCGTCCCCGCGGCGCCCGCGCCGTTGACCATGACCTCGTCGACGGCGGGGTCGGCGAGGAGCGGCTCGAGCGGGCCGAGCCCGAAGGAGCGCCGCGCCACGCGCGCGACCAGCTCGGCGCGCGTGGCCTCGTCGAGGAGGCCGGCGTCGCGGTCGACCAGCGCGCGGATGCGGGCATGGAGCTCGCCGTGGTCGCCGTCGGGCGCGCCGGCGTCGCCCGCCTCCGCCAGCAGCCGGTCGCGCAGGCGGTCGGCCAGGTCGTCGAGGGCGTCGGCACCGGTGCTCATGCCCATCTGAGGGTCACGGCCCGCCGACCTCTCCCCTCCGAGCTCGGGAGAACGACGACCGCCGGGCACGAGGCCCGGCCGTTGATCGCAGCTGCTGTGGGTGCCGCGGGCTAGGAGCCCTGCGGACCCGTGTTGCCGTTCCAGCCGGGATCCGGCGCGACCGCCGTCGCGTTGGGGAACTGGAAGGGCACGGCGTCGCCGGGGTGCTGGCTGTCGTCGAACGGCGGCCACGGATCGTCGAACGTCGCGTAGCGGCTGCAGGTGCGCGCGTACGGATCCGGCAGGCACGGGTTGTACGGCTGAATACGGTACCCGCTCGCGCGGCCGGGGTCCTGCATCTCGGCCACGTTGTCCCAGCCGTCGTGGTCCTGGTCGTCGAGGCCGTCGGCGATGCCGTCGCCGTCGGTGTCCTCGTCGGTTGCCGAGGGCTGCACGAACTTCGCGATCGTGTACGGCTTCTCGTCCTTGTAGGCCTTGTCCCACCAGGTCTGCAGGCCGGTCAGGTTGAGCTCGACCTCGTTGGAGAGCCCGTCGCCGTCGGCGTCGCGCTCGTCGTCGGTCAGGTTGCCGTCGCCGTCGAGGTCGAGCGCCGTCTCGGCGAGCGTCGCCGCGTGGGTGCCGCCAGAGTTCTGCGTGCCGTCGCTGTAGGCCGTCAGCGGGAACGTCCCGCCGGCGAACTTCCAGAGCATGTACTCCTGCGAGAGCGTCAGGCCGTCGCCGTCGAAGTCGTAGCCGCCGTCGGCGCCGTCCAGCGGGTTCGGCCACGGCCGCTTGCCCGGGTAGGGCACCGCGCTGCCGTTGAGGTCGACCGCCGAGAGGTACTCGTAGCCGTCGACCATGCCGTCGCCGTCCGTGTCGGCCGCGCACGGGTCGGTCTTGTCGACGAGGGCGAGCTCGGTGCCGTTGCTGAGCCCGTCGTGGTCCTCGTCGCCGGCCGGGTTGGCCTTCGCGGCCGCCTGGCACAGCTCGTACGGGGTGGGCTGCGGCGCGGGGGTCGAGCCGGGACCGGTGGCGGGCGGCGCCACGGGCGACGCGGGGTCCTCCACGACCTTGGGGCTCACCAGCGGCGAGCGCGCGGGGCTCGTCCAGCGCTTGGCGAACCGGGTCGTGAGCACCCGCATGCGGAACTGGGTCTGCTTGGCGTCGCCGTCCCGGATGGCCAGGAAGGCCGCCAGCTTCTCCGGGACCCGCAGGACCAGGCGGCGCTTGGTGCCGCCCGAGGCCTTGACGAAGACCGCGGGCTTGCCCTTGCGCTGGAAGACGACGGTCGTCGTCAGCTTGCCGACGCGCAGGTTGCGCCCCTTGATGGTGAGCGTGTCACCGATAGCCACCTTGCGGGGCGCGATCTTGCCGACCTTCGGATACGCCGGCTTGAAGCGGTGGTGCCGCTTCGCCGCATTGGCAGCCGCGGGGGCCATCAGGCTGGCGGCCGCGAGGACGATGGGAACGGTGCGCAGGGTTGGCGACATGAGAGCCTCGGCCCGGGGTATCGGTCGTCCGGGGGCAGCCTTGAGGTGCCCGCGGAGCCCTGGACGGGTGGCCGACCGCCCCGCGGGCCCGGAGGATCAGCGCAGGTCGGCGCCCACCGTCAGACCGGCGATGCCCCGGCGCTGGTCGCCCGCCGCGCGCGGCAGCACGCGCAGCTCGCGGGCGAAGGACTCGGCCGCGGCCAGGAAGACGGCCTGGCGCACGGTCACCCGCAGCGACACCGCGACCCTCGGGCCCAGGCCCGGGTCGCCCGCGTCGGCGGGCGCCGGAGCGGCGGCGAGCACCTCGACGTCCTCGAGGGCCAGCGTCGTGGAGCCCTGGCCGTCGCCGGTCTCGCGCGTGACCAGCACGTCGACGCGGCCGCCGGGCCGGACGAGCTCCGGCGCGCCGCGGGCGACGATCTCGGCGACCCGCTCGCCCGCGCGGACCGGCGCGCCCTGCGGCCGGCCCGTGTCGACCGCCGCCGGGACGACGTCCTCGCCGGGCTCCAGCGCGATGGCCGCACGCGCGCCGGCGAGCGCCGCGATCGAGGCGTAGCCGGCGACGGGCGCGTACCGCGCCGGCACGCGGCGCAGCCCGAGCCGCCGGGCGTCGAGGCGCGCCCCCTCCGGAACGCGGGTGCGAGCGACCACCACGGGCACTGTCGGGCCGAGCGAGCGCCGCAGCGCCGCCTCGCGCCCGGCGACGTCCGACGCCGCGAGCGCGCCGAGCAGCACGGCGAGCCCTGCCAGCACGAGGGCACGCCGGCGGCGGCTCAAGCGCCGCCTCCGGCGACCGGCAGCTCGATGGCGACCCGCGCGCCGGCGGCGGTCGGCAGCGACACGACGCGGCCGCCACAGCCGGCGACGGCGCCGGCCGCGATGGCCAGCCCGCGCCCGCGCTCGCCGCGGCCCGCGCGCGGACGGCGGGCCAGCTCGGCCACGGAGGCCGGCAGGCCCGGCCCGCCGTCGGAGACCTCGACCCGCACGCGATCGCCGACGCGACGCGTCCGCACCTCGACGGTCCCGCCGCCGTGCTCGATCGCGTTGGCGACGACGTTGGCGGTGGCCTGCGCGACGCGCAGCGCGTCGGCGCACACCAGCGCAGTGCCGGGCCCGGGCACGAGCGTCAGCCGGACGCCGTGCGCCGCCGCGACCGCCTGCCAGGTCTCGACCTGGCAGCGCAGCAGGTCGGCGAGGTCGACGTCGGCGACCGCCGGCTCGCGCCGGCCCTCGTGCAGCGCGGCGAGCGCACGGCGCAGCTCGAGCTCGAGCGCCGCGAGCAGGCGCGGCCGGATCTGCCCCCGCCGGGCCGCGGCGTGCAGGGCGAGCTGGCCCGCGGCGAGCGGCCCGCGGACCTCGTGCGCGATGCGAGCGGCCCGCTCCCGCGCCGCCCGGCGCGCCACCGCGAAGCCCGTCCCTGCCCCGGCCGCAGCCGCGAGCGGGACCGCGACGGCTGCCACGAGCTCCGGGACGCTCACGCCGCAGCCTCCAGCCCGACGGCGTGCCCGGGGTCGTCGATCAGCCGGTAGCCGACGCCCCAGACGTTCAGCACGAACGGCGTGCCGGCGGTCGCCAGCTTCGCCCGCAGGCGACAGGCGTGGCTGTCCAGCGTCCGCGTCGTCCCGCGCGACCGGAAGCCCCAGACGGTGCGCAGCAGCTCGTCCTTGGTGTGGACCTTCGTCGGCGCCGCGGCAAGCACGCGCAGCAGCGCGAACTCCTTCTGGGTCAGCGCCACGGGCCTGCCGTCCAGGCGGACCGAGCGCGACGAGGGGTCGAGCTCCAGCGGCCCGACGCGGACACGACCGGGGCGCCGCCGCCGGTCGGCGCGCCGCAGCAGCGCCGCCACACGGGCGCGCAGCTCGGGGTAGCTGAAGGGCTTGGCGACGAAGTCGTCGGCCCCGTGGTCGAACGCGCGGACGCGGTCCACCTCGCCGCAGCGGCCGCTGAGCACGATGAGCGGAACGTCGCGGTCGATCGCGCTGACCGCGCCGTCGGCCGTGCGGACCCGCCGGACGACCTCCAGCCCGGAGGTGTCGGGCAGCCCCACGTCGAGGATCGCCAGGTCGGGGAACTTGGTCTCGAGCAGGCGGAGCGCGTCGCGCGCCGACTCGGCGACGAGCAGCTCGTAGCCGTCGGCGGTCAGCTCGTCGGCGAGGAAGGTCCGCGTCGTCGCGTCGTCCTCGGCGAGCAGGATCGTGGCCGGTTCATCGTGGGTCATGCCGGTCCTAGGCGTCCGGCGCGCGGAACTCTTCCCCCTTCGCGGAAGGTTCCGCGCGAGCACCGGCGAAGCTCACGCGGACCGGCGGGCGCACGCGCAGCGGACGGATTGCAAGATCGCTCCCAGCACCTGCGGAGACGAAGGGATCGGGCATACGATGCCGACGACTTCGTGAGCCGCCGTCCCTCCTCGGCGCGACGACTGACAGGGCATTGATGAACGACGCACGCCGAGGCAACTACGACAGCGGAGAGGACTTCGTCCTCGAGTACGGGGAGCTCCGCTTCACCTTCAACGAGCGCGACTTCCGCGAGCGCTGCGAGCAGGCCGCCAACAAGCTCGGCTTCGTCGCCGGGCGGTTGGAGGACCACGAGCTCGAGGACCTCGTGACGCTCTCCGTCAACGGCGAGATCCAGGAGCCGGCCTCGGCGCTGGGCGAGCACGTCAACGACTGCTGGCCCGAGCTCGTCGGCCCCAGCGACCGCTCGCTGGTGCACTGGCTGCGCCGCCTGGTCTTCCGCTCCGCGTGGCTGGACCAGCGCGTCAAGGAGGGGGAGCTCGACGTCGCCTTCGACGCCGAGACCCACTCCTTCCAGTACGTGCAGCCCGACCGCGACGGCGAGCCCGTCGAGCTGGCGCCCGAGCCCTCGTGGGGCCGGGTCGCCTACGTTCCGCGCTAGAGCCCCAGCGACTGGCCGCGCGCCGAGGCGATCGCCTCGGCGCCCTCGTCGCCGACCAGCAGCTCGGGGCGCATCGTCCCGCTGGCGCCGAGGTCGAGCGCCGGGAAGCGGCCCGTGCGCGTCAGCCGCGGGTCGAGGGCGACGATCGTCGTCTCGCCGCCGACCGGCGCCGCCGCGGCGGCGATGACCGTCAGCGAGCCGCCGTCGACCACGTTGCGGGCGGCCGCGAGCACGCGCTGGGCAGCCAGCGGCGCCAGGCCGTCGAGTGCGTCGACGAGCACGACGACGTCGCCGCCGCGCGCCGTGATCCGCTTGGCGGTGTCGATCGCGCGCTCCACGGCCTGCGCCTGCGCGTCGACCCCGGCGCCGAGGGTCGCGACGGCCGCGGGCTCGATGCCCGCGTCGCGCCAGGCCACGCACTCCTCGGGGCGCGCCCCGGCGAGCACCACCTGGACCTCCACCCCGTCCTGCTCGGCCAGCGCGCCGGCCAGGCGCCGCAGCGCCTCGGTCTTGCCGGCGTGCGCGGGCCCGGTGATCGTCACGCGCGAGCCCTTGCCGATCGGCGTCAGCCACTCGATCGCCTTGAGCGTCGGGTCCTCCGAGCCGAGGGCGAAGCGCTCGGTCGGCAGGCCGCACGGCAGGTCCTCGAAGTGCGTGCCCTCGGCGACCTCGTCGGCCGGACGGCCGTTGATCGTGTCGACGCGGACGAGCGACGGATAGCGCTCCGACCGGCGCGGCTCGCGGACCGGGCCGGTGACGCGGTCGCCGGACACCAGCTCGCAGCGCCGCACCTGGGCGGCGGAGATGTAGATGTCGTCGTCGGAGGGCTCGGGCGGCGCCACGCGGACGAAGCCCGACCCGTTGGCGAGCAGCTCCACGACGCCCTCGGCGATGCGCTCCTCGCGCTCGCCCTCGGCCTCGGCCTCGCGCTCGCGGCCGCCACGGCGGCGGCGCGGGCGGCGCTCGGCGACCTCCTCCTCGGCGGTGGCGCGCTCGGCGGCCTCCTCCTCGAGCTCCTCCTCGACGACCTCGTCCTCGGTCGCGACGGCCTCGGCGCCGGCGCCCTCGTCGGTCACGCCCTCCTCCTCGGCGCCCTTGCGGCGCGTGCGGCCGCCACGGGTGCCGCGGCGGCGGCGCGGGCGCTCCTCCTCCGCCTCGACCTCGACCTCGGCCTCGGCCTCGGCCGGCGCCTCGGTGCCGCCCTGGCGCTCCAGGATGCGCGCGACCAGGTCGGGCTTGCGCAGGCGGCGGTAGCCGTCGATGCCGAGCTCCGACGCGATGGCGTGCAGGTCGGCGAGCGGGCTGTCCTCGAGTGCGGTACGGGTCAGCACGGACATGGGTCCTCCTCAGATGGTGGGTGTCGGTGGGCGTCCGGGCCGCGTTGAAGGACAGCGGCCGGCGACGACTCGTGGCGGACCGTAGCGAACTCGCCGGTCAGGAGGCCGGCGCGTCCCCCGCATCGGGGGCCGCCCGGATCCACTTCAGCGCGTCGTCGCCGGGGTCGACCTCCCCCACCTCGCCCGTGCCGGCGAGGACCTCGCGCACGGCCAGGAAGTCGACGACCTGCGCGACGTCGTGCACGCGGACCATCGCGGCCCCGTGGTCGGCGGCGAACCCGACGGCGGCCAGCGTGCCGGCGAGCCGCTCGGCGGGCGGCCGGCCGGTGATGGCGGCCAGGAAGTACTTGCGCGACACCGCGGCCAGCCACGGGCGGCCGAGCCCGCGGAGGCGGTCGGCCGCGCGCAGGCAGGCGATGCTCTCGGCCGGCGTCTTGGCGAAGTCGGGGCCGGGATCGACGATCAGGCGCTCCTCCGGCACGCCGCGCTCGCGCGCCAGCGCGCACCGCTCGTCGAGGAACGCGACGACGTCGCCGACGACGTCCCCGCCGTAGTCGGCGAAGTGCTCCTCCTTCGGCGCGGCGCGGGTGTGCATGACCACCAGCGACGCGCCGGCGCGGGCGACCTCGCCGGCGAGCGCCGGGTCGCGCAGGCCGCTGACGTCGTTGAGCAGGTGCGCGCCGGCGTCCAGCGCCGCGGCGGCCACGCCCGGCTTCCACGTGTCGACCGACACGACGACGCCCTCGTCGACCAGCCGGCGCACGAGCGGGACGACGCGGTCGCGCTCGACCTCCTCGGCGGTCACGCCGGTGTACGTGACGCCGGACTCCCCGCCGACGTCGATCAGGTCGGCGCCGTCCTCCACCAGCGCCAGCGCGTGGGCCACCTGGGCGTCGAGCGTGCTGTGGCGGACCGCGTCGGAGAACGAGTCCGGGTTCGCGTTGACGATCCCCATGACCAGAGGCCGGCCCGGCCGCAGCTCGATTGTGCGGTCGCGGAGGGTCAGGCGCTCGGCGGCCACGGCTAGCCCACGTGGACGGTGCGGCGGACGACCGTGCGGTTGCCCGCCGCGTCGACGGCCTTCACGCGCACCCGGAACCGGCCGCCGCGCGCGTAGACGTGGACGGCCTTGGACCCCGTGACGGACCGGCTGTGGTCCCCGAAGGCGATCCGGGTCGTCGCGATGCCCGACGGCCGCGCGCCGGCCACGCGGTCGCGCGCCCTGGCGTGGACGGTGAGCATCCGGCCGCTGCGCGACACGTGCACGGCGAGGCGCGGCTCGAGCGTGTCGACCTTCAGGCGCACCGACCTCGTGGTCGCCGACTGGCCGCGGCGATCGGTCCCCTGGATCGCGAACCGGTGGATGCCCTGCGGCAGCGAGCCGGCCGGCAGCTTCGCCCGGGTCTTGGTCGTCTTGGCCAGCGGCTTGCCGTCGACCAGGATGGCGTAGGACATCGTCCCCCACTGGTCCACCGGCGCCGTCCACGAGATCGGGTCGCGCTCGGGGTTGCGCCACGGGCGCGACGAGCTCTGCAGGAAGAACGAGACCGGCGCGCGGTCGTAGTAGGAGACCACCAGCCGCCGGTCGGCGCCCGTGCCCTGCACGAACGCGAAGGCGAAGTCGCCGGTGCGGTCGCCGGACATGTCGAAGCCCGCGGCGGGGTCGACGGGGCCGAGCTCCGGCCGGCTCAGCAGCGCGGCGGGATCCGGCGTCGGGACCGTCCGGTCCTCGAGCCGGTCCTGGTAGAAGGCGCCGTAGGCGGTGCCGTCGCCGGCGTTGACCCAGCCGGCGACGCGCGCCGTGCCCTCGGCCACCGCGCCCCGCGGCTGCGCCGGCGAGCCGTTGCCGCCGACCTGGATCGCGGTGTTGAGCAGGTCGTCCTTGATGATCCCCGACAGCGCCGCGCCGCTGGTCGTGCCCGCGGTGACGATGCCCAGGCCCTTGCCGTTGATGTCGACGCTCGGCGCTTCGGCGCCGGCGCCGCCGCCCCAGGCGAGGCCGTCGTAGGGCGCCTCGCCGTCCAGGCGCGAGCCGCGCAGCCGGGTGGCGATCGCGCGCGTGATCGGCACGCCCCCGTCGTCGAAGGCCTGGCGGAACACGATCCAGGCGAAGCTCGAGTCGTCCTCGATGTCGACGTCGGGCGCGTCGGCCGCCAGCCCGGCGTGGCCGTCGAGGCTCGGCAGCGACAGGTCCAGCGGCGACGCGGAGACCGACGTGGCGAACAGCCGCCGGGCGTACGCGTGGCCGGCCTCGCCCCAGACCGCGACGGCCGTGCCGTCGGCCGACACGGCCACGCGGGAGCGGCCCGCGCCGGCCCCGGCGTCCTGGGCGGGATCGATGTCGAGCGGCTGCCCGAGCACCGCGAAGGAGGTGGCGCCGCGGTCGAGCCGCGCCGCGCGCACGTCCCCCGAGCTGGTGAACGTCGCGTAGCCGACGCCGTTGACCGAGAGGTCCACCGACGGGTTCGAGGCCCCGGCGCCGAGCGGCTGCGGGGCCGTCCATGCCTGCAGCGCCGACGGCCGCACCGACGCCCACGCCTGGCCGCCGCTGATGAACACCACCGCGACGCGGCCGCCCTCGCCGGCGGCGACCACCGGCTGGGCGCTGTCGGGCGCCAGCCCCACGTCGACCTGCTCGGGCGCGCCGAACGCGCCGTCCACGAGCCGCGACACGTAGACGTGCGAGGCATCGCCGTCGCGGCGCACGTAGGCCAGCGCGCCGGTGCCGTCGCGCGAGACGTCCACGTCGCCGAGAGCGACGATCCCGGGGTTCGGGCCGTCGACGGGCTCGGCGGGGAAGAACGCCGCCTGCGCGGCCGAGGCCGGCACGAGGGCGGCGATGGAGGTGGCGATCAGGGCCAGGCGGCGTCGCATGGGCTGGAGGGGTGCTCCTCGGGGAGTTCGGTGTTCGGACGGCCGTCGGGAGCAAACCGCCGGGCGCGCCGGAAGTTCCGGTGGCCGGCGAGCCGCCGTCCGGCTCGCCGGTGCCCGTCGGCCTCCCGAGCCGACCGGCCGCGAAGTCTCTCAGGCCGGGAGGTCGTCGCGGTGCAGCGGCGGGCCGGGTAGCGTCGAGCCGTGCCCGTCGCCCACCTCGTCCTCTTCGTCGCCGACGCGGCCGGCGACGAGCACGCCGACGCGCTGCGCGACGCGGCGCGGTCGGTGCCGGGCGCCGGCTTCTTCGACGACCCCGGCGGCGGCGACCAGCGCACAGTCGGCGCCTACCTGCGGACCGACGACCTCCGCGCGGGCGTGCCGCTCGTCGCCGCGGTGGCGCGCGTGTCGGCCGAGCTGCAGGTGCGGATCGAGGTCCAGTTCCGCGAGCAGATCCTCGGCTGGATCCGCGCGGGCGAGCCCGACCCGGAGCTGGCGGTCCGTGGCCTCACCGCGCCGGACGCCGACCCGGCCGCTCGACGCCCTGTCGAATGACCGGCTAGGTTCCGCGGCGTCATGCACCGCACGATGCTGCTCACCGGCTTTCCCGGCTTCCTGGCCGGCCGACTCGTCCCACGCCTGCTCGCCGCCGACGACGAGGCTCGCGTCGTCGCGCTGGTCGAGCCGCGGATGGTGGAGCGCGCGCGGGCGCTGGCGCCCGACGGCGTCGACATCGTGCCCGGCGACATCACCCACCCGCGGCTGGGCCTCGACGAGCAGACGTACGAGCGGCTGACCGGCGAGGTGAGCGCGGTCTTCCACCTGGCGGCGATCTACGACCTGGCCGTCGGGGCCGATCTCGCCGAGCGCGTCAACGTCCAGGGCACGCAGCACGTCGTCGACTTCTGCCGCCGCTGCACGGACCTGGAGCGCCACCACTACATCTCCACGGCCTACGTCGCCGGGCGCCGCTCCGGGCGCGTGCTCGAGCGCGAGCTGGCCGAGGGCCAGGAGTTCAAGAACTTCTACGAGTCGACGAAGTTCGCCGCCGAGGTCGTCGTGCGCGCCTCGATGGACGACGTCCCGACGACCATCTACCGCCCGGCGATCGTCGTCGGAGACTCGAAGACCGGCGAGACGCAGAAGTTCGACGGCCCCTACTACCTGCTGCGCAGCATGGCGGGGCCCGGCCCGATCCTCCAGATCGGCCGCGGCGACGCGCCGTTCAACGTCGTGCCGGTCGACTTCGTGGTCGACGCGATCGCGGCCGGCACCCGCGACCCGGACGCCACGGGGCACACGCTGCACCTCGTCGACCCCGAGCCGGTCTCGGCGATCGAGCTCGCGCGCCTGCTGGCGCGTGAATACCGCGGCAAGGAGCCCTCGCTGCCGCTGCCGCCGGCGATCGTCGAGCGCTCGCTGCGCTTCGGCGCGGTGCGCAAGGCCTTCGGCGGCACGCCGCGGGAGTCGATCGTCTACCTCAACCACCCCGTGCACTTCGACACCACGCAGGCGTCGGAGGTGCTGGGCCGCAGCGGGCTGCGCTGCCCGCGGTTCCCCGAGTACGTGGCCAACATGGTGCGCTTCTACGCCGAGCACGAGCACGACGACGCGTACCGCCCGGCGCACGAGCGCTGAGGGCCCGGACGGCCGGCGGGATCAGGCCGGCGTCGCCCGCAGCCCGTCGAGCACGACCTCGATGAACGGCTCGGCGGTCGGCACCAGCGGGCTCTGCGCCGCCATCACGGCACCGATCGCGCACATCAGCGCCGGCATCTGGTCGACCGAGAAGTCGCGGCGCAGCGTCCCCTGCTCCTGAGCTCGGACGATGATCTCGCCGAAGACCTCGACGAGCACCTGCCGCGCCTCCTCGGCGTGCGCGACGGCCTCGCCGTCGCTGGGCCAGCTCATCCGCTGCTGCAGGGTCACGTCGCGGGCCATCGCGGCGAACGTCTCGCGCAGGAAGCCCTCGAAGCCGGTCCAGGCGTCCTCCTCCTGGGCCCAGCGGCGGGCCACCTCGGCGTGGTGGCGGAACTTCGCCGCCATCAGCTCGCCGAGCAGCGCGGACTTCGTCGGGAAGTGCCGGTAGACGGTCCCGACGCCGACGCCGGCGCGGCGCGCGACGTCGTCCATCTGGGCCGCCTGCCCCTCCTCGGCGAACAGCTCCCGCGCAGCCTCGACGATCCGCTCGCGGTTGCGGCGGGCGTCGGCGCGCAGGGGCTTGGGCTCCGTGGAGCTCATGGGTCTGACTCTAGCGCCCACCCTTGACAAGCGGAACCGGTTCTCCATATGGTCGAGGTGAACCGGAACCGGTTCTCCTCTTTCCCCGATTCCTGGAGGAACCGTGACCCCCTCTCCCCAGCGGTCCAAGTGGTTGGCGCTCGCGCTCCTGGCCACCGCGCAGTTCGTCATCGTCCTCGACGCGTCGATCGTCAACGTCGCGCTGCCGTCGATCGGACGTGACCTCGACTTCACCCAGGACAACCTGTCGTGGGTCGTCAACGCCTACACCCTCGTCTTCGGCGGCTTCCTGCTGCTCGGCGGACGGCTGGCCGACCTGCTCGGCCGCCGCCGCATGTTCATGGCCGGGCTCGCGCTCTTCGCGCTCGCCTCGCTCGCCGGCGGCCTGGCGCAGTCGGAGCTCTGGCTGATCATCGCCCGAGCCGTCCAGGGCCTGGGCGGGGCGCTCGTCTCCCCCGCCGCGCTCAGCATCGTCACCACCACCTTCCGCGAGGGCGCCGAGCGCAACACCGCGCTGGGCGTCTGGGGCGCCGTCGCCGGCTCGGGCGGAGCCGCCGGCGTGCTGCTGGGCGGCATGCTCACCGAGTGGGCGGGCTGGGAGTGGGTGCTGTTCGTCAACGTCCCGATCGGCCTGGCCGCCGCCGCGCTCGCCCCGCGGCTGCTCGAGGACACCCGCGACACCGACCGAGCGCGCCACTTCGACGTCGCCGGCGCGATCGCGGTGACCGGCGGCCTGGCGCTCGGCGTCTACGCGCTGGTCGACGCGCCGAACGCCGGCTGGACCTCGACGCAGACGCTCCTGCTGGGCGCGATCTCGATCGGCCTGCTGGCGGCCTTCGCCGGCATCGAGCGGCGCTCGCCGCAGCCACTGGTCCCGTTCTCGATCTTCCGCCTGCGGACGCTGCGCGGGTCGAACGTCGTCGGCCTGCTGATCGGCATGTCGCTGTTCTCGATGTTCTTCTTCATCTCGCTGTACCTCCAGCAGGTGCTGGGCTACAGCGCGCTGAAGGCGGGCCTGTCGTACCTGCCGCTGGCCGGCCTGATCATCGTCTCGGCCGGCATGGCGTCGCAGCTGGTCACCCGGGTCGGCTTCAAGCCGACGCTGATCGCCGGCATGCTGTTCGTGACCGCCGGCCTGGTGTGGTTCTCGCAGGTGTCGGCCGCCGGCGGATCGTTCGTCGGCGACGTGCTGTTCCCGTCGATGCTCGCCGCGATCGGCCTCGGCCTGTCGTTCGTCCCGGTGACGATCGGCGCGGTCACCGGCACCAAGCCGGCCGAGGCCGGGCTGGCATCGGGGCTGATCAACACCTCGCAGCAGGTCGGCGGCGCGCTCGGCCTGGCGATCCTCTCCTCGATCGCCAACAGCCGGACCGCCGACGTCCTGGCCGGCGGCGAGCGCAACCCGGCGGTCGCCCTGACCGAGGGCTTCCAGACGGCGTTCCTGGTCGGCGCCGGCTTCGCGCTGGCCGGCGCGGTGCTGGCGAGCGTGCTGATCTCCTCGCGGGACAGCCGCGAGCAGGTCGAGGCCGCGCGCCGCGGCGAGGCCGAGAGCGTGCCGGTCGCCGCGTAGCCCCGCGCGCGCCTCCGGCGGCGGCCGCCCCGGCGCGGCCGCCGCCGGTTTCCGGTGCGGGGCGCGTCGCGGCCCCGCCCGGAGGGAACTACAGTGGCCGCAGTGCTCGGCCCGGCCACGGCCTCCCGACGTCCCCGGCTGAGCGTGAGCGACCCTCGCGCCGTCGGCGACCGGGCGCTCACCGGGCTCGTGCTGCTGTCGCCGGCCGTGCTCATGGCCGTGCTCGCGTTCCGGTCGGGCGGCTACTTCCCCGACTGGTCGGCCACCGCGACGATCGCGGTGCTGCTCCTGCTGACGCTCCGGGCGACGCTTGCGCGCCGGCCGTTCGACGGGCTCACGCGCGGCCTGGCCGCCGGGGCCGTCCTGCTGGCGGCGTTCGTGGTCTGGGTGCTGGTGTCGGGCTCCTGGTCGGGGTCGTGGGCGCGGTCGCTGCTCGAGTACTCGCGCGACGTGGGGTATCTGGCGATGCTCGTGCTCTGCGGCCTGCTGGCGCGCTCCAGCGGGCGGGCGCGGGTCCTGGTCCTCGGCCTCGCGGCGGCCGGCGTCGTGGTGGGCGTGGCGGCGCTGGCCGTGTGGCTGCGGCCGGACCGGTTCCCCGTCGGGCCCGGCTTCGCGCGCGACCGCCTGAGCTGGCCGCTGAGCTACTGGAACGCGACCGGGCTGCTGGCGGCCCTGACGGCGGTGTGGTGCCTGCACCTCTCGAGCGCCGACCGCTCGCGCGCGCTGCGGGTCGCGGCCACGGCGGCGGTGCCGCTGCTCGCCGCGGTGGTGTGGTTCAGCGTGTCGCGCGGCGCGGCGGCGGCCGGGGCGATCGGCGTGGCGGTCTACCTGCTGGCCGGCCCGTCGCGGGGGCTGCTGACCGGCGTGCCCGCGTGCGCCGCGGCGGCGACGGCGGGCGTGCTGGTCGCCGCGGGGGCCAGCGGCCTCAACCGCGTGGCGGTGGACGACACGGGGCTGGCCGAGGGCCGCCATGCGGCGGTGCTGCTCGTCGCCGTCGCCGCCGGAGCGGCGCTGCTGCGCGCCGCGCTGCTGCCCGTCGACGGCCGGCTCGCCCGCGTCCGGCTCGGGCCGGCCTTCCGCCGGCGGGCATGGGCGACGGTCGGCGTGGCGGCTGCGGCCGCGGTCGTCCTCGGGCTCTCGCTCGGCGGGGTGGACCGGACGCGGGCCGCCTACGACCACCTGGTCAACGACGCCTCGGTCTCGGAGACCCTCGCCCCCGGGCAGCGCTTCACCGAGCTGAGCGCCAACGGGCGCATCGAGCACTGGCGCGTGGCCATCGACCTCGGCTTCGTCCCCCACCGCCTTCACGGCTCCGGCGCCGGGACGTTCGAGGTCCTGTGGACCCGCGGCCGCGACGCGACGTTCCCCAAGACCGTGGTCGACGCGCACTCGCTGTACGTCGAGGTCCTCGGCGAGCTCGGGCTCGTCGGCCTGGTCCTGATCGTCGCCGCGCTGCTCTGCGGGCTCGTCGCCCTGGCACGGCGCACGCGCGAGGCGGGGCCCGTCTGGGCCGCGCTGCTGGCCACGAGCGCGGCCTGGGCCATCCACGCGGGGATCGACTGGGACTGGGAGATGCCGGCGCTGACGTATCCCGTGATGGCGGCCGCCGGCCTGGCGCTCGGCGCGCCCGTGGCGCGCCGCCGCGCCGGCGATCCGGACGCCGAGGCGTCCCACGGGGCGGCCATGCCGGTCCGCGTCGGCCTCGGGCTCGGGTGCCTGTTGCTCGCCGTGCTGCCGTTCAACGTGATGCAGTCGCAGCACCGGCTCGCCGACGCCGTGCGCGCGTTCCGCGCCGGCGACTGCCGGCAGGCCGTCGACCGCGCGCTCGCGTCGTCGGCGGCGCTCGGCGTGCGGCCCGAGCCGTTCGAGGTGCTGGCCTGGTGCGACCTGCGGCTCGGCAACCCGACCCTCGCCGACCGCGCCGTGGCGGCGGCCATCCGGCGTGACCCCGAGAACTGGCAGCCGCGCTACGACCAGGCGCTCGTGCGGGCGACGACGGGGCGCGACCCGCGCGCGGCGTTCGCCGCTGCCCGGGCGCGCAACCCGCACGGCGGCGTCCTCGCGCAGGCCGAGCCGTGGCTCGGGCGTCACCACAGCGCCCGCGGGTGGCGGCGCTTCGCGCTGCACGCGCCGCTGCCGCTGCAGTGAGCGAGGGACCGGAGGACCAGCGACGCCGGAGGGACCGGATGGCCCCTCCGGCGCGGAAGCGGCCCTACTGCCCGTCGGCGGCGTGGCGGCGCCGGAGCGCGATGCCGCCGAGCAGGAGGGCGAGGCCCAGGAGCATCACCGGGATCGCGGCGAACCCGGTGAACGGCAGCTGGCCGCCGCCCTGCGCGGCGCCGACCTGCGCGGCCGCCTGGGTCGGGGCCTGGCCGGCGCTCACGCCCGCCACGGACGGGCCGGCGCCGCCGCCACCGGTGGTGGTCGGGGCAGTGCCGATCGTCTCGGTGGTCTCGGTCTCGGTCGTGCCGGCCACCGTCGGCGTGGTCGTCGTGGTCGGCGTCGTCGTCGTGTAGCCCGACGTCGGCGTCGTGGTCGTGTAGGCGGAGGTCGGCGTCGTGGTGGTGTACGCCGACGTCGGGGTGGTCTGCGTGGTCGTGATCGTCGGCGTCGTCGGGTACTGCGCCTCGACGGCCGTCGAGTCGGTCGACGCGAGGCCCGAGACGGCGAGGGCGGCCCCGCCGCTGCTGAGGATCGCGCCGACGGCCAGGCAGGCGGCGACGGCCAGCGACGACCGGCGCGAGCGGCGGCGCGGGGCGCCGGCCGCACGACGGACCCGCTGCTGGCCGCGGTCGTAGGCGAGGGCGTCCAGGCGCGGGCGGTCGTCGCGCAGGCGCTCGCCGACCTCGTGCAGGTCGGGCGGGAGGTCGTCGGAGTGGTGGCTCATGTCCTCTTCTACGAACGGCGGATGCGAAATCCGACTGGCGGGCATGACTTCCGATGCGACATGGACGTCGACCGCCTCTATCACCGCCACGCGCAGCGGCTGTACGGCTTTCTGGCGTACCGGACCGGCGATCGCCTGCTCGCGGAGGACCTCGTCGGCGACGTCTTCGAGCGCGCCCTGCGCTCGCGGCGGCGCTTCGACCCCCGGCGCGGCACCGAGGAGGCCTGGCTGTACGCGATCGCCGTCAACCTGCTGCGCGACCACGCCCGCCGCGCGAGCGCGGAGCGCCGCGCGCTGGAGCGCCTCGGGCCGCCGGCCGCCGCCACCGCGCCGCGCGACGACGCCGTCGCGCGCCACGACGAGCTGCTGTCGGCGCTGCGCAGCCTCAGCGACGAGGAGCGCGAGACGGTCGCGCTGCGCTTCGGCGCCGACCTGACCATCGCGCAGATCGCCCGCGCGACCGGCGAGCCCGGCACGACCATCGACGGCCGGCTGCGCCGCGGGCTGCGCCGGCTGCGCGAGCGGCTCGACGACGCCGGCACCGACCGGGCGTCGGCCGTCGGCTGACGCGCTCAGGCCACCGGCTCGTGGGGGCGCCAGCCGGCGCGGGCGCGGTCGAACGCGTCCCAGTCGATCGGGGCGGGCGGCTCGGGCTCGTCGCCCCCACCGCCTCCGCCGCCGTCGTCGCCGCCGTCGCCGTCGTCGCGGCGGCGGCCGACCCATGCGGCGAGGCAGAGCGCCTCGACGCCGCAGACGACGAACGCGCCCGCCATCCCGTCCTCGCCCTCCAGCAGCGCCTCGGCCGACAGGACGTAGAGGCAGATGGCCAGCCACACGAGCGTCCGCGCCAGCCGCTGGTGGACACGCAGGGACGGCGCCCCGAGGAACGCCCTCCCGACGACGAGGACGAGCACCACGGCGATCACCGCCTTCACCTCGAGCGGCACAGCGCTCACACGTCGAGGCTACCCCGCAGGGCGCCTGGTGCAAAGTGGTTTCGGGCGGCCGGCCCCGCCGGCGCGGCCGCCCGGGGACCGCTACAGCGCCTTGAGCTCCTCGGTGATCTCGTCCACCGACTTCTTCGCGTCCCCGAAGAGCATGCTTGTCTTCGGGTTGACGAAGAGCGGGTTGTCGATGCCCGCGTAGCCGCTGCTCATCGAGCGCTTGAGCACGATGACGCTGTGGGACTCGTCGACGTTGAGGATCGGCATGCCGTAGATCGGCGAGTCCGGCTTGTTGCGCGCGTCGGGGTTGGTGACGTCGTTGGCCCCGATGATCAGCGACACGTCGGTGCGGCCGAACTCGCCGTTGATGTCGTCCATCTCCTTGAGCTGGTCGTACGGCACGTCGGCCTCGGCCAGCAGGACGTTCATGTGGCCGGGCATGCGGCCCGCGACCGGGTGGATCGCGTACTTGACCGCGACCCCCTTGGACTCGAGCAGCTTGGCCAGCTCGCGCACCGCGTGCTGGGCCTGCGAGACCGCCATGCCGTAGCCGGGCACCACGACGACCTGCCGCGCGTAGGCCATCTGGATCGCCGCGTCGGCGGCCGACGTGCTGCGGACCGTGCCGCCCGCCGCGCCGGCGGCGCCGACGGCCGCCTCGACCGTGCCGCCGAAGCCGCCGAGCAGCACCGACGGGATCGTGCGGTTCATCGCGACGGCCATCTGCTGCGTCAGCAGGGTGCCGGACGCGCCGACGATCATGCCGGCGACGATCAGCGACGTGTTGTCGAGCGCGACGCCGGTCGCCGCGGCCGACAGGCCGGTGAACGCGTTCAGCGTCGAGATGACGACCGGCATGTCGGCGCCGCCGATCGGCAGCACCAGGAAGTTGCCGACCAGCGCCGCGGCCACCAGCAGCGCGATCATGAGGATCTCGTCGTTGGTGCCGGCGACGATCGCGGTGCCGCAGGCCACCGCGATCAGCAGCAGCAGCGCGTTGAGCGGCGCCTGCAGCGACCCGATCGTGATCGGCCGGCCGTCGATGAGCTCCTGGAGCTTCGCGAAGGCGATGTTGGAGCCCCAGAACGAGACCGAGCCGACGATCGCCGCGAACACGCTGAAGATCGCGACGTAGGTCGGGACGACCTCGAAGCCGTTGGAGTCGCGGAACTCGACCCACGCGATGAGCGCCACCGCGCCGCCGCCGACGCCGTTGAACAGCGCCACCATCTGCGGCATCTGGGTCATCTTGACCTTGCGCGCCGCCGGGATGCCGACCGCGGTGCCGATCGCCGCGCCGAGGATGATCCACCCGATGTTGTGCAGCTCGGGCACCAGCAGCGTCGCGACGACGGCGACCGCCATGCCGACCGCGGCGATGCGGTTGCCCTGCACCGCCGTCTTCGGGCCCGTCAGGCCCGAGAGGCCGTAGATGAACAGCGAGAAGCTGACGATGTACAGCAGGTACCGGAAGTCCGGGTCGGTGATGAACGAGGCGGTGATCATCAGCGCGCCTCCTCCCCGGCCTCGACGTCGGCCTTGGGCTTGGCCTTGAACATCTCGAGCATGCGATCGGTGACCAGGAAGCCACCGACCACGTTGATCGTCCCGAAGGCGACCGCGATGACCAGCAGCAGCTTGTTGAACCAGCCGTCGGCCACGCCCTCGACGAGGATCAGGATGCCGCCGAGGACCACGATGCCGTGGATCGCGTTCGTGCCCGACATCAGCGGCGTGTGCAGGGTGTTCGGGACCTTCGAGATCACCGCGTAGCCGACGAAGCCGGCCAGCACGAGGATCGCCAGGTTGGTGACGAGCATCAGGCGGCCTCCACCGTTCGCTTGGCTCCTTCGTGGACGATCTCGCCACCGCGCACGATGCAGGCGCCGGCGACCACCTCGTCCTCGAAGTCCGGCGCCAGCGCGCCGGTCTCGTCGTCGGCCATGAGCTCCAGCAGCGCCTGGATGTTGCGCGCGTAGAGCTGGCTGGCGTGCTCGGGCATCGAGGACGCCACGTTCAGCGGCGAGACGATCGTGACGTGGTGCTTGACCGCGACCTGGCCGGGCTCGGTGAGCTCGCAGTTGCCGCCGGTCTCGCCGGCGAGGTCGACGATCACCGAGCCGGGCTTCATGCCCTCGACGGCCTCGGCGGTGACCAGCTTCGGCGCCGGGCGGCCCGGCACCAGCGCGGTGGTGATGACGACGTCGAAGCCCTTGATCGCGTCGGTCAGCGCCTGCTGCTGCTGGGCGCGCTCCTCGGCGGTCAGCTCGCGGGCGTAGCCGCCTTCGCCGGCCGCCTCGATGCCGAGGTCCAGCCAGGTGGCGCCGAGCGACTCGACCTGCTCGGCCGTCTCGGGCCGCACGTCGTAGCCGCTGGTCTGCGCGCCCAGGCGCCGCGCGGTGGCCAGCGCCTGCAGGCCCGCGACGCCGATGCCCAGCACGAGCACCTTGGCCGGCGGGATCGTGCCCGCCGCGGTCATCAGCATCGGGTAGAAGCGCGTGGAGTGCTCGGCGCCCAGCAGCGCGGCCTTGTACCCGGCCACGTTGGACTGCGAGCTGAGCGCGTCCATCGACTGGGCCCGCGAGATGCGCGGGATCGCCTCCATGGCGAACGCCGTGACGCCGGCGCTCGCCAGCGCCCGCGTCGACTCCGGCGAGCTCAGCGGCGCCAGGAACCCGACGAGCGTGCTGCCGCTCGCCAGGCGGCCCACCTCCTCGTCGGTCGGCGGCGCGACCTTTACGACGACGTCGGCGCCCCACGGGTCGCCGATCGCGGCGCCAGCGGCCACGAACAGGTCGTCGGGCACCAGCGCGCCGTCACCGGCGCCGGCCTCCACGACGACCTCGTGCCCCTTGGCGACGAGCTTTCGCACGACCTCGGGGACCAGCGCGACGCGGCGCTCCCCCTCGGCCACTTCCCTTGGAACCCCGATCCTCATGAGAGACGCGGCAATCTATACGAGTCGGAGGAAGGTGAGCGTCGCGACGTGCCGATTCGGCGATCGGCACGTCGCGGAGGCGCTCAGCAGCCGCGCGGGGCGCGGTGGAGGACGGCCACCGGCAGCACGTGGCCGCTGAGGGCGATCGCCCCGTCGACGGTCGCCAGCACGCGGCTGCCGGCGTCCGTGCGCGTGAACTGGAAGGAGCCGTCGCGGCGCTGGAGGGTCCGCAGCGCCCGCATGGCGCGCGCGTCGCGGCGCCCCATCACGCGCTCGGCCTCGATCGCCAGCGCGGTCGAGTTGGCCTCGTTGCGATCCCGGCGGCCGAGCGCGAAGCCGCCCGCGGGCGTCCGCTGGTGCAGCATCCACGACAGGCCGCCGCGCAGCGTCCGGTTGCCGGCCGAGACGCCGGCGGCGCGCGCGGCGAGGATCGCCATCGCGGTGCTCGTCACGTCGTCGGGGCGCCCGCCGCGGCGGGACGCGTTGAAGTTCCAGCCGCCGCGCCCGCGCGCCCGCAGCAGCACGCGAACCGTCGACGACGGCGGGCCGGCGCGCAGCGCGTGCATCGCCAGCATCCCCAGCGTCTGGTCGAAGATCGTGTGCCCGTAGCGCCCGTGGCGGCCGAAGCCCTCCAGGCGGCGCAGCAGGTCGAGGCCGCCGGCGCAGCGAGCGCTGCCGGAGCGCGCGGCCACGAGGCCGAGGATCACCTTGGCGGTCGCGCCGGCGCTGCCGGTGTAGCGGCTGGCGCCCGCGCGCAGCTGGTTGGCGCGGCGCGACGCGCCGACGCGCGAGAGCCCGCCGGCGGCGCTCAGCGCGGCGATCGTGTCGGCGGCCTGGCCGTTGGAGCCGCCGGTGATGGCGGCGCCGAGCCAGTTGGCGCCGGCCAGGGCGGCGCCACGGTCGGAGGCCTGCGCGGCCGGAGCGGCGGCGAGCGCCGCCACGACGGCGGCGAGGATCAGGGTGCGGATGCGGGTCATGAGGATCGATCGGGGGTCGGGATCAGAGGAGCGGGCGCCGCGGTCCAGCGCACGTCGAGGCGCGCGCGGTAGCGACGGAGCACCCGGACGAGCGCCGGGCCGAAGGCCAGGAAGAAGACGACGTTGCCGGCGGCGTGCGCGATGTCGAACGGCAGGCCGGCCGCCTCGGCGGCGCCCCACTGGGCCAGCGACGGCGTGCCGGCGGCGGCCGTCAACATGGAGGCGTTGAGCAGGGCGCCGTAGAGCAGCCCGGCCAGCGCGCACAGGGCGGCCGTCGGCCAGCGCGGCAGCCGCCGGCCGGTCACGCGGGACCAGAGCGCGCCGAGCACGCCGACCAGGCCCCACGCCGTCATCTGCCACGGCGTCCACGGGCCCTGGCCGAAGACGAGGTTCGACGTGAGGCCGCCCACGGCGCCGACGGCGAACCCCGGCGCGCCGCCGAGCACGAACCCGCTCAGCAGGACGATGTCGGTGGTGGGCTTGACGTTGGGCAGCGGCGCGAACGCGACGCGGCCCAGCGCCGCCAGCGCGGCGAGGGTCGCCACGAGCGACAGCACCTTGGCGCTCGGATGGGACCGCTCGTACCACGCGAACCCGGCGGCGAGCACCGCGCCGAGGATCGAGAAGGTCGCCAGCTGCCAGGTCATCGCGAGGCCTCCGCGCCCGCGAGCAGCGCTGCCGCGCCGGCGGGCAGCAGCGCCCGCCCGTCCGTGATGCGCGCGGTCTCGGTGGCGAAGTACCAGCCGCCGGCGAGCACCTCGGCCGCGGGGCCGTCGGCGATCGGCCGGCCGTCGGCGAGCAGCACGACGCGCTCGGCGACCGCGGCCGCGAACTCGGGGTCGTGGGTGGCCACCACGACGGCGGCGCCGGCGGCCGCCAGCGCCGCGAGCTGCGCGTCCAGCGCGCCCTTGGCCCGCCGGTCCATCCCGCGCGTCGGCTCGTCGAGGCAGACGACCGCCGGGCGCTCGCCGCCGTCGAGCACGGTCGCGAGCGCCAGGCGCTGGCGCTCGCCGCCCGAGAGGTCGCGCGGATGCTGGTCGCCGGGAAGCCCGGCGAGGCCGACGGCCGCCAGCGCCGCGGCGGACGCCTCGTCGGCGACGCGCTCGTGCAGGAGGAAGTCGTTGGGGTCCTGGAGCAGCAGGGCGACGCGGCCGGACGCGCGCACCCGGCCGCGCGTCGGCGCCATGAGCCCCGCCGCGTGGCGCAGCAGCGTCGACTTGCCCGCGCCGTTGCGGCCCATCAGCGCGACGCGCTCGCCGGGGGCCACCACGAGGTCGACGCCGCGCAGGACCGCGGCGCCGCCGCGGCGCTCGTGCCAGACGCCCTCGAGGGACAGGGCGGCGGCGCGGCGATCGCGGCGCCGCGGGCGCGGCACGGCGGCCGCTCCCGCGCCGGCGTGCTCGTCGACGGCAGCCGGCAGCAGCGCGCGGGCCCGCAGCGCGGCGCGCGCCTGCTTGACGCCGGTCGGCGGCGGCGCGATCCCCGCCGCGGCGAAGAGCTGCGCGGCCGGGGTCTGCAGCTCCGGCGCGCCCCCGGCGGCCCAGGCCAGGAACTCGGCCGGCGGCGCGTCGCAGGCCACCGCGCCGTCGGCCAGCGCGATCACGCGGTCGGCCGCCGGGAGGCAGCGCTCGAGCCGGTGCTCGGCCACGACGATCGTCGTGCCGCGCTCCTCGTTGAGCCGCCGCAGCAGCCAGATGAGCTCGTCGCCGGCCACGGGGTCGAGCTGCGACGTCGGCTCGTCGAGCAGGACGAGCCGCGGGCGCCCGGCCAGCGCGGCCGCCAGCGCGACGCGCTGCAGCTCGCCGCCGCTCAGCTCGGTCGTGGCGCGGTCGAGCAGGTGCGCGATCCCGAGCGCCAGCGCCGCCTCCTCCACCCCGCGCGCGACCGACGCCGCGCCGTGCCCGCGGTTCTCCAGCGGAAAGGCCAGCTCCGCGCGGACGGTGGTGAGGACGACCTGCGCCTCGGGATCCTGGGCCAGCGTGCCGGCCACGGCGGCCACGTCGCCGGGCCCGTGCTCGCGCGTGTCGAGGCCGCCGACGCGCACCCGTCCGGCGAACGTGCCGCCGTGGAAGTGCGGCACGAGGCCCGCCGCGGCGCGCAGCAGCGTCGACTTGCCGCTGGCCGAGCCGCCGGCCAGGACGACCAGCTCGCCCTCCCCCACGGTCAGCGTCACGTCGCGCAGCGCGGGCGCCGCGGCACCGGGATAGGTGTACGTGAGCCGCGCGACCTCGAGCACCGGCTCGGGCGCGACGGCGGCGCGCGGCGGCGCGGCCGTGGCGACGCTCATGCGGCGATCCCCCGGCGGTCGAGGAAGGGCAGCAGCGCGACCAGCGCCAGCGCGCCGGCCACCGCGGCGGCGCCCGCGACGTCGCCGCCGTCGAGCAGCGGGTACGGGTCGAAGCCGCCGACGCCGGCAAGCCTCGCCCCCGTGGCCAGCCCGGCCAGCGCGACCGCCGAGGCGCCGAAGGCCAGGTCGTGGCGCGACCACGGGCCGCCACCGCCCAGGCGGACGCGGCGCCGGCCGCGGGCGGTCGCGGCGCCGTAGCCGCGGACCTCGAGCGTGGCGGCGACGTCGAGCGCGCGATCCAGCGCCCCCACGGCGACCGCGCGCAGGACGGCGACGCGGGCCGCCGGCCCGCGCCCGCCGCCGTCGGCGCGGCAGCGCCGCGCCTCGTCGATCCGCCGCGCGTCGGCGGCCAGCACGGGCACCAGCCGCGTCGCGAGCGCCGCGGCGAGCGCCGAGCGCAGCGACAGCCGGCGCAGGGCGCGCAGCAGCCCGTCGGGGTCGACGGCCATCGTCATCAGCGCGAAGGCCGCCGACACGACCAGCAGCCGCAGGCCGAACAGCAGGCCGTAGACGAGCGCCTCGAGGGTGAGGTCGACCTGGCCGAACGGGGGCACGTCGCCGAGCCGGGCGAGGATCGTCAGCCCGTCGCGGACGACGAGCATGTTGACGATGGCGACCGCGACCGCCCACGGCGCGAGCCACCGCAGCGCGCGGACGATCTCGCGGCCGACCCCGGCGCCGGCCGACGCGACGGCCACCACCGCGACGAGCGCCACGAGCACCAGCGGGTGCTGGGCCGTCAGGCCCGCGGCGGCGAGCGCGGCGCACCAGGCGGCGCCGGCGGCGGCGCGCGCCGCGTGCAGCGGGCTCGCGCGGCGCCGGTAGCTCATGGGCGATCCGGCAGTCCGACGGGGCGCCCGCCGACGACGGCGACGGCGAAGTGGGCGTGCAGCGCGCCCTCGTCGAGCGCGGCGGCGGCGGCGCGGACGCCGCGCTCGTCGGTGCCGGTCACCACCCACACGGGATCCGGGTTGTTCTGCGCCGTGGTGGCGGCGATGAGGCCCGTCCCGGGACCGAGACGGCGCGTCACCCGTCCGCGGGCGTCGAGCAGGGCGATCGAGCGGCCGTCGGCCGCGGGGCGCGCGTAGACGCCGCTCCGGGCGGGCCCGCGCTCGATCAGGTGGGCGGTGGAGTCCTCGCGGACGGCGCGCCACGGGCCGACGACGATCCGCAGCGTGTCCTCGACGAAGCTGTTGCCGACGCCGCCCTTGGCCGCCGGGAGGCCGAGGTCGACGAGCCGGTCCTGCACGTCCTGGCAGGCCGGGTCGTTGGTGTCGACGCACTCGACGCGCGTGGGCAGCTTGCGGCCGTCGATGCCGTGCAGGAAGGGCTCGGGGTACTGGCCGACCACCGCCGGGGTGCGGTCGGTGACGCCCCAGTCGTGGAAGTCCCACCAGATGCGGTCGCCGTCGTGCACGCGCACCGCCGTGGCGCCCCGGTCGGAGAGCACGCCGTTGACGAAGAAGAACCAGTCGACCGGCCGCGACCCGCGGTGGCCGCCGCTGACGCCGTCGATCGACTGCACGAAGCCGCCGCCGTAGCGCGTCGTCACGCCCTTGGCGTTGCGCTGCAGCAGCCGCATGACGGTGTCCGATCCGCCGGTCTTGGGCTGATCGGTGTCGACCAGCGGACGGGTCCCGAAGTCCTGGCTGACGAGCAGCTGCGTGCCGC
Source organism: Baekduia sp. (assembly GCA_035765735.1). Classification (GTDB taxonomy): domain Bacteria; phylum Actinomycetota; class Thermoleophilia; order Solirubrobacterales; family Solirubrobacteraceae; genus Baekduia. The sequence continues at coordinate 137,733 of DASTWY010000008.1, read as the reverse complement.
CCGGGGCGCTCCCGGCGCCCAGGCCGCAGCCGGCCAGGGCCACGACCGCCGCCGCGAGGGCGACCACCGTGGCGGCGAGGCGGCGGCCGCTAGCCAACGACGAACACCACCCGGTTGCGGCCGCGGGCGAGCGTCGTGTCGCGGTTGCCGGCCCGGTCGGTCACGCGCACGTCGAGGACGTAGCGGCCGCGCGCCAGCCTGCGCGGCACCAGGTAGGTCCAGTCGGACTGGTCGCCGACGGAGAACCACCGGCCGTGCGCGGCCCCGCACCGGCGCAGGCGCACGAAGCGCTCGCGCGTGCCGTCGAACGTCGCGCAGTGGCGCCAGTGCCGGCTGCGCGTCAGCCGCAGCTCGACGTCCTGCAGGCCGGAGCCGTCGGCGTCGACGCGGCCCGACAGGTCGCGCGGGCCGTGGTGGCGCCGGAAGCGCTGGTGCTCGCGGATCGAGGAGACGAAGCCATAGGCCGCCTCGGTGTCCGTGGTCCCGCAGAAGCCGTCGTGGCCGTCGGTCGTGCACGGCGGAGCTGCGGCGGGCGGCGCGGAGGCGGGCGGCTCAGAGCCCGTCTGCGTGCTCGGCGCGGCCGTGCCGCAGAAGCCGTCGTGCCCGTCGGTGACGCAGAGCGTGCGCTCGTAGGGCACGGCCTTGGGGCCGCCCGTGACGCGGAGCGTGACGGGGCCGCGGTCGGCGAGCGTGACGGAGGCGGTGCCGTCGGCGCCGGTGGTCGCGGCCACCCCGCCGGCCCTCACCTCGGCCCCCGCCGCCGGCGCGCGCGTCGTGTGGGCCGCGTACGGCGGGGAGCTGTCGAAGGTGGTGCTGACCGCCGTCACCGCCACGGAGAGCGGCTGCCCCGGCGCGGCCGTCGCCGGCGCCGTGGCCTGCAGGGCGCTGGAGTCGAAGGGGTAGCAGCTGGTCGAGGAGGCGTTGCAGCCGGTGTAGAAGACGATGTCGTCGCCGGGCTGGAGCTCCTCGCCGCAGATGCCCCCGTCGGCCGCCCCCCCGTTGATGACGAAGGCCCAGAAGTAGGGGGCGCTCGCGCTGAACGCGCCGTAGTCCTCGCCCTTGATGCGCTCCACGGAGTACGTGCCGAAGCCGGCGTCCCAGCTGCCGGCCCAGTTGCCGCCGGTGGCGAGCTCGAGCGCGCCGGCCGCCGACGTGCCGGTGCACTGGTGGGTGCCGTCCTTGACCACCGGCGTCGTGGTGGTCGTCACGGTCGTGGGCGCCAGCAGGGCGCCGCTGGAGCCCTCCACCCGCACGGTCACCGTGGCCGGTGACGCGGCCAGCGCCGGGCCGCTCGCGGCGGCGAGCGCGAGGCCTCCGACGAGGAGGCCGAGGATCTTCTGCTTCATGATGAACTACCCCTTTCCACGAGGGCGTCGATGCTCTGTGGTCGGAGGCAGGTCTCCTGGCTCCCGGGCCTCTCCTCCCCGCGCCTTCCCAGGACGTCGTCGGTCCCAGTGGCTGCGCGCAACGCGCGCGTGCGGCGAGGCACTCGCCCGGTCACAGTGGCGGGTCCGCGCCGGATTCTCACCGGCTTCCCTTCACCACCGACCGTCGTGTCCGCCGATCCTACCGTGGCGCGCGCGGACTCGCCGGGCCGCACCGGTAGCCTCCGCTGCGCGATGACCGTCAACCTCACGCGGATCTACACCAAGCTGGGCGACAGCGGCGAGACGCACCTCGGCGACATGAGCCGGGTCCCCAAGACGCATCCGCGGATCGAGGCCTACGGAGCGGTGGACGAGCTGAACGCCCACGTCGGCGTCGCCCTCACCCTCACGGACCTGCCCGAGCAGTACGCCGGCTGGCTGCGGCGCGTGCAGAACGAGCTCTTCGACGTCGGAGCCGACCTCGCCGTCCCTCACGGAGGCGACCGCGAGCGGCTGCGCGTCGACGAGAGCTACACCGCGTGGCTCGAGGGCGCCTGCGACGAGGTCAACGCCACGCTCAAGCCGCTCAAGTCGTTCGTCCTGCCCGGTGGCACGCCGGCGGCGGCGCAGCTGCACGTCTGCCGGACGGTCTGCCGGCGCGCCGAGCGCCGCGCGCTGCAGGTGGAGGACGGCAACCCCGAGGTCGTCCGCTACCTCAACCGCCTCTCCGACCTGCTGTTCATCCTCAGCCGCGGCGCCAACGCCGGCGACGAGCCGCTGTGGCAGCCGGGCGCCACGCACCAGCCCGGCGCCGAGGCCTGAGGCCACGGTCAGCGCGCGGCCGAGCGCGAGCCGCGGACGCCGACGGCCAGCAGCGCCGCCAGGCCGATGGCCGCCGCGGCGATGAGCAGCGCGCCGACGACGAACGTCGTGTGGTCGCTGGCGTAGCCGACGATCTCGCGCGGGCGCGTGACGGCCAGGCCGACGGCGAGCCCCGCGGCCAGCAGCGCCACCAGCATCGCCGGGAGGGCATCGGACGGGCGCGGGGGCGCCTCAGCGCGCAGGCGGGTCGGCCAGCGCCGCTGGACGGCGGCCAGCGCCGACAGCGCCAGCAGCACCCAGACCGCGGCCACGAGGAACCCGCCCAGCACGTCGGACGGGAAGTGCCAGCCGAGCGCGAGGATCGCGAACGCGACCGCGACGGTGAAGGCGCCGCCGAGCGCCGCGGCCGTCGGTCGCAGCCGGGGCGGCACGGCGAGCACGGCGCAGAGCGCGACGGTCATCGCCGCGGTCGAGTGGCCGCTGGGCCAGGAGGCCTCCGCGATCTGCCGTGCGCCGAGCCACTCGTCGTAGCGCGGGCTGGCGAGCACGTGCTTGAGGACCTCGGTCGTCAGGCCGGTCGCCACGAACAGCGGCGGGATCACGAGCGCTGAGCGCCATCGGCCGCGGGCGAGGGCGATCAGCGCCAGCACGAGCCCGGCCAGCGCGTAGGGCCCGGGATCGGCGAGGTGGGCGACGTGGTCGAGCAGCGGCGACAGCCGCGGGCCCGGCAGGGACACGAACCCCTTGAGCGTGCGCTGATCGCCGGCGCGGGTCCACGGCACGGCCTTGGCCAGCACGCCGGTGGCGGCCAGCAGCAGCACGCCGGCGAGCGCGAGGGCGAGCGGCGGGCCGGGACGGCGGAGCATCACGTCGAGCGTAGTCGCGGCGTCTGAGCGCCGGCCGAGCGGACGGACGGGTCTACCGGCCGCGCGGGCGGGTGTAGACGTCGCGCCCGAACGGCCGCAGGCCGTCGGCGCCCGCGAAGCCGAGGTGCGCCAGGCCGAAGAGGTCCTCGAGCGACCGCAGGAAGCTGTAGTGGTTGTAGGCCTGCGACGTGCGAGTGCCGGGCCGGATGAACCGCGACAGCAGGACCGCGCCCGTGCGCCCGCCGCCGGGGCCGTAGCTGCCGGGCCGGTCGGTGTTGGGACCGGTGGGCTCCGCGCAGCAGGCGCGCGCGTCGTGCTCGGCCTCGTCGAACAGGATCGCCAGGAGCCCGTCGCGGCGGTACGCCGGCGAGCGTGTGATGCGCGGAACCCAGCGGCGCAGGAAGCGCTGGACGCCCGCGGGACCGCCCGGTCCGCCGTCGGCGCAGCGGCGGTCGTGGCCGTCGTGGCAGAGGTCCGGTGTCACGAACGCGAAGTTCGGCGTGGTCGCGCGGCGGCGCAGGTCGTGCGCGAGCGACCGCAGCGAGACGTCGCGCTGCGCGCACGCGGCTCGGTCGGTGATCGCGTGGAAGTAGACGAACGGGTTGTGGCGCGTGGCGTACTGGTCGCGCGCGGAGGCGTGGAACGCGGTGTCGGGCGACCCGAGCGCGGGATGGGCGCAGGTGGCGCCGCCGTCGCGCGCGCGGTCGTCCCCCATGTCCTCGTTGTAGGCCTTCCAGGTGCGCCCCGTGGCCTCGAGCTGATCGGCGATGGTGCGGACCGACGCCGGGTAGACGCAGCCGCTGCCGAGGACCTGCCCGTCGGCCGCAGACGTCCCGGGCTGCACGTCGGTGTAGACGGGGCAGTCGACCTGGGTGGCCGGGTTCGGCGCCTGCCCGCTGACCATGGCGAGGTAGTTGGGCAGCGACGCATGGGCGACGCCGTAGTACTGCGGCAGGAACGCCCCGCGGCGCACGAGCCGGCGCGCGAGGAAGCGCATCTTCGAGCGGCGGCCGAAGGTGGTCGCGGCGTTCTCGTTCTCGAGGACGACGACGAAGACGTGGCGCACCGGCGGCGGCGCGAAGGCCGCGGCGCGGCGCGCGTGCTTCGGCGGGGCGGCGGAGGCGCAGCCGGTGAGGGCGGCGAGCAGGAGCAGGGCGGCGAGCACGGCGCTGCCGGCGGCTCGGGACGGGAACGCGCGGAGATGAGGCATCGGCGACCCCAGTATGGGGGCCGCCGATCACCAGCGGCTCAGCCGATGCGCTTGATCTCGGTGCCCGCGCCGTCCAGCCATGTCACGTGCTGGACGAACGCGGGGCTCACGGCGCCATCCAGCGTCAGCGAGACCACGTTGTCGTGGACGTCGACGATGATCGGCGTCGCGACCGCCGGCGGCGCGGGGAAGCCCCGCTCGGCCGTGATCGGCCCGGTGAAGCTGACGCGCGCCACGCCATCGGGCACGACGACCACGATCCGGGTCTGCGTGGCGCTGATGCCCATGCTCAGGCTGCCGACGGACGTGAACCCGTCGATGTCCGACCCGCCGAGCGGCGCACCCGTGGCTGTCAGGAAGGCGAGGACGCGGTCGTTCGTGGGAACCGCGAGCACCGAACGCCGCTGCTGGCGCTTCAGGATGCGGGTCATGACCCGCCGCACGGCGCGACTGCGATGCCGGGCGGCGCGCGCGGCCTGCTGGCGCTGGAGCTGCAGGCACTCCTCGGTGGGCCCGGCCGACGGGAGGCGGCCGACGGCCAGGGTGATCGCCGTGCCGTCGGCGGCCGTCACGTTCCGGGTCGAGCCCGGGTAGAGGTTCGCGAACGGCGGCGCCACCGGGAACGACAGCGCGTCGGCGGCGGTCGCGGCGCGCCGCAGCGGCGCGACGAGGGCGAGCAGCGCCGGGTCGGGAGCGTCGGCCAGCGGGACGGGGACCTCGGCGCGGCTCCCGGCGCAGGCCTGCTGCCCGTTGGCCCGCGCGAGCGCACCGGCCAGGAGCCGCTTGGCCACGCGGACGGTGCCCGCGGGATGCGCGCCATGGGACGGCGCGGCCGGCGCCCGGGTGGCGAGGACGCCCATCGAGAGGGCGGCGAGCACGACGATGAGGAGGGCGCGCGTGGAAGTCATGGCGCTGACATTCTCAGAGCACCTTGAGCAATGCAAGCGCGTAACGCAAACGTCGAAGTTCCTGCAAATGGCGCGGAACGGTCGCGGAGCGCCGATGACCGGGGCGCACGATCCCCGGAATGACGAAAGGCCCCATAGAGGCTGGGGCCTTTCGAGTACCGCCACGGGGATTCGAACCCCGGTTTCCGCCGTGAGAGGGCGGCGTCCTAGTCCCCTAGACGATGGCGGCAGGACGGCGTCAGGGTAACAAACGCGCGCGGCCCGCCGACCGCCGGTGGCGCCTCCGCGCGAGCGGGCGCCGGCGGCCGCGCGCCCGCTATGCTCGCTCCTCGCCAGCGGATGTGGCGGAATTGGTAGACGCGCACGGTTCAGGTCCGTGTGGCTTAACGGCCGTGGAGGTTCGAGTCCTCTCATCCGCACTGGGGCCCCTTCGGGGGCCCTCTTTTTTTGCCCGGGCTCGGCGTCGCCGGCGACGCCCCCACCCCGCCGCCACTCCGCGCGGTGGTTCCGCTCGGCGAACCAGGGGTTCGCCGATGAGAACCGCCGCCCGTAGGGCTGCGGGGTCGCGCGCCGCTGGTTCCGACGGGCGAACCAGGGGTTCGCTGATCGGAACCACCGGCCTGGGGGCTTGGAGCCGCCGCTCTCGGACGAGCCCTCGCTCGCGCCGGCCGGGCGTGGTATCGTCGTTCGAACATACCCCCCACCGGTATCCACATGACCGCCTTCACGACCCACCCCTCGGCGCCGCACGGCGACCACGAGCACACCCACCACGAGCTGCCGACCTCCGGCCGCGCCCTCACGGGCGTCGCCGTCTCGGCAACGCTGCACTGCCTCACCGGGTGCGCGATCGGCGAGGTCGCCGGCATGCTCGTCGGCACCGCGCTCGGCTTCTCGAACCTCGGCACGGTCGTGCTGTCGGTCGCGCTGGCGTTCGTGTTCGGCTACGGCCTGACGAGCCTCCCGCTGCTGCGCGCCGGGCTGGCGCTGTCGGCCGTGGTGCCGATCGCCCTGGCCTCCGACACCTTCTCCATCGCCACGATGGAGGCCATCGACAACGCCGTCATCGTCGCCGTGCCGGGCGCCATGGACGCCGGCCTGACGACCCTGCTGTTCTGGGGCTCGCTGGCCTTCTCGCTGGCGGTCGCGTTCGTCGCCGCCGTGCCGGTGAACCGCTGGCTCATCGCGCGTGGCAAGGGGCACGCCGCCGTGCACCGCACCGGCATCCACGGCGGTCCGGACCCGCGCGCCGTCGGCGCGCTGCTGGCCGCCGCGTTCGTCTTCGGCGCCACCGTGCTGGTCGCCGAGGCGCTGGCGGGCTGAGCAGCCCGGGTGGACCTCCGACGCGCGCTGGGTACCGTGGTGGTTGTGCCGACAACGACTACGACCGTCCCGGCGGCGTCGGAGGGCTCCACCCCGACCGCCACCGGCTCCGACACCCTCGACGCCGCGCCGGGCGCGCGGCTCTTCAGCCCGCTGACGGTGCGCGGCGTCAGGCTGCGCAACCGCATCGTCGTCTCCCCCATGTGCCAGTACTCGTGCGAGCAGCGCGACGGCCTGGCCACCGACTGGCACCTCGTGCACCTCGCCTCGCGCGCCGTGGGCGGCGCCGGCCTGGTGTTCACCGAGGCCACCGCCGTGACCCCCGAGGGCCGCATCTCGCCGCAGGACCTCGGCATCTGGAGCGACGAGCACGTCGCGCCGCTGGCGCGCGTCGTCGACGCCATCCACGCCAACGGCGCCGCGGCCGGCACGCAGCTCGCCCACGCCGGGCGCAAGGCGTCGACCGACCAGCCGTGGCGCGGCGGCGGCCCCGTCGCGCGGGCCGACGGCGGCTGGCAGCCGGTCGGCCCCAGCCCGCTCCCGTTCGCCGACGGCTACCCCGCCCCGCACGAGCTGACCGTCGACGAGATCCGCGCCGTCCAGCGGGCCTTCGCCGACGCCGCCGGCCGCGCCCAGCGCGCGGGCTTCGACTGGGTCGAGGTCCACGCCGCCCACGGCTACCTCCTGCACGAGTTCCTCTCGCCGCTCTCCAACCAGCGCACCGACGCCTACGGCGGCGACTTCGAGGGCCGCGTGCGCATGGTCCTCGAGACCGTCGCCGCGGTGCGCGAGACCTGGGGCGACCGGCCGCTGGCCATCCGGATCTCGGCCACCGACTGGGTGGACGGCGGCTGGACGGGCGACGAGAGCCTGTGGCTGGCGGGCCTGCTGCGCGACGCCGGCGTCGACCTCATCGACTGCTCGACGGGCGGCAACGTCCCGCAGGCCGACATCCCGGTCGGCGCGGGCTACCAGGTCCCGTTCGCCGAGGCCATCCGCCACGAGACCGGCGTGCTCACCGGCGCCGTCGGGCTCATCACCGCGCCCGAGCACGCCGAGGAGCTCGTCCGCAACGGCCGCGCCGACGTCGTCCTGCTGGCACGCGAGCTGCTGCGCGACCCGTACTGGCCGCTGCACGCGGCGCGCGCGCTGCACCAGGACTTCCCGGTGCCCGTGCAGTACGAGCGCGCGTTCTGACGCCCGGCGTCAGCGCGCCCAGATGGGTGCCGGCTCCCAGGCCGGCACCCGCAGGTGCTTGAGGACCGCCAGCGCGCGCAGCGTGGGCGCGGGGCCGGCCGACGACGACAAGTCCCCGCAGCGCAGCGCGCTGGCGGCATCGAGCTGCCCGATGAACCAGCGGTAGGCGTCCTCGGCCGTGCAGACCAGCTCCAGGTCCGCGTCGATCCCCGGCCCCGTCCGCAACCGGGCGTTGCCGTCGCGCAGGTCCAGGACGACGGCGGCCTCCGGGTCGCGCAGCGCGAAGCGGATGACCTGGTCGAGGCGGCCGAGATGGGCGCGCAGCTCCGGGTCGCCCGCGAGGGCGTCGCGCAGGCGCCCGCCGAGCTCGACCCGGACCGCCTCGGCGTCGGGGAACCGCGGCGCCTCGCGCTCGGCGCGCAGCGCCTCGAGCACGTCGCCGGCGCTGCGCACCGGCGGGAACGCCCGCAAGCGCTCGAGGCGCACGTCGGCGAAGGCGTCGCCGCGCTCGGCGTCGCGGGCCAGGCACGCCGCGTAGTGCCGGGCCGCCGCGGCGCCCCACGTCACCGCCCCGGCCTCCTGCTCCCAGTTGCGCGGGGCCAGCCGCAGCAGCCAGCCCGCGCCCTCCGGATCCCGCGCGAGCAGGCCGGGGTCGTCGGCCACGCGCGGGTTGACGGCGAGCACGGAGCCGCCCACCGGCGCCCACACGCCGAAGGTGGCATCGCCCACCGCCACGGTCGCCGCGTGGTCGCCGGCCTCCAGCACCGTGCCGGGCTCGGGCAGCGTGAGCCGCGGCGCGCCGCCGAGCCCGCCGGCCAGCGCGCGCGTCACGCCCACCACGACGGCGCCCAGCGCCGTCTCGACCCACAGGTGGGCATCCATCGCGATGCCGCGCGCCGGGCCGCCGAAGCGCGCGGGGTCGACGGCGGGGACCGCGGCGGCGCGGGCGGAGACCTCCCGGCGCGTGCCGGGCCAGGCCGGCGTCTCCCACAGCTCGTCGGGCAGCGGCGCGCCGTGGCGGCACGCCTCGGCGCTCAGCTCGTGCGCGGGCACCAGCGGCACGCCGTAGCGCGCCGCGGCGCGCGCCAGCCGGTCGTGCTGGACGTCGCCGGCGCGGTCGGGCAGCGCGAGCGCGACCACGCAGGCGTGCTCGGCGCGAAAGCCCGTGCGATGGACCTCGAGGTCGCCCCAGGCGGCGATCGCCCCCACGGCCTGGTCGGCGCGGAAGTCCAGCCGCCGGTCGCCCGGGTCGGTCAGCGCGTAGAGCCCGCACATGCAGTCGCCGACCGGCGGCCGGTGGCGCACGTCCCGGGCGCAGACGGCGGTGTTGGTGCCCGGATGCCACGGCAGGGACGAGAACGTCCACGGCTGCAGCACGCCGTCCTCGTCGACGTGCCAGGCGCGGTAGCCGACGACCGCCTCGACGTAGTCCGGCGCCTCGCTCATGCCGGCGCGGGCTCCGGGACGGGCTCGCCTCCGGGCTCGCGCTCGCGCTCCGGCGCGGGCTCGGGAGCACGTGCGGGCGCCGGCTCGCGCGCCGGCGCGGGCAGGCGCAGCGGCTCCACGCGGATGCGCCGGGACGGGCCCGGCAGATCGAGGAGGACCGGCATCGGCGCGGGAGGGTAGACCCCCCACCTGATGGCACCCGTGCACGTCGGCTGCTCCGGCTGGATCTACCGCTCCTGGGCGGGCGGCGAGTTCTACCCGGACCGCTGTCCGCAGCGGCTCTGGCTCGAGCACTACGCCACGGTCTTCGACACGGTCGAGATCAACAACACCTTCTACCGCCTGCCGAGCCGCGACGCCGTGGCCGCGTGGGTGGAGCGGACGCCCGAGGACTTCGTCTTCACGGTGAAGTCGAGCCGGTTCCTCACGCACATGAAGCGGCTGACCGACATGGACCAGGGCGTGCACCGCCTGTGGGAGCGCCTGGAGCCGCTCGCGCGCTCGCCGAAGATGGGCCCGGTCCTCTGGCAGCTGCCCGAGAGCTTCCGGCGCGACGACGAGCGCCTCGCCTTCGCGCTGGACCGCCTGCCGCCGGGCCGGCACGTGTTCGAGTTCCGCCATCCGAGCTGGTTCGCCCCCGAGGTTCTCGCGCTGCTGCGCGACCACGGGGTCGCGCTCTGCATCGCGCACCACCCGGAGCGCCCGTGGCAGGCCCTCGAGCTGACCGCCGACTTCACCGTGGTGCGCTTCCACTACGGCGCCCGCGGCCGCCGCGGCAACTACAGCGAGCGCGAGCTGCAGGAGTGGGCCGAGCGCGTCGCCGCATGGCAGCGCGACGCCGAGGTCTTCGCCTACTTCAACAACGACTGGGAGGGCTTCGCGCCGCGCAACGCCGTGCGGCTGCGGACGCTGCTGGAGGCGGCCGGCGTGCCGACGCGCCAGCGCGCGATGGTCCGGTCGGCGGTCTGACGTCGCCTCCCGACGTTGCAGGCATCCCTGCACGCTGTCGAGGGTTTACCACCGTGCCGATGAGGAAGAACGACCGTACGCACCATCCGCCTCGCTCCTCGAGCCGATGCCGGACTCCCTGAAGGTCGACATCCCGCGCGACACGTCCGCGCCCGCCAACGCCCGCCGCGCCGTGGAGCGGTTCGGCGCGGTGCTGGAGCCGTCGGTGGTGCCCGACGTCAAGCTCCTGGTCTCGGAGCTGATCACCAACAGCGTCAAGTACGGGCGCGAGGGCTGCGTCCAGCTGATCCTCCGCTCCGAGCGCCCGACGCACGTCCACGTCGAGGTCGTCGACCAGGGCGTCGGCTTCGTCCCGACGGCACGCGCGCGGCCGAAGACCGAGCCGGGCGGCTGGGGCCTGCACCTCGTCGAGTCGCTCACGGAGCGCTGGGGCGTCCGCGAGGGCTCGACGCACGTCTGGTTCGAGATCGACCGCTGAGCGCCGCACCCGCGCGGGTGCACGCGCACATGCAGGCGAAGTTCGGTGTCAAGTCGGGCTCTGTGAGCCCGATCACACTGAAAGATGGAGGAGATCCTCGATCGCGTCGCCGCCTATGTGCGGTCGGCTCCGGGCAACGAGCGCCTGATCGCCGGGCGCGTCGGCGGAGTGCTGTGGCTGATCGCCGCCCTCGCGACCCTCGTCCTGCCCCTGGTCCCGCAGGCGCACATCAGCGTCTACCCGTGGCCGCTGGTCATCGCCGCCGCCGCCGCGGCATGGGCGGTGACGATGTTCTTCATCGACTGGCGCCGTGTCCCCGACGCGCTGCTGACCACCGGCACCGTCGCCGGCATGATCGCCGCCGCCGTGGTGACGCAGATGACGGGGGCCGTCGAGTCCCCCGTCCGGACGTTCTCGATCTTCATCCTCGTCTACGCGTCGTGCTTCCTGCCGATGCGCCACGCCGCGGTGCTCGTGGTCACCTGCGCGGCGGTCTGGGCGCTTCCGGTCGGGATCGACCGGGGCGCGGCCGCCGGCGTCGGCGACTTCGCGCTCACCCTGCCGACCTACGGCGTCGTCGGCCTCGTGCTCCTGACCGGCCGGCTGGTCCTCACGAAGATGCGCCGCTCCGCCGAGCAGCTCTCCGAGGAGCACCATGCGCTGCGCGCGCTGGCCACCGCCGTGGCCTCGGGCCGGCCGCCGGAGGTCGTCTGCAACCTCGCCGCGCAGGAGGCCGCGCGGCTCCTGCGGGCCGACGGGGCCGGGATCGTCCGCTACGACGCCGACGACCAGCTGACGCTCATCGGCCGCAGCGGCTACGCCGGAGCCGCGACCCCCGAGCCGGGGACGCGCTTCCCGCTCGCGCCCGACAGCGAGCTCGCCGCGCTGCGCGCCCACGGCCACGCGATGCGCGTCGACGACTACGGCAACCGCACCGACGAGCAGGCCGTCGCCATCGCCGAGTTCGGCTACCGCGCCTGGGCGGGCACGCCGGTGCACGTCCGCGGGCGCCTGTGGGGCGCGATCATGGTGACGGGCGTGGAGCCCGGCAGCCTGCCCGAGGACGCCGAGCAGCACCTGTCGGAGTTCGCCGAGCTGGTCGGCATGGCGGTGGCCAACACCGAGGAGGTCGCGCGCCTCAGCGCCGACGCGACCACCGACCCCCTGACCGGGCTCGCCAACCACCGCGCGTTCCAGGAGCGGCTGCGGGCCGAGCTGGCGCGCACGCAGCGCCACGAGGAGCGGCTGGCCGTGGCGGTGGTCGACATCGACCACTTCAAGGAGGTCAACGACGCCGGCGGGCACGCCGTCGGCGACGAGGTGCTGCGCACGGTCGCGGCGCTGCTGCGGGACCAGCTGCGCCCCTACGACGTCCTCGCCCGGCTCGGCGGCGACGAGCTCGCCGTGCTGCTGGCCGGCTGCGACGACGCCGAGGCGGCCGCGGTGCTCGAGCGCGCGCGGCAGCGCATCGAGCGGGCCCCGTTCGCCGGCGGCGCACGCGTGACGATCTCCGTGGGCGTCTGCGACGTCGACCACGCCGGCGAGGCGGAGCAGCTCATGCGCTTCGCCGACGGCGCGCTGTACTGGAGCAAGGAGCACGGCCGCAACCGCGTGTCGGTGTACGACCCCGGCCGCATCCACGAGCTGTCGGCGGCCGAGCGCCTCGGCCAGCTCCAGCGGTCGCAGGCCCTGGTGGGGATCCGCGCGCTGGCCCGCGCCATCGACGCGCGCGACGCGAGCACCCGCGAGCACTCCGAGCGCGTCGCCGCGCTGGCGGCGCGGCTGGCCGAGGAGCGCGGCTGGCCGCCGGAGCGGGTGGCGCTGCTGCACGAGGCCGCGCTCGTCCACGACATCGGCAAGATCGGCATCCCGGACGCGATCCTGCTCAAGCCGACCCGGCTGACGCGCGAGGAGTACGAGGTCATCAAGGGCCACGCCGAGCTGGGCGCCCGCATCGTCGAGGACGTCCTGACCGCCGAGCAGGTCGAGTGGATCCACAGCCACCACGAGCGGCCCGACGGCGAGGGCTATCCGCGCGGGCTGGCCGGCGACGAGCTGAGCGAGGGCGCGGGGCTGCTGGCGGCCGCCGACGCCTTCGACGTGATGGTGAGCCGGCGCCCCTACTCCCCCAGCCGCGACCTCGACGACGCGCTGCGCGAGGTCGCCCAGCTGGTCGGGCGGCAGTTCACCCCCGCGGCGGTCGCCGCGCTCGAGGGCGTCTACGGCGCCGCCGACGTCCGCGACCTGGCCGCCTAGAGGACGACGGCCTGCCGGACGGCGGCGCCGTCGGCCAGGCGGTCGAAGCCCTCGTTGAGCTCGTCGAGCGTGATGCGGTGGGTCAGCAGCTCCTGCACCGGCAGCCGGCCCTCCTGGTAGGCCGCCACGAAGCGCGGGATGTCGCGCTCGGGCACGCAGGAGCCGAGGTAGGAGCCCTTCAGGACGCGCTCCTCGGTGACCAGGCTCACCGCCTGGATGTCCAGGCGCTGGTCGGGGTGCGGGAGGCCGACGGTGACCGTCGTGCCGCCGCGGCGGGTCGCCTCGTAGGCCTGGGCGAGCACCTTGGCGTTGCCGACCGTCTCGACCACCTTCTCGGCCCCCCCGCCGGTGGCCTCGCGCACCGCCTCGACGGCGCCGTCGCCCGCGTGCACGGGCACGGCGCCCAGGCGGCGCGCGTGCTCGAGCTTCTCCGGGACGACGTCGACCGCGATGATCTCCGCCGCGCCCGCCATGCGCGCGCCCAGCAGCGCGGCGAGGCCGACGCCGCCGAGGCCGAAGACCGCGACGCGGTCGCCCTCCTCGACGTGGGCGCCGTTGACGACGGCGCCGACGCCGGTCAGCACCGCACAGCCGAACAGCGCCGCGATGTCGTACGGCAGCGCGGGGTCGACCTTCACCGCCGAGTGGGCCGAGACGACGATGTGGTCCGCGAAGGCCGACACGCCGAGGTGGTGGTGCAGGTCGTGCCCGGAGCCGTCCGACCAGCGGCGCTCGCCGGACAGCAGCGAGCCGGCGGTGTTGGCGGCCGCGCCCGGCTCGCACAGCGCGGGACGCCCATGGCGGCACGGACCGCAGCTGCCGCAGGTCGGCACGAACGACAGGACGACGTGATCGCCCGCCGCGAAGCCCGCCGTGTCGGGGCCGGTCTCGACGACCTCGCCCGCCGCCTCATGGCCGAGGACCATCGGCATCACGCGCGGCCGCGAGCCGTCGATGACCGACAGGTCCGAGTGGCAGAGGCCGGCGGCGCCGACCCGCACCAGCAGCTCGCCGGGGCCCGGCGAGGCGAGCTCCAGCTCGACGATCTCCAGAGGGCGCGTCTCCGCGTACGGCCGGGGCCGCCCCATCTCGCGCAGCACCGCGCCACGGACCTTCATGCCTGCCTCCCCACGGTGGGGTCGAGGGACGATTCATCCAGCTGGGGGCTGGATGAATCGTCCCTCGACGTCAGGAGGCGCTCCAGCGCCGCGCGGATGCCGTCCGGGATCGGGGCCGGACGCCGGCTGGAGCGGTCGACGAAGACGTGGACGAACCAGCCGGTCGCGGCGGGCTCCTCGACGCCCTCGCGGAAGAGCCCGATCTCGTAGCGGACGCTCGAGCGGCCGAGCCGGCCGACGCGCAGGCCGGCGTCGACGACCTCGGGGAACTCCATCGCCGCCTGGAACTGGCAGTGCGACTCGGCGCACAGCCCGATCGCGTCGCCGCGGTGGATGTCGAGCCCGCCCTGGCGGATCAGGTACTCGTTGATGACGGTGTCGAAGAACGCGTAGTACTCGACGTTGTTGACATGCCCGTAGATGTCGTTGTCCGCCCACCGGGTCGGGATCGCCAGGTGGTGCGGGTACGCGTCGCGGCCGGTCATGGTCGCGCGGAACATAGCGCCCGGCCGCCGTGAGGCGGCCGGGGGGGGTCGGGGTCCTAGGCCGCCTCGGTGCCGACGGGCTTCAGCGTGACCCGGTGGCAGCCGTGCAGCCGATAGCGCGGCTTGGAGCGATGGCTGAGGTTGACGATCGCGTGCTTGGACCCGCAGTAGATGTCGCCGTGGCCGTAGCGCGCGTGCACGATGTCGTGGCGTCCGCGGCCGGTGTGGATCGCGTTGTAGCCGTGGCTGGCGTAGATGAAGTCGCTGCCGCGACCGCCGTAGAGGTAGTCGATCTGCCGCAGCGGCGCGCCGGACCACTGGTCGGGCTTGTAGTCGCCCCAGATGACGTCGCTGCGCGGGCCGCCGTGGATGCGGTCGTTGCCGTGGCCGCCGAGCAGCTCGTGGTGCTTGTGGTGGCTCGTGGGCATGACCGGGCGCGAGGCGCACTTGGCCGTGTACGGCGGGTTGGGCGGGCAGGCCCCCGCGCGGATGAAGCAGCCCTGGTACTGGTGGTCGCCGTCGCAGCGGTAGGACGGGTCGGTGCCGTCGAACGGGTCGTGGCCGGGCCGCGCGTCGAGCGGCCGGTTCTGGTCGAACTTGTTGATGAGCAGCAGGCCGTCGATCTTCGGCCAGCCGGCGTGGCTGGCCTTGCGCTGGGCCTGGGACGGCGCGGCCGCCACCAGCATGGCGAGCGCGGCGATGAGCAGGACGGTGAGAGAGCGTCGAGACATGAGGACGGGTTCGGTGGACGGACGCGGCGCCGTTCCGGCCGCGGCCCGGTCGGGCCGCCTGCGGGGACGGGCACAGAGATGGTTTCGGCCGCGACGCGGCGCGACCTTAGCGGCGGGCCGCCAAGCCCCCGCCGCAGCGTCCGATCAGGCGTCGGAACCCGGTCAGCCCGGGAGAGGTTGCGGTCAGCGGCCCGACGCCCGGCCGGCCGCCGGAGGCCGCGCCGGCGTGCGCAGCTCGGCGAACGACCGCTCGATGCCCTCGGCGAGCGCCGCGACGTCCGGCGCCAGCAGCCGGTCGGCGTTGAGCCCGAAGACCATCTGCCCGGCGTACGAGACGACGGCGATGCCGATGGCGTGCCCGGCGAACAGCGGGACCAGCGGCAGGATCTCCACCATCGGGGCGCCGAGCGCGTAGAGCCGCTCCTGCGGCCCGGGCACGTTGGTGATCGTGAGGTTGAAGACGCGCGCGCCGCCGAACATGGGCCGCGCGACCAGCTCGCCGACCAGCGGCGGGGCGGCGTCGGCGACATCGACGATCGCCTTGCCGCCGGTGCCCTGCGAGCCGGCCTTGAACGCCTCGGCCCGCTCGACGATGGTGTCGTAGCGCACGAGCGGGTCGGGCTCGGCGACCGGCAGCTCCACGAACAGGGACGTCAGCTGGTTGCCGAGGGCGTGCTCGCGCTCGCCGGCGCGGATGTTGACCGGGATCTGCGCGCGCAGGCCGCGCTCGGGCAGCGCGTCGCCGCGCGACCGCAGCAAGTGCCGCAGGCCGCCGGCGCACAGCGCCAGCACGACGTCGTTGACGGTGCCGCCGCGCTCGCGCTTGATCGCCTTGACGTCGTCGAGCGCGAAGCGCACCGCCTCGAACAGCCGCGTCGCGCTCGTCGCGCCGTTGAGGGTGCTCTGCGGCGCGGCGACGATCTCCTCGCGCACGAGCAGGTCGAGCGCCGCCCGCGCGCGGTCGAGGACCTCCCCGGGATGCCGCATCGCTCCGAGGCCCGCTCGCGCGCCTCGCGCGACGACGCCCGGCGAGAGCCAGAGCTCGCCGCCCCGCCCGGCGGCCTCCACCGCCGGGGGCGCCGGGTCCGCTGCCCGCGGCGGCGCGTCGGGGACGCGGTCCAGCAGCGCGTAGCCGATGTCCCAGGAGCCGACGCCGTCGACGAGGCAGTGATGGGTCTTGGTCGCCAGCGCCCAGCGCCCGCCCTCGAGGCCGTCGACCAGCGTCATCTCCCACAGCGGCGCGCGGCGGTCGAGGCGATGCGACCAGAAGTCGGCCAGCCACGCCCGCAGCTCCGCGTCGTCGCCCGGCGCGGGCAGCGTGGCGTGGTGGACGTGCGCGTCGCTGTCGAAGCCCGCGACCGGCTCCCACGTGAGCCACGTGAGCGGTCCCGCGTGCGGTCCCGACAGCCGCTGCGCGTAGCGCGGCAGCGCGCCGAGCCGCGCGCGCACGTGGTCGCGCACGGCGCTGATGTCCGGCGCCCGACCGGTCCCGCCGCCGCCGCGCGGGTCGAAGACGAGCGCGGCGCCGATGTGCATGTGGGCCCCGTCGTCGCGCTGCTCGAGGTCCAGGAACATCGTGTCGAGCACGCTCAGGCGCTCACCCATGGCTTCAGCTCCGTCGTCCTGCGTGGCCGATCGCCGCCACCGTACGGCCGGGGGCCCCGTCCCGCATCGGGGCGCGGCCGCGCTCGCGCTCCGTACTTCCCCCAGATGGCGCGGCGCCGGCGCCGGCGTACGGTCAGGTCCATGACCGAGCACACGCCCGCCGACCTCGTCCGGCAGATGATGGAGCCGCTCCGGCACGACATCGCGCGCGTGCACGCCGTGCTCGAGCAGGAGCGGCGCGTCCAGGGCGAGCTGGCGGGCAGGCTCGTCGCGCCGGTCGACGCGGTCTTCGACCTGCTCCAGCAGTCCGCCGCCGCGATGGAGCGCCAGGCGGAGGCGCTGGCGTCGGCCGGCGCCGCGCTGAGCGAGGCCGCCACCCTCATGCGCACGCAGGCAGAGCTCTTCGATCGCTCCGTCGCGGCGCTGCGCCAGCCGGTGCGGCTGATCGAGTCGGCGGCCGGCGTGCCCCCGGCGGTCAGGCCGCCGGACGGCGCACCCGCGCCAGCGGGGCGAGCCGCTCGCGGACGCCGGGCTCCGCGAGGTGCCGGCTGACGCTCTCGATCGCGACCTCGATGACCTGCGTGCGTCGGCGCGCGCTCATGAGGTTGGTCCCCATCGCGTCGAGGTCCTGGATCGTGGGCTGCACGAGGACCACCTCCGTGCCCGCCTCGCGCACACGGCGCGCCTCGCGCCCCAGCCGGCGGCCCGCGGCCTGCCGGAGGGTGGCCGCCGCGCGCGCCGCCGGATGGCGGGTCTGCGGCGCGGCGAGCGACGACAGCGGGTTGAGGCACACGACGAGGTCGAGGCCCTCCGCCGCCAGCACGTCGAGGTTCGAGGTCGACGCGACGCCGCCGTCGACGTAGCTGCGGCCGCCGATCCGGACCGGCCGGTAGAAGCCGGGGATCGCGCACGAGGCGGCCACCGCGTCGGCCAGCGCGGCCGGCGGGGCGCCGGCGCGCCCGAAGGCGACGCGGCGGCCGGTGGCGTAGTCGCAGGCCATGATCCACAGGCCCTCGTGCGGAGCCCACCCATCGCCCGCGACGCCGCGCACGATCGCCCGCAGCGGCTCGGTCGAGACCAGTCCCCGCGGCAGCCAGCCGGCGACCACCGCGGCCGGCGCGTACCGGTACGGGCGGGCCAGCGACGCGACCGCCAGCCGCCACGAGCCCGGGCCGAGCGCCGGCACGCCGCGGTGCAGCTGGAACGCCGCGCCGCCCCAGCGGTGGTGCTGGACGTCGGCGGCCGCGGTGCTCGGGATCTCCACCATCTCGCTGGCGGCGTGCGCCGCCATCTCGGGCGCGGTCACGCCGCACGCGAGCATCGCGGCGACCATCGAGCCGGCCGAGGTCCCGACGATCCGCTCGGCGCCCGCGGGGTCCCAGCCCAGCTCGCGCTGCAGCGCGTCGAGCGCTCCCACCAGCCACGCCCCGCCCAGCACGCCGCCGGCGCCAAGGACGAGGCCGATCCGGGGTGCTGACCGCGCCGTCATGGTGCCGCTCGTTGTACGCCGCCTCGACGGCCCGCGGCATCGGGGGAAGGCCGCCGACGCACCTGCGCCATGTCCGTAGTTCGTCGCCCGGGCCGCGCCGTAGTGGGCACCGATGAAACCGGCCACCGTGCTGCGCGATCGTGGTCCAGGGAGCGCACACATGCCCGAGGAGCCGATGACCGTGGCCACCACCGACGCGACCAGCACGACCGCCGGAGGGCGGCCGACCACCACCAGCACGCGCCTGTCGACCAACGCGCCGACGCTCGGCCGGATGGTGCTGCGCGCGGGCGAGACCAACGCGGGCCCGGCGCTGCGCCGCGGAACCGGGGACGGCGCGCTCGAGATCAGCTACCCCGAGCTGGCCCGCCAGGCGCGGGACGTCGCGCGGGGGCTCATCGCGCTCGGGATCGACGCCGGCGACCGGGTCTCGATCCTCGCCGGGACGCGGCCCGAGTGGACGATCGTCGACATGGGCGCCTTCTGCGCCGGCGCCGTCGTCGCGCCGATCTACCACACCAACTCGCCCGAGGAGTGCGCCTACGTGCTCCAGCACGCCGACGCGCGCGCGGTGTTCTGCGAGGACGCCGCCCAGGCCGCGAAGGTCTCCGCCGTCCACGAGCGCTGCCCAGCCCTCGCGACGGTCGTGGTGCTCGAGGGCACCGCCGAGGGCGCGATGACCCTCGAGGAGCTGCGCGCGCTGGGCGCCGGCGTGCCCGACGAGCAGGTCGACCAGCGCGTCGCCGCCGTGTCCCCCGACGACGTCGCGACGCTCATCTACACCTCGGGCACGACCGGGCCGCCCAAGGGCTGCGAGCTCACGCACGACAACTTCCTGGCCGCCACCCACGCCTACCAGGACCGCCTCGACATGTTCCGCGAGGACGTGCCGATCGTGTTCTTCATGTTCCTGCCGCTGGCCCACTCGCTGGCGCGGATCGTCGAGGTGTCGGTGCTCGACGTCGGCGGCACGCTGGCGTTCTTCGGCGGCCGCGCCGACCGCCTGCTCGACGACCTCCGCGAGGCGCAGCCGACCTACTTCCCCTCGGTGCCGCGGGTCTTCGAGAAGATCCACACCGCCGCGCACTCCAGCGTCGCCGATCACCGGCTCCGGGCCGGGATCTTCCGGCGGGCGGTGGCCACCGGACGCCGCGTGCGCGCCGCCGAGCGCAGCGGCCAGCCGGTCGGGCGCGTGCTGCGCTGGCGCCACGCGCTCGCCGATCGCGTCGTGCTGTCGAAGATCCGCGAGCTCTTCGGCGGCCGCCTCGAGCTGGCCGCCAGCGGCGCCGCGCCGGTCGCGCGCGAGATCCTCGAGTTCTTCGACGCCTGTGGCGTCCTCATCCTCGAGGGCTGGGGCATGACCGAGACCGCCGCGGCGGGGACGATCAACACCGAGCGCGACGTGCGGTTCGGCACGGTCGGCCGGCCGCTGCCCGGCACCGAGGTCCGGGTCGCCGCCGACGGCGAGCTGCTCATGCGCGGCCCGACCGTCTTCCGCGGCTACCACAAGAACCCGGAGGCCACCGCGGAGACGCTGGTCGACGGCTGGCTGGCCACCGGCGACCTGGCCCAGATCGACGAGGACGGCTACGTCTCGATCGTCGGCCGCAAGAAGGATCTCATCATCACCTCCAGCGGCAAGAACATCAGCCCGGCCAACATCGAGAACGAGCTCAAGACGTCGCGCTGGATCTCGCAGGCGATGGTGCTGGGCGACGGCCGGCCGTACCTGGTGGCCGTCCTCACCCTCGACCCCGACGAGGCGCCCAAGCTCGCCGAGCGCCTGGGCATCGAGGCGGACCTGGCGGCGATGGCGCACGACGAGCGCGTGCGGGCGGTGATCCAGGAGGCCGTCGACGAGGTCAACGCGCGGTTCGCGCGCATCGAGCAGGTCAAGAAGTTCGTGCTGCTCGACCGCGACCTCTCGCAGGCGGCCGGCGAGCTCACGCCGACCCTGAAGATCAAGCGCAGCGTGGTCGCCCGCGAGCTGGCCGACACGATCGAGGCGCTCTACGCCGAGGAGCGCTGACGCGATGGAGCGGCTGACGGCGCTCGACACGACCTTCCTCCAGGTCGAGGACGACGTCAGCCACATGCACCTGGGGTCGGTCGGGCTCTTCGAGGGGCCGGCCCCGCCGCAGGACGCTGTCGTGCGGGCGGTCGAGGCCAAGCTCCACCTCGCGCCCCGCTACCGCCAGCGGGTCCGCTTCGTGCCGCTCGGCGCCGGCCGGCCGGTGTGGGTCGACGACCCGGGCTTCCGCGCCGAGGATCACCTCCGCCGCGCCGCGCTGCCGGCTCCGGGCGGCGACGCCGAGCTCCACCGGCTCGTCGGGCGCGTGATGTCCCGGCAGCTCGACCGCACGCGGCCGCTGTGGCAGCTGTGGATCGTCGAGGGGCTGGCGGACGGCAGCTGGGCGATGATCTCCAAGCTCCATCACGCGATGGTCGACGGCGTGGCGGCCAACAGCCTCGTCACGCTGCTCATGGACCCCCGGGCCGACACGCCCGCCGGCGACCCGGTGCCGTGGACGCCCGAGCCCGACCCGGCGGGCGTGGAGCTCGTCGCCGGCGCGCTGGCCGAGCGGGCGTCGCGCCCGGCCCACCGCGTCCGGGCCGCGGCCGGCGGGCTGCGCCAGCCGCGCCGCTGGGTCCGCTACGGCGCCGGAGCCATCCGCGGGCTGGCCGCGTACACGGGCGCGGTGCCGCCCCCGCCGTCCTCGTCGCTGAACGGCCGCATCGGCCGCCACCGGCGGTGGGACCGGGCGCGGACGACGTTGGCCGACGTCCGGGAGATCCGCGCCGCGTTCGGCGGCACCGTCAACGACGTGCTCCTCACCGCGGTCGCGCAGGGCTTCCGCGAGCTCCTGCAGGCCCGCGGCGAGGCGACGGACCGCCCGGTCCGCGCGCTGATCCCCGTCTCGGTGCGGCGGCCGTCGGACCCGGCGGCCCACAACCGCGTCTCGGCGATCTTCGCCGACCTGCCCGTGGGCGTGGCCGACCCCGTGCAGCGGCTGCGCACGGTCACCGCGCAGCTGCGCCATCTCAAGCAGCTCGGCGAGCCGGTCGCCGGCGAGATGCTCACCGCTCTGGAGGGCTTCACGCCCGAGATCCTGCTGGCGGCGGCCGCGCGGATGGCGACCCGCACCCCGCAGCGCAGCGTCAACACCGTGGTGACGAACGTCCCGGGACCGCAGGCGCCGCTGCACCTCGCGGGGCGCCGGATGCTCGAGAGCTACCCGTACGTCCCGATCGCCGGCCACGTGCGCATCGGCGTCGCGATCTACTCGTACGACGGCGGCCTCGGCTTCGGCATCACCGCCGACGACGACGCGGTGCCGGACCTCGAGGTGCTGCGCGCCGGGATCGAGCACGGCGTGGCGGACCTGCTCGCCGCCGCGCGGGGGCAGCGCGGGCCGGCCCCGCCCGCAGCGCGGGCGGCGGCGCGCGACCGCTGAGCGACCGGCGGCTTCGGCCACCCGGCGGTGGGTACGCCCATCGCCATGGATGCTCACGTCGTCGGACCGCTCCTTCTGGCGCCGGATGGCGGTCTCGAGGCTCGTCGTCCGCGTCGCTCCGCCGACGCGCGGCCGCCCGGCCGGGTGACCTTCGGCTCGTCGCTCGTGATCGTCGCGTGGCTCGGCTCGTCCGCGGTCTTCGCCTGGTACCTGACCAGCATCGCGAGCCACGGCTCGATCTTCGGCGCGCTGGCCACCGTCGTGGTGGCCATGACCTACTTGTACATCTCGACTATCGCGCTGCTCACCGGCGTCCAGCTCGACGCGCTGGTGCAGGAGCGCCTGAGGAGCAGCTCATGAGCACGTCCGTCCCCGTCCGCCTCGGATCCGCCGGCCTGAAGGGCTGGCGCGCGAAGGTCGGCGACGCCGTCGCCGGGCCCGCGTCACGGCGCACGCCGCTCGACGCCGACCAGGCCCGCGCGCTCGTCGGCGCCGCCTTCCTGATCCTGAGCGTCATGTACGTCGCCAAGGCGTCGTCCGACATCCTGCGCACCCTCCGCGAGCGCTGACGGCGCCGGCCGCGCCGAGACGACGACGCGGCCGCCGCGCGCCGGCACGATGACGACGCCGCGCCGGCCGACACGCTCGGGCGCGGGTCGCGCCGGGGCCAGCGCCCAGCGGGCCGCCAGCTCCTCGAGCACGATCCGGGCCTCCATCGTCGCGAACGCCGCGCCGATGCAGCGGCGCACGCCGCCGCCGAACGGCAGCCAGCCGTAGGTCGGCGGGGAGGTCCCCACGAAGCGGTCGGGGTCGAAGCGGTCGGGATCCGGATAGAGATCGGGCCGGCGATGCACCACCGCCGCGCACGGCGCGACGGTCACGCCCGCCGGCAGGTCCAGCCCGGCGATGCGCAGCGGCCGCTGCAGCCGGCGCACGACGATCGGCACGGGCGGGTGCAGGCGCAGCGCCTCGCGGACGACCGCCTCGGCGAAGCCGGGCTCACCCGCGGCGAGGCGCGCCAGCAGCTCGGGGCGCCGCGCGAGGTCGTGGATCGCCCACGCCAGCAGCGCGCTGGTCGTCTCGTGGCCGGCGACCAGCAGCGTCACCAGCTCGTCGCGGATCTCGTCGTCGGGCAGCCCCCGCCCGTCGGCGTCGCGCGCCCGCAGCAGCATCGACAGGACGTCGTCGCGCTCGTCCAGGCGCGGGTCGGCGCGGCGGGCGGCGATGTGGGCGAGCACCTCGGCGTCGACCGCCGCGCGCTCGCGGCGGAACCGCCGCTGGCCCTCGATCCGCTCCGGCCCCAGCAGCCCGAAGATGATGCCCTGGCGCAGCCCGGTCAGCCACCCGAGCAGGTCGTCGAGCTCGCGCTCCAGCCGCCGCAGCCGCGGGCGGTCGTCGACGCCGAAGACCGCGCGGAGGATCACCTCGTACGTGATGGCCCGCATGCGCGGCAGCGCGGCCATCGGGCGGCCGGCGGTCCAGCCGGCGAGCTCGCGCCGGGCGACGTCGCGGATGATCGCCTCGTAGGCCTTCAGGTGGTCGCCGTGGAACGGCGGCAGCACGAGGCGCCGGCGCTGGAGGTGCTCGTCGCCGTCGAGCAGCAGGACGTTGCGCCGCCCGATCAGCGACCGGAGCGGCTGGTTGGCCTCGCCGCTGTGCAGGTCGTCGGGGCTGCCGGTGAAGACCTCCCTGACCGCGGCCGGGTCGCTGAGGACGACGTACGTCTCGCCCATCATGCGCATCGTCCAGGCGTCGCCGTGGCGAGCCGCGCAGCGCCGGAACCACGCGTACGGGAAGAACCCGTAGCCCAGCCATTGAGCGATCTGCGGCAGGCGCGGGCCGGGCGGCAGGGTGGCCATCGGCCCATCCTGCCGCGCGGCGGACGGTGCGTCCAGCGCGACCGCGGGTAGGCCACCGCCGGAAGCGAACCCGACCCCGACGATGAGGAGCAGCCCATGGCGGCAGAGAGCAGCGCGACGACGGTGTGGCAGGGCGACCTGGCCAAGGGCCAGGGCACGACGAGCCCGGCGAGCGGGGCGTTCCCCGAGGTGGACGTCAGCTGGGCGTCGCGGACGGCGCGGGCGGCGGGCAAGACGAGCCCCGAGGAGCTGCTGGCCGCCGCGCACGCGTCCTGCTACTGCATGGCGCTCTCCCACGAGCTCGATCAGGCCGGCCATGCGCCCGAGCGGCTCGAGGCGCGCGCGACCGTGACCTTCGAGCCGGGCGAGGGCGTGCGCTCCTCGCACGTGGTCGTCACCGGCCGTGTGCCCGGCGTGGACGCCGACGCGTTCGCGGACGCGGCGCGCCGCGCGGGCGAGGGATGCCCGATCTCGGCCGCGCTGAAGGGCAACGTCGAGATCACGGTCGACGCGACGCTCGAGGGCGACTAGCCCCCGCGCGGCCGCGGCGGGGCCGGGCGCACGCACCCGGCCCCGGGCCCGGCGCTCAGGTGGCGCCGTCGCCCTCGGCGGCCTCGATCTCGGCGACCTCCAGCTCGAAGGCCAGCGCGCGGACGATGTTGCCGGTGGCCGCGGCGACGTGGGCGGTGCCGACGATCGGCGCGATCGCCGCCAGCACGCCGCGCACCTTCTCGACGTCGATGCCCATCTCGCTGGCCGTGCCGAGGTTCATCAGGTACGACGCCGGCGGCGCGTCCATCGCGACGAGCGCCGCGATGCGCACGAGCATCAGCGTCTCGGCGTCGAGATGCGACGCCTCCATCGACTCGGCGGTCATCGTCGCGAGCAGGTCGAGGACGGGGGTGTCGCTCGTTCCGGCCATGGTGCCTCCTGGGGTTCCGGCGCGGCTCGGCCGCCGCGCGCTTGGGGAGCGCCCATCGCACCACGGCCGGCCCAGGCCGGCGTCATCCGCTCCAGGTGAAATCAGCCGCCTTCGACGCGCCGCTTGAGCTCGTCGGCGCGGGCGCCGACCAGCTGGCCGCGCAGGACGTCGACCAGCGGCCCGCGGATCACCAGGCTGAGCATGCGGCCCAGCTCGACCTCGAGCCGGTAGGTCGCCCGCGTGCGCCCGTCGCCGAGGTCCTCCAGCTCCCAGGCGCCGTCGACGGACTTCATCTCGCCCTTCTCCTGGCGCCAGGCCAGGCGGGTCGGGCCGTCGTACATGAAGCGGACCGTCGACGTGATCGTCCGGACCTTGGCGTCCGACGCGCTCTCGGCCAGGGTCACGTGCCCGTCGGCGTCGCGCTCGAGCGCCTCCATGTCCTTGAGGCCGCCCTGCCAGTCCGGCGCGGACAGCACGTCCTCGACCACCGCCCACACCGCGTCGAGCGGCGCCTCGATCTCCGCCGTCGACGAACCCGTGATCGACCCCATGGGGCTCCTCCTCCTCGTTGGCTGTGGCGCGAGTCCTACCCCACTCCGCCGCGCGACGCGAGCTCCGGGGCCCGGCGGACGGCGACGGGGCGGCCCTGGGGCCGCCCCGTCGGTGCGTCGTCTCCGATGCGCGCGTCAGTGCGCCCAGGCGACGTTGCCGTTGCTGCTGAAGGGACGTGGGCCCGGTCCTCCCTCCGCTCCTGGCGCCGCGTTCGTGCGTTCCTCACGAGGGTGCCCCCGCGTGCGGCGGCGCGGCGAGCACGTTCGTCGTACCGGGCTGGGGGACTTTGCCCCCACGGACCAGCGCGGCGCGCGCGCGGCGCAGGGCCAGCGCCATCCCCAGGCGCCGGCACAGCAGCACGTAGGTCAGCGTCAGGCCGGCCACCGGCATGAGGAGCATGGCCATCCCGACGACGGCGGCCGCCGTCGCGACCGCGCCGGCGCCGCCGGCGACCGCTTCGGCCTGGACGACGAGCGACTGCCAGGCGCGCGAGATGTAGGCCGGCGCGTGGACGGCGATCACCACCCCGGCCGTCCCCAGCGCCAGCACCGTCGACAGCACCCAGGCGGTGACGCCGGCGCGCGCCCAGGGACGCAGCTGGGCCACGCGCGGGTCGGGCGCGCGCCCCGGGACGAGCGCCAGCAGGACCGGCCGGATGCGAGCGAACAGGTCCGAGACGCCGAGCAGGTCGCTGACGACGTGGTAGCCGTCGAGCCGCACCCACGGGACGAACTGGTCGAGGACCAGCAGCTGCTGGCCGACGACGACCAGCAGCAGCGGCTCGAAGCCGGTGGCCGCGTAGGCGCCGGCGGCGGCGAGGGCGAACAGGACGTTGAAGTAGACGCCGCCCAGGTCGGTGCGCAGCCGGCCGCGGCGGGCGAGCCGGTACGAGTCGGTGACGTCGGTGTAGAAGACCGGCCAGATGAGGTAGATGCCGATGCCGATGCGTCCCGGCCGCGCGCCGCCGTAGCGGCAGGCCGCGGCGTGGCCGCACTCGTGGAAGGCCAGCGAGGCGATCACCGTCGCCAGCAGCCCGAGCGCCAGCGCCGGACGGTCGATGACGGCGCCGACGGAGCGACCGACGCCGTGCAGCGCCAGCCAGCCGTCGACGACCACCAGCGCGAGCAGCGCCGCCGCGACCACGGGCGGCCGGAACAGCGGGCTGAGCGCGCGGGCCAGCGCGTCGACCGCGCGCTCGGGCACCACGCCGACCCGGTGGCGCAG
Organism: Baekduia sp.; assembly: GCA_035765735.1. GTDB lineage: Bacteria > Actinomycetota > Thermoleophilia > Solirubrobacterales > Solirubrobacteraceae > Baekduia. The sequence continues at coordinate 111,451 of DASTWY010000008.1, read as the reverse complement.
GGCCAGCAGCGCGTCGACGCGCTCGAGCGCCGGGGCGGTGCCGTCGCTGCGGGCGACGAGGCCGACCGGGAAGAGCTTCTCGTCGGCGACGTAGGCCACCTGGTCGGGACGGACGCGCAGGCCGAGCTCGCGGCCGGCGTCCTCGGCGACGCGGGTCGCGTCGCGGCCGTCGAGATGGCGGGCGATGACGTACAGCACCCGTGAGAGCTGGACGACCTGGCCGTCCGGCCGGCGCACGAGGTACGGCGGCTCGCGCAGGCCCGATCCCTCGACCGGCCCGAGCAGCTCGGTGCCCGCGAGCAGGCGCGGTGCGGGTGGTGAGGCGGCGGACATCGGTTCCTCCCTTCGCGGACGCGGGACTCCGGACAGCGCGACGGGGCGGCCTTGCGGCCACCCCGTCTTGCTCGTCACCCTCCTGGATCAGCCTGCGTAGGCGCCGTTGCCGTTGGCGCTGCCGAAGGTCAGGATCTGGATCTGGTTGCCGTTGAGCGCGTTGACCAGGCCGTAGCTGCTGTTGCCGGCCACGGCGGTCGACGACGAGCTGCCGGAACGGCTGCAGCAGCCGCCCATCAGCTCGCGGGCCGGAAGCTGCTCGGCGACGGCGAGGTCCAGGTCGGTGAAGGTCAGGTCACGCATGTCGATCGCTCCTCGTGAGTCGTTGGGTCGTGGTGTTGCGTGGCTCGGGGGCGTGGGCCCTGTCGCCCGGCTGGTCACGCGTGCTGCTCATGTCGTGGTGGTGCCCGGGGCGGGCGGGCCGCCCCGGGGAGCTTCGTCAGGAGCCGATGGGGCACTTTTCCCCCACCACCTCCTCCCGGCGGAGCCGCTCGGCGGCGGCGACCGCGTCGCGGCGCGTGTGCACGCCGAGCTTGCGCATGAGGCTCTTGACGTGGCTGTAGACGGTCGTCGGCGCGAGCACGAGCGCGTCGGCGATGTCCTGCGTGGTGGTGCCGTCGGCGATCAGGCCGACGATCTCCCACTCGCGCGTCGTGAGCCGGCTGCGCACCGGTCGCCACCCGGCGTCGGGCACCTCGCGCAGCGCGTCGAGCACCGGGCGCAGCAGCCGCCGCGGCACGATCGGCTCGCCCTCGCACGCCTTGGCGACGACGTAGGGCAGCCTCTCGGGCGCGACCTCCTTGCTCACGTGGCCGGCCGCGCCGGCGCGCAGCGCCTCGACGGCCAGCGCGTCGTCCTCGCGGGCGGACAGCACGAGCACCGAGATGGCCGGCAGGTCCGCGACGACGCGCCGCACGACGTCGAGGACGCCGTGCGGCGGCAGGTCGACGTCGACCAGCAGCGCCGACGGACGGTGGTAGCGGGCGAGCGTGACGGCCTCGCGGCCGTCGCCGGTGTCGGCCACCACGGCGAGCCCCTCGGCGCGGGCCAGCGACTCCCGCAGCGTGCGGCGTGCCAGCCCGTCGGCGTCGGCGATCACGACGCGGATCGCGTCGCGATGGAACCGGGCGTCGTCATGGCCCGAGGTCATCGCGGCTCCTCCCGGTGGGCGGCGGTCAGCGCCAGGCGGATCCGGTGCCGGGTCCGCAGGTAGGCGATCGCCACCGTCGACAGGCCGAGCAGCACGAGGGCCACCTCGACGAGCGCCGTCGACAGCGACGGGGGCGGGTGGGCCGCCGGGGCCCGGTGTGGCGGCGGCGCCGCGGAGTGCACGAGCCGCCGGGCGGGATGCTCCGGCGCCGGCCGCTGTGGCTCGGCGGTCCGCGTGGGCGAGCCGGCCCGGACGACGCGGCGCAGCGCCAGGACCGTGGCCGTCGCGGCGACGCCGTCGGCGCGCAGCCCGCGGCGCGCCTGGAAGCGCCGCAGGGCGACCGCCGTGCGCGGACCGAAGCGCCCGTCCACCGGGCCCGGCGAGAGGCCCAGGCTCCGCAGCGCGGACTGGAGCTCGCGCACGCGCACCGATCCGCCGGGCGTGGCGTAGCCGGCGCCGCGGTCCACGGGACCCGCGGACCAGCGGGCCCGCACCGGCCGTCGGCCGGTCTGGGCGCGCAGCGACGACAGGGTCTCCGGCCCGACCACGCCGTCCACCCGGAGGGCGTTGCGGAGCTGGAAGCGGAGGGTCGCGCGCTCGGTGCGCGGCCCGAACCGGCCGTCGACCGGGCCGGGCGCGTAGCCCAGGCGGCGCAGGCGCCGCTGGACCTCGCGCACGCGGCGCGATCCACCCTGGCGGTGGTAGCCCGTCCAGCGAGCCACCGGGCCGGCCGACCAGCCGGCCACGTGGACGAGCGACGCTGGCGTGGCGCCCGTCCGCTGCTCGTACGCCGGGGCCGTGGCGGCCGACGCGTCCGGTGCCAGCGCGATGGCCGCGACCAGCATCACCACGACGGCGGCGATGCGGCCGGGCGCGCGCCGCGCACCGGTCAGGAACTGCATGCTCATCTCTCTCCTCTTTCGTTCGAGCGCGATCTCGGGCGCGGGCCGCTGGGCCCGAGCCCGTCCTGGCTGAAGGCCCGGCGCGGGGGCCTAGCCAGGCCGCTCGACGAGCAGCACGAGGAGGACCGACCGGTAGTGGGTCGGGATGCGCTTCAGCGCGGTGGAGAGCCGTGCGGCCGCGACGAGCGCGGCGCAGAGCACGGCGAAGAAGAGCGGGGCGGTGGAGCCGTTGCCGCCGCCGGCGGCGCCGGTGCCGAGGCCGGCGCCGGTCGCGGTGACGCCGGCGGGTGCGGCCGGGTGCGCCGGCGCGCTCGCGAGCGACGCAGCGCGGCGGTCGAGGCCGGCCGGGAAGGCGGTCGGGGCGCCGGCCGGAGCGGCGAGGATGCCCGCCGCATGGCGGAGGGCGGTGGCGGCGGTCTGGGCGGCGGCGGGAGCGGGCGCAGTGGTGCGGGTGGGCGCGGCGGCAGCGGTCGAGAATGCGCTCGGCGCCGTGGTGGCCGCGGGCGCGGGCGTCGTCGTGACGGTCGCCGTGCCGCTGGAGGTCGAGGTGATCGACGTGGCCGGGGCGCTCGCCGGCGCGGTGCTGGAGGCGGGGCTGCTCGGGGCGGCGGACGGCTGCGCGGCGCCGCCGAGGGGGCGGTCAGCCGCGGGGCCGGCCAGCACCGTGCCCGTCGACGGAGCGGCGACGCGGCCGATGACGGGCGGCGGCGCCACGAGCTGGTCGGCCGCGGCGATCACGGGCGTCGCCACGGGGGTGAGGGTCGTGCCGGTGACCGGCGCGAATGTCTCCACCATGGGGACCGATGCGCCGGCGAGCGGGGCGACGACCGCATCGGCCACCGGGGTCGCGGCGTCCGCCACCGGCGCCAGGGAGTCGGCCACCGGCGCCACGAAGTCCGCCACCGGCGCCACGGAGTCCGCCACCGGCGCCACCGCGTCGGCCACCGGCGCGGCCACCGAGTTGATGGTGTCGGTCGCCGGCGCCGCCGTCGCCGCGGCGACGCTGTCGCTCGCCGGAGCCACGACCGAGTTGATGGTGTCGGTCGCCGGGGCCGCCGTCGCGGCGACGCTGTCGCTCGCCGGCGCCGCGACCGTCCCGGCCACGTCGCCCGCCGCCTGCTCCACCGGCGCCGCCGCGGTGTCGACCGCGTCACCGACCGGGGCCGGCTGGCTCGTCGCGTCCGACGGCGCGGCCGTCGCGTCGCCGACCGGACCCGTCGCGTCGGCCACGGGCGCCGTCGCGTCACCGACCGGACCCGTCGCGTCGGCCACGGGCGCCGTCGCGTCGCCGACCGTGTCGCCGACCGGACCCGTCGCGTCGGCCACGGGCGCCGTCGCGTCGGAGACCGTGTCGCCGGCCGGACTCGTCGCGTCGGCCACGGTCGTCGCCGCGTCGCTCACCGGCGCCGCCGCGTCCGCGGCGCTCGCCGTGCCGGCCGCCGGCTCGGGAGCCGGCGCGGTGTCCGTCGCCGCCGGCGAGGCCGCGGGCTGCGGCGCCGGATCGTTGCCATCCGCCGGCGCGGCCGCCGGCGCGCTGGCGCCGGCCGGAGCCGTGGCGGCGTCCGAGGAGGACGGCGCGACGCTCGCAGGGGTGGGCGCCGCGCCGGCGACGGTCCCGACAGCCGCTCCCGCGGCCCCGGTGACGCCGCCCGCCAGGTCATCCCCTCCCGCCGCAGCCGCGGGGCCCGCGCCGCCGAGCGCCGCCGCGCCGATGACCAGCGCGGCGAGCAGCATCCGGCGCGTCCGTCCTCGACGCCGGATGAGCGGCACGGGTGCGGGGTCACGCACCCCTGGGGTGGTTCCGCGGTCGGTCAACACCTGGCTGTCGGCTCTTGCGGGCGCCGATCGCCCGGTCGAGCCGGCGTCTCTCTCCTCTCGCAACGGCGTCGCCATCGATGCCTCGCACCTAAAAACGAGCAGTATCAGCGCAGACCTGCACATCCCGTCGCCCTGCTGACCCTCGCCCGCATCCTGTGCCCGGAACCGGCCGCCCGGTGGCCGCCTCCGGGCACACGACGCGCTCGCCGTCCCGCCCAGACGCGCCGGCGCCAGCCCGCCGCTCACTCCGCGCGCGCGAACGCCTTGATCGCCAGCACCAGGGACAGCGCGCCGACGGCGGCCACGATCGCCAGCTCGACCCCGATCGGCACCGTCCAGCTCCCCCACCGCACTCCGGCGCTCAGCGTGCGCTCGAGCGCCGGCGACGCCTCGACGTGGGCGAAGACCTCGCGGCGCATGGGGTCGACGGCATAGGTCAGCGGATCGAGCTTGGTCAACACCGACAACCATTCCGGGAGGCCGCGCGGCGGGAAGATCGCTCCGGCCAGGAAGAACATCGGCAGCGTCACGAAGTTCATGACGGCCATGAACGACTCGATCTGCTGCATGCGGCTGGCCAGCAGCAGCCCGAGCGCGGTCAGCGCGACCGCCGTGACCACCATGAAGCCGAGCAGCGCGAGCAGCAGCTCGGGCGCGTACGGCACGTGCACGGCGCCCGCCAGCAGCAGGATCACCGAGCCCTGGATCGTGGCGATCGTCGCCCCGCCGGCGCACTTCCCGAGCACGATGGCCCCGCGATGCACCGGCGCGACGAGCATCTCGCGCAGGAAGCCGAACTCGCGGTCCCACACGATCGACAGCGCCGAGAACAGCGACGTGAAGAGCACGCTCATGGCGATGATCCCCGGGAACATGAACGTGCGGAAGTCGACGCCGCCGCTGGACGGCAGCATGCTCGACAGACCGCTCCCGAGGACGAACAGGAACAGCAGCGGCTGCACCAGCGACGTGACCATCCGCAGGCGGTTGCGCCCGAAGCGCAGCAGCTCGCGATGCCAGACGACGCCGATCGCGACGAGCTCGTCGGCCAGCGCACCACGTGCGGGCGGCGCGGCGCGGGCGACCGGCGGGGCGGCGGTGGCGCTCATCGCCGCCCCCGCCAGGCCCGGGCGATCGTGCCGCTGTGGCGGCGCTCGGCCGACGACGCCTCGGCGTCGCGGATCGTGCGCCCCGTGTAGGCCATGAACACGTCGTCGAGGGTGGGGCGCGCGATGTGGATCGCGCGCGTCGGCGTGCGCAGCTCGGCGAGCAGGCGCGGGGCGAACTCGTCGGCGCGGGCGACCTGGAAGGCGACCTCGCCGTCGTGCCTCGACGCCGCGATCCCGTAGCGCGCCCGCAGCTCGGCGAGCGCCTCCCGCGGGTCGTCGACGTGCAGCTCGATGCGGTCCTGCCCCACCGTCTCCTTCAGCGCCTCGGGCGTGCCGGTCGCCACCAGCTCACCGTGGTCGATGATGGCCACGCGGTCGCAGCGCTCGGCCTCCTCCATCGAGTGCGTGGTGAGGAACATCGTCACCTGCTCCCGCGCCCGCAGCTCGTCGATCGAGCTCCAGATGTGGCTGCGCGTCTGCGGGTCCAGGCCGATCGTCGGCTCGTCGAGGAACAGCACCTGCGGCGAGTGCATGAGCCCCCGCGCGATCTCCAGACGGCGCTTCATGCCGCCCGAGAACGTGCGCACGAGGTGGTGGCGCCGATCGCCCAGCTCGACCATGTCGAGCACCTCGTCCAGCCGCCGCGCGAGCTGCCGGCGCGGGACGCCGTAGAGCCGGGCGTGGAAGCGCAGGTTCTCCTCGGCGGTCAGGTACTCGTCCAGCGTCGGGTCCTGGAAGACGAGCCCGATGCGGCGGCGGACCGCGAGCGGGTCACGCACGACGTCGAAGCCGGCCACGCGCGCGGTGCCGGACGTCGGACGCAGCAGCGTGCAGAGGATCGAGATCGTCGTCGACTTGCCGGCGCCGTTGGGGCCGATGAACCCGAACGCCTCGCCGTGCGCGACGTCGAAGCTGATCCCGCGCACCGCCTCGAGGGGGCCGAAGCGCTTGACCAGGTCCCGGACCTCGACCACCGCGTCGGCCGGCGTCGCCATGGCCCGATGATGTGGCGCCCGCCCCGGCGCTCCATCCGGGAGAATCCGCGGGCGCGACCGTGGGAAGTGCGTCGCCTGCGCGGGACCGGCTCAGGCGCGCCCGCCCGCCCAGGTGACCGGATAGGGCGCGACCTCGGCGTCCGGGTCGAGCACCCGCAGCGGCGCCGGCAGCGCGCGCAGCCCGTGGGCCGCCCGCGCTCGCATCGCCTCCAGCGGCTCGTCGTGGACCAGCTTCCCACCGCGCACCACCGGCACGAGCAGCGCCTGCCCGGGATGGTCCTCCCCCACCGGCGCGATCACGTCGCCCGCCATCGTCCCGTCCGCGTCGTGGCGACGATGGACCTGCTTGGCGCCCGGCACCGTCGCCTTGCCCGGCGAGGTCTTGAAGACGCCGCGCCAGGCGCCGCCGACTCGGTGGGCGACGAGCTTGTAGACCCCGTTGACGGCGGGTGAGTCGCGGCTGGTGCCGAGGTCCGTGCCCACCCCCCATGCGTCGATCGGCGCGCCCGCGGCGACCAGCTCGGCGATCCGGTGCTCCTGCAGGTCGCCGCTGGCCAGGATCTCGGCGTCGTGCAGCCCCGCCTCGTCGAGCAGGCCGCGGGCGGACCGCGACAGCGCGAGCAGGTCGCCGGAGTCCAGGCGGACGCCGGCGAGGCGCACGCCGGTGGCGCGCGCGGCGGCGATCGCGCGGCGGACGCCCTCCACGGTGTCGTAGGTGTCGACGAGCATCACCGCCTGCTGGGGGAAGTCGACCATGAACGCCCGGAACGCCTCCTCCTCGGTGGCGAACGACAGGACGTAGCTGTGGGCCATCGTCCCCACCGGCCGCAGCCCGTAGCGCATCGCCGCGGCGACGTTCGACGTGCCCGCCGCGCCGGCGATCGCCGCGCAGCGCGCGGCCTTCATCGCCGCGTCGGTGCCGTGGTCGCGCCGCGGCGAGAAGTCGATCAGCCGCCCGCCGTGCCCCGGCTCGCCGCCGCCCGCGGCCAGGACGATCCGCGCGGCCTTCGTGGCCACCATCGTCTGGAAGTTGACCTGGTTGAGCAGCAGCGTCTCGAGCAGCTGCGCCTGGATCCGCGGCGCGGTGACGCGCAGCAGCGGCTCGTCGGCGAAGGCGATCGACCCCTCCGGCATCGCGTCGATGTCGCCGGTGAACCGGAAGCCGGCGAGGTGGTCGAGGAACGGCTCGGCGAAGCCCAGCGCGCGGAGGTAGCCCAGCTCGTCGTCGCCGAAGCGCAGCGCGCCGACCAGCGCGAGCGCCGGCCCGAGCCCGGCGACCAGCAGCCAGCGCCGCCGCGGCGGCAGGCGGCGCACGAAGAGCTCGAACACCGCGGGCTCGTCGCGGCCGTGGGCGAGGTAGCTCGCCGCCATCGTCAGCTCGTACTGGTCGATGAGCAGGCTGGTCTGCGCCGGCGTCAGCAGGCCCGGGTCGTTGGCGTCGGGCATGACGGGCCGACTGTACGCGCCGCGCAACGCGCCGGGCTGCGGCCTGTCCCGGCTCGTCCTCCGGGTTTGCCCGCAGCCCATGCCGCGCGAGCTGCCGATGCGCGGCGCCTCCGGCCGGCCTAGCGTCCGAGCTGCGATGGGCGTCCTGATGACGATCCGGCGGCTGCTGGCTGGACGGTCCGGCGCGCCCGGCGCGGGCGCCCATCCGCCTGCGGCCCCGGCCCCGGCTGCGCCCGAGGACACGCGCTTCGCCGAGCTCGTCGCTGACGCCCTCGACGAGCTCCCCGACGAGTTCCTGCGCGCGCTGGAGCGCGTGCCGGTCGTCGTCTCCGACGGCGGCGCGACGGAGGGCGCCTATGGCCTCTACCGGGGCGCAGGGGTGGCTCATCCCGAGATCGCGGCGCAGATCGTGATCTTCCGCGACACCCTGACGCGCGACTTCGGCGCCGACCCGCCGCGGATGGCGGCCGAGATCCGGCGCACCGTCCGCCATGAGCTCGGCCACCACCTGGGCTACGGCGAGCGCGGCGTCTCGTCGCTGGGGCTGTGATGGGGCGCCGCCCGCCCACGATCACCGCCGTCCCCCGTCGCGGCCGCGGGCTGCGGCCACGGGTCGCGGTCGTGCTGGCGGCGGCCGCGCTCGTCGTCCTCCTCGCCGGCGCCGGGTTCGTGGCGCTGGAGAGCGACACGGTGTCGGGCTACTGGAAGGGCGTCTGGTGGGCGCTCTCGCTCATGACCACCGTCGGGTTCATCGGCGAGTCGCCCGAGACGACCGGCGGCCGCATCCTGTCGGCGGTCCTCATGGTCTTCGGGTTCGCGCTGGTGACGGTCACCACGGCGGCGATCGCCTCGCTCTTCGTCCGGGAGGAGGAGCGGCCCGCCGAGGAGCTCGATCGCAGCCTCGAGCAGGCGACGCTCGAGCGGCTCGACGAGGTCGCCCGGCGCCTCGAGCACCTCGAGCGAGCGCTGCTGCGCCAGACGGACCAGGATCCGGTGACTCGCCTCCCGGCGGCACGCGCAGAGACCGACGACCGGGGGTAGCATCGCTCGGTGACCGCTGCTCCCCACCGGCGGACGACCGTCTCGACTTCCTCTCGGGAGGCGGCGAGATGGGTCGCCGCATGCGCGAGCACGACTGGTCGGCGTGCTCGATCGGCGATCCGCGGTCGTGGCCCCAGAGCCTGCGGACCGCGACGAGCATGTGCCTCAACTCGCGGTTCCCCATGCTCATCTGGTGGGGGCCGGAGCTGGTCAAGATCTACAACGACAGCTACGCGCCGATCCTCCGCGACAAGCACCCGCGGGCCCTCGGCTCCCCCGGCCGCGAGGTCTGGCCCGAGATCTGGGACGTCATCGGGCCGATGCTCGACGCCGTCATGCACGAGGGGCAGGCCACGTGGTCGCAGGACCAGCTGCTGCTCATGACGCGCGCGGGCTTCGAGGAGGAGACGTACTTCACGTTCTCCTACAGCCCGATCATCGACGAGTCCGGCGGGATCGGCGGCGTCTTCTGCGCGGTGACCGAGACGACGCCCAGCGTGCTCGGCGCGCGGCGGCTCAGCGTTCTCAACGAGGTCGCCGACCGCGCCGCGCACCACGACGACCCCACCGCGGTGGCGCGGGCCGCGATCGCGGCGCTCGAGGACGACCGCGCCGACGTGCCGTTCGCGCTGCTCTACGAGCAGGTGGACGGGACCGCGCAGCTGGTGGCGGCCGCCGGCATCTCGGACGCCAGCCGCCAGGCGCTGGCCGCGATCCGGCCGCAGGATGCCCTCGGCCTCGACGCGGTCCTCGACGAGGAGTCCTTGCCGCCCACCCGTGTCCCCGTCCCCCGGGACGTCGAGCTGGTCGACGCCGGCGACCTCGGGCCGCTCGCCGGCGCCGTCGTCATGGGCCTGGACGTCGGGGCGACCCAGCAGCCGTGGCGGTTGGTCCTCGGCGTGCCGTCGCGCGTGGCCTACGACGAGGACCTCCAGCGCTTCCACGAGCTGGCCTGCCGCGCCGTCAGCGCGGCGCTGACCCACGCGATCGCGCTGCAGGACGAGCGGCGCCGAGGGGCCGCGCTGGCCGAGCTCGATCGCGCCAAGACGGACTTCTTCACCAACATCTCGCACGAGTTCCGCACGCCCCTGACGCTGCTGCTCGCGCCGCTCGAGGACGAGCTGGCACGGCGCCCGCCCGAGGCGTCCGAGGGCCTGCAGATCGCCCATCGCAACGCGATGCGCCTGCTGCGGCTGGTCGACGCGCTGCTGGACTTCTCCCGCGCCGAGGGGGGACGCGTGGTCGCCGAGCCACGGCCGACCGACCTGGCGGCGCTGACGGCGCAGGTGGCCTCGAGCTTCGACTCGGCGGTGGCCGACGCCGGGCTGCGGTTCGACGTCGACCTCGACGGGCTGACACGGCCGGTGCAGGTCGACCCCGAGCTGTGGGAGCGCATCCTGCTCAACCTCCTCTCCAACGCGCTCAAGCACACGTTCGCCGGCGGCATCGCCGTGCGTGCATCGGAGAGCGACCACGGCGCCGTCATCGCGGTCACCGACACCGGGATCGGCATCGGCGACGAGCACCGCGACCGGATCTTCGACCGCTTCTACCGCGTCCCGGGCGCGCCGTCGCGAACCCATGAGGGCAGCGGGATCGGGCTGGCGCTCGTCGCCGAGCTGGCGCGCGTGCAGGGCGGGACCGCGCGCGTGGAGCCCGGTCCCGGCGGCGTCGGCACCACCTTCGTCGTCGAGCTGCCGTTCGCCGCGTCCGGCGAGGCGCTGCCGGCCGAGCCCTCGCCGCTGGCCGCCGCGCACGTCGAGGAGATCCGCCGCTGGATCCCGGAGCCGGCGGCCGACGACGCGCGGCCGCAGACGGGCGGCCATCGCATTCTCGTCGTCGACGACAACGCCGACATGCGCGACTACCTGCGCCGGCTGCTGGCGGCCGACGCCGACGTCACGACGGCGGTCGACGGCGAGGACGCCCTGGCCCGGCTGCGGGAGCAGCCCGGCCGCTTCGAGCTCGTCGTCACCGACGTCATGATGCCCCGGCTCGACGGCCTGGGGCTGCTGACGGCCATCCGCGGCGACGCCGAGCTGGCGGGCATCCCCGTGCTCGTCCTCTCCGCGCGCGCCGGCTCGGAGGCCGCGGTCGACGCGCTCGACCTCGGCGCCGACGACTACGTCGTCAAGCCCTTCACCGCCACCGAGCTGCGCGCGCGCGTGCGCTCCGCGCTCGAGCTCGCGCGGGCGCGCGCGGTCGAGACCGAGCTGCAGCGCGAGCACGCGCTGCGGATGGAGGACCTCTACGTCCGCGAGCACCGCGTGGCCGAGGCGCTGCAGCGCAGCCTGCTGCCCGAGCGGCTGCCGGCGGAGCCGCACCTGGCGGTCGCGGGGCGCTACGTCGCCGCCGAGGACGTCGCCGTGGTCGGCGGGGACTGGTACGACGCGGTGATCCTCAACGACGGCAGCCTCGTGCTGACGATCGGCGACGTCGCCGGCCACGGCCTGTCGGCGGCGGCGGTGATGGCGCAGCTGCGCAGCGCCACGCGCGGCTACGCGCTGCGCGGCGATGATCCGGCGACGATGCTCCAGGCGCTCAACGGGCTCGTTGCCACCATCGACGGCTCCCCGATGGTCACCTGCCAGGTCGCGCGCATCGACGCCGAGCGCCGCCGGCTGGAGATCGCCTCGGCGGGCCATCCCCCCGCGGTGCTCGTGGAGGCCGATGGCGTGCCGCGGATGGTCGCCGGCGCCGGCCCGCCGCTCGGCGTGGCGGCGGCAGCGACCTGGCACAGCCAGGAGGAGGAGCTCGGCGACGACGCGGTCCTCGCCTTCTACACCGACGGCCTGATCGAGCGCCGTGAGGAGAGCCTGGCCGTCGGCCTCGAGCGCCTGACCGCGGCGGTGGCGCGGCTGCGCGACCGCCCGGCGGAGGAGCTGGCCGACGGCATGCTGGAGGTGATGCGCCCCGACGAGGGCTACTCCGACGACGTGGCGGTCCTCGTCACCGCCCTGGGACCGGTCGACGCCGCCATGCTGTCCGTCGACCTGCCGGCGCATCCGCGGAGCCTCGCCATGCTGCGGCGCGTGCTGCGGCGCTGGCTGCGGGCCAACGACATCGACGGGCGGGCGGCCTACGACATCGTGCTGGCGCTCGACGAGACCGCCAGCAACGCCATGGAGCACGCCTACGGCGCGGCGGACGGGACCGTCACGGTGGAGGCCCGGCGCGACGGCCCGCACCTGCGCTTCGCCGTCGACGATCGCGGGCGCTGGCGCGCGCAGCGGGGCGATCACCGCGGGCGCGGGCTGGGCATGATGCGGCTGCTGATGGACGAGGTCGAGGTGGAGACCGGCGAGGAGGGAACCCGGGTGCTGCTGAGCCGCCGGGTGACGACCGACGGCGGCGATGGCTGAGCTGGCGACGCTGGACCTCGTCGCCGCGCCGGACGGCGTCGTGCACGGCCGCATCACCGGAGAGCTGGACGCCGCCTCGACCCCGGCGATCCGCGCACGGCTCGACGCCGCGCTGGCCAGCGCGGCGGCCGGGCTGGTGCTCGACCTGTCCGGCGTCACGTTCCTGGACTCGTCGGGCGTCGAGCTGCTCTTCCGCCTGCGCGCGAACCTCACGATGCGCGCGATGCGGCTCACGGTCGTGGTGCCCGCCGGCGCGCCGATCCGGCGGACGCTGGAGGTCAGCGACAGCGGCGCGCACCTGCTGGAGATCGTCGAGGCGCCGCCCGACGGCCGGCCGGGCTGATCGCGGAGAACCCGAGGGACGAAGCCGTGCCTTCTGCGCATGCCGGGGACGGGTGGGCGGACCTAGGCTCGGATCACCATGCGCCCTCCCGTGCAGTCCGAGCTCGACGCCTTCCGCCAGACGATCGCCGCGGCGGTGGTGATCGCGGTGGCGGTCGTCGTCGGCTGGCTGCTCAGCCCGTGGGCGGGCGTGGTGGTGGTCGTGGCCGCCTCGGTGCTGGCCCTGGCCGCCTACGTGGTCGTCGGGCACCGCGACCACCGCCCGGTGCTCGAGGAGGCCGAGCACGCTCCTCACCCCCACGGCGCCGCCGCCGGCGTGCGCCACGTCCTGGTGGTCGCCAACGAGACGCTGACCGGCACGGAGCTGCGCGACCGGATCGTCGCCGATGGCGAGCCGGTGGAGGTCGACGTGCTGGCGCCCGTGCTCGTCTCGCGCCTGCACCTCGCTGTCACCGACGTCGACCACGAGCTCGAGGAGGCGCGGGCGCGGCTGGACCGCTCGATGGCCTGGGCGCGCGAGCAGGGGCTCACCGCGCGCGGCCGCATCGGCGACCCGAGCGCGACGACCGCGCTCGAGGACGAGCTGCGCGACTTCGGCGCCGACGAGGTCATCGTCGTCACCCACCCGCGCGACCGCGAGACCTGGCAGGAGCACGGCGAGCTCGAGCGGCTGCGGGCCGAGCTCGACGTCCCGGTCGAGCACGTGGTGGTCACGGCCGAGCAGGCGCCGGGCCCGCGCGGCTGAGCCGCGGCCGGCTGCTCGGCTCAGTGGCCATGGCCGGGCCCCTGCGCGCCGCCGGTCGAGGGGTCGCCCGGCGCCTGCGGCGGGCCCGGCGGCGTGGGCGCCGGCGTGACCGGCGGCGACGGGGTCGCCGGCGGGCTGGGCGCGACCGGGGGCGCGGGGGCCGGCGCGGGCGCGGGTGCGGGCTGCTGGTGGCCGGCGTGCCGCTGCGGCGACGATGGCGCCGAGCTGGTGGCGGACGGCGACGTGGGCGCCGTGGCAGCGGTGGCCGTCACCGGCGCAAGCGCCGCCGGCGCCGGCGCCGGCGCTGCCGGGGTGACGTGGCGCACCTGCGGCAGGCCGATCACCGGCCGCCCCGCCAGCGCCGCGACCATGAAGTCGTGCCAGATCCGTGCCGGCACGCTGCCGCCGACGACCGGCGAGAAGCCGTCGAGGGCGGTCATCGGCGTCTCGGACTGCGGATAGCCGACCCAGACGCACGCCGCCAGCTGCGGGACGAACCCGCAGAACCAGGCGTCGGCCTCGTTCTCGGCGGTGCCCGTCTTGCCGGCGGCGGGACGGCCGGGGTCGGCCGCCGTGCCGGTCCCGCCGCGGATGACCGCGCTCAGGGCATAGGTCGCCTCGTGCACGACCTTGGCGGACACGACCCGCTGACCGGCGGGCCGCGAGCGCAGCAGCGGCACGCCGTGCGCGTCGTGCACCGTGCGCAGCAGGCGCGGCGCGTGATGGACGCCGCCCGAGGCAAGCGTCGCGAACGCATCGGTCATGTCCAGCGGCGACACGCCCTCCGGCCCCAGCGTGATCGAGCAGACCGGCGTCAGCGGCGACCGCACCCCCATCCGCTCGGCGGTCCGCACGATGTTCTCGGGCCCGACCTTCAGCGCGACCTGGGCGAAGATCGTGTTGACCGAGTGCGCGATGCCGTCGACGAGGTTCATCGTGCCGCTCGACTCGTCGGCGAAGTTGTGCACGACCCACGGGCCGTCGGCGTTCAGGCAGCGCCGGTCGCCGATGGTCAGCGACGGCGGGCCGTTCCACACCGAGCTCAGCGGGATGCCCTGCTGGAGCGCGGTGACGAGGGTGAACATCTTGAACGCGCTGCCGGCCTGGCGGCGCGACTGCGTGGCGAGGTTGAAGCGCAGCCCGCCGACGCCGGGGGCGGCGCTGGCGGCCGCCAGCACGTCGCCGGTGCGCGGGTCCATGGCCACCAGCGCCGCCGCCGGCTCGCCCGGCGCGTTGACCCAGCCGCCGATCGCCTGCTCGGCGAGCCGCTGGAGCTTGGCGTCGGCCGTCGTGGTCACGTGCAGGCCGCCGTGGCGCACGCGCGCCGCGCCGTAGCGGCGCACGAGCTCGGCCTGGGCGGCGTCGAAGAACGTGGCGTGCCGGCTGGGCGCGTAGTGGTCGCCGGGCCGCAGGCGCAGCGGGGCCGCCAGCGCCGTGCGGTACCGGGCGGCCGTGATGTGGTGGGCGTCGCGCATCGCCCGCAGCACCTCGGCGCGCCGCGACCGCGCCGCCTGCGGGTGCAGGAGCGGGTCGTCGTCGGAGGGCGCCTGCGGCAGCCCCGCCAGCAGCGCGGCCTGCGCCAGCGTCAGCCGCGAGGCCGGCCGCGAGAAGTACGTCCACGACGCGGCCTGCACGCCACGCGCGTGGTGGCCGTAGTAGACCGTGTTGAGGTACTCGTTCAGGATCCGCTGCCGCGGCCAGCGGCGGAACAGCTGCACGGCGAGGCACGCCTCGTCGAGCTTGCGCGAGAGCGTCATCTCCTGGCCGTCGAGGTAGCGGTTGCGCACCAGCTGCTGGGTGATCGTCGAGGCGCCCTGGACGACGTGCCCGGCGGCGAGGTTGGCGATCGCCGATCGCGCGACCCCGATCGGGTCCAGCGCGCCGTGGTCCCAGAAGCGGCGGTCCTCGATGTCGACCGTCGCGGCCGGAAGCCAGCGCGACATCTGCGCCAGGGGCACCGGCTCGCGGTTCTCGCTCGTCGGCACGTAGCCGAGCGGCGCGCCGTCCGACGCGGTCAGCAGCGTGTCGCCGCCGACCACGCGCGGCGGGGTGTCGCCCAGGTGGCAGCCGGCGATGGCGCCGGGAGCGCCGGTGAGCAGCAGGACGGCCGCGCCCGAGCTGGCCGTCAGCGCGAGCGCCACGATCGCCAGGCCGATCACAGCGCCGTGGCGGTGGCGCCGGGCCCGCCGCCGGCGCCCGCGCCCGGCAAGGAGGTCGTCCCCCGCCGGACTCATGGCACCTGCTGCAGCTGGCGCTCCAGGCGGCTGAGCGCCGCCAGCCGCTGCTCCAGCGGCGGGTGCGTCGAGAACAGGTTGGAGAACGCGTTGCGGTGGCGCGCCGGGAGGATGAAGAAGGCGTTCATCTGCGCGACCGTGCGCAGGTCGCGGTCGGGGATCCGGTCCATCGTCCCGCTGATCTTCAGCAGCGCTGAGGAGAGCGCGCTCGGACGGCCGGTGATGACCGCGGCGCCGCGGTCGGCGGCGAACTCGCGGTAGCGCGACAGCGCGCGCAGCAGCAGGAACGAGATCGCGTAGACGGCAGCGGAGACGACGATCACCACGGCGAAGGAGGCGTCCTGGTTGCGGCTGCGCCCGCCGCCGAAGAAGACGCCGAAGCGCACGATCAGCGCCGCGATCGAGGCGAAGAAGCTGGCGATGGTCATGACCATCACGTCGCGGTTGACGACGTGCGTGAGCTCGTGGGCGAGCACGCCCTCCAGCTCGCTCGGGGTCAGCAGGCGCAGCAGGCCGGTCGTGACGCAGACGGTGGCCGCCTTCTGCGAGCGGCCCATGGCGAACGCGTTGGGCATGCGGGTGTCGGCGATCGCCACGCGCGGCTTGGGCAGGTCGGCCTGCACGCACAGCCGCTCGATCAGCGCGTGCAGCTCCGGCGCGTCGGCCGGCGAGACCTCGCGCGCGCCGGCGGCCGCCAGGGCGATCCGGTCGGACGCGAAGAGCTGGACGGCGAAGAACGCCGCCGCGATGAGGACCACGCCGCCGACCCCGGCTCCGGCGCTCACCGCCACGCCGATGAGGACTGCGTAGACCAGCCCGAGGAGGAACATCGTCCCCACCATCCGGGCCTGCAGCCCGGTGTCGCGGCCGAAGTCCCGGGGCGTCGTCACCGGGCCGCCTTTCTGCACATGGGCCGACAGTAGGTCGGCCGCGGAGCGCCCGCGACCGTGGTCGACGGCGGGGCCCGTCCGTAGTCGGCCGCAGGGTCGGGGTGCCGGGCTCGGTGTGCCGCACCTCACGACCGACGGGTCGCGTCAGCCGCGCCGCTCTCGTGCGGCGCGGGCCCGCAGTAGGTTGCGGCCATGGGCACCGGCAGGGGACCGTCGACGATCGGGATGGGCGCGCGTGGCTAGGCCGCCCGCGAGCCCGCGCGTGCTGGCCGTCGCGCGCGGCGACGAGCCCGCCGACCTGCTGATCGCCGGCGGGCGCGTGTTCGTGCCCGCCACCGGCGAGTGGGTCGACACCCCGCTGGCCGTCGCCGACGGCGTGATCGCCGGCTGGGGCGAGCGCGACGCGCACGAGGTCGTCGACGTCGACGGCGCCGCGCTGACCCCGGGCTTCGTCGATGCCCACATGCACCTGGAGTCGACGAAGCTGTGGCTCGACGCCTTCGTCCGCACTGTCCTGCCCCACGGCACGACGGCCGTCGCCGCCGACCCGCACGAGCTGGCCAACGTCGTCGGCGTGCCCGGCGTCGTCGCGCTGATCGCCGCCGCCCGGTCGGTGCCGTTCACGTTCGGGGTCGCGGCGCCCAGCTGCGTGCCGGCGTCGCCGTTCGAGCGCGCCGGCGCGGCGCTGCACGCCGGCGACGTCCGCGAGCTGGTCGAGCGCTACGGCGCGCTGGGCGTCGCCGAGGTCATGAACTTCCCCGGCGTGATCGCCGGCGACGAGGAGATGCGCGACCGGATCGCCGCCGGCGGCCACCGGCGCGTCGACGGTCACAGCCCCGGGGTGACCGGGCGCGCGCTCGACGCCTACCTCGCCGCGGGCGTCGAGTCCGACCACGAGTGCACGATGCTCGCCGAGGCCGAGGAGAAGCGCCGCAAGGGCATGTGGGTCTTCCTGCGCCAGGGGTCGGCCAGCCAGAACCTCGTCGCGCTGGCGCCGATGGTCGTCGCCCACGGCGCCGAGCTGGCCGCCTTCTGCACCGACGACCGCGAGCCCGACACGCTGCGGCACAGCGGCCACATCAACGACTGCGCGCGGCTGGCGGTCGCGGCCGGCGTCTCGGAAGCCGACGCGATCCGCCTGGCCAGCACGAACCCGGCCCGCTACCACGGCTTCGCGCACCTCGGCAGCCTCGGCCCCGGCATGCAGGCCGACGTGCTGGCGTTCGCCGAGCTGGGCACCTGGCAGCCCGACCGCGTCTGGCAGGCCGGCCGGCCCGTGGCCGCCGGCGGAAGCGCGCTGCCCGGCGCCGTCCCCGACGTGCCGGTGCCCCCCGTCCTGCGCGACACCGTGAAGGTCGGCGCGCTGCCGGACGCCGCGGCGCTCGTGCTCGACCACCCGGCCGGGACCGCGGTGCGCGCCGTCGGCGTCCAGAGCCACAGCCTCACCACCCTGCGGCGCGAGGTCGTTCTCGGCGACGGCGCGGACGTCATCCACGCGGCGGTCGTCGAGCGCCACCACGCCACCGGCCGGATCGGCCGCGGCTACGCGACCGGCTTCGGGCTGCGGCGCGGGGCGATGGCGTCGACCGTCGCGCACGACGCCCACAACATCGTCGTCGCCGGGGCCTCGGGCGCCGACATGGCGGCGGCCGTCGCGCGGCTGGCCGAGCTCGGCGGCGGCCAGGTCGCGGTGCTCGACGGGCGCGTCGTGGCCGAGGTGCCCCTCCCCCTCGCGGGACTCATGAGCGACCGGCCCGCGGATGCGGTCGCCGAGCAGCTGCACGCGCTCAACGCCGCGGCCGCCGAGGCGCTCGGCACCACCGTCGAGGAGCCGTTCATGCAGCTGTCGTTCATCGCGCTGTCGGTGATCCCGCAGCTGCGGCTGACCGACGGCGGGCTGGTCGACGTCGACGCGTTCGCCTACGTGCCCGTCGTGCCGTGAGGCTCGTCGCTCACGGCCATTCCCGCCGGGCGCTCTCCAGCGCGCGGGCGACCGCGCGGTCGTCGGCGGCGGCCCAGTGCGGTGCGACCAGTCGCAGGCCGAGCGCCTCGCGCGACGAGCCGGGCGTGAGCGCCCCGGCGCAGAACGGGCAGGTGGACCGTCCGGGCACCGCCTCGGATGCGAACCGCAAACGGCACTGCAGGCAACAGCTCCGGGTCACGACGGCCCCTCCGTTCACCACCTTGCGGCCGCGGCGGACGCCTCGGCCTCAGTGATCGAGTGTAGGCGGTCGCACCACGACCTCCGGCGAGCGCCGGCGCTCGTGCGGGTCGCTTGACCTGGCGCCGAGGGATGAGCAAGCTGGCAGAGATGTCTCGCCAACAGGAAACTGCGCAACTCGTCGCCGAAGCCCGCTATGCCGCCGAGCGCGTGGCGCTCTACCAGCAGCGCTTGTACGCGGGCAAGGGCGACCCCCGGCGGCTGGCGGAGCTGCAGCGCATCGCCGCCGGAGCCGCCGAGCGCCTCGAGCGCCGGGAGCGCGAGGCGACGGGCGACGAGGCGTGAGCGGCGCCATGGGTGCCGACGACGCGGCCCCGCGGGAGGCGGCGCTGGCCGCGCGGGTCAGGCGCCTCGAGGCGCTGGTCGAGGCCCTGCAGGACCAGGTGCACCGCGAGAGCGAGCGCCACGACCGTGAGATCGCGGAGCTGGGGCGCCAGCTGCGGCCCGAGGCGATCGCCCGGAGCCTGAGCGACGACCGACGTCGCCGCGGTCTGTAGCGCGGGGCGGCGGGCCGGCGCCGGTCAGCGCCCGAGCCGCTGGGCCGACACGTCGTCCTGGGCGACCCAGAACGGTGCCGGACGCCCGTCGTCGGCGACCAGGAACCAGGTCGCCGGCGCGGACGGCTCGGGGGCGCCGTCGGGGAGGTCGACCGCGACCGCGATCACCCGCCCGGCGAACGGCTCGCCATCCTGCGAGCCCTCGACGATGATCTCGGCGCTGATGCCAGCGATCTGGGGGGCCATCACGGCGCCCAGCCTGTGCCGGGGCGGTGGTCGGGTCGAGACATGCCGTTGAGCCTAGCCCGCCCCGGTCCTCCGGCCGGCGGGTCACGGGGACGCGGGCCGCGCCGCGCGGCCACTCACCGCTGCGGCGGCAGCCCGTTGAGCGCCCGGGCTGCGCCGACGACATCGCCCTCGCGGTAGAAGTCGACGGCCACGAGCGTCGGCGGCGCGCCGAGCGCCGCCGAGCACGCGCGGGCGTGGCGCACGAGCTCGCGCTCGCCGTTGACGCGCCGCGCGTCGCTGAGCCGCGGCGGCTCCGCCGCGACCCACAGGTTGAGCAGCAGCATGGGGTTGCCCGCCTGCCCGCGGTTGCGCACGCAGTCGGCGCCCGACAGCAGCTCCGACACCGTGCGCAGGTCGTACGGCGTGTCCTGGACGAGGTCGAACTGCGCGTGGTACCAGGGCACGCCGGCGGTGTGGTCCTCCCCCATGACGAGCACGCGCTGGTCGCGGTCCACCATCTGCTGCAGCGTCGGCAGCGGCCGCACCGGGCCCTTCCAGACGAGCTCGAGCAGGCCGCTGCGCCGGAAGACGTCGGCGGTCTGCTGCGGGGTGACGTCGTCCTCGATGCTCAGCACGAGCACCTCCGACGGATGGGCGATCAGGAAGTCGCGGATGCCGGCCAGCGCGGTGTCGGCGCGGATCGCCCCGAGCTCGCAGAACCCGTGGCAGAGGTAGACCTCGGGCGTGCCGCCGCCGGTGTAGCCGATCTGGCGCCGCAGCGCCTCGGCGCGCCTGGTCGCCGCGGGGCCGATGGCGCCTTCGATCTTGGCGCGGCTCTTGTCGCCGTGCTGCAGCACCGTGTAGACGCCGCGCGGGGTGGCGACGCCGAGGTGCGTGTCGATCAGCAGGCCGCGGATGCCGTCGCGCAGCTGCTGGTCGATGCCGGCCTCCTGGTTGGCCAGCAGGAAGTCGTCCTGCGGCGAGGACATCGAGTTGTGGGTCGCCGGGAAGACGACGCGGTCGAGCCGCCGGCCGCAGAGCTCCCGCGCGCCGTCGCAGCCGGTGGTCAGCACGGGCGGCCGGTCGCCGGTGTGGTCGGTGGCCACCGCCAGCGACGCGAGCCCGGCCAGCGCGAGGATCGCCACGCCGCCGGGGATCACCACCTGGCGCAGCGGCACGCGCGGTGGGCGGTCGGCCCCCGAGGCGGGTGCCGGCGCCGGCGCCGGGGCCGTCATCCACAGGAGCTCCTCGACGCCGAGCGCCACCAGCAGCGCACCGCCGGCCAGCTCGACGAGCTGCAGGGCGGTCGCCGGCGCGGTCAGCACCAGCACGCCGGCGGCCACGAACGCCAGCGCGCGGACGGCACGGACGGCCGGCCGCGACGGCACCGACGCGATCCCTCCGGCGATGCGCCGCACCCGCTCCCCCACGCCGATCGGCCGCAGCACGGCGTCGGCCGCCGCGGCGACGATCAGGCCCGCGGCCAGCAGCAGCACCGACCACGTGCGCAGGTCGCCGAGGTAGACGTCCCACACCTCGCGCACGGCGTCGCGCGCCGCCGGGTCGGCCACCTGGCCGACGACCGCCGCGCGGGCCACCACGATCGCCGCCAGCAGCACCGCGCCGGTGGCCGCCAGGGCCAGCGCGGCGCGCCGCACCAGCAGCCGCCGGTCGGCGCTGAGCACCAGCGCGCCCAGCAGCGCGGCGGCGGCGACCGCCAGCGCGATCCAGCGCAGGAGCTTCACGCGATCGGCCGCCTGCAGCACGTCGGTCGCCGCCCGGCCCGCGGGTCCGTCGCTGACGGTCACCAGCCGCGTGCGGATCCCGCGGACGTCGGGCCCGACGTCGATCCCCTGCGCCTTGAGCGCGTCGACGACGAGCACCCTCGCGTTGGCGACGGTCAGCGCGAACGTGTCGTTCTCGCGCGAGAACACCGACGCGTGCACCTGGAAGACGGCGCCGCGCACGAGCACGCCGAACGCCGGCGAGCCCGCCACGCCCTCGGCGACCGAGCGCAGGAGCGGCTCGACGGCGATCAGGTCGGGCTGGGCGCGCAGCGCGGTCCGCGTGATCAGGGCGCCGGCCCCGCGCTGGACGGCCGGCTCGCGCAGGGCCGTCTGCGCGCGGTCGGCGAAGCGGCTGGAGTCAAAGAGGACGCGATCGGCGTAGGTGGCCAGGCTCGCGACGGCCACCGCGATGGCGAAGAGCGTCAGCAGCGCGATGACTGCGGCGTTGCGCTGGGGCGAGCGTGGGCGGGCCCGGGCGCTCATGCCGGCAGGGCGACGCGGTGGCCGGAGACCATGGGCGCGAGCGTGGCACGGCATCCCGCCGGCCGCCATCCGTGGCAGCCCGCGGAACCGGTCGTGGCGTTCCGCCGCTCGCGTGACCGCGCTCAGGCCGCCACGGTCTCGCCGGCGGCGCTGCCGTCGAGCAGCGCCTCGGCGACCGCGGGCGGGTCGTCCCACATCGGGACGTGGCCGCAGCCGGGCAGCGTGACCTGGCGGACGTGCGCGGGCGCGTGCCGCACGCGGGCGACGAGGCGGTCGTGCTCGGGCCAGACGAGCGTCACGGGCACGTCGAGGTCGGCCAGCGCGGTGAAGGTGCCGGCGCGCATCGCGCGGTTGGCGGCGGTGAAGCCGGGCGCGTCGGCGTAGGCGCGCACGAGCCGCGCCGCGTCGGCGGCCGGCACGTTCTCGGGCCGGGCCACCACGCCCAGCAGCGCGGCGCGGCGCAGCGACTCGACGTGCAGCGCCGGGCCGACCAGCGGCCGCAGCAGCCGCGCGGCGGTGCGCGCGACCTCCGGCTTGGGCGGCAGCGGCCGCGACCACAGCCCGGCGGGCGCGATCGCGGTGACGGTCGCCGCGCGGCCCTGCTGGGCGAGCGCCAGCGCCACCCAGGCGCCGAGCGAGTTGCCGGCCACGTGCGGGCGGTCGAGCGCGAGGTCGTCGAGCAGGCCGCCGACGGCGGCGGCGAGGTCGTCGGGCGCGGCGGAGCCGGTGACCGGCGGCGAGGCGCCGAAGCCGGGCAGGTCGACGGCGATGACGTCGCGGTGGGGCTCCAGCAGCCCGCGGACGGGCCGCCACACGTGGCGGTCGCCGCCGAGCGGGTGCAGCAGCACGAGCGGCTCGCCGCGGCCGCCGCGGTCGTAGGCGACGGGCGTCATGCCAGCCAGCGCGCGAGCGCCGGCGGCGCGGTCGTCTCCAGCCCCGCGGGCCCGGCCAGCGCGGTCCGCGGCACCTCGCCGCGCCACCGCGGCTTGACCAGCAGGTGCTGGCCGACGGTGATGCGACGCTCGGCGAAGCCGCCCTCGCAGTAGGCGAGGTACATGCGCCAGAGGCGGCGGAAGCGCCCGTCGTAGCCGCGGGTCTCGAGCTCCTGCGCGCGCGCCTCGACGTTGCGCCGCCACGCTTGCAGCGTGCGCACGTAGTGACGCGTGAGATCCTCGAAGTGCGCGGGCTGCAACGTCGTCTCGCGCGCGACGTTGCGCGCGATCACCCCCGGCGAGGGCAGCGTGCCGCCCGGGAAGATGTGCGTGCGGATGAACGAGCGCGACGCGCGCTCGACGGCGTAGGCGCGGTCGTCGATGGCGATCGCCTGGAGCAGCATCGCGCCGTGCGGCGCCAGCAGGCGGTCGCACTGGGCGAAGAACGTCGGGAGGTCGCGCCACCCGACCGCCTCGATCATCTCCAGCGAGACGAGCGCGTCGTACTCGCCGCGCAGGTCGCGGTAGTCGTCGCGCAGGACGGTGACGCGGTCGGCGACGCCGGCCTCCTGCACGCGCCGCGTGGCGTAGTCGTGCTGCTCGGCGGAGATCGTCGTGGTCGTGACGCGGCAGCCGCGGGTCGTCGCGGCGTGCACGGCGAACCCGCCCCACCCCGTGCCGATCTCGACGACATGGCTGTCCGGGCCGAGGCCGAGCTTGTCGCAGACCAGCTCCAGCTTGGCGATCGAGGCGTCGCGCAGCGTGGCCTCCGGCGTGTGGAAGACGCCCGAGGAGTACATCATCGTCTCGTCGAGCATCAGCTCGAAGAGGTCGTTGCCGAGGTCGTAGTGGGCGTGGATGTCGGAGCGGGCGCGCGCGACGGTGTTGCGGCGGCGCACGCCGGTGGCCCACTGGTACGGGCCCCGGACGGCCTCCAGCCGCTCGCGGGCGCGGTCGAGCCCGTCGACGTTGCGGGCGGCGACGCGGATGACGGCGACGAGGTCGTCGCTCTCCCACCAGCCGTCGACGTAGGACTCGGCCAGGCCGCGGCTGCCGCGCAGCAGCGCGACCCACGCACGCGGGTTGTTGACGCGGATGGTGGCCGACGGCTCGGCGCCGGGGGTGCCGAGGCGGTGGACGGTGCCGTCGGCGTCGGTGATCTGCAGCGCGCCGGTGTGCATCCGCGACAGGACGCGGAGCAGCAGCGCGCGGGCGGCGCGGGCGGTGGCGGTCATCGCGTGGCGGTGGTCGGGGGCGGGAAGTGCGCGGCGCCGCGCAGCTTGAGCGCCGCGGCGTGGCCGTAGATCAGCGCCAGCGCACGCGCCGGGCCGCCCGCGCGCAGCAGCGCGGCGTGGTCCAGCGGCCGTCGGTGGAGGCGCAGCGTCGCGTCGAAGGCGTCGCGGGTCTCGCCGGTCCGGCGGCTGGCGATGTGCACGGACAGGGTCTGCCCCGGCGCCGTCACCGACCATGCGTAGCGGCGGTCCATGTCCTGGAAGGGTGAGACGTGGAGCACCTTGTCGTGCTGGCCGTGCTTGACGAGGTCGTCGGGGTCGTCGGGGCGCAGGACGTAGGCGTGGCGCTGGCCCCAGGGCGTGTTGGTGACCTCGGCGACGACGGCGTCGAGGCGCTCGTCCTCGTCGAAGGCGTAGACGAAGGACACGGGGTTGAAGCCGACGCCGAACGTGCGCGGCATGGTCAGGACGCGGATCGGGCCGCGAGGCGCCGGGCGGCCGGTGCGCTCGGCGATCAGGCGGCGGATCGCGTCGCGCGGGTCGCCGTCGCCGTAGAGGTCGCGGCGACGGACGCGCAGCAGCCCGGGGCGCCTGCGCACGAGGCGGCCGCCGAGCAGCGTCGGCAGCTCGTCGAGGTCGAGCAAGGCGTAGGTGACGGGATGGACGAAGGTCGTCGCGGGCGCGTCGCGGCGCCGGTGGCGCACCTCGCCGGCGTAGAGCGCCGAGGCCGTCACGCGGCGACCGCCTCCTCGCCCCGCGTGGCGGCCGCGCGGACCTCGGCGGCCGCGTCGAGGCCGCTGACGACCGCGTCCTCGTGGAAGCCCCAGCGCCAGTAGGCGCCGGCGTAGTGGACGCCGTCGACGCCGCTGATCTCGGCGCGGCGCTGCTGGGCGGCCACCGCGTCGGTGGAGAACACCGGGTGGGCGACCTCGACGTCGGCGTGCACCGTCGCGGGGTCGACGCGCTCGGGGAGGTTGAGCGTGGCGAGCAGCTCGCGGTCGGCGCGCACGCCCTGCAGGCGGTTCAGGTGGTAGGTGACGGTCGGCGCGGCGGGCGGCGTGTCGAGCAGGTGGTAGTTCCAGCTCGCCCACGCGGCGCGCCGGCGCGGCAGCAGGCGCCGGTCGGAGTGCAGCTGCAGGCGGCTGGGCAGGTAGCGGATCGCGCCGAGCACGTCGCGCTCGGCGCGCGTGGGGTCGGCGAGCAGGTCGAGGGCCTGGTCGCTGTGGCAGGCGAGGATCACCTCGTCGAAGCGCTCGTGCTGGCCGTGGCTCGGGACGACGAGCACCCCGTCGCCGGTGCGGACGACGGCCTCGATCGGCGTGGCGAGCCGGACGCGGTCGCCGAGGCGCGCGGTGATGGCTTCCACGTAGGTGCGCGAGCCGCCGACGACCGTGCGCCAGGTCGGACGGTCGCGGAAGCCGAGCATCCCGTGGTGGTCGAAGAACTGCGCCAGGAAGCGCGCCGGGAAGTCCCAGAGCTGCTCAGGGTCGGCGGACCAGACGGCGCTGGCCTGCGGGACGATCAGGCCCTCGATGAAGCGCTGCGAGTAGCCGAGGTCGGTGAGCCACACGCGCAGCGACGGGTCGTCGTCGTCGGACGCGAGCAGCGCGCGGGCGTCGCGGTTGAAGCGCGCGTACTCCCGGATCATGCGCAGGAAGCGCGGGTCGACGAGGTGGCGGCGGTTGGCGAACAGGCCGTTGGCGCCGTGGCCGGCGTACTCGAAGGCGGCGCCGTCGCTGACGCTGAACGACATGTCGGAGGCGCGCGTCTCGACGCCCAGCTCCGCCAGCAGCGCCTCGAAGTTTGGGTAGTTGCGGTCGTTGAGGACCAGGAAGCCGACGTCGACGGCGACCGGGCCGCCGGGCAGGTCGACATCGATGGTCCACGCATGGCCGCCGGCGCGCGGGGCCGCTTCGAAGAGCGTGACGTCGTGGTCGCCGTGGAGGGCGAGCGCGGCCGTGAGGCCGGCCGCACCCGCGCCGATGACGGCGACGCGCGGGATGGACGGGACGTCGTCGAGGTCGAGCACTACAGGGGTTTCGCGCCAGCGGCCCGTTCGGATCAGTGGGTGGACGCGTTGACGCGGGCCCGGGCGTGTGTGGGACCTTCGCGGCGCACCCCAGCACAGGAGAGCGTCATGCGCCGGCTCCGCCGGAAGCTGTCGTTGTCGTACGCGGACGTGATGGCGACGATCGCGCGCAACGCGGTGCGGTCGTCGAAGGTCGGGTGGCGGAACGAGCGCGGTGAACCCGAACGTCGCCGTGATCCAGGTGGGGACGCTCCACTAGCGCCTGACATCCGGCCGAGCGGTGGACCGCCGATCGACCGACGCGGACCCGGCGCCAGTCCGGCCGGCCGCCCGATGCGCCGCCGCGTGCGCGGGCGGATGCTCCGTCCATGACCACGATCGACCTTCCGGACACCATGCTGGCGTCCGGCGCTGCACCGCCGGACGCCTCGAACGCACTCGCACCCCTGCGCGTGGTGATCGCCGACGATCACCCGCTCTTTCGCCGTGGGCTCGCGCGTGCGCTCCAGCGCGATCCTCGCTTCCAGCTCGTCGGCGAGGCCGCCGACGGGCGCGAGGCGCTGCGCCTGATCGAGCTCACCGCGCCCGATGTCGCCGTGCTCGACCTGCGGATGCCCGGGCTGTCGGGCATCGACGTGTGCGAGGAGGTGCTGAGCCACGCTCCCGAGCTTCCGCCCGGGTTGCTGCTGCTCAGCGCCTTCGAGGACGACGAGATCGTGCGGGCCGCCATCGCGGCCGGCGCCGACGGCTACGTCGGCAAGGAGGTGCCGCAGGCCGAGGTCTGCGACGCGATCTACGTCGTCGCGCTCGGCGGCACGTACCGCCCGCCCCCCGCGGGGCGACGGCGCACGCGCACGGTCCACGAGGCGCTGTCATGACCGCCGCCGCCCCGCGGCACACGCGACTGGTGGGCACCCGATGAGGCTCGCGGCGGAGACCCGGCTGGCCGGGGCGCCCAGCGCCGGGCGGCGCGAGACGGGCTCGACCCGGCGCACCCGCGGCGCGCTGTATGAGCTGCACGGGCCGCTGGCCTGGGTCGAGCGCGGCGGCGGGCTTGCCGTCCTGCACGTGCAGGACGGCAACCGCCGGGGCCGCCGGCTGCGGGGCCGGGCGCTGACGGTGGAGCTCACGGCGGCACGCGTGATGGCTCCCGACCGCAACGGCGACGGGCGGCGCACGCCCGCCGATCTGCTGCCGGGCGAGCGGGTGACCGTCCGGGTCCGTCTGCCGCGGCGCCTGGACACGATCCCGGCGCGCATCGCGGCCCGCGTGGTGGTCAGCGGCGAGGCGCCGTGATCGTTCACGCCGCTCGCGCATGGCCGCCCACGCGGCCTATCATCGCGCCGTGAGCCCGGAGCGCACCCGCCTCCGCGTCCTGGTGGCCGACGACCACCCGCTCTTCCGCGAGGCCGTGGTCCGGGCGGTGAAGGAGCGGCCGGAGTTCGACCTCGTCGGCGAGGCCGCCGACGGCGCCGAGGCGCTGGAGGCCATCCGCGAGCGCTCGCCCGACGTGGCGGTGCTCGACGTCAAGATGCCCGGCCTCGACGGCCTGCAGGTGCTGAACGCCGTGCGGCGCGACGGCCTGCCGACACGCGTGCTGCTGCTCTCGGCCTTCGTCGACGGCACCGTCGCGTTCGAGGCCGTCGCCGCCGGCGCCGCGGCCTTCCTCTCCAAGGAGGCCGACCGCCGGCGCATCGCCGACACGATCGCTGCGGTCGGGCGCGGCGAGACGGTCCTGGACCCCGACATCCAGGCTGGCCTGGCCGCCGAGATCCGGCTGCGCGGCGCCAAGGAGCGACCGGCGCTGTCGGAGCGCGAGCGCCAGGTCCTTGAGCAGATCGCCGCCGGTCGCTCCGCGCCGCAGATCGCCGAGCTGCTGTTCCTCTCGACCGGGACCGTCAAGAGCCACCTGCAGAGCCTGTACGAGAAGCTGGGCGTCTCCGACCGCGCGGCGGCGGTGGCGGAGGCCATGCGCCGCGGCCTGATCGAGTGAGCGGTCGCGGGCCAGCGGCGGCCCGCGGCGCCGACCGCGTCCTGCGCCCGGGCGCCGCGCTGGCCGCCGTGCGCGTGGCCGCGATCCCGGTCTTCTTCCTGGCCGAGCGGCTGGTCAACCATCCGGCGACCAACAGCGCGCCGTTCGACGCGCTGCTGGCGCTGGCCGCGCTGTATGCCCTGGCGACGGCCGTGACCGAGCTGCGCGGCGGGTCGCTGGCGCCGGCCCCGGTGCTCGCCGCCGCCGACCTGGTGGTGATCGGCACGCTCGTCGCCACCTCGGGCGGCCCGTTCTCGCAGCTGCGCCTGGCGTTCTTCCTGCTGCCCGTCGGCGCGGCGCTGATGCTGCGCCCGGCGCTGACCGCGGCCGCGTCGGCCGTGGCGGTGGCGACCTACGCCGTGATCGTGCTGACCTATCCGGAGACCAGCGAGCAGCGCCCCGACGCCGCCGGCTTCGAGCTGACCCAGGCGCTCTTCCTCGCCCTCGTCGGGACCGCCGCCACGCTGATCTCGGCGCTGCTGGCGCGGCGCGCCCGGGAGGTGGGCGAGCTCGCCGCCAGCCGGCGGCGCCTGGTGGCGCAGGCGCTCGACGCGGAGGACGTCGCCCGGCGGCGGCTGGCCGAGGGGCTGCACGACAACGCGCTGCAGAACCTGCTCGCCGCGCGCCAGCTGGTCGGCTCGGGTGACCCCACCGAGCTGCAGCTGGCCACCGAGGGCCTCGACGAGGGCGTCCGCCAGATCCGCGAGGCGGTCTTCGACCTCCACCCGTACCTGCTCGAGCAGGCGGGGCTGGGCGCGGCGCTGCAGGCCGTCGTGGAGCAGATCGAGGAGCGCGGTGGACCCGCCGGTCGCGTGGAGGTCGACGCCGGCGCCGAGGGCATCCACGACCAGCTCGTGTTCTCGGTCGCGCGCGAGGCGCTGGCCAACGTCGTCAAGCACGCCGCGGCCGAGCACGTGGAGGTCCGCGTCGGCCGCGGCGCGACCGCCATCCGGCTGGAGGTCGCCGACGACGGCGTGGGCCTGGACGCCGACCGGGCGCGCGGGGCGCCGCTGCGCGGGCACATCGGCCTGGCGTCCTGTCGCGAGCGCGCGGCCGCGATCGGCGGCACGTTCGCCGCCGTCCCGCGGGCGGGCGGCCGCGGGACGGTCGTGCGCATGGAGCTGCCCGCCCCCGCGCGCGGCTGACACGCGCCGCGCGCGCCGATCGACCGACCGCCGACCGGCGGCCAGGCCTGGCGCGCCGTTCCCCCCGATCGGGCGATGCGTGCGCCGGCCGGCGCCCCCATCCTCACCGCATGCGGCACGCCACCACCCCGGCCGGCGAGCTCGCCGCCCCGCGCGGGCGCGACTCGCTGCGAACCGCCAACGTCGTCGTCGGCCTCCTGCACGCCGCCCAGGCGCTGGTGCTGCTGGCGATCGCTTCCGACGCGGCGCTGCCCGTCACGACGAGCTTCCTCACCGGCCCGCCCGGCAGCGGCGACTACGGCGCGACGCAGCTCTTCGAGCTGGCGTTCGCGCCCGCGGTCGCCGCCTTCCTGCTGCTGGCCGCCGCCGACCACCTGCTCATGGCGGCGCCGCGCGTCGAGGGCTGGTACCGGCGCAACGTCGCGGTGGGGCGCAACCCGGCGCGCTGGTCGGAGTACGCGATCAGCGCCTCGCTGATGGTCGTGCTGATCGCGATGCTCGCCGGCGTGCGCGAGGCGGCGGCGCTGATCGCGCTGTTCGGGGTCAACGCGGCGATGATCTTCTTCGGCCTCGTCTCCGAGCGCGTCAACCGGCCGGGGCAGCCGGTCGACTGGCGGCCGTTCGCCTTCGGGTGCGTCGCGGGCGCCGTGCCGTGGATCGCCATCGGACTGCAGCTGGCCGTCTCCGAGGCGGAGGGCGGTGACGTGCCGGCGTTCGTCGTCGCGATCTTCGTGACGCTGCTGCTGCTGTTCAACAGCTTCGCGGTCAACATGGCGCTGCAGCTGCGCGGCGTGGGGCGCTGGCGCGACCCGCTCTTCGCCGAGCGCATGTACCTCGTCCTGAGCCTGGTGGCGAAGTCGGCGCTGGCCTGGCAGGTCTACGCGGGCGCCCTGGCGGGGTCGTGATCGTGGGCCACCGGCATCACCGGGATCGTCCGCCGCATGCTTGACGTCGCGCTGTGGATGTGGCTGGCCTTCGTCGCCTTCCTGGTGATCATGCTGGCGCTCGACCTCTTCGTCTTCCATCGCCATGCGCACGCCGTGTCGTTCCGCGAGGCGACGGCGTTCAGCGCCCTGTGGATCGGCCTCGGCCTGGCCTTCGGGCTCGTCGTGCTGATCTTCGGGGGCAGTCAGGCCGGCGGCGAGTACTTCGCCGGCTACCTGATCGAGAAGGCGCTGTCGGTCGACAACGTCTTCGTCTTCGCGCTGATCTTCGGCTGGTTCGCGGTGCCGGTCGAGTTCCAGCACCGCGTGCTGTTCTGGGGCGTCATCGGTGCGCTGGCGCTGCGCGCGGTGTTCATCGCCGTCGGTGCGGAGCTGCTCGAGACGTACGACTTCTTCGTGTACGTGTTCGGCGTGCTGCTGATCGCCACCGGCGTGCGGATGGCGCTGCACCGCGACGAGGAGGTCCACCCCGAGCGCAACCCCGTCCTGCGCCTGCTGCGCCGCCGCGTGGCGATGACCGACCGCTACCACGGGCAGCGCTTCTGGATCCGGCGGCGGGAGCTCGCGGCCGACGAGCGCCCCGCGCACGGCCGGCTGCTGGCCGGGACCTGGGTCGCCACCCCGCTGCTGGCCGTGCTGGTGGTCATCGAGACCACCGACGTGATCTTTGCCGTCGACTCGATCCCGGCGATCTTCGCGATCACCACCGACACGTTCATCGTCTTCACGTCCAACGCGTTCGCGCTGCTCGGGCTGCGCGCGTTGTACTTCATGTTGGCCGGGGCCATGCAGCGCTTCATCTACCTGAAGACGGGGCTGGCGCTGATCCTGGTGTTCGTCGGGGGGAAGTTCATCTACGGCGATCTCGTCGGCAAGGTGCCGATCACCGTCTCGCTGCCGGTCATCGCGCTGGTGGTGGCGGTCTCGATCGGCGCGTCGCTGTACGCCACCCGCGGCGGGCGCGGCCGCGACGGCGACGGGGACGCGGGCGCCGGCGGCGCTCCCGGCGCGGCCCCGCCCCGGCTGTCCGCGGGGACGACGGGCCGATGACCACCATGCCGATGGCGGCGGCGACCGGCGCCGCGCAGGCGCTGACCGACCTGTTCGTCGTGCTGCTGGCGGCCAAGGCCGGCGACGAGCTCTTCAAGCGCCTCGGTCAGCCGACGATCGTCGGCGAGATCCTTGCCGGCGTGCTGGTGGGGCCGGCCGTGCTGGGGCTGGTGGCACCCACCGACGTGCTCGAGGTCTTCGCCGAGCTGGGCGTCGTGTTCCTGCTGTTCTGGGTGGGGCTGGAGACGCGGCTGTCGGACCTGCGGGCGGTCGGTCCGACGGCGGCGGCCACCGGCGTGCTGGGGCTGATCCTCCCGCTGACCGGCGGGGTCGCCCTCGGGCTGGCGCTCGGCGAGCACGCCGCGACGACGGTCTTCCTGGGCGCGGCGCTCGTGGCCACGAGCGTCGGCATCACCTCTGCGGTCCTGCAGCAGCTGGGCGTGCTGGCACAGCCCGCGAGCCGCACGATCCTCGGGGCCGCGATCGTCGACGACGTCCTGGCGATGATCGTGCTGGCCGTCGCCGTCGGCCTGGCCTCCGAGGGCGGGGTCGATGCGCTCGGCCTCGTGGTGACGATCGCCCTGGCGCTCGGGTTCGTCGTCTTCGTCGCGGTGGGCGGCACCCGGCTGATGCAGCGCATGCCGGACCTGCTGCGCCGCCCGCGCTTCAGCGAGTCGCCGCTGCTGCCCGCGGTGGTGCTGTGCCTCGGGCTGGCGGCGCTGAGCGCGCAGATCGGGCTGGCGGCGATCATCGGCGCGTTCCTGGCCGGCCTGGTGGTCGCCGAGTCGCCCGACCGCGAGGACCTCGAGGCCGAGGTCGCGCCGCTCTACGCGTTCCTGCCGCCGTTCTTCTTCGTGTTCATCGGCCTGCAGGTCGATCTCGGCGCGCTCTCCAGCATCGGCGCGCTCGCGCTGCTGGCGGCGGTGACCGCCGTCGCGGTGGTCACCAAGGCGCTCGGCGCGTGGCTCGGGGCGCGCCGGCTGGGACGTCGACCGGCGCTCGTGGTGGCCGCAGGGATGGTGCCGCGCGGCGAGGTCGGCATCGTCGTGGCGGGCATCGGGATCGTCGTCGGAGCGCTCGACGAGCGGCTGTTCGCGATCGTCGTGGCGATGTCGATCATCACGACCGTCGCGGTGCCGCCGGTGCTGCGGCGGCTGCTGGAGCACGCGCCGGGGATCGAGCCCGGCGCCACCCACGAGCCCACCACCCTCACGCGGGCCTGACGGCCGGCTCCCGGCGAGCCTGCCACTGCCTCGGGGTGCCGCTGCGGCTCGGCCGATGCCACGGCCGGTCGGACGGCGTCAGTCGCCACCAGGGCGAGGCCGCGGTCCCTCGCTCGGCGGGCGCCGGCCGCCGGCCGCCGACGAGCCCTCCCCGCCGCGCAGGCGTCGCAGGCCCCAGAGATGGTCGCCGGCGGCCCACCCCGCGAAGGCCAGTCCTCCAACCGTCCCGGTGACGGTGGCCAGCAGGCCGGCCGCGGCGGCGGCGGCCACGCCGTTCTGGCCGAGGATCAGCACGACCGCTCCGGCGCCGGCGCTCGGGCCGACCGGCAGCAGGCTCAGCAGGACCATGGCGATGAGCACCGCGGTGGCATCCAGCGGTGACGCCGACACCCCGACGGCGTTGAGCAGCAGCCAGTTGCGCGCGATCTGCGACAGCACCGCGCCGAGCACGAAGAACAGGACGAACAGGAACGGACGCAGGCGACCGAGGACGGCGAGGCCCTGCCACAGGGGGCGGGGCGATCGGTGCCCGAGGCGGCGCAGCCCCGCCGCGGCCAGGGCGGTCACCGCCATGATCGGGAAGGGCAGCCACCACGGCCACCCCATCGGCCCCATCACGGTGAACGACGCGATTGCCGCCAACCCCACCTCGATGGCCATGATGGGCATCTCGGCCGCCACCAGGGTGGTGGCCTTGGGGCTCGTCGCCGGCGACGAACGGCGCAGCGCGGCGATCCGCGCCGCCGCGCCCAGCTGCGAGCTGACGATGCTGCTGACGTAGCCCATGCTCGAGGCCTGGTACAGCGCACGCCGCGGGACGGTGCCGCCGGCGGCCTCGATCGTGCGGTGCCAGGCCTCGGTCCGCGACAGCAGCGCGCTGATCTGCAGCAGCGTGGCGAGCAGGAGGACCGGGATCGACGCGCGCGTCAGGGCCGTCGCGAACTCGTCGCGGCGCCCGTACAGGACCGCGACGAGGATCGCGGCCGCGACGACGGAGAAGCCGATGGCGGTCGCGCGCGGATGACGGCGCAGCGCGTCGCGGACACCGCGCAGCAGCGGCAGCCGTCGCACCCGGTCGCGGCTGCGACGCGGTGGCTCGTCGAGAGCGGTCACGGTCGCCGGCGACCGTCGTCGACCGGCTCGGTGCAGCGCGTGACCGGCGCGCCCGGGGTCACCGCCAGCGGCGAGACCCGGGGCGGGCGATGCACACGACGAGCTTGAGTCACGCAGACGCCCTTCCCGGTCGGTGCCGACGGCGAGCACGTGCTCGCCCTTCGTCGTCCGACATGGGGCGGCCCGGGACGGGCCAACCCTCGCTCGAGTGTAGGCACGTGCCCGATCAGCCGCCGCGCGGCACGAACGCCAGCACGCGCGACGGGCTGCCGGTGCCGTCGACGAGCTTGAGCGGCGCGACGACGATCATCGCGCCGCTGAGCGGGAGCCGCTCGGCGTTGGCGAGCTGCGTGAGGCCGTAGCGACCGGCGCCCAGCAGGAGGTTGTGCAGCGGGAACGGCGGGTCGAACCCGCCGGCGGCGCCGGCGTCGATGCCGACGGTCTCGACGCCGAAGCCGACCACGTTGGGGTGCTCGGCCAGCCAGCGCGAGGCGGCGACGTCGGGCCCGGGCGTGACGGGGCCCTCGGGGCCGGCGTTGAGGAACGCCTGCTCGTCGGCGGCGCGGGCACCCCAGCCGGTGCGGAAGACGACCCACGTGCCGGGCGCGAGCGGGCCGTGCTCGGCCTCGTGGCGGTCGAGGTCGTCGGCGGTGAGCAGGTAGCCGGGGTCGGCGGCGACCTCGGCGGTGCGATCGACGACGGCGACGGGGCCGACGAGCCGCGCCGGCGGCACCGAGGCGACGTCCTCCCCGTCCTGGCCGGTGACCCAGTGCACGGGCGCGTCGAAGTGGGTGCCGGTGTGCTCCCCGAGCTCGAGGACGTCCCAGGCCCAGGCCGGGCCGGCGTCGTCGTAGCGGCTGAGGCGGCGGCGCGACAGGTGCGGCGTGTTGGCGAACGGCTCGGGCAGGACGAGCACGGGCGTCGTCTCGCTGAGCGGCTGGGTGAGGTCGACGACCTCGACGGAGCCGTCGGCCAGGCCGGCGAGGAGGTCGGTGACGGCGGTGGTGCTGATCATCGGGGCTCCTGGGTCTTCGGGGGTGGTGGCTCAGCCGGCGCGGAAGGCCTCTTCGAGCCAGGCGGCGCAGATGTCGGGGTGGACCTTGGCGTCGACGACGAGCGGGCCGTCGGGGTTGGCGAGCCAGGCGTGGACGGGTACGAGGTCGTCGACCGTGCGGACGGTGATGGCGGCCGCGCCGACGGCCTTCGCGATCGCCGCCAGGTCCGTGTCCGGGAACTGCGCGAGCGCGACGTCGCGGCCGAGGGTGCGGAAGTGATGGACCTCGGCGCCGTAGGCGGCGTCGTCGTAGATGACGACCAGCAGCCGGAGGTGCAGCCGCGCGGCGGTCTCCAGCTCGGCGAGCGAGAGGAAGGCGCCGCCGTCGCCGAGCACGGCGACGGTGACGCGGTCGGGGCGCGCGACGGCGGCGCCGATGCCGCAGCCGAGGCCGAGCCCGACAGCCTGGAAGGCGTTGGCGAAGATCCAGGAGCGGGCGTCGGGGACGGTGAGGTACTGCGACGGGTAGCCGGTGAAGTGGCCGGAGTCGACGGCGACGGCGATGTCGTCGGGCAGCGCGTCGGCGAGCGCGATGCTGAGCGTGCGCGGGTCGATGTGGTCGGCGGTGGAGGCGTCGTCGTAGGGCTCGTCGCGCCAGCGGCGCGTGGCGATGTCGGCGGCGAGCTCGGACGTGCGGAAGCCGGTCGTGGTCTGCGGGATGGCCTCGGCGAGCGCGCGAGCGGTCGCGGCGGCGTCGCCGACGATGCCGGCGTCGACGCGCCGGTTGGCGCCGATGGCGGTCGGATCGAGGTCGATCTGGATGACCTTCGTGTCCGGGCCGATGAGCTCGCCGTGGCGCGTGGTCCAGTGGTTGAGGGTCGCGCCGAAGGCGAGGACGAGGTCCGCCTGCGCGAGCAGCTTGGCGGCGTGCGGCGAGGCGAAGCCCCCGGCGATGCCGAGGCTGAAGTCGAGGCCGGCGAAGAGGCCGTGGGCCATGGCCGAGGTGGCCAGGAGGGCGCCGACGCGCGCGCCGAGGGCTTCGATGGGGTCGCGGGCGCCGGCGAGGACGGCGCCGCGGCCGGCGATGATCACCGGGCGCTGGGCGGCGGCGATGAGGTCGGCCGCGTGTGCGACGGCGTCGGCGGATGGCGCAGAGGTCGGCGGGACCGGCAGGAGCTGCGGGGCCGCGTCGCCATCGGCCGTTGCCGGCGCGGCCTGAAGGTCGATCGGGAGCATGAGCACGACCGGGCGGCGTTCCAGTTGCGCGCGCCGGTAGGCGCGCGCGGCGTCGGTGGCCGCCGAGACGGGCGCGTGCAGCCGCTCGGCGATGGCGCCGACGGATTCCACGAGGTCGTGCTGGTCGATGCGGAAGTTCGACCGCAGCGCGGCGGCCGGCGTCTCCCCCGCCAGGATCAGCAGCGGCGTCCGGGCCTTGGCCGCCTCGCCGAGGGCGGTCAGGGTGTTGGTGAGCCCCGGGCCCTGATGGACGCTCGCCACCCCGACCTGGCCCGTGACGCGAGCCCACCCGTCCGCCATCGCGACCGCGCCGCCCTCGTGGCGCGCGGCGTGGAAGGCCGCGCCGCCGGCGACCAGGGCGTTGGTGACGATCAGGTTCCCGCTGCCCATGAGGCCGAAGACGTCGGTGACGCCGAGGCGAGCGAGCGTGGCGCCGACGACGTCGGCGGCGGTGCGTGTGGCGGTCGAGATCTCCTCCGGCACTGCCGGGGCAACCTACACGGGGAGGCGGAGCGCCCGCCGGGGGCCGAGCCGCGCGGAGCGTGACGCCCCGGTCCGCCTCGTCGGCGAGCGGCCGCGACGCCGTGCCGCTGGACTCTGACCGTACGCTACTCGGATGGCGAACCCCCCGTTGACGAGGCTGGACCTGGGCGCGCTGCTCGCGGCCGTCGAGGACGCCCCGCCCGTCGCCGCGGTCGACGTGCTGGGCGAGCGCCTGGCCGGCAGGCTCGGGGCGCGCAAGCTGTCCTTCCTCATCGCGGACTTCAGCGGCCGTGCGCTCACGCGGCTCGGCCACGCTGCCAGCGACGCGGCCACTCGCGCGCAAGGGCGGGAGACCGCCGAGCGGGTCGCCTTGGCGGGAAGCCCCCACGGCCGCGCTCTCGCCACCCAGATGGTCGAGCGGGAGACCTGCGCCGAGGGGACGCGCCTGTTCGCGCCGGTGACCAACCGCGGGGAGGCCATCGGCGTGCTCGAGGTCCTCCTCGACGAACCGCCGGACGAGCAGATGGTGGCCGATGTGGCGCTCGCGGCGCACACGCTCGCCTACGTCATCATCGCCAACCGCCGGTTCACCGACCTCTTCGAATGGGGCCAGCGGTCGGTTCCACTGTCGCTCGCGGCCGAGATACAGCACCGGCTTCTGCCGGCCTCGTACGCGTGCGAGGCCGGGCAGTTCACGCTCGCCGGCTGGCTCGAGCCCGCCGGCGACGTCGGCGGTGACACGTTCGACTTCACGATGGAGCGCGACACCCTGCATCTGTCGATGACCGACGCGATGGGGCACGACGTCGGCGCAGCTCTCCTGGCCACGGTTCTCGTGGGTGCGCTTCGCAACGCGCGCCGGGCGGGCGCCCAGCTGGACGAACAGGCCCGCTTGGCCAATGCGCAACTCACGGACAACGCCGCCGGGGGCGGCTTCGTGACCGGACAGGTCGCGCGAGTCGACCTGCGCGCCGGAACCGCCACCATCGTCAACGCCGGTCATCCCCCGCCGCTGCGACTGCGCCACGGACGCGTCGAGTCCATCCACCTGGCAGCCGAGCCGCCGTTCGGGACCGTGCGCGGGCATCGGTACGCCGTGCAGCAACTACCGCTGGAGCCGGGCGACCGCCTCATGTTCTTCACCGACGGCCTCCTGGAGCGCAACACGACCAGCGTCGACATCGGGGCCATGATCGTCGCCGGCGCGTCGATGCACCCGCGGGAAGCCGTGCAGCACCTCATCCAGGCGATCCTCAAGGCAACCGGCGGAGCGCTCAACGACGACGCAACCGCTCTGTGCCTGGACTGGCATGGCGGGCCCATGCGCGAGCGGACGACCGACTCGGGGGCCGATCAACGCCTCGGGACGTGACGCCGGCGGGGGCCGAGGCGGACGCGGCAGCCGAGTCCGGACCGGCCTGACCTCGCTCTAGCGCACGACGAACGCGCGCTTGGACGGCGACGGGTCGGCGACGCCGGCGGCGTCGACCGCCCGGGCCCAGACGACGTAGCGGCCGGCCGGCAACCGGCGGCCCGGCCGGAACGCCCAGCGCCTCGTGCCGTCGGCGATCAGGCGGTAGGAAGCCCTGCACGCGCCGCGCCGGGCGAGGCGGCCGCTCGCCTTGACGCTGCGGCACGCGCGCCCCTCACGCTTGAGCACGCTCACCTCGACGCGCACGAGCCGGCCCTCCGCGTCCGTGGCCTGCCCCGCGAGGATCCCGGCGCGCGATCGCCCGATCGTCGTGTCCGGCGCGCGGTTGCGCGTGGGCATCGGCTCCGGGTCGGGCTCATCCTCGTAGATCGTCATCTGCACCGCGTCCGGAAAGCCGACCTCCGAGCCGGCGCTCGGATCGGAGAGGGTGAAGGTGACGAAGCCGCCGGGGGCGATCGAGCCGCGCTCGGGGAGGGGGACGGAGATCGTCCCGCTCCCGGCTCCGGCCTCGATCGTCACGTGGCCCTCGAAGCCCTCGCTTCCGGTCACCGTGGCGCCGGCGGCCTGGCTCGAGTCGCCCGAGCGCAGCACGGTGAGGGTGGCTCCGCCTGCGCTGCGGGCGACCGTCACAGCCTCCTGCGAGAAGGCGAGCGTCGACGGCTCGTCCGCCGATGCGCCGGGCGTCGCCGAGGCCAAGGCGAAGGCCAGCACCGCCACCACGCACATCCCTCGCCGGGCTCCCATCGCGACCTCCAGCCGATTGACCGGGCGACCGTACCGGATTCCGGCAGGTCCGACGGCGGCAGGCGTCCGACGCCGCAAGACCGACATGCCGGGGCGATCGCGCGCACGGGACGCGCATCGGCTCACGTCATCACGAGGCGTCGGCATCTCGACCATGGCGGCGGCCCGTCCTCCCGTCGGACGTAAGAACGCCCCGGCGGGCGTCGCTGTTGCAGTGACGGATCACCGACCGAGGAGCCATCAGGTGCCTGCTCACACCGCCGCGGACCCGCGCCACGACCGCCGTGAGATGCTGCAGCTCACGGAGCGCGGCAGCCCGCCGCAGCGGGCCGCTCGCATCCTCGAGCCGGGAGCACCGCGATGAGCAAGCAGACCCACGTGATCGTCGGCGCCGGCCTCGCCGGTGCCAAGGCCGCGGAGGAGCTGCGCCGGCGCGGCTTCGGCGGCCGCGTCGTGCTCGCCGGCGCCGAGCCGGAGCGCCCGTACGAGCGCCCGCCGCTGACCAAGGACTACCTGCGTGGCGAGTCCGAGCGCGACAAGGCCTACGTCCACGAGCCGTCGTTCTACGCCGAGCACGACATCGAACTGCTGACCGACACCACGGTGACCGCGATCGACCCCGCCGCGGGGCGCGTGACGCTCGACGATGGCCAGGAGCTGCGCTATGACCGCCTGCTGCTGGCCACCGGTGCCGAGCCGCGACGGATCCCGGTCCCCGGAGCGGACCTCGAGGGCGTCCTCTATCTCCGCACGCTGGCGGACTGCGACGCGCTCCGTGAGCGGCTGGACCGCGGCGGTCGCGCGGTGGTCGTCGGGGCCGGCTGGATCGGCAGCGA
Source organism: Baekduia sp. (assembly GCA_035765735.1). Taxonomy (GTDB): domain Bacteria; phylum Actinomycetota; class Thermoleophilia; order Solirubrobacterales; family Solirubrobacteraceae; genus Baekduia. The sequence continues at coordinate 72,443 of DASTWY010000008.1, read as the reverse complement.
GTTCGCCGCCTCCGCGCGCCAGCGCGGGCTCGCGGTCACCGTGATCGATCCGCTCGCGCTGCCCAACGAGCGGATCTTCGGCCCCGAGATCGGCGGCTTCTATCGCGACGTCCACCGCCGGCACGGGGTCGACCTGGCCCTCGGCGAGGGCGTGGAGGCCTTCGAGGGCGACGGCGCGGGGGTCGCGCGGGTTCGCACCGACCGCGGGCGGTCGGTCGAGTGCGACTTCGCGGTCGTCGGCATCGGCGTCGTGCCGCGGGTCGACCTGGCCCGGGCGGCCGGCCTGACGATCGACAATGGGATCGTCGTGGACGAGCAGCTCCGGACGTCGGCGCCGAACGTGTTCGCCGCCGGCGACGTCGCCGACGCCTGGCATCCGTTCTACGGCCGGCGCATCCGCGTCGAGCACTGGGCCAACGCGCTGCACCAGGGGCCGGCCGCCGCACGGGCCATGCTGGGCGAGCCGGTCAGCTTCGAGCAGCTGCCCTACTTCTTCTCCGACCAGTACGACGTCGGCATGGAGTACTCCGGTCACGCGCCGCAGTGGGACGACGTCGTCTTCCGCGGCGACCCGGCCGGTGGCGAGTTCCTCGCCTTCTGGCTCCGCGACGGCCGGATCGCGGCCGGCATGAACGTCAACGTCTGGGACGTCAACGAGCACGTCCAGGCGCTCATCCGCAGCCGCCGAACGATCGACCGCGCGGCGCTGACCGACCCGGACACCCCGCTGGAGTCCCTGGCGGGCCCGGCCACCACCGGACGCTGAGGACCGACGACCATGACTCCGAACCCGAACCCGAACCTGCGTCGGCTGCACGACGCCGGGGTCTCGATCTGGCTCGACACGATCTCGCGCGAGCTGCTCGAGACCGGCGGCTTCGCCGCGCTGATCCGCGAGGACAGCGTCACCGGCGCCACGTCGAACCCGACGATCTTCGCCAAGGCGATCACCGGCTCCGACCGCTACGACGCCCAGCTGCGCCGTCTCGCCGGCGCCGGGGTCGCCGACCTGCGGGAGCTGTTCTTCGCGTTGGCGCTCGACGACGTCCGCGCCGCGGCGCGCGAGCTGCGCGCGACCTACGAGGAGAGCGGGCGCACGGACGGGCTGATCTCCTTCGAGTGCACGCCCGATCTCGCCGACGACACGGCCGCGACGATCGAGCAGGCGACCGGCCTCTGGCACCGGCTCGACCAGCCCAACACCATGATCAAGGTCCCCGGCACCCCCGCGGGCCTGCCGGCGATCGAAGAGCTCACGCGGCGCGGCATCAACATCAACGTGACGCTGCTGTTCTCGATCGAGCGCTACGAGCAGGTCATCGATGCCTACCTGCGCGGCCTCACCGCGCGGGTCGAGGCGGGCGAGCCGCTCGGCGGGATCACCTCGGTCGCGTCGTTCTTCCTCTCGCGCATCGACACCAAGGTCGACGCCCGGCTCGCCGGCGACTCGCCGCTGCGCGGGCGCGTCGCCATCGCGAGCGCGCGCGTGGCCTACCAGCGCTACCGCGCTCGGTTCTCCGGCCCGGAGTGGGAGCGGCTCCGCGGGCGCGGCGCCCGTCCGCAACGACCGCTGTGGGCGAGCACCGGCACCAAGAACCCCGACTACGCGGACACGCGCTACGTCGCCGAGCTGATCGGCCCGGACGTCATCAACACGATGCCGATGCAGACGCTGAGGGCCTTCGCCGACCACGGCGTGGTCGCGCGCACGGTCGACACCGACGCGAGCGCCGCCCGCCAGACCCTCGCCGACGCCGTCGCCGACGGGATCGACCTCACGGCGGTCACCACCGAGCTGGAGCGCGAGGGCGTGCAGACCTTCTGCGACTCCTACGGCGAGCTGCTCGCGTGCATCGAGAGCAAGCTCGGGGCAGTGTCTGCGGCTCGCCGCTGACCGCGTCTGCCGGCTCAGTCGCCCTCGCCGGGCGGCGAGACGTATCGGCGCGGCGCGCGCGCCCGCGAGGCCGGGGCGTCGCGGCGCATGCCGTGCATGCCCGATCCACCTCGATCGGCCGCGTCGCCCGCCGCCTCCTCGGGCACCCAGTCGCCGGCCGTGATCCAGTCGAGGATCGCCGCGGAGTTGGCGCCCTCCGCCATGATCGCCGCGTGCTCGATCACCCTGCCGCCCCCAGGGCGCGGACGGGAGAGTCGCGCGACCAGGGCGCGGATCTCCTCCTCGGAGGCCGGATCGCGGTCGGAGCTCACGCCCCCACCGTACGCCTTCTGCGGCGCCCCCGTCAGGCGTGGCCGAGCTCCCGCTCCCGCGGCGTCCCACCGGGCCGGCGCGTCGGTGCGGCTCGGCCGCGCGGCACCGCCTTCCAGAGCCGCGCCCCCGAGGCGCCGCAGATCGTGTCCGGCCGAGTCGTCGCCCAGGCCGACCGGGAGCTCGCCACGGTCTCGGCCTGGCCTGCTGTCATCCGTCGCGCGGGTCGGCGCGCGACGGGGGGGCCGCGGACGAGGCGACCCCGACGCGATCGCAGAGCTCGGGGAGCGCGCGGCGGAGCACCTCGACGGACTCCTCGATGTCTGCGTCGGTCGATTCCTCCAGCGGGGAGTGGCTGATCCCTCCGGCGAGGCTGCGGGCGAAGAGCATGCCGACCGGTACGCCGGCGGCGCCGAGGATCTGCGCGTCGTGACCTGCTCCAGACGGCAGCCGCGGCGCTCCGGGGGCCGCCGCTTCGAGCGCCGAGACGACACGGCGATCGGCGATCACGGGCGCCGTCCGCCCGACGCGCTCGATCTCGACCGCGCAGCCGTGCTCGCTCGCCGCGCTCGCCGCGGCCTCGCGCAACGCCGCTTCCAAGGCGTCGAGCCGCTCGTCGTCGGGCGCACGCGCGTCGACGACGAGGTGCGCGAGCCGCGGCACGACGTTGCTCGCGCCGGGCTCGAGCCGCAGGGACCCGACGGTCGCGACCGCGCGCGGAATCGCGCGCGCACGCTCGGCGGCCATGATCTGGAAGGCGGCCGCGCAGAGGGCGGCATCGCGACGGGCATCCATCGGGCTTGTCCCCGCGTGCCCCTCGCGCCCGTGGAACTCGATCTCGAGCTCGACCAGGCCCACGATCGAGTCGACGATGCCGACCGGGGCGTCGGCTCCGGCGAGCACGGGGCCCTGCTCGATGTGGAGCTCGAGGTAGGCGGCGGGCGGCCCGGCAAGCCAATCGCCGCCCTCCTGCGCCTGCAGCCCGAGCGACGTCAGGGCGTCGCGCAGCGACACGCCGTCACGATCATGGCGGTCCAGCGCGCCCGGGCCGAGGGCGCCCGCGACGGCGCGGCTGCCGAAGAACCCGTGTCCGAACCGCCAGCCCTCCTCGTCGCGGAACGCCACCACCGCGATCGTGCGCGAGGCGGGTGCGTCCATGCGCGCGACGGCCTCCAGCGCCGCCACCACGCCAAGGGCGCCGTCGTACCGGCCGCCGCGGGGCACCGAGTCGAGATGCGAGCCCACCCACACCTCGGGCAGGTCCGGCCGCCGGCCGAGCAGCCGTCCGTAGAGGTTGCCCGCGCTGTCGCGGCTGACCTCCAGCCCGGCATCCGCCATCCAGCCGGCAGCAAGCGCGTGGGCCTCCTCCTCGGCGGGGCTCAACCCGGGGCGATTTGCCCCCTCCCCTTCACCCAGCGCATACAGCGCCTCGAGGCGCTCGCGGACGGTCATGCGCTCAGCGTGGCCGGGCGCGCGAACGCACGGACCTTCGATGTGCGCAGGCCGAGCGAGACCAGCGACTCGGCCAGCCGGACAGCCGCGGGCACCGCCTCGACGACCGGCACGCCGAGCCGCTCCTCGAGCGCGTCCCGGGTGCCCACCATCGCCCCGCAGCCCAGGCACAGCACCTCGGCGCCGGCGGCGACGGCGCGGCGACCGGCGTCCTCGATCGAGGCGATGGCCCCGTCAGGGTCGGCGTCGAGGTCGAGCACCTCGACGCCGGTCGGCTCGACGCCGGCGCAGCGAGACTCGAGGCCGTAGTGGCGCAGGAGGTCGAGCGTCGCCGGGGTCGCCCGATCGATGGTCGAGAGGATGCCGAAGCGGTGGCCGAGCGCCATGGCCAGCGCGAAGCTCGCCTCGGCGATCCCGACCACGGGCGCCGCCGTCACCTCGCGTGCCCCGTAGAGCCCCGGGTCGCCGAAGCAGGCGACGATCGCCGCGTCGAACGTCCCGTCGCGCTCCGCCACGCAGCGCGCCACCGCCGCGGCGGCCAGCGCCTCGTCGTAGTAGCCGTCGATGAACGGCACGCTGCCTTCGACCGTCGCGCCGGTCACCTCCGTGCCCGATGCGGCGACCGCGGCGGCCGCTTCGACCATGTGGTCGGTCATCGCCGCGGTCGTGTTCGGGTTGATCATCAGCAGCCGCATCGTCACTCCCCGGTGAGGACGGGGGACCCCTGGGCGGCGACGAACTGTCCGGTCCCACGAGGGGCGAACGTCGCGCCGCCATCGGTGTCGGCAAAGACGGTGCGGCCGCGGACCAGCGTCCGGATCACCCGGCCGGTGACCTCCCGGCCTTCGAACGGCGTCCACTTGTGCGTGTGGTGCAGGTCGGCGCCCCGGATCGTCCAGGTCCGCTGCGGGTCCAGCAGCACCAGGTCCGCGTCGGCGCCCGGCTGGATCGACCCCTTGCGCGGTGCGAGCTGCCACAGGCGCGCCGGCGCGCCGGCGATCCACTCGGCGATCCGCTCCCAGCTCACTCCTCGCCGCCGCGCCTCCGTCACGACGATGGGCACGAACGTCTCGATCCCGGGGAGGCCGTTCGGCGCCGCGAAGATGTCCTCGTGGCCCGGCAGGCGGCTGTCGTACGTGAACGCGCAGTGGTCGGTGGTGATGCACGTGATCGTGCCGGCGGCGAGGTGCTCCCACAACCGGTCGACGTCGTCGCGCGAGCGGATCGGCGGCGCGCAGCGCGCGAACGGGCCCAAGCGCTCCAGGTCGCCGTGGTCGAGGGCGAGGTACTGGGGGCACGTCTCGCACGTCACCTGGACGCCACGGGCCTGCGCGGCGGCGACGACGTCGGCGGCGCCACCGCTCGAGAGGTGGACGATGTGCACGCGTGCGCCCAGGTGCTCGGCGAGCACGATGGCGCGCGCGACGGCCTCGATCTCGACCAGCGGCGGCCGGGAGTCGGCGTGCGCGAGCGGGTCCTTGCGACCCTCGCGCTGCATCTGCTCCAGGCCGGAGCGCAGCAGCGCGTCGTTCTCCGCGTGGACACCGAGCATGTAGGGCGTGCCGGTGATCGCCGACAGCGCCACCACGAGCTGCGCGTCGTCGACGCCGGGGAAGGTCGGGTCGGAATCGCACATGAACGCCTTGAAGGCGACCGCGCCCTCAGCCATCTGCTCGGCGATCGCCTCCGGATGCTGGCCCCCCACGACCCCGCCCCACAGGGCGAAGTCGATGATCGCGTCGGCCTCCGCCAGCTCCCGCTTGCGGCGGAACGTCGCGCCGTCGGTGGTGGGCGGGCGGGACTGCGGCATCTCGACGTGCGTGGTCACGCCGCCGGCGGCCGCGCCCCGGCCGCCGGCCTCGAAGCCCTCGTGCTCGAGCGGGTCCGGCCCGAACAGCTCCGGGTCGTCCTGGATGAAGTGCGTGTGGCCGTCGATCGCGCCCGGCAGCACGACGAGGCCTGTGGCGTCGATGACCTCACCGCCGGTCGGCGCCTCGCCCGGGGGCACGAGCGCGTCGATGTGCCCGTCGCGCACGACCACGTCGAGGGCTTTGGTCTCCGCGGGCGTGACGACCAGGCCGCCGCGCACCACCAGGGTGTCCGTACTCATCTCACTCGCTTTCCATCACAGGGCACGCCGCGGAGCCAGGGCCTCCTGGAGGCCGTCGCCGACGAGATTCGCCGCCATCACGACGAGGAAGATCGCCAACCCGGGGAACGTGGCGTACCACCACTGGTTGAGGTAGAAGTCGCGCCCCACGGAGATCATCGAGCCCCATTCCGGGGTCGGCGGCTGTGCGCCCAGGCCGACGAACGAGAGGCTCGCCATCGTCAGGATCGCGTAGCCGACGTCGAGGCTCATCTGCACGATGATCGGCGTGGTGCAGTTGCGCAGCACGTGGCGCAGGATGATCCGTCCCGGCCGCGCCCCCGCGACGCGCGCGGCGGCCACGAACGGCTCGTTCTTGAGCTGGAGCACCTGGCCGCGGACCAGCCGCGCATACCACGGCCACCACACGATCGCGGTGGCGACCACGGCGTTGAAGAGGCTCGGACCGAGCGCGGCGGCCGCGGCCATCGCCAGCACGAGCGCCGGGAACGCGAGGAACATGTCGGTCACCCGCATCAGCACCTCGTCCACCCAGCCGCCGACGTAGCCGGCCACGAGCCCGACCGCGGTCCCGGCGGTGGCGGCGAAGGCCAGGATGCCGACCGCGGCGGTGAGGCTGTACCGCGAGCCGTAGATGATGCGGCTGAGGATGTCGCGCCCGGCGTCGTCGGTCCCCAGCAGGTGGCTTGCGCCCGGCGCCGTGAACTTCGCCGCGCCGTTGAAGGCGGTCGGGTCGTCCGGCGCGATGAGCGGTGCCGCCACGGCCATGATGACGAACAACGCCAGGACGACCATGCCCGCGAGGCTCAGCGGGTTGGACGCGAGGCGCCGCAGCACCTGCAGGCGATTCCGCCCGTCGTCGCGATCTTCGTTCAGGAGGGTCTCGGGCGCGGCGAGCGCGCCGCCACCCGGTGCCACGGTGCTCATGCCATCGCCTCCTGTGCGTCCGCGATCCGCGGGTCGAGCAGCAGGTAGAGCAGGTCGGTGACGAGGTTGACGGCCAGGTAGATCGCCGAGATGAGCAGCGTCACGCCCATGATCGCCGTGTAGTCGAGGTTGGAGATCGCGTTGACGGCGTACAGGCCGATGCCCGGCCAGGAGAACACGACCTCGGTGAGGATGCTGCCGGCGAGCAGCGTGCCCACCTGGAGCCCGAAGACGGTGGTCACGGGCAGCAGCGCGTTGCGGACCACGTGCCGGCGGATCACGAGGCCGTTGCTCAGTCCCTTGGCGCGTGCCGCGCGCAAGTGGTCGGCTTCGCTCGTCTCCACCACCGAGGCGCGTGTCATGCGCGTGATCACCGCCAGACTCCCCGCCGCCAGCGTGAACGCCGGGAGCACGAGGTGCGCCAGCGCTGAGCCGAACGCCGCGAAGTCGCCCGCGAACAGCGAGTCGAGCACGTAGAACCCGGTGACGTGCGCCGGCGGGATCGAGAGCTCGCCGATCCGCCCGGAGGCAGGCAGGATGGCGAGCTTCTCGTAGAAGATGATCTGCAGCACGATCCCCAGCCAGAACACCGGCATCGAGACCGCCGAGATCGACAGCAGCCGGATCAGGTGGTCGGGCATCCGGCCCTTCAGGAGTCCCGCCGCCAGCCCGAGCGGCAGGCCGATCAGCGCGACCAACAGCAGCGCCGCGACCGTCAGCTCGATCGTCGCCGGGAAGAACTGGGCGATGTCCTCGGTGACGGGGCGCCGCGTCGTGATCGACATCCCCAGGTCGCCGTGGGCGAGGTCGCCCATGTAGGTCGCGTACTGCGCCGGCAGCGACTGGTCGAAGCCGTACTGGTGGCGCAGCTCCGCGACCTGGGCGGCCGACGCATGTGGTCCCGCGAGCAGTCGGGCCGGGTCGCCTGGGACCAGGTGCGTGAGCGCGAACGTCATCAGGCTCATCCCGAAGAGCACGATGGGGAACGCGATCAGCCGGCGCTTGAGCAGCCGCAACATCGTGCTAGGTGTGCAGCTCGTACGGGTCGAGCACGTTGAGGTACATCGGGTTGAAGACGGCGCCCTTCAGGCTGCTGGCCATCGGCAGCAGGTAGTTGACGTCGCTGATGTAGAGGTACGGCGCGTCGTCGACGACGATCTGCTGGCAGCGCTGGTAGAGCGCCATCCGCTTCGCCTTGTCGACCTCCGACGTCGCTTGGTCGAGCAGGCCGTCGAACGTCTTGTTGGAGTAGTAGGTGAAGTTGTAGCCCGACGAGCCCTGGGCCGAGGTCGCGAAGAGCGTCCACAGGAAGTCGAACGGCGTGGCCAGCGACGGCCACCACGCCACCCCGTACGCCTCGTTGGCCGACGACTTGTCCTGGAGCTTCGCCGCCCACGTCGATGGGCTGAGCTCCTGGGTCGAGACGGTGATGCCCAGGTCCTTCATGTTCGCCTGGAAGAGCTCGCCGAACGGGCGCTTCCAGTAGTAGCCGCTCTCGTAGATGTACTTGAGCTCGAAACCGCCGCCCTCGTGCCCGGCGTCCGCGAGCATCTTGCGCGCGCGGTCCGGGTCGTACTCGTACCGGGGCAGGCTCGCGTCGTAGCCGGGAAAGGTGTGCGGGAGCGGGCCGTGCGGCTGGGTCGCGGTGCCGTTGAGGATGTGCTTGTTGGCGGTGTCGTAGTCGAACCCGTAGGAGATCGCCTGGCGCACGCGCTTGTCGGCGGTCGGCCCGGTGTGGCAGGGCAGCCCGATGTAGTACGTCGTGAACGCCGGCCGGTTGAGCACGTCGACGCCCTGCTCGTCGCGCATCGCGTACACGTCGTCGTCCGGGAGGAAGAACGCCACCGAGCTGGTGCCGCGCTCGAGCTGCAGACGCTCGCTGGAGGCATCGTTGACGTACTGCACGACAACGCGCTCGAAGTGCGGGCCGGAGAAGCCGCCCCAGTACTTGTCGTGCTTGGTGAACGCCGCCTGCTGGTTGAGCGCGTAGTTCTCGAGCTGGTACGGACCGGTGCCGACCATGTTGGACCGCAGCCACGACTGGGCCCAGTCCTTGCCCTTGTGGTCCTGGATGGCCTTCGGGGAGATCAGGTACAGCCCGTACAGGCTCGCGAACCCGTCGAGGAGCCCGTCCGAGTAGCCCGACGTGTGCAGCACGACCGTGCTCGCGTCCGGCGTCTCGATCTTCTTGATCGGCGCGAGCGCATAGGCGATGCCCTGGTTGACGGCCATCTGTCGCTCGACGTTGAGCTTGACCGCGGCGGCGTCCAGCGCGGCTCCGTCGGTGAAGGTGATCCCGTCGCGGAGATGGAAGACCAGCCGGTTGGCCTTGGTGTCGTACTCGTAGGCCTTGGCCAGGTGGGGCTCGAGGTCCGTCGAGCTGCCCTTGAACTCCAGCAGCGTCTCGTAGACGCAGCGCCACAGCAGGGGCGACTGGCCGTCGAGCGAGGTCATCGGGTCCAGGGTCACGGGCGTGGCGCCGGAGCTCATGACCAGCTGCTGGGCGCCGGACCCACTGGCCGTGCTGCCACCGCCACAGGCGGCGAGCAGGGTCGACATCCCGGTGAGCGCAAGGCCCGCCATGCCGCCACGGCGCAGCGCGTCCCGGCGGCTCATCGGCGTGCGCAGCAGCTCGTCGATCAGCTGGCCGCGGTTGGCGTCGTCCCGCAGTACGGGCTCGGGCGTCATGTGTCTCCTCCTTGGACTGCGTGGGCGTGCGAGCGCGCGCCGGGGACGTGGTCGTGCAACTGTGCGGCGAAGTGGCAGTGCACCCGCCCGCCGCCCGGCCGCTCGCCGGCAGCCGGGTCGGTGGTGGCGCAGAGCTCGGGGCCGCGGAGCTCCGCGCGAAGCCAGCAGCGCGTGTGGAAGCGGCAGCCGCTCGGCGGATTGGCGGGCGACGGGACGTCGCCGCGCAGCACGATGCGCTCGCGCGCCGCCTCCGTGTCCGGGTCGGGCACCGGCGCCGCGGACAGCAGCGCGGCGGTGTACGGGTGGCGCGGATGGTCGAGCACGTCGCGCACCGGGCCGCTCTCGCAGACGCGGCCGAGGTACATGACCGCGACCTCGTGGGCGAGCTGGCGCACGGCGCCGAGGTCGTGGCTGATGAAGAGGTAGCTGAGCCCGAGGTCTCGCTGGAGGTCGGCCAGCAGCGTGAGGATCTGCGCCTGGATGGAGACGTCCAGCGCGCTGGTCGGCTCGTCGGCGACGACCAGGTCGGGGCTGAGCGCCAGCGCCCGCGCGATGGCGACGCGCTGCTGCTGGCCGCCGGAGAGCTGGAACCCGTAGCGCCGCTCCATCCGGCGCGGAAGGCCGACGCGGTCCATGAGGTCGCGGACCCGCTCGGAGCGCTGTGCGCGGTTGCCGCGCCGGTGGATCGCGAGGGGCTCCTCGACGATCTCGCGCACGGTCATGCGTGGGTCGAGGCTGGACTGCGGGTCCTGGAAGATCATCTGCAGCCGCGGACGATGTGGCCGCAGCTGTGACTCGGACAGGGTCGCCAGGTCCTGGCCGTCGAACTCGATGCTCCCGCGGGTCGGCCGCAGGAGCCGGACCACCGCCTTCGCGACGGTGCTCTTCCCACACCCCGATTCGCCGACGAGCCCGAGGGTGGCGCCCTTCGGAACCTCGAGGTCGACGCCGTCGACGGCGCGGACCGTTGTGTCGCCGCGCGTGTACTCCACGGACAGGTCGGAGACGCGGAGCAACGGGGCGTTCACGCTCATGCGACGGTGCTCCTCAGCGGCCGTCCGGCGGGCGCCTCCTCCGGGGTGACCGGGTTGTGGCAGGCGAAGAGGTGCTCGGCCGTACCGGTGAGCGGCGGGTCGACCGACGTGCACTCGTCGAGCCGCCATTGACAGCGCGGGGCGAACGGGCAGCCCACCAGCTCGGTCCCAGGGTCGGGCGGCTGTCCGGGGATGGGGACGAGCGGAGCACCGCTGTCACGATCGCTGCGCGCCACCGAGCGCATCAGGCCCACCGTGTAGGGATGCTGCGGCGCGGAGAAGAGCTGCCGGGTCGGCGCGCTCTCCACGATGCGTCCCGAGTACATGACGTGCACGCGCGAGGTCATGGAGGCGACGACACCGAGGTCGTGCGTGATGAGGATCAGCGCCGTGCCGAAGTCGCGCGTCATCTCGCGCATGAGCTCCAGAACCTGCGCCTGGATCGTCACGTCCAGCGCGGTCGTCGGCTCGTCGGCGATGAGCAGGCGGGGGCGCGTCGAGAGCGCGATCGCGATCATCACCCGCTGGCACATCCCGCCGCTCAGGCGGTGCGGATAGGAGTCCATCACGCGCACGGGGTCGGGGACGCCGACGCGCTCGAGCAGCTCCCGCGCCGCCGTGCGCGCGGCCGACCGCCCGAGTGACTGGTGCACGAGCAGCGCCTCGGTGATCTGGGTGCCGATGCGGACGACCGGGTTGAGGCTCGCGATCGGGTTCTGGAAGACCATCGCCAGATCCGTGCCGCGCCGGCGGCGCAGCTCGCGCGGGCGGAGCGTCAGGAGGTCCGTGCCGTCGAAGAGGACTCGGCCGCGCGTGACCTCGACATGCCGGTCGCCCAGCATGCCCATGATCGCGAGGCTGGTGACGCTCTTGCCCGAGCCCGACTCGCCGACGAGCCCCACGGTGCCCCCGGCGTCGACGGCGAACGAGACGCCGTTGACCGCATGGACGAGCCCGTGGCTGGTGCGGAAGCGGACCGCCAGATCCTCGACCTCGAGCAGCGCCATCAGGTCGCCTCCGTGGCGTCGGGCGTTGCGAGCGCAGCCGCTGCGAGCGCTTCGGACACGCCGAGCAGCCGCAGGGTGGCCACGAAGCGCCGGCGCGCGTCGTCCCAGTCGCCGGTGAGGATCGCCCGAAGGCCCAGGCCGTCGGCCAGCTGGATGAGCGTCGCCCCCTGCTCGTCGGGGGCCAGCGTGCCGTCGACCAGCCCGGCCTGCTGCCAGCGCTCGAACGTCTTCGCCGTCAGCGCGCTCCAGCGGCTGTCATGGCGCAGCAGCTGGCCGGCGAGCTCGGGGTCGCCGACGGCCGCGACGCAGAACTCGAGCCACAGCCGCCACTCGCGCTGGCGTTCCTCGTCGCGGGGGATGGCGATGTCCACGTAGGTGCGGAGGCTCTCCTCCGGGCTTGCCGCCTCGGCCAGCTTCCCCTCGGCGTGGTCGAGCCAGGTGCGGTGGGTCCAGTCGAAGCAGGCGGCGAGCAGCTCGCGCTTGTCGGCGAAGTAGTACGACAGGACGCCCGTCGTGTAGCCGCCCTCGCGCGAGATCCGGCGCAGCGAGGTCGTGCCGAGACCGTCGCGCATGATGACGTGGCGCGCGTGGTCGAGGACCTCGGTTCGGCGATCGCTCATCTCCCTCGGTCCTCCACGGCCTGGAGCAGCAGCTTTCCGACGTGCTGCCGGCGACCCATGTCGCGATGCGCGGCGGCCGCCTCGGACAGCGGGTATCGCGCCGCCACGGGAACGCGCAGGCGTCCCTCGAGCACGTGCGCGAGCGACTCGCGCAGCTCCGCCTCGGTGCAGAACCCGAACCCCAGCAGCCGGTGGCCGTGCTGGAAGAGCGCGACGAGGTCGAGCTCGACGACCTCGCCGGCGTGCGCGCCGCAGATGACGTAGCGGCCGTCGAGGCGGAGGGTCGCGAGGTGGTCCTGCAGCTGCGGGCCGCCGACCGTGTCGAGCACGCAGTCGACACCCGCGCCGCTCGTCAGCTCCGCCACCGCGTCCCGTAGCGCCACGTCGCGATGGCAGAGGACCGCATCGGCGCCGAGCTCGCGGACCTGCTCGACCTTGTCCGGAGCGCCGACGGTTGCGATGACGCGCGCGCCGCGGAGGGCCGCCGCACCGACAAGCGCGGAGCCGACGCCACCCGAGGCCGACGGCACGAGCACGGTCTCGTCGGGGCGCACCTGACCGAGGGTCGTGACCATGCGCCACGCGGTGCTCGCGACGGTCTGGCCGGACGCGGCCGCCTCGACGTCCGTCGGCGACGAGAGCGGCACCAGGGCGCGTGCGGGGACAGCGACGAACTCGCCGTAGCCACCCCAGCAATCGATGCCGAACTGCACGAGCCGGCCATCGTCGGCGCGGTAGTGCTGCAGCACGGCGACGTGGTCGCCGAGGCGCACGTCGTGCACTTCTCGCCCCACGTCGGCGACCACACCGGCGAACTCGCCGCCCAGGACCATCGGGAGCTCGAAGGTCCAGCGCGAGACGCCGGCGCGCGAGTCGAGATCGCAGTGGTTGACGCCGCACGCCAGCACCCGCACGACGACCTCGTCGGCAGCGCAGGCGGGATCGGCCACGGACGTCCAGGTCAGGACGTCTGGGCCTCCGAAGGAGGGCATGACGGCAGCGTGCATCGAAGACGGCGAAACGGCAGCTGCAGTCCACCCGGTCGGTGCAACTAGACAACAGCTGTTAGGTACCGTATGTGACGCCGGGCACACCCGTCAAGCCGAACCCATGAACGCCTTTCCACTGCGATGAGAGCAACCGCCGGGACCCTGATCGTCCGGAGCCTGGAACTGCACGGCGTCGAGGCCGTCTTCGGCATCCCCGGCACGCACAACCTCGCGATCTACGAGGCGCTCGGCGCGTCCGCGATCCGCCACGTCACCCCGCGGCACGAGCAGGGCGCGGGCTACGCGGCCGATGGCTACGCACGGGCGTCCGGCCGGCCGGGCGTCGCCGTCGTGACCACCGGGCCCGCGGTCCTCAACGCGGCGACGGCGGCCGCGCAGGCGTGGTCGGATTCCGTGCCGCTCCTGCTCCTGGCCCCGGGGATGCCGCTGTCACACCCGACGGCGAGCACGGGCTACCTGCACGAGGCGCCCGACCAGCGGCTGACCATGAGCGGCGCCGTCGAGCGCGCGGTACGCGTCGAGTCACACGGCGAGCTGGCACGCGAGCTCGCCGACGCCTTCGGGTCGTTCGCGTCGGAGCGCCCTCGGGCGCGGTTCGTCGAGGTGCCGCTGGACCTGCTCGGGATCGAGGCGTCGTGCACGCCGCTCGCGGCGCCCGCGATCGGGCCTCGGCAGGTCGATCCCGCCGCCGTCGTGCGTGCGGCCGAGCTCCTGAGCTCCGCGCGCCGTCCGCTCGTCCTGGCGGGCGGCGGCGCGCACGGCGCCCGTGCCGAGCTGGCGGCGCTGCTGGACCGCGGACTTCCGGTGATGACGACGATCAACGGCAAGGGCGCCGTGGACGAGCGTCACGCGCTGGCGGTCGGCGCCCGGCTGCAGGTCCCAGCGGGCCGCCGGATGGTCGAGGACGCCGACGTGCTGCTGGTCGTCGGCTCGGACCTCGGCGAGTTGCATCAGTGGGGCTCCGTGCGGCCGGCCGGCCGCATCATCAGAGCGGACGTGGACCCGGCGGAGGCGCACGGCAACGTCGCGTCTGACGTCGCCCTGGTCGGCGACGCCCGGGCAGCCATGTCCGCGCTGCTGGAGCGCCTGCCCCCCGTCGTCCAGCATCGGGATGACGGCTGGCGGCGGCTGCGCGCCGAGGCGGATCGCGAGCTCGCCGAGCTCAGCCGTCCATGGGCTGGAATCGCGACCGCGCTCGAGTCGGCGCTCACGCCCGGTGACGTCCTGTGCGCCGACAACGCGATGGTGGCCTACAACGGGCTCCTCGGATCGGTTCGGCTCGGGGCCGGCAGCCGCTTCCTGTTCCCCAGCGGCTTCGGCACGCTCGGGTACGCGCTGCCGGCGGCCATCGGCGCGAAGCTCGGCCGCCCGGATCGCCGCGTCGTCGCCGTGCTGGGCGACGGCGGCATCATGTTCAGCCTGGCGGAGCTGGCCACGGCCGCCGCCCTGGGATCTCCGCTGCCGGTCATCGTCTCCGTCAACGGCGGCTACGGCGAGATCCGGCGGGAGATGGAGGCGGCCGGCTTCCCACCGTTGGCCGTCGACCTGCCAGCGCCCGACCTGCCTGCCGTCGCCCGTGCACTCGGCGGCCACGGCGTGGCGCTCCAGGGCCCTGAGACGCTGGGCGAGGCGCTGGAGGCGGCCTTCGACCGGCCTGGTCCGACGCTCATCACCCTCCCTGAGTAGCGAGCGCGCCGCGATCGCGACTCGAAGAGCCTCGGCTCGCCCTCGAGCGACGCTGGGGCGCGGTGCCCCTACGGGCATGTCCAGCGCAGCTCCCTGCAGGAATGCTCCAATGGCCGGGGGCACACCGCGTCGGGAGCGCAGCGAGTCCGGTGACGTGCCGGGCCCGCTGCGGCTGATCCCGGCATGGACTACACGGCCGCCTCGCGTTCGGCCGCCTTCAGCACGCTGGCGCGCTTCTTGTGCGTGCGCTCGTAGTCGCGCACCTGCGCGGCCCGAGGCCCATCGCCCTCGGCCAGCCGGGCCTGCACGTCGGCGACCGTCTGCTCGTCGTAGCCGGGCCACGGCTCGTCGCCGCGCAGCGACGTGACGCGGCTGAGCACCGTGCGGCGATTCTGGTGCCGGCGCTCGTAGGCGTCGATCTTCCCGAGCTCGATCTGCGACAGCTCCGGCAGCCGGCTCGTGATCTCGTCGGCGGTCAGGCTCCCGTAGTTGGCGATCGCCAGATCCTCCTCGGTCGCCACGGCGCCCCTGATCTCGCCCTCGGCCTGCGCGACGCCCGGCACGCGACGGGCCTGGCGCGCGGTGCGGCGGGCGGCCCCGGCCGCCGACTCGGCCGTCTTGCGGGTCGTCTCGCGCGCCTGACGCCCGGCCGCGCGGACCGCCTCGCCGGCGCCGGTCTCGGCGAGCTCGTAGGTCGGCTTGCCCTCGATCTCCGCAGCGACGACGGCGTCGGTGAGCTTCGGCAGCTCGCCCCGGACGCGCTCGAGCATCCGCTCCTCGTCGGCGAGGATCGAGCGCGCCAGCTCGGCGGTCCGCTCGTCGCCGACCTTCTCCCCCAGTCGCTGGATCGACATGTAGGTCGCGATCTCCTGCGCCTCGGTGGCACACGTGTCGCGCGCGTTCTTGAGGACCTTCTCCTCGCCGCTGTGGCCGCGGATCAGGTCCCACGGCGTCTTGCCGAGGGCCAGCGCCTGCCCGACGATCGTCTCGACCAGGCCGATGGCGACGTTGATGGGCCCCGCGCCGCCGTCGCCGATCTCCTCGAGGCGCTCGGCGAGACGATCGCCGTGACGGCGCGTCTCCTCGAGGTGCCGCTCCAGCAGCGAGCGATACGAGCCGCGCGGCGTCATCGCGATCTGCGACTGCAGGACACGCACGAGCGCGCGCTCGGTGGCGTGGGCCTCGGTCAGGTACTGCACGACCTTCTGCTCTTCAGCCCTCATGGGACTCCTCTCGGCTTGGAGGGAGAGCGTCCCGTCGCGCTCTCCCGACTCGCCGCGATGGTCCGCCGAGCCGCGGCGGGCGTCATCCGAGGGGGTCCCGACTTGGGCGTGGGGAAAACTACGAGGGGCGGCGTCCCGGAGGTCGGGCGCCGCCGCACAGCCGTACCTTGTCGGGCCGAGTGCGCTCCACGGACGTTGTGATCCTCGGCGCAGGGGCCGCAGGCCTGATGTGTGCCGCGACTGCCGCCGCCCGCGGCCGTCAGGTGCTGCTCATCGACAGCTCCAACAAGCCGGGCAAGAAGATCCTCATGTCGGGTGGTGGCCGATGCAACTTCACCAACATGTGGA
This sequence comes from Baekduia sp., assembly GCA_035765735.1. Taxonomy (GTDB): domain Bacteria; phylum Actinomycetota; class Thermoleophilia; order Solirubrobacterales; family Solirubrobacteraceae; genus Baekduia. The sequence goes on along the minus strand of DASTWY010000008.1, from coordinate 56,135 downwards.
CCGACCCGGCCAACTTCTCCTCGCGGAACCCGCACTTCTGCAAGTCGGCGTTGGCGCGCTACACCCCGTGGGACTTCATCGCCTTGGTCAGCAAGCACGGCGTGCCCTACCACGAGAAGAAGCTGGGCCAGCTGTTCTGCGACAACAAGTCGCGAGACATCCGGGACATGCTCCTGGACGAATGCCAGCAGGCTGGCGTTGAGCTGCACCTGAACACGTCGGTGCAGCAGATCGAAGCGGCCAACCCCGGCTACCGGTTGAGCACGAGCGGAGGACCGGTCGCCTGTGCGTCGCTGGTGGTCGCCACCGGAGGCTTGTCGATTCCGACCCTGGGCGCCACGGGCTTCGGGTACGAGATCGCTCGCCAGTTCGGCCACGACGTGCTGCCGACTCGCGCGGGCCTGGTGCCGTTCACGGTGAACGGCCGGCTCAAGGAGCTGTGCGCCGAGCTGTCCGGTACGTCGGTCGCGTGCGTGGCGAGCTGCGACGGCCAAAGCTTCCGCGAGAACCTCCTGTTCACCCATCGCGGCCTCAGCGGCCCGGCGATTTTGCAGATCTCCTCGTTCTGGCACCCCGGCGATGTCGTGGAGATCAACCTGCTGCCCGACCGCGACGCCCTGGAGTGGGTGCAGGGCCAGCAGGCCGCGCGGCCCAACAGCGAGCTGAAGACCGTGCTGGGCGACGTCTTCACGCGGAAGATGGCGACCCTGCTGGTCGACGCCTGGTTCGCGTCGTCCAAGCCGATGAAGCAGTACACCCCCGCCGAGCTCCGCGAAATCGCCGACAAGCTTGCCGCCTGGCAGGTCGTGCCAGCCGGCACTGAGGGCTACCGGACCGCCGAGGTGACCCTGGGCGGTGTCGACACACGCGACGTGTCGTCCAAGACCATGGAGTCGCGGAGGAGCCCGGGCCTGTACTTCATCGGCGAGGTACTGGACGTCACCGGCCACCTCGGCGGCTTCAACTTCCAGTGGGCCTGGGCCTCGGGGTACGCGGCGGGGCAGTGCGTATGACGTCGACCGCCTTGCAAGCCCAGCGGGTGCGTCTCCGCACGGCAACGCCACACGAGCCGCTCCACCAGCGCAGAGGCCCGCAGAAAGCGGGCCTTCCGTTCATCGGGGAGACAGGATTTGAACCTGCGACCGCCCGGCCCCCAGAAGCCCCCAGGGCACTCTGCTGGGTTGAGATCCCAGCAGTCATGCGGCCTAGCCTACCGCGAGTTGTGCTGTGTGTCGCTCAAATTGGACCCCGTGTTGTTGGACTACCACGGAAAGGGATCAGCGAGCTCGAGGATCGTGCCGCAGGCCGAGTCGCGGCTTCACAGCGCCGGCGATCGGCCTCGCAGCAAGCATCTCTATCGTGCCGCTGGAGGCACGCGTGAGCTCGGCCCGGCCAACACCCTCCAGCGAAGCCGTCCATCAACGGATGTCACGTCAGGCACGACGAGACACGGCGCCCGAGATCGCTCTCCGCCGTGCGCTGCATCGGCGTGGCCTGCGCTTCCGCGTGAACCTCAGGCCAACCCACTCGCTCCGCGGAGCGGCCGATGTCGTCTTTCCGAAAGCACGCGTCGTCGTATTCGTCGACGGTTGCTTCTGGCACATGTGCCCGGAGCACTCGACGATGCCTGCCAGTAACGCGGAGTGGTGGCGAGCCAAGCTCGAGGGCAACCGCGCCCGCGACCGTCGCACTGACGAGCTTCTTCGGGAGGAGGGCTGGACCGTCGTGCGCATCTGGGAGCACGAGGATCCAGAAGCGGCTGCCGGACGAGTCGCGGAGATCGTCCGATTGGCCCGGGAGCACACGAACGCACGTTCCCGTTCCGTCCGCGCGGGCCCGTAGGGTGGCGAACCATCGTGCCACGCTTTCGCAAGACCGCTCCCTTCACCCTGATGGACCTGTTTGCTGGATGCGGCGGGATGACCCGCGGCTTCGAGGACACCGGTCGATTCCGGTCGGTCTTCGCGGTGGAGTGGGAGCCGGCTGCGGCCGAGACCTATCGGAGGAACTTCGGCGACCACATCGTCGCGGGTGCCATCGAGGAGGTAGGGGAATTCCCCGAAGTTGACGTGGTCATCGGCGGCCCGCCATGCCAGGGCTTCTCCCCGCTCAACATGGCTGGCGTAGGCCTCGAGCGACGCTCGCTTTGGAAGCAGTACCTGCGCGCACTGGACGACGCGCAGCCGCTGGCGTTCGTGATGGAGAACGTGCCCGAGCTGCTTCGCTCGGCCGAGTACGTCGAGTTCGCGGACGCGGCTCGCGAGCGTGGCTATTACGTTGAAGGAAGGATCCTCAACGCTGCCGACTATGGCGTCCCCCAGCGGCGCCGGCGTGCGTTTGCGATCGGAACGCGGGTCGGTCAGCCGGCCTGGCCCGAGCAGACCCACTTCCCGCCGGACGCCATCGGGATTGGTGGCCAGCCGTGGAGGACGTTCCGCGACGCGGTCGAAGGCCTGCCCCTCACGCCAGACGAACGGAACTGGCACGCGTCTCGGAACCCTCGGCCGCTCAGCGTGGAGCGCTACCGCACGATCCCAGGCGAAGGCGAAGGTCGTTTCGACTTGGCGGAACGACGGCCCGATATCACCCCCGCGTGTTGGCTCCGGAAGAAGTCTGGCTCCACCGACGTCTTTGGGCGCCTCTGGTGGGACCGCCCGGCCTACACCATCCGCACCGAGTTCTTCAAGCCCGAGAAGGGCCGCTACCTGCACCCATCTGAGCACCGTCCCATCACGGTGCGCGAGGCGGCCCGGTGCATGAGCTTCCCCGATGACTTCGTGTTGCCCACCGACCAGCCGATGACGACGGTGGCGAAGCAAGTCGGTAACGCTGTACCGCCGTTGCTTGCGATGAGATTGGCGGAGGTGCTTGCTACGCAGTTGCAGGCAGCGACCGAGGTAGCCGCTGCCGCTTAGCCGCCCCGAGAGCGCCGCTTGCGGTCGTGCAACGCGGCCGTCTCTCGCACGTGGTCGCCATGGCAGAGGGTCACGAGGTTGTCGATGTCATGCCGCTCCTCGACCGATAGAGCAGCGAGCTCGTCTGCCATTGCCACCTTGTGGTGCACCTCGAGATAGAACCGCCGATCGCCCGCCGCCTCAGCTGCGGCACGGTCTCGACCGCAGATCCGGCACGTGAAGTTGTCCCGCATGAAGACCTGGTGACGCAGATCCTCCGGGTAGAGCCGCTGGGACGCGTCTCGCCGATCTTCAGCGGCCGTGGATAGCAAGCGATACTCCCCAGGAGCGAGATCAGGGTCGTCGACGTGCGAGGCGATTGGCCACCCCTGCTCGTCGCGCAGCTCTCGGACGCGCCGGCTGCCTTCCGCGATATTCGCGACGTAATCGATCTGCTCACGCGTGACGACCTTGCCCACGTTGGCCTCGAGGTACTTCTCGATGCGACTTCGTGCCGACCCCGGCTGTTTTCGAATGAAGTTCGCGATCGACCACTGCTGCGCTCGCTCTTTGTTCGGCTCAGCGCTTTCCAGCCGGTACGTGCTGCGACCGAGCTCGACGATCTCATAGCCATCCTCGACTCGCAGCTCGCGGACCCTGCGAGCCCACTCTTGAATCCCGCTGACGATGCGGAGCTGCTCGCCGGACACCTCATCCCCCACACGCTCGAGGAGATAGCGAAGGAGCTTGCCGCGAGCCCCCTCCCCCTTGGCGGCCGCGCGCCGCGGGCCGAATAGATCATCCTGAATCGCAACAAGGTCAGCGACGACCGTGTCGAGATGTTCGCGTTCGATGCGGCCCGCCGCTGCCACCCGCTCAAGCTGAGCGAGCCGCTGCTGCACGGCTCGGAGTCGTGCCGCGACTGCGCCAGACGTCTCCACGGGCTGCTCTTCGGCGTCGGCGACCGTGCTCCTGCAGGCGACACGCCAGCCGCTTGCTACGGGACATCCGCCGTCCTGCACGCCAGGCGAAGGGCTACGTAGCAGGCTTCCAGATCTTCAGGACCCGTTCCGCGATCAGGTGGTCGAACCGGCTGGCGATCGCCGCCGCCTGCGGCCCTTGCACACGTAGTCCGATCTCGATGTTGTCGGTGAGCCCGTGGTACGTGAGGTTCGCGGACGTGACCAGCACGTCCCGGCGGTCCACTACCAACACCTTGGCGTGGAGCTTCGTATACGGCCCGCCCGCCGACGGCTCCCACGTGTACACCCTGGGCTTGACCGCGAAGACGTCCCAATTCTGGAGCAGGTTGGCGCGGTTGGCCTCCTGTTCATCCTTGTGAAGGACAACGGTGAGCGCCACTTGATTCCGACTCGCTTCGCCGAGCAGTGCGATCACCTCGGTCGACGGCGACTCGCCTGACGCGGTCAGGCTGTAGCCGACTAGCAGGATCTCGCCACCCGCTTGAGCGCCGCGCACCATCTCCTTCAGGATCGCCCCGGTGCCTCGCACCACGGCGCCGCCGGCATCCGGCCCAGTCCACGCGACTTGGATCGTCGGCTGCTTTCCCGCGCGGTTCTCGACGACGACAGTCGCCGACCGGATAGCAAGCGCCACGGCGTCGGCCGTCGTGATGTCGACGAGTCGGCCGAAGGCACGAGCAAACACGGTCGCTGAGCGTTGGTCCACCCCGCGCACGTTCGCGATCGCCACCGATGACGACCGCAGCGTCAACTCGCCCGACTCCAGGGCCTCGGCGAGTGCGAGCGCGGCCTTGGCCTTACTGCCGGCGAGCGCCTCGACGACGTGCTCAGCGGCGGAAGAAGGCGACGGGGTCACCACGCAGGGAGGGGACGACGACACCACGGTCCAGGTACCGGTTGGCCGCTTCGCAGGAGGTCTCGCTCACTAGAAGGCAGGAGTGGCACGCCGCCGAGTTGAGGTCGTTGTTCGGTGCCTGCGGGCCCCGGCTTGCGCAGTGCGGATCGCCAGCGCATAGCTCGGCGTCCTCGAGCGCGCGTGCGAGCAGCGGACCAAGGTCCTCGGGCCGGCCCATCTCGACGAGCCCGCCCAGCGACCCTTCCGAATCCGGGGTGGCGGTATAGATGAGCAACCCGGCCATCGTCGCGCCGACCTCGGCCGAGCTGTAGATACGCTCGCGCAAGGAGGCCGACGCGTAACCGCAATCGAGGCCGAGTTGACGGATCAACATGTGCGAGAGCGAGTGGAGAAGGACGAATCGCATGTCGACGCCTGCGGGCTCGAGGCCGCGAGCGTGGGACCAGGCCGCCTGTGCCTTCTCGAGCTTCGCCTTCTCGGCCGCTACCGCGGTGCGCGCCTCCCATTCCGCGACAGCCGGCTCCCGCAGCTGCACAAAAATGCCCTCGCCGCGCAGCTCGACGCCCGGGTACCAGGTCGGCCTTTGCTCCTCGAAGACCGGCGAGAGCTTGGTCTCGAACTTCTCCACATCCTCCAGCGACCCGACGTCCGGGATGGCGTCGATCCGGGTGAAACCGCGGAGAGCGCGAACTTCCCGAAGACGCTCGAGAAGTACGACCCGCTCGAGCCAGCGGCCAAAGCCGTGAGGAACCTCCACCTCGAAGGCCTTGAACTCGGTCTTCGGGTCAATCCTGCGGTGGCCCGCCTGGAAGGTCTGCCACTCCTCCACGCGGAGATCGGCCACCGCCTCGCCCTCTTCCTCTGATCGGCGGCGTTCGAGCCCTGCCCAGACCTGTGCGGGCGTGAAGGGCTCGAGCGCCGGTGCGTTGTTGACGTCGAGCCACATTTCGAGCTTCTCGAGCGAGTCGACCTTCGCCATCATGTCGGCGTACTCCCCGAGGGCCAGCTGCAGCGGATCCGCCCACGGTGGGATAGAAAGGGCGGAGCGGACCACCGAGAAGTATGCGTTGGAAGCGCCGCGCAGGAGCACCCGAGGGCGCTCGCGGCAGACCTCCGCCGGAAGGCCAGGAAGCCACGGTCGCGCGCCCGAGCAACTCGGCAGGTGGTTCTTGCCGCCGAGCCCGAACGCCTGGCCGAGGTTCTTCCGCTTGTCGTGCTTTGCGCACTTGACCCATAGGTCGGTGATGGCACCAGTACTGCCCGAGTCCTCCAACTTGAGCTCTTCGTTGCAGGCGACACCCGGGTGCACGTACTCATGCCACGGGAAGTCGTCGAGGTGCCCCTCGCTGCATGCGACCATGAAACGTGCGGGATACGCCGCGGCCTTGCCTCTTCCGGGGCACCCTGCCGCCCCGCAAATGTGCTGGCCGCGCCTCTCGTCTAGCTGAAAGGTCTCGTGTGGCGCCAGGCGACGGCACCGGGGGCAGACAAGGAACGTGGGAAAAATCCTCGCCGGGAGACCGCCCGCGTCGGTCTTGCGGTCGTACCAGGCAGGGGTACGGAACGTCGTGACGCCTAGCCGGCGAGCCAACCTCGGCTCGTCGACCCTTCGCGCCTTGCTCTTGTCCCACTGATCGGCCGCGAGCATGATCATCGACATCTTCGGCAGATCGACGAGCGACCCGGGGCCGTTCTGGGTGACCGCCTGACTCGGACGCAGCTTGCCCGCCTTCGCACCCATCAGGCCCCGCCTCCTTCGCGCAGGATCACGTTGACCTCCGGCTCAACCTCCCGAAGAGAGCCTGCGGCGGGCCACACACCCGTGCCACCGCGCTGTTCCATCGCCTTGAGCAGGTTCATGCGCGTGTCCTTGGCCTTCCCGACCCCGTATCGCGTGTAGACCAGCTCGGGATCGCCCTTGCCTGCAAGCCCCGCCCATTCGTCCACCAGCTGCTGAAGTTGCAGCTCGGTCTCGGCGCGGACGTCGTCTCGCCCAGTCGCTTCGAGCGCTCGCGCCGAGAGCGCCTGCATCAGCCGCAGCGCCGAGGCGTCGCCGAACATGAAGTCCCCCGCGGCCCTTTCGCCCGCGCCCTCCGGCCGATTGAGCCGCACGAAGGCCGCGAGGACCGCCCGAAGCGCACGGTCGCGCGCACGCGCGGAGAAAGGCGTCACACTCGTCGCCTCAACGTGCCGGTAGAACGTCTCGTGGTAGTGCTGGAAGCGCTCGTAATGCGACGTGTCGCGCGGCCGGATCCAGTTGAACACGGTGATGATCAATCCGGGGTGCTTCCGACCCACGCGGCTCGTGGCCTGGATGTACTCGGCACTTGTCTTGGGTTGTCCGCTCACGGCCATCAGGCCGAGACGGTCGACGTCGACGCCGACCGACAACATGTTCGACGCCAGCAACACATCGACCGGGTACGCGCCCTGCTGCTTGTCTATGAACGTCCGCTCGAGCTGCTGCAGACGTGCAGGGATCTGGCTGCTGCCGACTCGACTGGTCAGCTCCTGACTCTCATAAATCGGGCGGAGGGGCCCGTACCCACGTCGCTTGAGAACCTTCAACCGACCCGGGACGTCGTCCTCCACGAGCCGGACCGCACCGCCAAGCTCCCGCAACGAGTTGAAGTAGCCGACGAGAGTCATATATGCGTCGGTCGTGGTTGAGGGCGCGGCCTCGAATTCGGCGAGGCCTCGGCTCAGCATCGCCGCGTACACGCGGACGAGTGCGGTCTTGACCGACTTGCCGGGCGCATAGACCCCGACGTAGCGCCGGCCCGGCACCTCGTCGGGATCCGCCGACTTCGCGAAGAACGAGTCGTTGGCGTCCAACCCGGGAGGCGGAAACACCGCGACGTCGCGTCCGAAGAGCCCCTCGACCTGACGACGCGCGCGACGGATCGTCGCGGTCGACGCAACGACCTTTGGCACCACATCGAAGCCGTCGCCTTGGATGCGGCAGAGCTCCTGGACGGCTACCTCGTAAAGCCCGACCAGCGTCCCGAGCGGACCCGAGATCAGGTGCAGTTCGTCTTGGATGATCAGGTCCGGCGGGGCGAGGAGACGCGAGGGCTCGACCCGAGCCGCCTTGTACGCCTTCGTTTCCCTGTGCGTTTGGGGGTGAGCCTCGGCCGACGTGATGAACCCGTGTCGTGGGCAGCGCTGCTGGACGCGTCCGAACAGTGCTTGGATGCGACCGTTGAACGGCATCCGCGCGAACTTGTCTACGGTCGCGAGAACGAGCGACGGCGGGTTGCGGTAGATCTCCTCGTCGACGACCAGCGCCGGCAGCCCGAACTCACTCGACGGGCCGAACGGGCAGTCGTACGACGAGCAGTAAGCCAGCGTCCGCTCCAGCTCGTCGACGCAGCGGTAGTGCGCGGGCCCGATGTCCTCACCGCACCAGGGGCAGAACAGGATCTGGTACGGCGACCCCTCGTAGACGTGCCGTTCATTCTTCAGTTCCTCCAGAGCCGTCTTCGAGTCCTCGTAGTTGTTCGGCGTCGCCGACTCGCCGACCCACAGCCCGATCGTGAAGCGCTCGGTCCCCCAGGTCGCCGTATCCGACTCACGGATCTCCTCGCACGCGCAGAGCAACGCGAGTGCTCGCTGGAACTGCTGGATCGTCAGTAGCCGCAGCGTGTAGCGCATGATCACTGTCGTACCGGCGCTGGAGTCGAAGCCCGGGACAGCCGGCCGCAGGCGTCGGTGGCTGCATGCGAACGCGATCAGCCCGAGGTACGCCTCGGTCTTGCCGCCGCCCGTCGGGAACCACAAGAGGTCGGCCAGTGAGCGGTGCTTATGCGTACCGTCCACGATGCTCGGAAGGCACTGGAGGATGAAGCCGATTTGGAATGGCCGCCATGCCGGGACGATCTTCGGCGGGGGCTCGCTGCGGCGCTTGGCGCGCACCGTAACTGAGTGCCGGAGCTGACGTGCCATCGCGTCGTTGGCGAAGCGGAAGGCATGCAACGCAAGGTCGTCCGTGGCCAGCAGCTCGATCCCCTCCCGGATGCGGCCGAGCGTCCAGGCGGCGTGCTTCAGATGTTCCTCGCCGACCTGCCGGTGTGGTTGCGGCACGGAGTCGAGCTCGGCACGCTTGTTCTTGATCCACTCGCAGTACGCAGCTTCGAGCGGCCCGAGGAGTGCCCGCACGTCGCTCGACCCCGCCTGCGAGAGCGTCTCCATCTCGAGGACCCCTACCTCCTCGCCGGCCGCCGGGCCGACGACCGGGACCACTTGGTCGGGTATGACCACGGTGCGGACCTCGGAGGCGCGATCCGTGAACCCGGGTAAGAGCGTCCAATCCGCAGCGACCCCGTGGCCGGTGGCGAGCTCGCGGTGGTCCCGGTAAAGAAGGTTCGCGGCGGCGACGTCTGGATCGGGATCAGGCGCGGAGCTCGAACCGGTGCGGGCGCGAATCGCTGCATCCGTTGAGCTGACGCGCAACTGGGGCTGGTACATCCAGTCCTCGTCCGGTGGACGCCGGTCGCCTGGCGCCTGGCGGGCGTTCACCAAGAAGCACGAGAAGACCACGAGGTCCTCGAGCACCCGGGCGATCCACTGCAGCTCGACGCCGGCGGCGATCTCCCGCTTCTCCAACGTCCCGGTCGGGGCGACCTCGAGGTCGAGGGTCACCTCGATTGGCTGTCGACTCCAGTCGTACTCGACGTGCTTCTTTGCCGCGACGGTCTCGTCGGGGTCGGCGTCGCGCTCAACGCCGGTCGATTCCTCGACATCCTCCGCGGCCCCTTCCCGCACACGCTTCTCGTACTCGCCCCACGTCGCCGTCAGCGTGATTGGCAGGGAGCCGCTCAGGGCGGCGAAGGAGATCCCGATCGAGGACGGATCGAGGGACGCCGCGCGCGGAACCTGGCCGTCCTCCTGCCCTTCGCCAGCCGATCCTTCGAGACCCTCGTCCTCGGCTTCGTCGGCGGCCGTGCCGTTCGGAGCCAGCATTCCGACGAGGTACCGCGTATTCGGGCTCTGCTTGAGGAGCTCGTCCGGCGACTCCGGGCCGAGCAGCTCCAGGCGCAGGTCGCGTAGCAGCGCCTCCCTCGTTGGGACCTCATGAGTCTTCTCAGTGGTCACCATGGTCTTCCTTAGGCGCGATGACGATCCGCGCGACATTGAGGAGCTGCACCTCGCCTCCCGGCTTGCCACGCTTCTCCAGCTCCATGAGGGTCCGCTCCCGATCCTCGGCCAACGCCTCAAGCTCGGCTTCGGCACGACGCAGATTCGCCTCCCACACGGGGATGACGCGCTGGCGAGCTGCCTCTTGCGACGCGCACATCCGCGCGAGGGTCGACCGACAGGCGTCGATTCGATCCTGTCCGGCCTCGTATCGGCGGTCAAAGAGCGCCTCGGTCCGCTGTCGTTCGACGGCGACCTTCTCCGAGGCCTCCTCCTGTGCGTGGCGCACTTCGGTCTCCAAGACGGCGTGGGCCTCTGCATCGGCGAGCGTCTTCACATGCTCGAGGCCGTCGACGATCGGCAGTTCAGCAGTCGTCTCGGTCGGGACGAACGCCCGTGAGCGGCGCAGCAGGGCCTCGCCGATCCCACGATCCGCGTGCCCGTTGTCATCGACGAACACGGGCAGCACGAACTCCGTCGATCGCAGGCCGTCTATCTTGATGCGGTAGTTGAACTGCCAGCCCGCGCAGTCCGGTCCGCCGTCCCCGGGTGGGAATTGGCGGACTGCGGCGGCGCCTTCGTTCCGCTCCTCCGTGACGGCGGTGACAAGGCGGTCAACAATCGGGTGGCCGAACCCGAGGTACTCAACCTGCTGGGAATCGAGGTCGGCAGTCGGGTCGAAGGCCACCCGGCGTGAGTCGTCGTTCTGGACGACATCCGGAAAGTCCGTGGTGAGCGGCGGGTGAAAGCTGATGAGCCGCTCGCCTGACTCGTCCTTCGGGCCGATGTAGGTGTGGTACGACGAGAGAAGCGCGAGAATAAACGTCTCGAACTCCTCCGGTGTCACGGGGCTCTCGCCGCCTGCGAGCTGCTTGACAATAGCCGCCATGTAGCTCTTGGCGTCCATGATGAAGTCTGCGCGTTGCTCCTCCGCCGTCCGGGCCGCGGCGATGTCGCGCTCGATGCGCTTGCCGAGCTCCTGGATAGCCTTCTCGCGATCGACCTTCGCGAGCTTGAGCGCCTTGCGGATATCCGCCTCGGCCTCGCCGAGGATGGGGTCCAACGAGCCGACCGCAGCTTCGAATATGCCGATCCGCCGCTCGAGCACCTCGAGGATCCGTCCTTCGATCGTGCCTCGCACGTGGAAGTTAAAGACGCTCACGGTGTGCTGCTGGCGGATGCGGTCAAGCCGACCGATGCGCTGCTCGACCTTCATCGGGTTCCAGGGCAGGTCGTAGTTCACGAGGTAGTGGCAGAACTGGAGGTTGCGCCCCTCGCCCCCGGCCTCGGTGCTGACAAGGATCTGCGGACGTCCCGACCCCGCGCGAAAATCGGCGATGGCCCGGTCCTTCTGCTCGGCGGAGAGCTGACCATGGAACAGGTGCACGTCGGCAAGCGGCGCGAGCGCCTCCGCAAGCATCTCCTGCGTCTCGCGGAACTCCGAGAAGATGAGGACCTTGGCTTCGCCCTCGCCGTCCTCGGCGAAGAGCCTGCCGAGTTGCTCCATGAGCACTCCGGTCTTCGAGTCCCGTCGGATCGTCTTGAGCCTGTCGATGACGGCGTCGAACTCCGCACGCGATTCCCACGCCGGAGCGAGGTCCTTCACGACTTCCTGCGCCTTCTGGTCCTCGTCGAACGCTGTCGTGGCGCTTGCGGCGTCGAGCACCGCCACCTTCTCGGGTTCTGCGAGGCGCGCCTTCCGACCCTCCAACGACGTCAGGAGCGCACGAGAGGAGCTAGCGAGCAGCTTCTGGAGCATGACCATCTGGAACCCGACTGCGTTCCGGCCCTTCTTGCTCGCCTCTGCGAAGCCCTTCTCAAAGATCTGCTCCATGAGCCGGTGGACGTCTTGCTCGGTTGGCGAGAGGTCGACCTCCCAGCGGGTGGCCCGGCGTGGCATAAACCCACCGACCACCGACTTGCGGTTGCGGATCAGCACCTCGCTCAGGCGATGCCTGCCGCGGAGGTTCTCGATGAGCTTGTCGGCGCTCAGCTCCAAAAGCTCTGCCGCCTCGGGGGGTTCGAGCGCCAAGCAGTGCTCGAGGTCGTCCTGCAGGGCGCTCCGTGCGTCGCCGCGCTTCGGGATCCCGTGCTGCTGAAGCCGCTCGACCAGCTGGTTTAGGCCGGCCAACGAGCGCACGTGCTCGCGGAAATCCTGCTCCGACGCGAAGAGGATGGGGTCGAGCATCTCGCAGAGCGAGTAGAGCTCGTGGTACTCGAGTTGGAGAGGTGAGGCCGTAAGGAGCAGGACCGCCCGACGCGCGGCGTCGGGATGTCCGATCAGGTCACCGACCAACCGGTACAGGTTCGTCCGGTCGACAGTCGTCCCGCGGCGCTGAGCACGTGCGTGATGCGCCTCGTCGACGACCACCATGTCCCAGGGCACGGACGCGATCTCGGCGCGCCGCTCAGGTGTCCACGATGCCCAGCTGTGCGACGTGATGATCGAGTCGTGGTCCGTCCAAGGATTTTGGACGCCCTTCTCTTGCAGGTAGCGGAGGGTGCTCTTGCCGTAGATGGCGAAGCTCTCGTTGAACTTCGTCTTGAGCTCGAACTGCCACTGGCGTTGGAGACCGGCCGGCGCGACGATCAGGACGCGCTTCGCCTGACCGCGCGCACGCAACTCCTTGATGATCATGGCCGCCTCGATCGTCTTACCGAGGCCCACCTCGTCGCACAGCATGAAACGGTGTGGGTAGTTCGAGACGACGCGGTGCACGACCGAGACCTGATGCGGCAGGAGGTCTATCCGCGCGTGGGCGAGCGACACGAGCTCGCTGTGTCGATGCGCGAGCCACAGGTCCGCCGCGACCGAGCGCAAGTTGAACTGCTTTGCCGTACCGAGGTGACCGCCGCGCATGCGCTCGATCGGGTCGTCGATCACCGCCGGCCTGAGCGCCATCTCGGGAAGCGTGGGCACCGCCCCACCGAACGCGACCTTCCACATCGGGAATTGCCCGGCCGACACCTGCTCGAGAACCACGCCGATCACCCCGTCGCCGCGCATGACCTGCGAACCGGCTCGGAAGACCACGCGGGTGAGTTGACCGGAGTCGCTCTTGAAGAACTTCTTGTCGCCGTTGTCGAATTGGACCTCCGCCATTGCACCGTCGCCGTCCTCACTCACGGCAACGACGACCGCGAGCTGGCCCTGCCACTCGACAAGCGCACCGTTGACGATCTGATCAGCGGGCACGGTTGCTGGACTTGAGGAGGACATGAGCGGGACGTCGCGTAGGCCACTCGCCAGCCACGAACGTGACGTCGGCACAATCGACTCGGCCGACATCATCAGTTATCTGGATGGACCGATGCAACTGGGCAGTCGGGTAGTCGTACATCGCAGGCGGACTGGGTCCGTAGCACGCGGACCAGATCGATGAGTAGTGCGGAGCGCCATACAGGCTGGAATGGACCCCGTTTGACGGACACGTGAGGGCTTGCGGCCGTAGGCCGCGAAAGGATGTGTCTGTCGATGCCGAGAACGCGCCCTGCGTATCCCGATGAGTTCCGTCGCGAGGCGGTCGAGCTGCTGTGTGCCGGCCGCGCCGTCAGCGAGTTGTCCGAGTCGCTCGGGGTGTCCGAACAGACCCTCGGGGTCCATTCCACCCGCACGTTCACGCAGGTGTTGGCGTTGAGTGCCAAGGCGGGGCTGGTGTCGGTCGGGGTCGTCGCGCTGGACGGCACCGCGATGGCGGCCAACGCCTCACGCGAGGCGACCCGCGGCTATCCGGCGATCCGCGACGAGGTCGACCGGATGCTGGCCGAGGCCGAGCAGACCGACGCGGCCGAGGACGCCGAGCACGGCAACGCCCGCGGCGACGAACTGCCCGACGAGCTGGCCGACCATCACTCAAGGCTGGCCAGGCTGCGTCGCTGCCGCGAGGAACTCGAGGCCGAGCAGGCCAACGTCGAGGCCGCCTACGCAGAACACCTGCAACGGCGCGCCGAATGGGAGGCCGAGCACGGCCCCAAGCTCGCCGGGCGCAGGCCGGCCGTCCCGGATCCCGACGGGCTGGCCAAGCGCCAGATCAACACCACCGACCCCGACTCGCGCACGATCGTCCGCACCGGCAAGACGGTTCAGGGCTATAACGCCCAGGCCGTCGCGACCGCCGGCCAGATCATCGTCGCCGCCGACATCACCCAGTAGGCCAACGACTCCGGCCAGCTTGAGCCGATGATCACCACCACCCTGGACGAGCTCGCCCGGGCCGGCATCGACGCGCAGCCCGAAACGGTGCTGGCCGACGGCGGCTACTGGAACTCGCCACAGATCACCGCGCTGGGCCAGCACGGCATGACGGTGATCGTCCCGACCAAGAGCGCCACGCGCACCAAGGCGCGCACCCTCTCGCCACGACAAGGACCCGAAGCACAGCGCATCGACGCGCTACTGCAGACCCCCGAAGGCGCTGCGCTCCACCGCCAGCGCCAGCACATCATCGAGACCGTGTTCGCCCGCACCAAGGTCCTGCGGGGCATCACCAGATTCCAACGCCGCGGCCTGGCCGCCTGCCGCGCCGAATGGCGCCTCATCGCCACCGGCCACAACCTCCTCAAGCTCCACACCGCCCTCGCCCGCTGACCGCGACGGTCGAGCGGCCACCAACGCCGGCCGCCGCTCGTGGCATCCGCCCGACAACACACAAAGCCCGCCGAAGCGGGCTTTGCGCGACAGCCCCAAAATGCGGGCCTTTTCTCTGATCGGGGAGACAGGATTTGAACCTGCGACCGCCCGGCCCCCAGCCGGGTGCGCTACCAGACTGCGCCACTCCCCGTGGCTATGTGGAACTGCGAAGCGGGCGACGGGACTCGAACCCGCTCCTAGAGCTTGGAAGGCTCCCGTGCAGCCGTTAACACCTCGCCCGCAGGTCCGTCGGCGATTGTACCGCCCACCACGCCGGTGCCGCCGGCACGCGCGCGCTACGGCCGCCGCGCCTCGGTCGGCACGGTCCCCCCCTCCTCCACGATCGCCCGCGGCGGCCACGAGCCCCACCAGTTGTCGACCGCCCCGTCCAGCGTCACGACCGTCCCGCTCAGCGCCCGCCCCAGCGGCGACGCGAGCATCGCCACCAGCCACGCGAACTCCTCCATCCGCCCCAGCCGCTGCAGCGGCACGCTCAGCTCCAGCTGGCGCGTCACGATCTCCGGGTACTTGCGCAGCGACTCGGTGTCGAAGCGCCCGATCGCGGCCGCCACCACGGCGATCCCCTCCGCGCGCCACTCCGCCGCCAGCTCCGCCGTCAGCGCCTCGACCGCCGCCCGCGCCGCCCCCGTGTGCGCCATCCCCAGCATCCCGTGATGCGGCGACACCGTCACGTTGATCACCGTCCCGCCGCGCCCCGACTCCAAAAAAGCGCCCTCCGCGGCGGCGCGCGTCATCGCCATGGTCCCCTCGACGTTCAGCCGCATCACCGCGCGCCAGCCCTTGGCCGCAATGGACTCCGCCGGCACGAAGTACTGCCCGCCCGCGTTGTTGACCAGCACGTCCAGCCGCCCGTGGCGCTCAAGAGCCACCGAGACGATCCGCCGCGCATCGTCGGCCTCCCGGATGTCCCCCGCCACCCACGAGCACCCCTCTCCCAGCTGCTCGCACGCCGCCTCCAGCACCTCCTCGCGCCGCCCCGCGATCACCACCTGCGCCCCGCACGCCAGCAGCTCGGCCGCCGCCTGGCGCCCGAGGTTCGTCCCGCCCCCGGTGACGATGGCCACGCGCCCGTCCAGCAATCCGTCGCGGAAGATCTCCGACGCGCCAGGCATGGCGCCGAATCCTAGTCGTGCCCTTGCCCCCGCCCCACCGCCCATGCGACCCTGCGCGCCTGATCACCGAGTCCAGCACCCTCGCCGAGCGCCTGGCCGCGCTCGACGCAGCGCGGTTCGTCGGTCGCGAGCGCGAGCTCACACTGGTCGACGCCCTCTTCACCGACGACCCGCCCGCCCACGTCGTGCTCGTCCACGGCCCCGGCGGCATCGGCAAGAGCACGCTGCTGCGCGAGATCGCCCGCCGCGGCGCCGCCCGCGGCTGGACCCCGCGCCTGATCGACGGCCGCGACCTCCACGCCGCCCCCGGCGACATCGAGCGCGCCATCGGCGACCTCACCGGCATCGAGCGCCCGCTGCTGCTCATCGACACCTACGAGCGCATCGCCGCCGCCGACGCCTGGGTCCGCACCCGCCTGCTGCCCTCGCTGCCGGCCCGCACCATCGTCGTCCTCGCCGGCCGCCGCCCGCCCGACCGCGCCTGGCTGGAGGGCGGCTGGGAACGCCTCGCCACGCCCCTGCCGCTCACCGGCCTCCCCGCCGACGCCGCCAACGCTCTCGTGCGCGCCCGCGGCGTGACCGACGACGAGGTCGCCGCCCGCATCGTCTCCTGGGCCCACGGCTCGCCACTCGCCCTCACGCTCGCCGCCGACGCCGTCCAGCGCGACGGCGGCATCTGGACCGACGAGCCGCTGCGCGACCACCCCGACCTCGTCGGCTGGATCCTCCAGCGCGTCGCCCACGAGGAGCTCGACGCCGCCGACCTCGACGTGATCGCCGTCGCCGCCCTGGCCCGCTCCTGCGACCAGCGCATGCTCCACGACGTCCTGCCCGACATCGACGCCGAGCGCGCCTACGCCTGGCTCTGCCACCGCTCGTTCGCCGAGCGCGTCGGCTCGGGCATCGGCCTGCACGAGATCGTCCGCCAGGCGATCCACGCCGACCTCCACGCCCGGGCGCCGGAGCGCGAGCGCGAGCTGCGGCGCCGCATCGCCGACCACCTCTACGCCCGCGGCCTGCGCGGCGGCGTGCGCCTGATCATCGACCTCGTCGAGCTCGTCGAGAACCCCGCCGTGCGCTGGGGCTTCGGCGCCGACGGCGCCACCGCCTACCGCGCCGACCTCTGGCGCCCCGACGACCTCCAGCGCATCCACGACGAGCTCCCCGCCCGCTACGCCGACGGCCCCTGGTGGACGCTGACCGAGCCGCTGCTGCGCCAGGCCCCCGATCGCGTCGTCACCGTCCGCGACGCCGCCGACGCCCTCTGCGGCTTCGCGCTGGCCGTCACGCCCGAGAACGCGCCGTCGGCCGCCGAGGCCGACCCGCTTCTCGGCCCGTGGCTGGCCCACGCCCGCCACGAGCACGCCGGCGAGCAGGTGCTGATCTGGCGCGACTCGCTCGACCTCGTCGCCCCGGGCGACTTCACCTCGCCGGTCCTGTCGCTGCTGAACTCCGCCGCGATCCTGCGCTCGGGCCTGACCAACCCGCGCTGGTCGTACATCCCGGTCAGCCCGCGCAACGCCGCCGCGCTCGCCTTCGCCGACGCGGTCGGCGCCCAGCACCTCGCCGACCTCGACGTCGACCTCGGCGACGGCGTGCGCCAGTGCCACCTCATCGACCACGGCGAGGCCGGCATGCTGGGCGGCGTGCGCGACGCCATCTACGCCGAGCTCGGCGTCGTCCCGCAGCCGCCGGGCCGCGCCGCGCCCACGCCGCACGTGACCGTCGACGACGTCCGCGACGCGTTCCGCGCCCTCGACCACCCGCTCGTCCTCGCCGCCTCCCCGCTGGCCCGCGGCACGAGCACCGAGGAGCGCGCGATCTCCGTGCGCCAGCTGCTGCTGCGCGCCCTCGACCAGGCCTTCGGCGACTCCCCCGACGAGCAGCTGCTGCGCGCCGTCCTCGAGCGCGGCTATCTCGACCCCAGCAGCAGCCACGAGCGCGCCGCCCACGAGCTGCACGTCAGCCGCGCGACCTACTTCCGCCGCCTGCGCGCCGCCACGCGCCGCGTCGCCGAGCTGCTGATCGCCGAGCAGCGCACCTGAATCCCGCCATGCGTCCCTTTGGTTTCGGGGGCGAACGACCGTACACTGGAGTGCTGCGGTCAGGGACGGCCGCGCATGGCTGCCATGACTCTGGACGTGCTGCACGTGGAGCTGACCGGCGGCGGGCCCGGGCTCGTCGTGCTCCGCGTGGCCGGACGCGCCTTCGCCCCGGCCCCCGCGCGCCTCGCCCCGCCGACGCTGCTGATCGCCGACCAGGGCTCCTGGCGGCGCCTGGCGACCGTCGCCGGCACGCTGCCGCTGCCCGCCGGCCCCGACGGCCCGGCCTTCACCGTCGACGTCGAGGTGCCGCTGCACCTCGCCGCCGCCGAGGGCCCGTGGTGGCTGGAGCCCGGGCCGGCGATCGCCGACCCAAACGCGCCCACCCACGACCCGGCCCAGCTCGACGCCCTGCGCGCCCGCGTGGCCGCGCTCGGCGCCGAGGTCGCCGCGCTGCGCGCGCGGGTGGAAGTGGGCACCGCGAGCGGCGGCGCCAAGCCCTCGGCCTCCGCCGTCGCCCTCCCCCGCCCGCGGCTGCGCGCGCTGCGCCCCACGCTGCCGGCGATCCTCTTCGCCGCCGGCGCGCTCGCGGTCGGCGACGCCGTGGCCACCGTCGTCTGGCAGGAGCCGGTCTCCGCGCTGTGGGCCAGCCACGAGCAGCACGGCCTGGAGTCCGACCTCGCCGAGCTCGACGCGACGTTCGCGGCGCCCGTCGCGACCAGCACGGCCCAAGCCCCCACCCCCACGACGCCCGCCGCGCCGACCCCCACCCCCGCCGACCGCATGCGCGCGCTGGCCCGCACCCTCGAGCACTCGACCAGCTCCGGCCACCCGATCGGCGAGCTGCGCATCCCGCGCATCCACGCCAGCTACGTCGTCGTCCAGGGCACCGGCGCCTCGAGCCTGCGCCGCGGCCCCGGCCACTACCTCGGCACGCCGCTGCCCGGCCAGCCGGGGACGGTCGGCATCGCCGGCCACCGCACGACCTACGGCGCGCCCTTCCGCCACATCGACGCCCTGCGCCGCGGCGACCCGATCGACGTGAAGATGCCCTACGGCGCGTTCACCTACCGCGTCGAGGGCCTGCGCGTCGTCGACCCCAGCGACGTGTCGGCGCTGCGCGACATCGGCCGCCAGCGCCTGGTGCTGACGGCCTGCCACCCGCTCTACAGCGCGGCCAAGCGGCTGCTGGTCATCGCCCGCCTGGACCGCTCGACGCCGCGCGGCGCGGCCGCCGTGCCCGCGGCCGGCACGCTGCGGCGCGCCGCCCCGCAGGGACGCGACGCGCCGTCGGCTACGCCGCCGAGCCGCCTCGCCGGCGACGAAGCTGAAGCGCGGTCGCCGCGAGCATGAGCCCGGCGCCGGCGGCGCCGATCAGCAGCGGCTCGCCGCCGGTGAACGCCAGCTGGTTCGGGCCCGGCCGCGTCACCTGTGAGACGTGCGCGTTCTTCGTCGTACGCGGCGTGACCGGCGTCGGCGCCGGCGTGCTCGGCGTCGGCGTGGGCTTCGGCTTGTGGTGCGGCGCCGGCTTCGAGCCCTGACCGGACGGCGTCGTCGGCGTGGTCGTAGCCGGCGTGGTGGTCGTGTAGCCGGACGTCGGGCTCGTGGTCGTGTAGCCGGACGTCGGGCTGGTGGTCGTGTAGCCCGAGGTCGGAGTGGTCGTCGTGGCCTGCGCGTCGCGCGCCGGCGTCGTGCCCGTGAAGTCCCCGAGCGGGACGTTCGCGTCCGGGTTGCCCCCGGCCTGGCCGAAGGCGACGACCGAGAGCGCCATGCCGGCGAGGCAGACGACGAGGGCCATGGAGAGCACCGCCAGAAGCCGGCGGCGCGGTGAGCGCGTCATGCAACCATCCTTGGATCCGTTCGGGCGCTGACCTTCAGCGCCGCACCAGAGTACCCGCCTGACGATGCGGTGACAACCGGTGCATCGCGGTGGTGCCTGGTCGCAAAGTCAGGCAGCCGCGGACCGCTGCCCGGCCCGCGCCGCCGGCGCGGCGGCAGTCCGCCGCGTGCGCGGCGGCATCAACCGGCGCGTCCCGCGCAGCTCACGCAGCGCCAGCGCCGTCGTGCGCCGCGCCCGCTCCAGCACCTCGACGCGCCGGTTGCGGGCCATGAGGTTCAGGCCCATCACCGCGAGGTCGTGCTCGCTGGGCTGGACCATCAGCACCTCGGTGCCCTGCTCGCGCAGCCGCCGCGCCTCGCGGCCGAGCCGCCGGCCCGACGCGCTGCGCACCAGTGCGCCGACCCGCTCGGCCGGCGTCCCGCCGATCGCCTCGGCCAGCGACGACATCGGGTTCAGGCAGACGACGAGGTCGAGATCCTCGCCGCGCAGCAGGTCGAGATTCGACATCGAGCAGACGCCGCCGTCGACGTAGCGGCGCCCGGCGATCTTCACCGGGTGGTAGAAGCCCGGGATCGCGCAGGAAGCCGCCACGGCATCGGCCGCAGCGGCCGGCGGCGCGCCGTCGCGCCCGAAGGCCACCCGGCGGCCGGTGTGGTAGTCGGCGGCCACCGCCCAGTAGCCCGGATGATCGGGCCAGGAGCCCGACACGAACGTGCCGACCAGCTCGCTGATCGGCGCCGTGGACACGAACCCGCGCGGCAGCCAGCCGGCCATCACGGCGGCCGGCGCGTGGCGGTGCGGACGGGTCAGCGTGCGCAGCGCCAGGCGCCACGAGCCCGGCCCGACCGGCGGCAGCGCGCGGTGCAGCCGGAAGTCGTCGCCGCTCAGGCGCTCGGCCAGCGCGTCGATCTCGTCGCGCCCGCCGAAGCGCTCGGCCAGCGCCGCCACCCGGCCGTCGGCGTCGTCGATCTCGTCGAGTGTGCGGCCGGCGCTGTAGGCGGCCAGGTAGGACGGCGCGATCCCATCGGCCAGCAGCGCCCCGACCACCGATCCGGCCGAGGTCCCCACGATCCGATCGGCCGTCGACGGGTCCCAGCCCGTCTCGGCCTCGAGCGCCTCCAGCGCTCCGATCAGCCACGCCGCCCCGACGACGCCCCCTGCCCCCAGGACCAGGCCCACCTTCATGGGGCTGCTTGGTGCCCACCCGGCGGGCGGGCCAACCACGCGCGTCAGCGGCCGGCTATTGCGGAAGGATGCAGGGCATGCCGACCACGCTCGACGTCGAGGACGATCGCGTCGTCGTCCACCTCAGCGGCCCTCAGGCGGTGATGGCCCTCGCCCGCCAGGTCTCGGTGCCGCTGGGCGACGTGCGGTCGGTCTCCACCGTGCCCGACGGCGGAGCCGTCGACGTCGGCTGGCGCGTCGGCGGCACCGCCATCCCGCGGCGCCTGCGCTTCGGGCGCTTTCGCAAGTGGCGCGGCGGCCCGCGCACCTTCGCGGCCGTCTACTGCGGCCACCCCGCCGTGGTGATCGAGACCACCGGCGGCGACTGGGATCGCGTCGTCGTGACCGTCGACGACGCCGACGCGGCCGTGCGCCGCGTGCGCGACGCCGGCGGCGGGCGCTCCTGACGCGCCGGGCTCAGGCGCCGCCGACCGCGGCGGCGACCGGGATGGTCAGCGCCACGCGCGTCCCCGACCCGTCGGCGCCCGGCGTGATCTCCAGCGTCCCGCCGACCGTGCCGGCCCGGCTCTCCATCGACAGCAGGCCGCTCGCCCCGGGCCGGCGCGTCGCCGGCATCCCGAGGCCGTCGTCCTCGACCGCCACGACGAGCTCGTCGCCCTCGGTCGCCAGCTGGATGTCGATCCGCTGGGCGAACGCGTGGCGCAGCGCGTTGGTCAACGCCTCGCTGGCCACCCGATACGCGTGTGCGGCGACCAGCGGCGGCAGGTCGGGCGCCCTCCCGGTGACGGTGATGCGGGCGTCGCTGGAGCCGTCGAGCTCGGCGACGCGCTCGGCCAGCGCCTGATGCAGCGGCCGGCCCTCCAGCGGCGAGCGCAGCTCGGCGAGGCTCGTGTCCATGTCGGCCGCCGTGGACTCGAGCTCGGCCATCGCCTGGTGCACGGTCAGCGCCAGGTCGGGCGGCACCCGGCGCTCCAGCGAGCTGATGATGAGGTGGGCGGCGTGGACCCGCTGCTTGGCCGAGTCGTGCAGCTCCCACGCGATGCGCCGCCGCTCGGCCTGGATGGCCAGCAGCTCGCGGGCGCGCCGCTCACCGCGCAGACGGCGCATCGCCTCGGCGGCGTAGGCGGTGAACGCGACCGTGAAGAACGGCAGCGTCACGTGGACGACGAGCGTCTCCGACGAGACCGGCCCCAGCCGGCCCGGCGACGGGCCGCCCATGACGGCCACGCCGACGAAGGCCAGCGACGCCAGCACGCCTGACCAGATGACCGCCGGCCCCCAGATGCGCGTCGCCGGCAGCACGAGCGCGGTCAGCCACAGCAGGTAGAACGAGCTGCGCCAGTCCTTGGAGAGCGCCACGCACACCAGCAGCGCCACGACGTCGACGATCCACGCCGCGGGATGGCGGCGGTACGCCGGCCGGCTGCCCATCAGGACGGTGCTCACGACGCCGTAGGTCAGCCCGACGAGGTCGAGCAGGTTGAACCCGCGCCACAGGGCGAGCCCGACAGCGATCGCCAGCGCGCACCCGCGCGCCAGCAGGAAGAGCAGCAGCCACCGCGCCTCGTCGTCGGCCGGCAGCACCGACCCCGCCGGCCAGGGCAGCCGCCGGCGCCGATCGGCGGCCGGCGCGGTGGCGCGCGCTCGGTCGAGCTGGTCGAGCATGGCCCTGAATCCTGCCGAACGGAGCGGTCGCGAACGCCGGTTGCCGCCCGCGGGCCGAGCGTCCGCGATGGACAACCTGTCGCGTGCGGCGCCGCAGGCTCTTCCGCGGCGGCCGTTGAGCGCGGGCCGCCGGTTGTCCAGGCTCCCGGGTGGACCGCGACGCGGTCGAGTCCCGACACACGCAAGAAGGGGTGACCCCACGGTGGGCGGCATGACGCACGACCAGCTGCAGTCCGCGGCGCAGGAGCACCTGCTGCTGCACTTCTCCAAGCAGGAGCTCGACGACCTGCTCGTCCTCGAGCGCGGTGAGGGCCCGTACGTCTTCGACACGCAGGGCCGGCGCTACCTCGACGCGCTGTCGAGCCTGTTCTGCTCGCAGCTGGGCTACAGCTACGGCGAGGAGATGGCGGCCGCGGCGGCCGGCCAGCTCACCACGCTGTCGTTCAACACCAACTGGGGCACCGCGTCTCCCCCGGCCATCGAGCTGGCCGCGCGCCTGGCCGGCGTCGCGCCCGAGGGCCTGGACCGCGTCTTCTTCACCAGCGGCGGCTCGGAGTCGGTCGAGGCCGCCTGGAAGATCGTGCGCGAGCACTTCCACGCCATCGGCCAGCCGCAGCGCACGAAGGCCATCGCCCGTGACATCGCGTACCACGGCGTCACGCTCGGCGCCCTGTCGTTCACCGGCGTGCCGCGCTTCAAGGAGCCGTTCGGCCGCCCGGCGATCGACGTCACGCACGTCTCGAACACCAACGCCTTCCGCGCCCCCGACGGCGACGACCCCGAGGCGTTCTGCCGGCGGCTGCTGGACGAGGTCGAGCAGGCGATCGTCGCCGCCGGCCCCGACGAGGTCGCGCTGATCATCGCCGAGCCGGTGCAGAACGCCGGCGGCTGCCTCGTGGCGCCGCCCGGCTACTGGGCCGGCCTGCGGGAGCTGGCCGACCGCTACGGCGCGCTGCTCATGGCCGACGAGGTCATCTGCGGCTGCGGCCGCCTGGGCGAGTGGATCGCCACCAGCCGCGAGGGCGTCACCCCCGACCTCGTCTCCCTGGCCAAGGGCCTGACCTCGGCCTACGCGCCGATGGGCGCCGTGCTGGCGGCCGAGCGCGTCATCGCCCCGATCGTCGAGCGCGGCGCCATCCTGCGCCACGGCATCACGTTCGGCGGCCACCCCGTCAGCGCGGCGATCGCGCTCAAGAACATGGAGATCTTCGAGCGCGACGGCATCCTGGAAAACGTGCGCGCGCTGGAGCCCTACCTCGCCGAGCAGCTGGCGACGCTGCTGGAGCTGCCGATCGTCGGCGACGTCCGCGGCGCCGGGTTCTTCTGGGCGATGGAGCTCGTCAAGGACGACGACGCCACGCGCTTCGACCAGGACGAGCGCGACCGCCTGCTGCGCGGCTTCCTGCCCGGACGGCTGCGCGAGGCGGGGCTGATCGCCCGCGCCGACGACCGCGGCGACGCGGTCCTGCAGATCGCCCCGCCGCTGATCAGCGACAAGGCCGTGCTCGACGACCTCGTCGGGCGCCTGGGCGAGGTGCTGGCCGATGCCGGCGCGCACATGGGGCTGGGCGCGAAGACCGGCGTGGCATAGATCGGCGCGCGCCGCCCCGGTTACGGTGGCGGGGTGACGCTGCTGAGCGAGATCGTCGGGCGCCGGCTGCGACTGCCGGCGCCCCTGACGCGCGACGTCGAGGTGCAGCGCGACCTGCGCGTCCCGATGGACGACGGCGTGGAGCTGCTGGCCGACCGCTGGGCGCCGCCGGGCTCCGCGCCCGCGCCGACGGTGCTCGTGCGCTCGCCGTACGGCCGGCGGCAGGCGTTCGGGTTCCTCTTCGGGCGCCTGCTCTCCGAGCGCGGGCTGCAGGTCGTGCTGCAGTCCACCCGCGGCAGCTTCGGCTCCGGCGGCCGGTTCGACGCCTTCCGCGAGCGCGAGGACGGCCTGGCGACGCTGCGCTGGCTGCGCGCGCAGCCGTGGCATGCGGGCCGCGTCGCGACGCTCGGCCCCAGCTACATGGGGTTGGTCCAGTGGGCGATCGCCGACGAGGTCGACGCCATGGCGCTGTCGGTCACCGCGTCGTCGTTCCGCGGCCCATTTGTCTCCAGCGGCAGCCTGCCGCTGGAGACCGCGTTGTCGTGGCTGCTGCTGCTGGAGGTGCAGGAGCGCCGCTCGGCGCCGGTGCTGCTGGTGCGCGGCCTGCGCCGCACGCTGCCGCGGCTCTGGAGCGAGGTGCCGCTGACCGAGATGGCCCGGGCGGCGACCGGCGCCGACCTGCCGATCTGGCGCGAGTGGATCGACTCGCTGGAGCCCGGCAACCCGTACTGGGAGAACCGCGAGTTCAGCGCCAACGTCGGCCGCACGACCGCCGCCACGCAGCTGATCGGCGGCTGGCAGGACATCTTCCTGCCCTGGCTGATCGAGGACTGGACCGCGCTGCGCGACGCGGGGCGCCAGGTGCAGCTCATCGTCGGCCCCGGCGGCCACGTCTCGCCATCGGTCAACGGCCTGATCGTGCCCGAGGGCCTGGCGTGGCTGCGCGCGGAGCTGCTCGGCGACCGCCGGCTGGTCCGCGAGACGCCGGTACGCGTCTACGTCACCGGCGAGGAGCGCTGGCGCGACCTGCCCGACTGGCCGCCTCCGGGCGCGAGCGAGCTGCGCCTGCACCTGCGCCCCGGCGGCGGGCTGGCGCCCGAGGCGCCCCCGGATCCCGCCGCCGAGCCGAGCCGCTTCACGTACGACCCGGCGGATCCAACCCCGCCGGTCGGCGGCCCCGCTCTGTTCGCCCAGCGCCATGTCGTCGACAACCGGGCGCTGGAGGCGCGCCCCGACGTCCTCACCTTCACGACCCCCACCCTGGAGCACGACGTCGACGCGCTCGGCCCGGTGCGCGCCGCGATCGCGCTGCGCGCCTCCCAGCCGCACACCGATCTCTTCGTGCGCGTCTGCGACGTGCATCCCGACGGCCGCTCGCTGAACGTCTGCGACGGTTTCGTGCGCCTGTCGCCGGACGCCCCGGCGCGCGACGCCGACGGCGTGGCGCAGGTCGAGCTGCCGCTGTGGCCGACCGCGCACCGCTTCGCCGCCGGCCACCGGATCCGGGTGCAGGTCTCCAGCGGCGCGCATCCGCGCTGGGCGCGCAACCCGGGCACCGGCGAGGAGCCGGCGAGGGCGGCGCACCTCGTCGCCTCCCGGCAGGAGGTGCTGCACGACGCGCGGCACCCGTCGGCCGTGACCCTGACCGTCGCCGCAGCGGCGTCCTAGGATCCCGCCCCGATGCCGCCGTCCTCCGACCCGTCCGCCGCCAGCTTCGCCGTCACCGTCGACGACCTCGAGCTCGAGCCGTGGCCGCTGGAGCCCGAGCAGGTCGTCGCCGGCAGCCCCGAGGTCTCGGGGGTCGTGCTGCACACCTCGGCCGACGGCCGCGTCGAGCGCGGCGTCTGGCAGCACACGGCCGGCACGTCGCGCGACGTGGAGGCCGACGAGCTGTTCGTCGTGCTGCGCGGGCGCGCGACGATCGAGGTCGAGGACGGTCCGACGCTCGAGGTCGGCCCGGGCGACGCCGGCATCCTGCGCGCCGGCGACCGGACGGTCTGGACCGTCCACGAGACCGTGCGCAAGGTCTTCCAGACGACGTCCTGATGTGCCGGGCGCGCCGGCCGATCACGTCGGCGCGATCGTCAGCCAACGGCGCGGGTTCTCGACCGTGATCGTGCGCACGGTCGCGTCGTCGAGGCCGTCGGCGCGCAGCGCAGGCAGGAAGACCTCGGCCAGATACGCGTACCCGCGGCCCCCGCGCGACCGCAGCTCGGTCATCTGGCCCACATCTTGGGAGAGCAGGACGCGGTCGGCAAAGCCCGCCTCGACGAGCTCGAGGACCAGACGCCGGAGCCGCGCCTCGTGATCGCCGAGCTGGTAGCCGATGTTGTCGAGCGACACGTACGCGCCCCACCGCGCGACCTCGAGGCAATAGGCCAGGTCCGGCCACGTGTCGCAGTGGCCCACCGACACCCGCGCCGGGTCGACGCCCTCCTCGGCGAAGATCCGCAGCTGCTGTCGGCCCGCGCCGTGGTGCAGCGTGTGGGTGGCCAGTGGCAGCCCGGTCGCCACCTGTGCCCGGGCGGCGGCCCGGTGGACGCGCTCCTCGAGCGGCGTGACCCAGCCCTGGCTGGCGCCGATCTCGCCGATGAGCCCCGGCCGCACGTCCGTGCCGTCCAGCCCACCCTCGATCTCGCCGACGAGCTGCTCGGCGACGTCGGCGGTGGAGCGACGCGCCAGGTCGTCGGCCGGTGGATAGAACGGTTCGGTGTACCAGCCGCAGCCGAGGACGATCGACAGCCCAGTCCGCTGCGCCATCGCGGCCAGGGCCTCCGGCCGGCGGCCGGACCCGCCGGGCGTCTGGTCGACCAGGCAGGACCCGCCGGCCGCGACGAAGGCCTTCAGCTCGGACGCGAGCAGCTCGTCGTCGCCCAGCTGGCCGACGTGTGTGGCGCCGTCCGTCGACCACATGTCGAGGTAGACGTGCTCGTGGGGCAGCGTGAAGCCGACGTCCTCGGGCGCCACCGGGCCGGTGACGGTCTGGATCATCCCGGTCGCGCTCACGTGCGGACCTCCTGCTTCGTCCGGGGGTTGGGCCGCGGGTGTGCCGCCAGCAGCGCCTTGGTGTAGGCGTCGCGGGGCGCGCCGAAGACCGTCGCGGTCTCGCCGAGTTCGACGATCCGGCCCTCGTGCATGACGGCGACGCGATCAGCCACCTCGGCGATGACGGCGAGCTGATGGGCCACGAAGATGATCGCGACGCCGAGCTGGTCACGAAGGTCCACGAAGAGCTTGAGCAGCTGCGCCTGCACGGAGACGTCCAGCGCGCTCACCGCCTCGTCGGCGATGAGCACCTCGGGATCGACGGCCAGCGCGCGGGCCACCGCGACGCGCTGCCGCTGGCCCCCAGACAGGTCGCGTGGCCGGCGGTCGGCGAACGACGGCGAGAGGTGCACGCGCTCGAGAACCCCCGCGACGAACCGTTCGCCGTCCTCCGAGCCCGGGCGCCGGTGCACGCGCCCGGCCTCGAGGATCGCCTGGCCGACCGTCATGCGGGGGTTCAGCGACGCGTAGGGGTCCTGGAAGACCATCTGCATCCGGCGTCGCAACTCGCGCAGCTCGGCGCCCGACGCCGCGAGCATGTCGGCGCCGCCGAGCCGCACCGTGCCGGTGTCCGGCTCGACGAGCCGGATCAGGCACCGCGCGAGCGTGGTCTTCCCGCTGCCGGAGCCGCCGGCCAGGCCGAGGATCTCCCCCGGCTGCAGCGTGAACGACACGTCGTCGACGGCCCGATGCACCGTCGGCTCACTCCGGCTCAGGCGCTCGCCCACCGTCTGGCGCAGGCTGAACTCCTTCGTCACTCCGGCGACCTCGAGCACGGGCCCACCCTGCTGCGTCATGCGCGCGCCTCCTGCTGGCGGAACGGTTGCACCGGGCACGCCGACGCCTGCGCGGGCCCCACCGGCACGAGCGTCATCGGCACCTCCCGGCAGGTGGGTCGCGCGTAGCCGCACCGCGGCGCGAAGACGCAGCCCGGGAGCTCCTCCCCGAGCTCGGGCGGGCGGCCGGGAATCCCCGGCCGCGGCTGCTCCGAGCGGTCGCGACCCGCCGCCTCGAGCTCCGGGACCGACTCCAGCAGCGCGCGCGTGTACGGGTGCTGCGGGTTGTCGTAGATCGCGCCAACGGCACCGGTCTCGACGATGTGGCCGCCGTACATCACGGCCACCCGGTCGCAGACCTGGGCGATGACGCCGAAATCGTGGGAGACCAGCAGGATTGCCATTCCGAGCTGCTCGCGCATCTCGAGCAGCAGCTCGAGGATCTGCGCCTGCGTCGTCACGTCGAGGGCCGTCGTCGGCTCGTCAGCGATCAGCAGGCGCGGGCGGCTGGCGGTCGCGAGCGCGATCATCACGCGCTGGCGCATGCCGCCGCTCAGCTCGTGCGGATACGAGAGCAGCCGCCGCTGGGGATCGGGGATGCCCACCCGCTCGAGCAGCATTGCGGCCTCGGACCGCGCCTCGGCCTTGCGCAGCCCGCGGTTGGCGCGCAGCGTCTCGACGAGCTGGTCGCCGATGCGGTACACGGGGTTCAACGAGCTGAACGGGTCCTGGTAGATCATCCCGACGTCGCCGGCGCGAAACGCCCGCAGCTCGGCCGGAGACATCGCCAGCACGTCGCGTCCG
The DNA here is from genome assembly GCA_035765735.1 of Baekduia sp. Taxonomy (GTDB): domain Bacteria; phylum Actinomycetota; class Thermoleophilia; order Solirubrobacterales; family Solirubrobacteraceae; genus Baekduia. Next base: position 27,555 of record DASTWY010000008.1, on the reverse strand, counting down.
TCGAACTGGATGCTGCCGTTCGACACGCGCCCCGGCTGGGCGACGAGCCGCATCACCGAGCGGCACGTCAGCGACTTGCCCGAGCCGGACTCACCGACGAGGCCGACGACCTCGCCCGCCTCCACCTCGAGGCTCACGCTCCGCACGGCGCACAGCGGCTCGTGCTCGTTGCCGAACGCGATCGAGACGTCCGCGATGGACAGCAGCGGACCGACCGTCGTGCTCATGCGCGCCCCCCTCGCAGCCGCCCGTCCGAGAGCCCGTCCCCGATGAGGCCGACACCGACGCCGAATAGGACGAGCACCAGGCCCGGGAGCGTCGCAACCCACCAGGCGTTCAGCAGCGTCGACTGCCCCTGGGCGATGACCGAGCCGAGCTCGGCGTTCGGCGGCTGTGCGCCGAGCCCGAGGTACGACAGGCTGGCCAGGAGCATGAGGTTCACCACCAGGTCCACGGTCGAGTAGATCAGCGATGAGCGGATCAGGTTGGGGATCGCATGGCGGAAGATCGCCCGCCGCTGCGTGTAGCCGAGCGCCGTCGTCGCGAGCATGAACGGCTGCTCGCGCAGTACCAGCATCTCCGACCGGGCCAGCCGCGCGTAGAGCGCCCATCCCGCGATCGGGACGCCGATCAGCACGCCCTTGGTCCCCGGGCCGACGATCGCCACGATCGCGATCACCAGCACGATGAACGGGAACGAGACCATGACGTCGGTGATCCGCGAGACGGCCGCGTCGACCCACCCACCGTGGTAGCCGGCCATCGCCCCGGCGACGACCCCGAGCGGCAGCGACACGTACGTCACGAACAAGACGATCGCCAGGTCGACGCGCAGCCCGTAGAGCGTCCGCGTGAACACGTCGCGACCGGCGTCGTCGGTGCCGAACAGGTGGCTGGCCGACGGGGCGGCCAGCTGCTGGGCGAAGTCCAGCTCGTTCTGGCCGTAGGGCGCGATCAGCGGCGCGAGCACCGCGGCGAGCACCAGGACCGCGACGATCGCGCCGCCGACCAGGACGCTCTTGGGCTGACCGCGCAACGACAGCCGACGCCGGCGGCGGACGCCCTCGGCCGCGGCGGGCATGGCGACCGCGTTCATCGGCCAGCCAGCCTCACGCGCGGATCGACGACCGCCTGCAGCAGGTCGGTCGCCAGGCTGATGAGCACGACCGCGGCGCCCGCCAGCAGCGCGAGCGCCTGGACGAGCTCGTAGTCGCGCCGCTGCACCGACTGCAGCAGCAGCGACCCGACGCCCGGGATCTGGAACACGGCCTCGATCACGACGGTGCCGCCGATGAGGAAGCCGAGGTTCACCGACAGGACAGTGATCGTCGGCATGATGGCGTTGCGCAGCGCGTGCTTGACGATCACGCGCCGCTCGCTGAGGCCGCGCGACCGTGCCGCCTCGATGTACTCCGTCTGGAGCACCTCGAGCAGCCCGGAGCGCAGCGTCCGCACGACGATGGTCGCCAACGACAGCCCCAGCGTGAGCGCCGGGAGCGTGAGCGTCCGCAGGATCCCGCCGATGCCCGTGTCGTAGCCCGACACCGGGAACCACTTCAGCCACAGTCCCAGGATGAGCGCGAGCATCAGCCCGAGCCAGAACGTCGGCATCGCGAAGGAGAACGTCGTGATCAGGCGGATGCCGTGGTCGACGACCCCGTTCGGGCGCAGCGCCGCGACGATCGCCAGCGGGACCCCGATGACGAGCGCGACCACCAACCCGTAGAGGATCAGCAGCGCGCTCGGCCCCAGGCGTCCGCCGACCACGTCGCTGACCGGGGCGTTGAGGGTCAGCGAGTAGCCGAGGTCACCGCGGACGGCGTGCGACACGAACGTCCAGAACTGCGCTGGCAGCGAGCGATCGAGCCCGAGCTGGTGGCGAGCCGTCGCGATGGACTCCGGCGTCGCGCGGTTGCCCAGCGTCTGGAGCACGGGATCGCCCGGCACCAGGTGCAGGATCAGGAACGTCGCCACGGCGAGCCCCAGCAGCACGACGAACGCGAGCGCCAGCCGGTGGAGGAAGTAGCCCAGCATCGGGTCGTCCCTACTCGGTCCCCGCCGAGCTCGCGATCCAGGTGTCCTCGAGGTGGTCGACTCCGAGCGCGTTGACCGACGTGCCACACACGGACTTGCCGTGGACGTTGACGTACGGGACGTCCATGACGTTGATGACGGGCGACGCATCGAGCATCGCCTTCTGGATGTCCGGCCACATCTGGGCCCGCTTCGCCTCGTCGGGCGTCGTCGTGAACTCCTGCACCATCTGGGCGATCTTCGGGTCCGACCAGTGGGTGAAGAAGCCGTCCAGGTCCGGCGAGTTGGCGACGAAGGTCGCGTACTCGTCGGGCACCACGACGTCGCTGGTGAACTGCGGGTACGGGAAGGTCATGTCGTAGTCGCTCTTGTCGAAGCGGTCGGTGACCTCCGCGGCGTCCTGCTCGATGAGCTTGACCTTGATGCCGATCTGGCCGAGCTGCTGTTGGATCAGCAGGCCGAGCTGCTTGTAGTAGTCGTAGCCGGCCGGGTACTGGAGGGTGGTGGAGAACCCGTCGGCGAACCCGGACTCCGACATCAGCTGCTTGGCCTTGGCGAGGTCGTAGCTGTACGGCGGGACCTGGTCGGCCGAGGCGTCGTACTTCAACGCGGGGAGCACGCTGTTCGGGATGGTGCCGACGCCCCGGAAGATGCCCTCGTTGATCTGCTTGCGGTCGAGCGCGTACTGCATCGCCTGACGCACCTTGAGGTCGGCGAGCGGCTTGCGCTGGTGGTTGAGCCACATGCCGATGAACAGCGGGACCTTCACCGACTGCAGCTGCAGCCGCTGGTCGCCGCTGAGCGCGTTGATCTGCGAGAACGGCACGCCGTCGGCGATCTGCGCCTGGCCGCTCTTGACGGCCAGCATGCGCGAGTTGCTGTCCGACGCGAAGTCGAACCGGACCTCGTCGAGGTAGGGCTTGCCCTTCTCCCAGTAGTAAGGGTTGCGCTCGAACGTGATGTGCGACCCGCGGACGAACTCCTTGACCTTGTACGGGCCCGTGCCGACCGGGTGCTTGAAGAACGCATCGCCCTGCTGCTGGACGAGCTTCTTGGGCACGATGAAGGCCGGGAAGATCGAGATGTTGTAGAGGAAGGACGCGACCGGCTTCGTCAGGTGGACCTGCACCGTCGAGGGATCGACCACCTTGCTGGAGCCGTAACCGCCGGCGACGACGCTCATGACCTGGTTGATCTTCGGATCACCGAAGCGGTCGAGGGTGAACTTCACGTCCTCGGCGGTGACCGGGTCGCCGTTGGTGAACTTGATCCCCGGGCGGATGTGGAAGGTGTAGGTCTTGCCGTCCTTCGACGCCTTCCAGCGATCGGCGACGCCGCCGACGAGGTCGTCGGTCTTGCCCGTGGGGTCGGAGCGCACCAGGCCGCTGTAGATCAGCTCGTTGGCGAAGATGTCACCGTTGCCGTTGCGCAGGTTGATCGGGTCCAGCGACTGCGCCTCGGACTGGCGCGCGTAGACGAGCGTCCCGCCCTTGCGCGGCGTGGCGGTGCACTGCCGCGCCTGGCTGCTGTCTCTCCCGGCGGCGACCGCCGCCTGCGCGCCACCTCCGTCATCTCCACTGCCCGACGATCCTCCGCAGGCGCTGAGGCCGATGGCGGCACAGACGGCCGCCGCTGTTACATATCCCGTCCTACGCATGTCCCTCTCCTCGTGACTGCGCGACCGCCAACCGGTCGAGCTCCTGTGTTGCGAGCGCGAGCTGTCGCTCGCGGGTGACCCGTTGCGGATCGAGCAAGGCATGCAGGCTCAACCCGTCGATGAGCGCCAGGAGGCGCTCGGCGACATCGGCTGGGTCGTCGTCGGCGACGATCTCGCCGGCCGCCTGGCCCTCGCCGACAAGCGTGGCGAGCCGGTCGACGAGCGCCGGCCCCCTCCTCCACGTCTCGTCGCGCGCCGGTCGTTCGCCGTCAAGCGAGCGCATCGAGCGAGACCAGTAGTTCATGAGGAACCGGGTCTCCCGCTCGCGCTCGTCGTCGAGCGGAAGGTTGTCGATGACCAGCTCGCGCAACGCCTCGAGGCCGCTGAGGCCCTTCAGCTTCTCGTCCCAGCGGTCCTCGATCCGTTCGTGCGCCAGCCGGATCGCGGAGATGAGGATGTCGTCCTTGTCGACGAAGTAGTGCGCCAGGACGCCGGACGACCAGCCCGTCTCCTTCGCGATCGACCGGATCGTGGCGCGGTCGAGCCCGTCTCGGGCGATGACGCGCCAGACAGCGGCCAGCAGCTCCTGCCGGCGCTCCCCGTGATCGATGATCTTCGGCACGGCGGCTCCCTAGGCCTCGGCGCGCGAGCGGCGCGGAGCGGTGGTCATGAAGCCGAGCGCCTCGTCGAGGTCGCGGGCGCCGGCGTCGGAGCCCAGACCGCGCATGTTCAGCGCGCCCGTGGCCGCCCCCAGGCCGCACGCCAGGTCGAGCGGCCACCCGGCCGCACGCGCGACGATCGCCCCCGCGCAGAACGCGTCGCCGCAGCCGGTGGTGTCGACGACCGGCGCCTCGAACGCCGGCACCCAGCGCTCACCGTCGCCGTCGACGACGAACGCCCCGTCGCCGCCGCAGGTGACGACCACCGCACGCGCGCCCAGGCCGTGCAGGACGCGCGCCGCGGCCTCCACGTCTGCCTCGCCGGTGATCTCCGTGGCCTCGCCGTCGTTGGGCAGGAAGAGATCGACGTGCGGCAGTGCCGGCCGCAGCACCTCGAGCGCGTCGTCGCGCTTGACGCCGAGGCAGTCCGCCGTCGTCGTCAGCCCTGCGGCGCGGGCACGGCGCAGCATGGCGGCGCACGGCTCGCCGTCGAGCGCCGGCAGGGCGCCGAGGCCGCCGAGGTGCAGCACGTCGCAGCGCTCGATCGCCTCCCACGGAAGGTCCTCCGCGGCGAGCGTCGTGTACGCCCCGGGCACGTGGAAGGCGGGCCGGCTGCCGTCGGGGTGGATCGGCAGCATGGTCGCCGACGTCTGGACGTCCTGGCGGCGCACGAGGCCGCTGACGTCAACACCCTCGGCGTGCAAGACGGCCTGGAGGAAGTCACCGGCATGGTCGGAGCCGATCGCGCCGACGGCGAGCACCTCGGCACCGAGGCGGGCGAGGTCGACGGCCGTCCCGCCCCCGGTGCCCGCGGCGGTCATGCGGATCTCGTCGAGGATCAGCGCGCGCTGGCCGACCGGCAGCTCGGAGACCGGACGACCGAGGATGTCGACGATGTAGACGCCGACGCACGCGATCCGCGGGGTCGACCCCCGCAGGCTGGCCGTAAGCTCGGCGGGCACCGGGGCGCTCACGCCTCGTCCTCCGTGTACGCGTAGCGCAGCGCGCGGCTCTGCTCGGTCACCGCGTCAAGCTGCTGCCCGTCCAGGATCGCCGGCGAGCCGAACACGCGCGCGTGCCAGTAGACCGACGCCAGCCACTCCAGCTGCTGGGCCTGCTCCACGGCGGCGGCGATCGTCGCGCCCGTCGCCACCGCGCCGTGGTTGGCCATGAGCGCCGCGGTGCGGCCGTCGAGCGCCCCCGCCACGCCCGCGGCGAGCTCGGGCGAGCCGAACGTCGTGTACGGGGCCACGCGCACGGCTCCGCCGAACGTCGTCGCCACGTAGTGGATCGGCGGCAGCTCGTCGATGAGCGTCGAGAGCACGGTCGCGAAGTGCGAGTGCGTGTGGACGACCGCCCCGGCACCCGGGACCGCGGCGTACGCGGCGCGGTGCAGGGCCGTCTCCGACGACGGCTCAGAGCGCGAGGCATGGCCGGGGTCGACGACCCCGTCGTCCAGCCGCACGCAGACGCAGTCGCCGGGTTCGATGGCCGCCAAGCGCGCGCGGCGCGGGGTGATGAGCAGATGGTCGTCGTGCCGCACGCTGAGGTTGCCCGCCGAGCCGGCGACGAGTCCGCTCGCGGCCACCGATGCCGCCGCGGCGCACAGCTCGGCGCGATCCTCGGTGCTGAAGGGATCCGTCATCGCCCGTTGGCTCAGGCCGCGCCGTGCTGGTCGGCCACGATGGCGAAGGCGGCATCGGTGCCTTCCAGGGCCCGGTCGATGGTCCCAGCGTCGTGGGCGGTGGACAGGAACCAGTTGTGGACGGGGTGCAGGTAGACGCCGTGCTGCGCGCAGGCACCTGCCCAGGTCATCGCCTTGGCGAAGCCGGGGTCGTCGGCGAAGCTCAGGAACGGCAGCTGCGGCGGACCCGAGACAGTCACCGTCAGGCCGTGCGCGACCGCCTGCTCACGCAAGCCGTCCTGCAGGCGCTGGCCGGCCGCGCGCATCCGGGAGATGCCGTCCTCCTGCTCGAGGACGTCGAGCGTGGCCATCGCGGCGGCCATCGGCGCCTTGGCCATCCAGAAGGACCCGGTGGCCGTCACGCGGGTAGCCGCGTCGCGCAGGCCATCCGCGCCCATGAGCGCGGCGAGCGCGTGGCCGTTGGCCAGAGACTTGCTCCACGCGCTCAGATCGGGGCGCACGCCGAGCGCCTCCCAGCTGCCGCGCGTATCGAGACGCAGGCCGCACCGGACGTCGTCGACGACCAGCGCGGCGCCGAGGCGGTCGCAGAGCGCTCGCACGCCACGAGCGAACTCGGGCGCCGGCGCCTCGAGGTCACGGAAGACGTCGTGCCGGATGGGCGTGACCACGATCGCGGCGACGTCGTCGCCGGCCAGCGCGACGGCCGACTCGACGGAGGCGAGGTCGTTGTACTCGAAGTAGATGGTGTTCGCGTAGTCCTGCGGGGTCATGCCCACCGCGTCGGGCCCGAGCGACCACCCACCGATGCCGTGGTACGAGCCGCGCGCGATGAGGACCTTGCTGCGGCCGGTCGCCGCCCGAGCGACGACCACCGCCAGCTGCGTGGCGTCGGTGCCGTTCTTGGCGAACATCACCCAGTCGGCGTGCGCGACATTGTCGACGAGCCGCTCCGCCAGGTCGACCATGACCGGCGCCGGCCCGTTGAAGACGTCGCCGCCGTCGAGCGCGGCCTTCGCTGCCGCGTCGACGACCGGGTGGGCGTGACCGAGGAGGATCGGCCCGAACGAGCACATGAAGTCGACGTACTCGCGGCCGTCCACATCCCAGATCCGCGCACCGTCGCCGCGGGCCCAGAACTGCGGGTAGCCGGCGGGCAGCCGCTGGACGCTGAGGTGCCCGTACATGCCGCCCGGCACCACGTTCGCCGCGCGCTGGCGCAGGGCGTCGTCGCCCGTCCCGTGCAGGGCCGTTGAAACTGCGGTCATGGATCTCCCTCGTCAGCCGCCAGGGACATCCGGCGGGCTCGCCGGGTTTTATCTCAGACGTCCGAAATAAAGTCAACGGAGAACTGAACTCCCTGCATATAGGGGCATTCGACCGCTGCGGTCAGCGCGGAAGCTTCGCTCCACGACCGTGTGGGCGCCCCCGTGGGCGTCATCGGCGATGAGGCGGGCCGCCACGATCGGCGGCCCGCGGAGATAGCTCCTGCCCCCCGACGCCGGCCGGGGATGCGGAAGGTCAGTGACGCGGGCGGCAGCGGCGGCGCACGGAGATCACCGCACGCCGCCGTCCGCCGTCACCGGGCTCAGCCGCCGACGCGGATGAGCTTCTTGTTGACGAACTCGTCCGCGCCGAAGCGGCCGAGCTCGCGGCCGAAGCCGGAGGCCTTCACGCCGCCGAACGGCAGCTCGACGCCCTCGGCGCCGACCGCGTTGACGAACACCATGCCCGCCTCGATCTGGTCGGCGACGCGCAGCGCCTGGTCGGAGTCGGTGGTGAACACGTACGAGCCCAGGCCGAACGGGGTGTCGTTGGCCAGGCGGACCGCCTCGTCCTCCGAGCCGACCTTGTAGACCTGCGCCACCGGGCCGAAGAACTCCTCGCGGTAGGCGGGGTTGTCCGGGGTGATGCCGGTCAGGATGGTCGTCTTGAAGAAGTTGCCCTCGCGCCCGCCGCCGGCCACGAGCTGGGCGCCGTGGTCCAGCGCCTCCTTGACCTGGCTCTCGAGCCGCTCGGCGGCGGTGGTCGACGACAGCGGGCCGATCGTCGTGTCGGGCGACGTCGGGTCGCCCGGCTCGACCTTGGTCAGCGCGTCGGTGAACTTCGAGACGAAGTCGTCATAGAGCTCGTCGACGACGATGAAGCGCTTGGCGGCGTTGCAGGCCTGGCCGGTGTTCTCCAGGCGCCCGCCGACCGCGGCCTCGACGACCGAGTCGAGGTCGTCGGCCTTCAGCACGATGAACGGGTCCGAGCCGCCGAGCTCGAGCACGACCTTCTTGAGGTGCCGGCCGGCGACCTCGGCCACCGCGGCGCCCGCGCGGCCCGAGCCGGTCAGCGAGACGCCCTGCACGCGCGCGTCGGGGATGACGATCTCGGCGATCTGCTCGTTGGTCGCGTAGATGTTGATGTACGCGTCCTTCGGCACGCCGGCCTCGTGGAAGATGGCCTCCATCGCGGCGGCGGACTCCGGGCACTGCGGAGCGTGCTTGAGCAGGATCGTGTTGCCGATCACCAGGTTCGGGCCGGCGAAGCGGGCCACCTGGTAGTACGGGTAGTTCCACGGCATGATCCCGAGCAGCAGGCCGACGGAGCTGCGGCGGATGAACGCCGAGCCCTCGCCCTCGAGCAGCTCGATCGGCTCGTCCTTGAGCAGCTCCTTGGCGTTGTCGGCGTAGTACTCGTAGATCGCGCCGGCGAACTCGGCCTCGCCGACGGCCTGCTCGATGGGCTTGCCCATCTCGCGGACGATGATCTCGCCGAGCTCCTGCTTGCGCTCGTAGTGCAGCTCGGCCACGCGCCGGATGACGGCGGCGCGCTCCTCGACGGTCGTCCCACGACCCCAGCCCTGGTGCGCCTCGTGGGCGCGGCCGATGGCGGACCGCAGATCGTCGTCGCTGATCGTGTCGTACGTCTTGAGGGTCTCGCCCGAAGCGGGGTCGACGACCGCGTACTGGATGCTGCTCATAGGTCCTCCTCGTGTGTCGTGGCGACGCTGGTGGCCACGATAGAACGACCGCACGCTAACCGGGCGGTCAGCCTGCGATCCGGGGCTCGATGTCGAAATTGGCAGGCCCCGTCTCCGCCGAAGTGGAGCGTCGCCGCCGGCGCGCAGGCGCCGGCCCGGCTACGACGGGTCGCACGGATCGGGGTCCACGAGCCCCGCCGCGACGAGCCGTGCCGCGCGCACGGCGAGCTCGAGCTCCAGATGGCTGCCGGGAGCGTCGAGGCGGTCGCCGAGCCGCTCGCGCAGGCGGCCGATCCGGTAGCGGACGGTCTGCGCGTGCACCCCGACGGCCTCGGCCGTCGGGCGCACCGCGCCGTGGTGCTCGAGCCACGCCTCGAGGGTCTCCAGCAGCCGCGCACGGCCGCGCGGACCGCTGCCGTCCAGCGCCTCCTCGAGCTCGGCCGCCAGCGCATGCGCCAGCGCGGGGTCCTGCAGCAGCAGCAGGTCGAGCCGGTGCTCGTCAGCGAACACGAGACCGGTTCCACGGGCTGCGGCGAGGCGCAGGGCGAGCGCGGCCCGGCGCGCGGACTCGGCGGCGCCCCGCGGGACCACGGGCGGCCCGACCCCGGCGCGCAGCCCGTCGAGCGCGCGCCGGACCTGGTCCAGGCGCCCGGGGCCGTCCAGGTCGGGGACGACGCCGAAGCAGACCCCGTCGACGCGGGCGACGACCGCGTCGGCCGGCAGCCGCGAGGCCACGGTGGCGCGGCGCACGTCCTCGAGCGCCACCACGGACAGCGTGCGCGGAACCGTCCAGCGCGCGTGCGCCGCCTCGGCCGCCAGGCGCTCCGGGTCGGCCCCGTCCAGCAGCAGCTCCACGAGGCGCTGGCGCCGGTCGACCTGCTCGCCGGCGGCGATCGCCTCCTCGTAGCTGTAGCCCTCGGCGGTCGCCGACGACAGCCGGTCGATGTAGCCGAAGATCGCCTCCGCCACGTGGTACAGCACCGACGGCGGCAGCTCGGCCGCCTCGCCGGCGGCGACCATGCCGCGCCACGCCGCCTGCGCGCCCACGCGGTAGGCGGTCAGCAGCGCGTCGAGCGAGCGCCCGGCGCGGTGCTCGATGCGGCCGAAGTCGAAGAACGCCTGCCGCGGCGGCAGGCGGCGCGGATCGTCGCTGCGCAGCTGCTCGAAGAAGCCGCGCAACCCGGCGTCGACGGCGTCGCGGATGCCGCGTCCGTCGACCAGCCACTCGCGAAACGGGGGGACCACATGGACGACCGCGTCGAGCGCGTCGTCGACGAGCTGGTCCAGGGCCGGGCTGAGCGCATCCGCCACCGCGGCGTCGGGCACCGCCGGCGCCGACGCGTCGCGCTCAGCGGTCACGTCGTGCAGCTCCACTTCCCCTTCTCTCCTCCGGACGGCGGACCGACTCTACACGCGCGCGGAGCGAGCGACTCGAATCCGGTCCGGCGCCGGCGCGAGGTCCCGCCGGAGCACCAGCGGGACCTCGCCTCCGCTCCGGGATCAGCCGATGATCGCCCGGACCGCCGGCACGTCGCCGTAGCGGTAGCCGTCGCGCGTCGGGTGGTAGCTGTTGGTCGCGCTGTACCAGACGAACCCGTTGGTGTAGCGGCTGCTCGAGCACACGTCGTGCCCGGCCCAGTACGGGTTGACGTCCACGAACGTGAAGCCCGCGGCCTGCGCGCGCTCACGGATCTTGGCGTTGAGGTTGTCGGTCAGGTTGTTGAGGGCCGACTCCTCGCTGAGCGTCACCCCCGTCGCCGCCGAGCACGTGCGGTTGGCGAACGGGCGCGCGTAGCCGAGCACCACGACGCGGGCGTTCGGCGCGTGCGAGCGGATCGCGGCGTAGGTGGCGTCGAGCTTCGGCCCGAGCTGGTTGGCGATCTGCGCGTTGGAGTCCGAGATCTGCGAGCTGCAGCCCCAGGTCGTGCAGGCGATGATCAGGTCCGCGAACCCGACGTCGTTGCCGCCGATGGTGATGGTCACCAGGTTGGTCGAGCTGCTCGCCGCGCCCACCTGGTTGTTGATGACGTCGCCCGTCACCGCGCCGCTGCAGGCGACGAAGCTCAGGGCGCTGCCGCGCTGCTGGGCGAGCAGGTACGGGTAGGCGTACGTGTTGCGGATGCAGCTCGAGCTGAGGTTCGAGCTGAACGCCCCGACGCCTGACGAATACGAGTCGCCCATGGCGACGTAGTTCTCAGCGCTCGCGGTGCCTGCGAGGGCCAGGACGAGCGCGCACGCGCTCAGCAGCGACAGGAGTCGCCGGTGCAGCCTGGACATGTCTCTCCTCCGGTTGACCCCGGCGCCTCCCGGATCCGACCCTAACCGGAGCGCTGCCCAGCGCATTGCGCCTTCCGTGACAAGCTGGCGCAGCGTGCGTTGTGCGATCGGACAATCCGCGCTATCCCGGGACCCCTGGCGGCTACCGCCGAACCTTGACCGTGAGCGTCGTCCGCTGGGTCTTCGGCGCGCCGGAGATCTTCGGATCCCCCAAACCGGTCGCGCGGTTGCGACGTGGTGCGCTTCGAGGCCAGCTACCGGCGCGTCCCGGCCGTCGCCGCGTCTGCCGCGTCGAAGAACGCGGTGAGCCGCGGCGGGTCGACGTTCGACGGATCCCCGTGGTCGCCGCGCGTCGTCACCACGGTGACGTGCGCGCCGGCCCGCCGGGCGGCCGCCGCGCAGCGGTCGGTGTTCGCGGCCTTGCGCACGACCGTGTCGTGCGACGAGGCCCAGAAGATCATCGGCATGCCGGCGACGCCCTGCGGGCGGATCGGGCTCAGCCGCCGGGCCCGCTCGAGGCGGCGCCACGGCACGCCGTACGCGCGGCTGATGCCCTCGCGGAACCGGGACAGGCTGCGCAGGTTGCAGGCCGGGTAGATGCCGGCCCAGGCCAGCGGGTGGATCTGGCGCATCGCGGCCAGCGTGGCGAGGCCGCCCATGGAGCGGGCGAGCACGTAGACGCGGTCCAGCCCGCGGCGCCGCATCTCCTGCGCCACCGCGGCGTAGTCGCGCCGGCCGGCGGGCGAGCCCCAGTTGTTGCCGTGCGCGTCGCTGGTCACGACGGTGTAGCCGTGGGCCAGCAGCGCGCCGGCGATGGTGGGGATGTCGGCCATCATCGTCACGGCGTCGCGGCCGGCGCCGTGGGCGACGACGACCACCTTGTCGGTCGGCGTCCGCGGGGTCGCCACGACCGCGCGCTGGCCACCGATCTGCTCCTCCACCACGCTCGCGGCGTGGCGGGTGATCGGCGACGCGGCAGCGGTGGAAGCGCCGGGCAGGAGGAGCCCCAGGGACAGCGAGAGCGCGAGCAGCACGGGCATGGCTCGTCCAGGATCGGCGGGCGGGGCGACGGGCTGCAGCGGAGGTCGTGCGGTCGGACAGCGCCCTCAGCGCGCCCGGACCTTCGGCAGGTGGCGGCCGAGCCACGGCGCCAGCGTGCGGGCGAACGTGGCGGTCAGGTGGTAGTGGTTGCGGTAGACGAGCACGTTGCCGATCACCGCCGGGCACCGCCGGCCGCCCTCCGGCTGGACCGGGCAGAGCTTGAGCAGCGGGTCGACGACGCGGACGCCGCGCAGCCCGTGCGCGCCCTTGGCGTCGAAGGCGCGCGCGCTCGAGCGGTGCGGCACGACCGCGCACTTCGCCAGGTGCTTGAGGTGGTCGGCCACGCAGTCGATCACGTCGTGGCGCGCGTGCGCGATGTCGCGGATCACCACGACCTTGGCGCCGGTGCGCCGCAGCCGCTGCAGCGTCTGCCGGAAGCCCCGCTCGAGCAGCGGCTCGCTGGCGGCACGGCTGAGCCGCTTGCCGTCGCGCCGCACGGCGTAGCGGTCGCCGTCGTTGGTGCCCGAGCTGACGACGACCACGCTCGGGCGCTCGCGCTCGATGCGGCGCAGCGTGTTCTCGCGCCACGCGTCGCAGCGGTCGTCGAGGTCCACCTCGGCGACGGTGCAGCCGGCCTTGGTCAGGCTGACCAGGCGCCACCCGCGGTGCCGGGCGAGCTTCATGAGCGCCGGCGCGTACATGAGCCCGTGCGAGTCCCCGACGTTCACGACGGTCTTGCGAGAGCCGCGCGAGCCGTAGACGCAGTCGGGCGAGCTGACCCGCCGCGTGCCCTTCAGGTGGCAGCCGTCGGAGAAGGCGCGGCCGCGGTCCTCCTCGGCGTGGCGCAGGTTGGGCCGGACCGCCTTCGCCGTGCGCTGCAGCGTCTCTCCACGGTCGAGCATCCGCGCGCCCGGCGCGGCGTCGGCGGACGCCGTCGGCACGGCGCCGCGCAGGCCGGTGAGCAGCACCGCCAGGAGCACGGCGGTCGCGGTGCACGCCACGCCGAAGCTGACGGCCAGGCGCGGCCGGCGGGCGAGCACCGCCGAGCGGCGGAAGCGCTCCTCGATCAGGTGATGGGTGATGATCGTCGGGACCCAGGAGGCCAGTGTGACGGCGACCTTCTGCGCCGGCGTCAGCGGCCCGAAGGCCGCGGCGGCGAAGACCAGTGCCGGCCAGTGCCACAGGTACCAGGCGTAGGAGATCCGGCCGAGGTCCTGGAGCGGGCGCACGCAGAGCAGGCGGACCGGTGCCGACGCGGTGACCGCGGTGCCGGCGACGATGATGGCGACCGAGGCAAGCGTCGGCGCGAGCGCCCACCAGCCCGGATACGGCGTCGCGCCGCTGAGCGTCAGCGTCGTCGCGACCAGCACGGCCAGGCCGCCGGCCGTCATGAGCCACGAGACACCGCGCGGCAGCCGGATGACGGCCGGCAGCGCCAGCGCGAGCCCGCAGCCGAGCGCCAGCTCCCACGCGCGCGCCAGCGTCGAGAAGTACGACTGCCGCGGCGCGACGCCGCTGAACCACACGCCGTAGGCCAGCGACGCGAGGCCCAGGACGGTCAGCAGCACGCCCAGCACCGTCCGCAGCGACCACCGCCGCCAGCGGGCGAGCCAGAGCGCCCCGAGGATCAGCACCGGCCACAGCAGGTAGAACTGCTCCTCGACCGACAGCGACCAGTAGTGCTGGACCGGCGTCTTGCTGGCGTCGTCGAAGGCGAAGTAGTCCGTCGACTGGGCGATGAAGCGCCAGTTGGCGAAGTACAGGGTGGCGGCCAGCATGTCGCCGGCCACCTTGTAGGCGCGGACGGGGCCGAAGAGCAGCAGCGAGCCGACGAAGATCGCGGCCAGCACCGTGACGGCGAGCGGCAGCAGCCGGCGGGCGCGGCGCGCGTAGAAGCGCACCAGCGACACGGTCCCCGTGCGGTCGACCTCGTGGAGGATCAGGCCGGTGATCAGGAAGCCCGACAGCACGTAGAAGACGTCGAGGCCGACGAACCCGCCGCTCATCCCCGGGACCTCGGCATGGGTGCAGAGGACGAGGACGAGCGCGAAGCCGCGCAGGCCCTGGATGTCGAGGCGAAATCCGGATCCGTCCATCGCCCCGGGACGGGTCGCGTCGGCGCGCCCGGAGGCGCGCCGTGGCGTCGGGTTCTTCGACAGCAACGGCACGAAGGCGCGGCCGAGTGTAGGAAATCCGGACCGCCGGCGAGACGGTCGGCCTGGCACCGGCGGTCAGGAGCAGCTCAGTACCAATGGCGACGACCGCCGACGGCGCGGTCCATCGTCCCGAGGATCGCGAGGATGACGCCGACGACCAGCAGGATGATGCCGATGGTCCACAGGATGCCGCTGCCGATCAGCAGCCCGAGGATGAGGAGGATGAGTCCCAGGATGATCATGGCCGGTCCGTACCCAGACCAGCCGCGGCTCAGCGGCGGTCGCGGAAGGGCGCGAGCGTCTGGGCCGCCGCGACCGTAGAAGCTACGGATGCGCGCCGCGTGCGGCCGGCGCATGATCATCACCAGAAGGGTCGTCGATCAAGTCACTCGCAAGAGCGACGAGAAGGCGGCCCTTCCCTCATGCCCGGCTCGTCTGTCTCCCACCGTGCGCGACAGGACCTCCGGCTGTCCGACGTATTCGCGTCGCATAGGCTGGCGTGGATGAGGGACTGCGAGGCGGGGCGAATGGACCTCGGCGCGCTGCTGGGCGCCGTCGAGGACGCGTCGCCGGTCGCCGCCGCCGATGTCCTCGGACAGCAGCTGGCCACGTCGATCGGCGCCACCGAGGTCACCTTCCTGATCGCGGACTTCAGCGGGCAGGCCCTCATCCGCCTCGGCCACGCCGGCACGGCGGCAGCGACGCGGACCCAGGGCCGGGAGACGGCGGAGCGCGTGCCGCTGTCCGACGGGCCGCACGGCCGTGCGCTGGCCGCGCAGGAGCTCGAGGTCGTCGACGACGACGGCGGCGCACGGGTGTACGCGCCCGTGACCAACCGCGGGGAGGCGATCGGCGTCCTCGAGCTGCGCCTTCCCGACCCGCCTGACGACGACACGCTCGCCGACGTCTCGCTGGCCGCCCATGCGCTCGCGTACGTCATCGTCGCCAACCGCCGGTACACCGACCTCTTCGAGTGGGGCCAGCGGTCGGTGCCGCTGTCGCTGGCCGCCGAGATCCAGCACCGCCTCCTGCCTGCGTCGTACACGCTCGAGGCCGGGCAGTTCAGCATCGCCGGATGGCTCGAGCCCGCCGGCGACAACGCCGGCGACACCTTCGACTTCTCGCTCGGCCGCGACAGCGTCCATCTCTCGTTGACCGACGCCATGGGGCACAACGTCGGCGCGGCGGTGCTGGCGACGGTGCTCGTCGGAGCCCTGCGCAACGCCCGGCGCGCCGGCGTCGGGCTCGCGGACCAGGCGCAGCTGGCCAACGCGGCGCTGATCGATCACACGGAGCGCGACGAGTTCGTGACCGGCCAGCTGGTCCGCATCGATCTCGCCAGCGAGGCGGCGCACATCATCAACGCCGGGCACCCTCGGCCACTGCGCGTCCGAGACGGTCGCGTGGAGGCGATCGAGCTCGCCGCCGACCCGCCGTTCGGCGTGGTCCGGAACCACCCGTACCGCGTCCAGCCGCTGCCCCTGGAGCCCGGCGACCGCGTGTACTTCGTGACCGACGGCATCCTCGAGCGGCCGCCCGACGTGGACCTCCCCGCGCTCATGACGGCAACCGCCGGCCAGCATCCGCGTGAGGCGGTGCAGTGCCTGATGGCGGCCGTGCTCGATGCGCTCGGCGGCGAGCTCGAAGACGACGCGACGGTGATGTGCCTGGACTGGCACGGCGGGCCGCCACGCGACCGCAACAGCCGAGCGGGCGCCAACCGCTGAGGCGCCGAGCGGGAGCGGTCAGCGCCCGTCGCCACCGGCAGCAGGACGACTCGAGCGGCCCGCGGGGCCCACGACAGGGGAGACAGGACTCGAACCTGCAACCCCCGGTTTTGGAGACCGGTGCTCTACCAATTGAGCTACTCCCCTACGGGCTGCTCGACGGAGATTAGCCGTTCCCCGCGGCACGGGCGGATCAGAACAGCCGCTGGCGCTCGCGGGCGAGCGAGAAGCCGTGATGCGCCCGGTTCGTGCAGCGCAGGCCGGTGCGGCGCGAGGCGCAGCGGAACGGCCCGAGGCGCCGGTGGTGGCCGTAGCCGAGCACCCGCGCGTCCTGGCTGAGCGCCGTGTCCCCCACGCACAGCCGGCGGCCGTGCCCGCGCGGGCTGAGCCCGAAGGCCGTGCCCCAGTCCAGCTCGCAGGACGCCGGGCGCTTGGGCGGGTGCGCGGGGTCCAGCACGTCGCAGCGCAGGAACGACGCGCCCTTCGCCGGGTCGCTGAACACGCACCCGATGCCGCGCGAAGGCGTCGAGAAGAACACCACCCGGTCCTTGGCCGACGCCGACGCCGCAGCCGCGAGGCACAGCGCGGCGACGAGGAGGACGCTGGCGGCGGGGCCTGGGCACGTGCGGACCCTACCGCCGCCCGCGGCGGGCATCGAACAGCGCGAACCCGGCCAGCGCGCCGGCGAGGACGACCACCACGGCGCCGAGCACGACCGCGTTCCAGACCGAGTTGTCGCCGCTGCGCAGCACGCCCGCGACGATGGTCGCTCCTAGGACGAGCATCACCAGCGCGAGGCCGATCAGCAGCAGGTGGGCGGGGCGCAGCCGCACCCCGCGGATGCTCTCATGCGGGTGGAGGGACTCGAACCCCCACGACCAGCCGGCCACGAGGACCTAAACCTCGCGCGTCTACCAGTTCCGCCACACCCGCCCGGGGCGGCGCGCCGTCGAACGAGCCCGACCGTCGCGCGCGACCGCCCGGGATTGTAAGGTCACGCCGCGGATGGAGAGCGACAGCGTCGTCATCGAGCACCCGAACCGGGACAAGGCGTCCAGCAAGACGACCAAGGCGGTCGTCGTGCTGCTGCTGCTCGTCTCGGCAGCGCTGATGCTGATCGTCACCATCGGCGGCTGGGATGCGCTCCAGGGCGCCCTCCCGGTCCAGATCGGCTACATCATCGTCTACTTGGTGATGGCGTTCTTCATCGCCCGCTGGAACCGCGGCTTGCTGCCGGTCGCCGCGGCGCTGGCGATCCTGATGGCGATCTTCGCCGCCGTCGCCGCGCCCGCGTGGTTCGACCGCGACGCCACCGGCTTCGAGCAGCCGACCCTCGACGCGGGCACGCTCGGCGTGATCACGCTGCTGGTCATCCCGGTCCAGCTGCTGCTCATCGCGTTCGCCGCGACCGGCTTCCGCCAGGCCTGGAACGTCGAGATCGAGCGCCGCAGCGACCACGGCGCACCGCCGCACCCCTCGCCCCAGCCCGCCTAGCGGCCTAGACTCCACCCGCCCAGCCCGGGTGGCGGAACGGTAGACGCGGAGGCCTCAAAAGCCTCTGCCCTTCGGGGCGTGTGGGTTCGAGTCCCACCCCGGGTATCGCGGCAGCGTACGCGCACGATCGCTGAACGCTTCGTCGCTCTCGATAGGTTGCACGCCCGATGCGCGCCGATGCGACAGCCACGTCCACGTCGTGGTGGGCATTGACGTGCGGGCTCCTCGACCGGTTCGCCGCCTCCGGCACGCCCGCCCCGAACGGCCGAGCCGATGCGCGCTGCGACTCGTGGGTCGACGTCACGGTGGCAGCCGAGGACGTCCTGCGCGGCATCGAGCCTCACACGCCCTGGCCGCCCGCCGGCCTCGCAACCGCGCTCCAGTCCCTGGTGGGGGCAGCGGTGGTCCCGGCGGACGCCGCGCATGCGGTGGCATGGGTGCTGGACGAGCGGTACTCCCGCACCTTTCCCGACGACTGGGCAGCCGCTGCCACGAGCGGCACCTGGGAGCTCGCCCCCGAGGAGCCCTACCCGGTGCTCGACAGCCCGTGGTCGCTGTTCCATCCGCACTTGTCCAGGGCCGCATCGCTCACCGATCCCGGTCGCGACGAGCTGCCCCACGTACGCCGATTCCGCCCAACCGCGAGGCAGCGTGACAAGGTCGCGAGGGTGGAGGTCCACCGTGTCCACACGCTGCTCCGCGACGTGCTCGCCCCGCTCGAGCGCGTGGCCACCGCTCACCCGAACGTGGGCTGGGACGAGATGGAGTGGCCATCCGACGGCGTGCTCTGGCCTGTGCAGGTGCGAGATGCATCTGGCCAGGACGCCCGGATCCGTGCCGCCGTCCGCGACGCGCTCGCGGCCGGCTGCCGGCTGATCGTCCTTCCCGAGCTCAGCGCCACCGGGCGCACCGCGAGCGAGGTCCAGGCCGTCCTCGACGATCACCTCGACCGCCACGAGGACGCCGCGATCGTCATCGCCGGCTCTCGGCATGTGACCGACCCCGCCGCAGGGCGACGCAACCGCGCCGAGACCGTGCTCGCCGGCACCGCCTTACGGCTGACGCACGACAAGCTGGTCCCTTTCCGCATCGGCGCGGACATGGAGGCCCTGGACAACGCACTTCCGACGCTGCACCTCTACCAGGACGGACCGTTCCGGTTCGCCGTGGCGATCTGCAAGGACCTGCTGGACGCCGATGTGCACGCGTTGCTGGGCGCTCTGGGCGTGAACCTCCTCGCTACGCCGGCGATGTCGAGCAAGACCGGCAACTTCCCTCACGCGGCCGGTGGCCTCCTGAACGCCGCGCAGACGTTCACGATCGTGGCGAACGGCCCACTGGCGGCTGTCGACGGAAGCCCGTTGCCGGCGTGCTCGATCACCGGCCGCCCAACCTCCGAGCACGAAGCGGTGCGTGCGTGGCCGTTGACGGCCAGCGCACCGCTCTGCCCTGTCCGTGTCGTGCATCCGCCGGGTTCCGAGCCCGTCGCCGCGAGCCGCGTGCGTGGTCGTTGACCACTCTATGACCGGTCACTGACAGGTCATTGACGAGTCCGGCCACGTCAGGGTACTGTTCACCCATGAGTTCCTCGCCGTGGACCACCGCGGGCGCCGGGCGTCGGCTCGCCGAGCTCGCCGATCACGGCGAGCCGGAGTCAGCCTGGGAGCTGCTCGACTCGCTGCTCGCCGACGCCGGGACGATGTGCGGCGACAACGACCTTCAGCGGATCGCCCGCGCGCAGGGGCAGGTGACGCGCTGGCTGCTGTCGCTCGAAGGCCGGCGCGGCGACCTCGTCGCCCTGCTAGATCACCAGCTGCGGTCCCTGGCCACCACGCTCGACGCAGGTTGGCGCACGACGTCGCTGCGCGCCGATCAGGAACGTGGCGACCGGGCCAGCGCCCCCGTGCGCCAGCAGGTCGTCGAGCAGCTCGCCGCGGCCGGCGCCTTGCGACCGAGCGAGATCGCCCGCCGGCTCGGGCGGGACCCGGCGCAGATCTCGCGCGCGCTGCGGACGCTCGTGCACGAGGGGCAGGTGCAGCGTCGCGTTAGCCCGGGGCACGACCACCGCGCCGTGACATATGCGCTCGCGCCCGCGCACGAGCCTGCGCTCGCGGCCTGAGTCCCGGGCCGCACTTCCGCGGCGGCTGGGCCCGCCACGCTCGCCCGCTCAGGCGACGAGCGCGCGCAGCTCGTCCGCCCAGCCCTCGGGCGCCGCGAGGATGCCCCACGGCAGCGCGCCGGTCGGCTCCAGGCGCTCGACCCGCAGGCCGGCGCGCGCGCACACCAGCGCGCCTGCCGCGACGTCCCACGGGTTCACCCCGCGCTCGTAGTACGCGTCCACGCGCCCGGCCGCGCACCACGCGAGGTCGAGCGCCGCGGCACCGCCGCGGCGGATGTCCCGCGCGCGCGGCAGCACGCGCGAGACGACCTCGGCCTGCAGCGCGCGGCGGTCGGGGTCGTAGCCGAAGCCGGTGGCGACCAGCGCGGTGGCAAGCCCGTTGGCACCGCCGGGGCGCAGCTCGTCGCCGTTGAGCGTGGCGGCCCCGCCGGCGGTCGCCGCGAACGTCTCGTCGCGCACCGGGTCGTAGACCACGCCCGCCAGCCCCCGGCCGTCGGCGTCCTCGCACGCCACGCTGACGCACCATTGCGGGATGCCGTACAGGAAGTTGACGGTGCCGTCGAGCGGGTCGACGATCCAGCGCCGGCCGGTCGTCCCCGCGACGTCCTCGCCCTCCTCGCCCATGATCGCGTCGTCGCCGGCACGGGCGGCGAGGAGCTCGCGGATCGCGCGCTCGGCGGCCAGGTCGGCCTCGCTGACCACGTCGGTCGGCGTCGACTTCGTCGCCAGCACGCGCTCGCTGCCGAAGCGCTCGACCAGCAGCGCTCCGGCGGTCCGGGCCGCCTCGCCGGCGATGTCGAGCAGCTCGTCGGTGCCCATCGTCACGCCGCCGCCACGGCCGGCCGGCGGTCGGCCCATGGGCGCGCGCGCTCGAGCTGCGCGGCCAGCGTCAGCAGCGTCGCCTCGTCGTCGCGGCGCCCGACGAGCTGCACGCCGAGCGGCAGGCCGTCGTCGTCGAAGCCGGCCGGCACCGAGCACGCCGGCTGGCCGGTGACGTTGAACGCGGGGAAGTACACGATCCGCTCGCTGGCGCGCGTCAGGTAGCCGCCCACGCCCCAGCGCCCCATGGCGCCGGCCTCGTACGGGCCGTCCGCCGTGCACGGCAGCAGCAGCACGTCGACGTCGTTCCACAGCGCCCCGAGGCGGGCGGCCTGCTTGGCCTCCACCTTGCGGGCCCACGCCACGAGCCCGTCCGGCAGCGCCCCGCCGACGGCGGCGACCTGGCGCGTGCGCCGCTCCAGCCGCTCGGGATGCGGCATCGCCTCGCGCACGTCGTCGTGGATGCCGCGCAGCACGCGGGCGAAGGCGGCCGGCCACAGGTCGGCGCCGTAGTCGGGATCGCGCTCGACGACCTCGTGGCCGAGCCCGCGCAGCAGCTCGGCCGTGGCCTCGACGGCGCGACGCTCCTCGCGCCCGAGCCGCGCCATCGACCCGGGCGGAGCCTTCACGGTGACGGCCACGCGCAGCCGGCCGTCCTGATCGGCGTTCGCCGCCGCGCTGAACCGGCCGCCGGCGTCGGCCACCGTGGCGTCCAGGAACAGCGCCGCGTCGGCGACGGTGCGCGCCAGCGGCCCGTTGACCGACAGGCCCTGCCAGGCGTCGGCGTGCGGCTCGAGGGGCACGCGGTCGCGCGTCGGCTTGATGCCGAAGAGGTTGTTCCACGACGACGGCCCGCGGACCGACCCGGCGCCGTCGGAGCCCAGTGCCACGCCGCAGAGGCCGGCGGCCGTGGCCGCCGCGCTGCCGCCGCTGGAGCCGCCGGGCGTCCGCGTGAGGTCCCACGGGTTGCGCGCGCTGCCGAACGTCGTGGTGTCGGTCGCCGGCAGCATCGTCATCTCCGGCACCAGCGTCTTGCCGATGATGATCGCGCCGGCCGCGCGCAGGCGGCGGACCACCTCGGCGTCGCGCTCCTTGGGGCCGCCGTGGGCGGCGGTGCCCCAGGCCGTCGCCTCGCCGGCGACGTCGACGTCGTCCTTGATCGCGACCGGCACGCCGAGCAGCGGGCGGCCGGCGTCGCCGGCGTCGCGCCGCCCGTCGGCCTGGTCGGCCTCGGCCAGCGCGCGCTCGGCGAGCACGACGCGGTAGGCGTTGAGCTGCGGGTTCAGGCGGTCGATGCGCGCGAGCGTCGCCTCGACGAGCTCCCGCGAGGAGACGTCTCCGGCGCGGATGGCCTGCGCCTGCGCCGCGGCGCCGGCGAACGCGAGATCGGTGTGGTCCGTCACGCGGGGAACGCTACCGCGCGTCTGGCAGAGTGCCGACCATGGCCAGTCCCGAGCCCAAGGTCCTGTGGTCGCCGAGCCCCGAGCGGATCGATCGCGCGACGATCACCCGCTTCGCGCGCTGGGTGGCGGATGGCGGCCGGGCGCCGATCGCGCCCGACGCGCGCTACGGCGAGCTGTGGCGCTGGTCGGTCGACGACCTCGAGGGCTTCTGGCGCGCAGTCTGGGACTTCTTCGACGTGCAGGCCGACGGCGATCCCGAGCCGGTGCTGGGCTCGCGCGCGATGCCGGGCGCGCAGTGGTTTCCGAACACGCGCCTCAACTACGCCGAGCACGTCTTTCGCGGCAAGGACGACGCCGCGTTGGCCATCCAGCACGCATCCGAGATCGGCGAGACGGGCGCCTGGACATGGGACGAGCTGCGGCGCGAGACCGCGCGCATCCGCGCTGGTCTGGCCGCGCGGGGCGTCGGCGAGGGCGACCGCGTCGCCGCCTACCTGCCCAACCTCCCTGAGACGATCGCCGCCTTTCTCGCGACGGTGTCGCTGGGGGCGATCTGGTCGTCGGCGGCGCCCGAGTTCGGCGCCCGCTCGGTGGTCGACCGCTTCGCGCAGATCAAGCCCAAGGTGTTGCTGGCCGTCGACGGCTACCGCTACGGCGGCCGCAACTTCGACCGCCGCCAGATCGTCGACGACATCGCCGCCGAGATCGGCGCCGACCTCGTCCGCCTCGGCTACCTCGACGGCAGCGGCTGGCAGGACGGCTTCCTCGGGCCGGCCGACGTGCCGCTGGAGTTCACGCGCGTGCCGTTCGACCACCCGCTGTGGGTCCTGTACTCCTCCGGCACCACGGGCCTGCCCAAGCCGATCGTCCACGGCCACGGCGGGATCCTGCTCGAGCACCTCAAGAAGCTCCACCTGCACCTCGACGCGCAGGCCGGTGACCGCGTCTTCTGGTTCACCACGACCGGCTGGATGATGTGGAACTTCCTCGTCGGCGTGCTGCTGACGCCAGCGTCGGTGATCCTCTACGACGGCAACCCCGCGACGCCGACGCTCGACCGCCTGTGGGACCTCGCCGCCGACACCGGCATGACGTGCTTCGGCACCAGCGCCTCCTACCTGGCGACCTGCCTGAAGGAGGGCGTCGAGCCGGGTGCCGGCGGGCGCGACCTCGGCGCGCTGACGGCGGTCGGGTCGACCGGCTCGCCGCTGTCGCCCGAGGGCTTCCAGTGGGTCTACGACCACGTCGGCGCCGACACCTGGCTGTTCTCCACCAGCGGCGGCACCGACGTGTGCACCGCGTTCGTCGGCGGCGTGCCGACCCTGCCCGTCCACGTCGGCGAGCTGCAGGCGCGCGCGCTGGGCGCCGACGTGCAGGCCTGGGACCCCGACGGCCAGCCGCTGATCGGCGAGGTCGGCGAGCTCGTGATCGCCCAGCCCATGCCGTCGATGCCCGTCTCGTTCTGGGGCGACGACGACGGCTCGCGGCTGCGCGAGGCCTACTTCGAGCACTACCCCGGCGCCTGGCGCCACGGCGACTGGATCGAGATCACCGAGCGTGGCACGGCGATCATCTACGGCCGCAGCGACTCCACCATCAACCGCGGCGGCGTGCGCATGGGCACCAGCGAGATCTACCGCGCCGTGCTGGCCGAGGACGACATCGTCGACGCGCTGGTCGTCGACGTGCCGCGCGAGGGCTACGAGGCCGGCTGGATGCCGCTGTTCGTGGTGTTGCGCGAGGGCGCCCAGCTCGACGACGAGCTCGTCGCGCGCATCAAGCGCCGCATCCGCGAGGACTGCTCGCCGCGGCACGTGCCCAACGAGATCCGCCAGATCGCCGAGGTCCCGCGCACGCTGTCGGGCAAGGTGCTCGAGGTCCCGGTCAAGCGCATCCTCATGGGCGAGCCGGTCGAGCGGGCGGCGTCGCGCGACTCGCTGGCCAACCCCGACGCGCTGGCCCCGTTCATCGCGCTGGGCACGGGCGGCGGTTCCGGGAGCTAGCCCCCCTTCCGGCCGTCCGGCGCCGGACGTAGGGTCGGCGCACCATGCTCGATCAACCTGTCTTCGAGGCCGAGTACGCGGAGCGGCGCAGCCGGCTCACGACGTTCTTCCGGCTGCTGCTGGCCCTCCCCCACTACGTGGGCGTCTTCGTCGGCGCGGTCATCGCGTTCGTCG
The DNA here is from genome assembly GCA_035765735.1 of Baekduia sp. Classification (GTDB taxonomy): domain Bacteria; phylum Actinomycetota; class Thermoleophilia; order Solirubrobacterales; family Solirubrobacteraceae; genus Baekduia. The sequence continues at coordinate 3,382 of DASTWY010000008.1, read as the reverse complement.
CGGTCGTGATCGCGTGGTTCTCGATCGTCCTCACGGGCCAGTACCCCGAGGGCCTCTACGGCTACGTCGCCGGCTTCCAGCGCTACGCGACCGCCGTCTATGGCTACATCGCGCTGCTGACTGACGACTACCCGCCGTTCTCGCTCGACCCGGCCGGCTACCCGGTGCAGCTGCGGATCCCGCCGCGCAAGGCGGAGTACAACCGGATGAAGACCCTGTTCCGGATCATCATCGGGATCCCGGTGATGATCATCCTGTACGCGATGCAGATCGTGTGGGAGGTCGGCTGGTTCCTCGCCTGGTTCGTGATCCTCGTCACCGGCAAGCAGCCCAAGGGCCTGCAGGACATGATCGTGCTCGGGCTCTCCTACCAGCAGCGCGCGTACTGCTACCTGTACCTGCTGACCGAGGACTGGCCGCCGTTCACCAGCCCGCAGGGCGGCACGGTCGAAGGCCCGGCGGGCGGCTCGCCGCTGCCGCCGGCGCCGCCGACGATGCCGGCGCCCTCGTCCCCGGAGGCGCCGGGCGCCACGGGCGACGGGATCTCCAGCGGCGACCCGCTCGCGCGCTGATCGTTCCGAGCCCGTACGCCGCGGCGTGCGGGCTCGCTCAGCGCCTCAGGCGCCGCCGATGGCCTGGCGGTGCAGCAGCGCGCACGCCCAGCCCGCCGCGGCGACCAGCACGCCGAGCGTCCACCATGCCCGCGCGGGGATGTGCCCGCGCGGGATCGTGACCCCGGCGGCCTGCGCCAGCACCAGCGCGGCGCCGGCGAGCGCCAGCGCGGCGAGCACCACGACCCACACCGGGTTGAGCGTCAGGAACGCCGTGTCCCCGTGGGTGGCGAGCACCACCGAGCGCGTGGCGCCGCACAGCGGGCACGGGATGCCCGTCATCGCCCGCAGCGGGCAGAGGACGTGCGGCGTCAACGCGCCGTCGCCGGTGACCAGCCCGCCCGCCAGCCGGCCGATCGCGAACGGCGCAGCGGCCGCGATGGCGAGTGCCGCGCCGCGCGGGTTGCCCGCGTCGATGGCCGCTGACCGCTCCACAAGCCAGACGATACGTCGGCCGGCGGCGGTAGGGTCCGCGCCCCGCGGCCGGGACCGGCCGCCACACCCCGCCCCGGACCAGGAGACCCAAGCACCGTGACGCAGCTGCCCGAGGATCCGCGCACCGAGTCGGTCCCGCCGCCCGGCGGCACCGCGGGCGGCTATGGGCCCGGTGGGTTCGCGCCGCCGACCGACGCGTTCGGCGCCGCCGCGGCCGGGCGCGACGCGCTCGCCTCGCGCTGGATGCGGCTGGCCGGGGCGATCATCGACAGCGTGATCGTCGCCGTGCCGTCCTACATCCTGGCCGCGCTCGCCGACAACTCCGCCACCGCGGCGCTGTACCTGATCTACCTCGTCCTCAGCGTGCTGTACGCACCGCTGCTGCTGTCCCGGCAGGGCGCCGACAACGGGCAGACGATCGGCAAGCAGGCCGTCGGGATCCGGGTCGTGCACCAGGAGGGCGGCCCGATGACCTTCGGCCGCGCGGCCCTGCGCGAGATCGTCGGCAAGACGCTGCTGACCGCCGTGACCTGCGGCCTCTACGGGATCATCGACGCGCTCTGGTGCCTCTGGGACCCGCGCAAGCAGTGCCTGCACGACAAGGTCGGCTCGACGTTCGTGGTGACCGCCGACGCCGACCCGAACATCGGGCCGAGCCTGCGCTGAGCGTCGCCGGGCTCAGACAGGAGTGACGGGGTTGCGCTTCGCCGGCCAGTCGCGCGACTTGTACGCGGCGTGGCCGAAGCGCGTGATCAGCTCGGCGCGCAGGTCCTCGGGCTGGATCACCGCGTCGATGACCAGCTCCGAGGCCAGGTGCAGCACGTCGATGTCAGCCGCGTACTCGGCGCGGAGCTCCTCGGTCTTCGCGGCGCGCTCGTCGGAGTCGTCGATCGCCTGCAGCTGGTTGTAGTACACGGCGTTGATCGCGGCCTGTGGGCCCATGACCGCGATCGACGCCGTCGGCAGCGCCAGGCAGCCGTCGGGCTCGAACGCCGGGCCGGCCATCGCGTACAGGCCGGCGCCGTAGGCCTTGCGCACGACCACCGAGAGCTTCGGCACGGTCGCCTCGCTCACCGCGCTGATCATCTTGGCCCCGTGGCGGATGATCCCCTGCTTCTCGACGGCGGTGCCGATCATGAAGCCCGGCACGTCGGCGAGGAACAGCAGCGGGATGTTGAAGGCGTTGCAGGTGGTGATGAAGCGCGCGGCCTTGTCGGCGGAGTCGACGAACAGCACGCCGCCCTTCTGCTTGGGCTGGTTGGCGACGATGCCGATGACGCGGCCGTCCAGGCGCGCGTAGCCGACGACGAGCTCCTTGGCCCAGCGCGGGTGGATCTCCAGGAACGACTCGGCGTCGACGAGCGCGTCGATCAGCGCCTTGATGTCGAACGGCTTGTTCTCGTCCTCGGGGATCAGGTCGCGGATCGCGGCGCTGGAGCCGGGCGCCGCGGGCGGCGCGGCGGGCGGCTCGCCCTCCCAGTTGGTCGGGAAGTACGACAGGTAGCGCTTGGCGAGGTCGATGCCCTCCTCGTCGGTCTTGACCAGCTGGTGGCCGCAGCCCGACTGGGAGGTGTGCATCCGCGCGCCACCCATCTCCTCGAGGGTGACCTTCTCGCCGATGACCATCTCGGCCATGCGCGGCGAGCCGAGGTACATGGAGGCGTTGCCCTCGCGCATGATCACGACGTCGCAGAACGCGGGGATGTAGGCCCCGCCGGCGGCGCTCGGCCCGAACAGCACGCAGACCTGCGGCACGACGCCCGAGAGCTTGACCTCGGTGTAGAAGATCCGGCCCGCGCCGCGGCGGCCGGGGAACATCTGGACCTGGTCGGTGATCCGCGCGCCGGCGGAGTCGACGAGGTACACCATCGGGATCCGGAGCTGCAGCGCGCGCTCCTGGATGCGGACGATCTTCTCGACCGTCTTGGGGCCCCACGAGCCGGCCTTGACGGTCGGGTCGTTGGCCATGACGGCCACCGGTCGGCCGCCGATCGACCCCACCCCGGTGACGACGCCGTCGGCGCCGAGGCCGTCCTGCTCCCAGTTGGCCAGCAGCGCCTCCTCCGAGAACGAGCCCGCGTCCAGCAGCCGCGCGATCCGCTCGCGGACCGGCAGCTTGCCCTGCTCGACCGCCTTCTCGCGATGGCGCTCCGGGCCGCCGGCCCGGGCCCGCTCGATCGCCGTCTGCAGGTCGCTCATCCCAGATGCGCTCATCGCGCCCGGACTCTACGGAAGGGCGTCGTGTGACAGCCACGCGACACAGCCACGCGACGGGTGTCTCAGCGCGGCTCCACCCACGGAGCGTCGAGGGACGAATCTTCCATCGTGACGGTGGA